>NZ_JBNAGF010000008.1:0-206382 GCF_049801055.1 Primorskyibacter sp. S87 | reverse complement strand
GGCTTTGTTGCACAAATCGGTTGAGGGATTCACTGTGTGAATCCAGCGTGATAGCTGTGCGTCATGAGCAGTTGGGCCCCCACGAAATACAAGACCAGGAATTGGTCATCTTACAATGAGGCGTTGAGACGGCGCGGGTCGCTGTCGATTTGGTTTGACCCTGATATGGTCTGGGTTCCGCCACCGAGCGGCAAGCGCGGTCGGCGACACAGCTTTAGTGATGCTGCGATCCAAACCTGCCTGACGATCAAGGTGCTGTTTGGCCTTCCGCTCCGACAGACGACAGGCTTTGTGGAAAGCTTGTTGCAGTTGGTCGGGCTGGACTGGGCAGTTCCCGATTTCAGCACGCTGTGCCGCCGCCAGAGGACGCTGAACGTGGACCTGTCGTATCGTGGCAGTACCGGCCCGCTGAACCTTCTGGTTGATAGCACAGGCATCAAAGCTGAAGGTGAAGGCGAATGGAACGCACGCAAGCATGGCGGTCCCAAACGACGCATTTGGCGCAAGATACACATAGGGATCGACGAGGAAACGTTGGAGGTTCGAGCGGTCGAGGTTACCAGCAGCAACATCGGTGACGCGCCCATGTTGCCTGAGTTGCTGAACCAGATCCCCAACGACCAGGACATCGGATCAGTAACCGGCGACGGGGCCTATGATACGCGCAAATGCCATGACGCGATTGCCGCCCGGAATGCCCACGCTGTCATTCCGCCGCGTAAGAACGCCAAGCCGTGGAAACCCAGCAGCGCCGGAGCCATCGCCCGGAACGAAGCGGTTAACGCCTCACGATACTTGGGCCGCGCCATTTGGCGACAATGGAGCGGATACCACCGAAGAAGCCGTGTCGAGACCAAGATGCACTGTGTGAAGCTGATGGGGCAAAGTCTCATGGCGAGAGACTTTGATCGGCAGGTCGCAGAGATCCAAATCCGTGTCGCAGTCCTCAACCGCTATACCGCTCTTGGCATTCCCGTCACAGAAGCCGTAGGCTAAATCCGTCCGGGGAAAGGGGAAGTCCCATCCTCACAGGATTTGTGCAACAAAGCCCCGTGCAGGCGTCAAACTGACGGCTTACCCTCTGTAAAAACGAGGCGGATCGAGCCTTACATATTTCCCTGCAATTTGCACTAGCTAGGTGATGCGGGCTCACATTCTACCCCCCAACCCCGCCGCCTCCCGCGCCAGCTGCTCAATCGTCTCCCACTCCCCCGCCGCAACCACATCCTTTGGCGCGACCCAGCTGCCACCGGCGCAGGTTACGTTCGGCAGGGCCAGATATGCCTCGGCATTTGCGGGCGAAACTCCACCGGTCGGACAAAACGAGATCTGTGGCAGCGGGCCGCCCAGCGATTTGAGATAGGCCGCGCCGCCGGCTGCTTCGGCGGGGAAAAACTTCAGCATGTCATAGCCACGTTCCAGCAGCGCCATCGCCTCGCTGGCCGTGGCCGCGCCGGGCAGGAGCGGCAAGCCTTCCGCCTCACAGGCCGCAAGCAGCGCCTCTGTGGCTCCTGGAGAGACGCCGAACTGCGCCCCGGCCTGTTTCGCGGCCCGCACGTCAGCGGGGGTGATCAGGGTTCCGGCGCCAACCACGCCACCGGGGACCGAGGCCATGATGCGGATCGCCTCCACTGCTGCCGGGGTTCGCAGAGTGACTTCGAGCGCCGGCAACCCCCCGGCAATCAGCGCCTCCGCCAACGGGCGGGCTTGCTTGGCATCTTCAATCACCAGAACCGGAACGATCGGGGCAAACAAACAGATCTCGCGGGTGCGTTGGCTGGCAGCCTGTGGGGTCATCGTCAGTCTCCGAACAAGGTGGCGCCGCGATCGGCGGAACAAACGGATTGGCGGAAGGTCGCAAACAGCTCCCGCCCCGTGCCCCAATTGTTGGCGGACAGATCCGGCTGTGCCGGCGGTCGGTCCAGAACGCCTTCGGTCAGGATCTCCAGCTCTCCGGCGACCGCATCCACGCGCAACACGTCTCCGTCCCGCAAACAGGCAATGGGGCCACCATCTAGCGCCTCGGGGCAGACATGGATCGCGGCAGGAATCTTGCCCGACGCGCCGGACATGCGACCATCGGTGACCAGCGCCACTTTTTGCCCACGCCCTTGCAGCACCGAAAGCACAGGTGTCAGTGCATGCAACTCGGGCATGCCATTCGCCTTTGGTCCCTGAAACCTCAAAACGATTATTACATCCCCTGAAAATTCTCCGGCCTTAAAGGTCGCCTTGACCGCATCCTGATCGTGGAACACCCGCACTGGTGCTTCGACAACTCGATGCTCGGGCGCAACCGCAGAGACCTTCATCACTGCTGTTCCCAAAGATCCTGTGAGTCGCAAGAGCCCCCCTGTCGGCTGGAACGGGTCCGACACCGGGCGGATGATGGCTTGATTCAGGCTCTCCCCGGCTCCCGGTTGCCAATCCAGTTGCCCGTCAGTCAATCGGGGTTCGTTTGTGTAATGCGCAAGCCCCTGACCCGCTACGGTTTGGGTGTCCGGGTGGAGAAGACCGGCATCCAGCAAGGTTCCGATTGTCATACCCAGCCCGCCAGCTGCGTGGAAATGGTTCACGTCCGCCAACCCGTTAGGATAAACCCGTGCAACGAGTGGAACAATCGCCGAGAGATCCGCAAAATCCTCCCAGTCCAATTGAATGCCGCCCGCCCGCGCCATGGCAACAAGGTGGATCAGCAGGTTGGTGGAACCGCCCGTCGCCATGAGGCCCACGATACCGTTGACATAGGCTTTTTCGTCCAGGATCCGGGACACGGGCAGATAGTCGTTACCAAGCGCCGAAAGTGACAAGGCGCGCTGCGCGCCGGCTGCAGTCAACGCATCGCGAAGCGGTGTGTTCGGCGTTACGAAACTTGAGCCAGGCAGATGGAGCCCCATGAACTCCATAAGCATCTGGTTGCTGTTTGCCGTGCCATAGAACGTGCAGGTTCCCGGCCCGTGATAGGCCGCCATCTCTGCGGCCATCAATTCTTCGCGCCCGATCTCACCGGCGGCATATTGCTGGCGTATCTTTGCCTTTTCCTCATTCCCGAGGCCGCTTGTCATCGGTCCCGCTGGAAGAAACACAGCAGGAAGGTGCCCGAAACTCTGGGCCGCGATAACAAGGCCCGGAACGATCTTGTCGCAAACTCCGAGGAAAACCGCCGCATCAAAAGTGTTGTGGCTCAGAGCAACTGCGGCGGCCAAGGCGATCACGTCTCGGGAAAACAAGCTCAGCTCCATTCCCGAAGTGCCTTGTGTGACGCCATCACACATCGCCGGCACCCCACCGGCGACCTGCGCGGTGGCTCCCACCGAGCGCGCCGCAGCCCGGATCAGATCAGGAAAGCGATCGAACGGTTGATGCGCCGACAGCATGTCGTTGTAACTTGTCACTACACCCAGGTTGCCGGCCGAACCGGCCGCCAGAGCCTGTTGATCCGATCCCACCCCCGCATAGGCATGGGCCTGCCCGCTGCAAGACAGATGAGCCCGAGCCGGCCCGTCATCGCGGGCACGTTCCATTCGGTCCAGATAGTCAAGGCGGCTGCTGCGGCTACGCGAAACCACTCGTTCCGTCACGGCAAGTAGTTGTGGATGCATGTCTCAGTCTCCAATCTGCCGCCAGCGCCGTCCGTCACGATGCATCAGCATCAGTGCTTCCTCGGGCCCTGATGAACCGGGATCGTAAAGTGCGGGGGTGTCACGGCGTCCTTCCCAGTTTTCAATGATCTGGTCGGCCCAGGCCCACGCGGCCTCAACCTCGTCACCGCGCATGAACAGCGTCTGGTCGCCACGGATCACATCCATCACGAGACGTTCGTACGCGTCCTGAGCACGCATATCAGCCCCGAGAGCCTCGGCAAAACTCATGTCCAAAGAAACTTCCGTCAAGCGCAACCCTCCGGGACCAGGATCCTTGATCGTTGTGCGCAAGGTAATGCCTTCGTCGGGTTGCAACCTGATAACCAGAACGTTGCCGCGCAATGGCCCGGCACTGGGAAATATCGTATGAGGCGGATCCCGGAACGCCACGACGATTTCGGATTCCCGAGCCCTGAGACGCTTACCGGTGCGCAGGTAGAACGGTGTCCCTGCCCATCTCCAATTCGAGACCCTGACCTTCATGGCAATGAAGCTTTCGGTCTGGCTGGTCGGGTTGCCGGCGTGGTCCCGATAGCTGTCGCCGCCTGCGTCCTCGCGATACTGCCCTCGGGCGATATCTTCGGGTGGAACCGGGTCGAGCGCCTCTATGACTTTGACCTTTTCGTCCCGAACCGCGTTCGGTGAAAAGCGCGATGGTGGTTCCATTGCAGTCAGGCAGAGCAATTGCACAAGGTGATTTTGCACCATGTCACGCATCGCCCCCGCGTGATCGTAATAGTCTTCTCGTCCCTTGATACCCACGGTTTCAGCAACGGTTATCTGCACATGGTCGATGTGGGTCGAGTTCCACAAAGGCTCCCATAAGGAATTGGCAAAACGTAGAGCCATGAGGTTTTGTACGGTTTCCTTGCCAAGGTAGTGATCAATTCGGTAAATTTGATGTTCCTGAAAACAGGCGCGAAGCTCTTCGTTCAGCGCTCGTGCAGACTCCAGGTCGCGGCCAAACGGCTTTTCCACAACAATTCGACTGTCCGAAAGCGCCAGTCCACGATCCTTGAGACGTTTCGCCAACGGTCCGAACAAAGGTGGCGCGACAGACAGGTAGAACGCGCGCGTGACATCCGGTCGAACCATTCCAGCCAGCTTTGACCAGCCCGTGTCACCGGTCGCATCCACTCCGACGTAGTCGAGCAGTTCGACGAACTCCAGCAGAGCCGTTTCGTCAGATGCAGCCTCGGGTGCGAATTCTTTCAGGGTTTTTAGGGCCTGCTTCCGAAACTCAGAGGCCACAGTGTCGCCACGAGCAGAACAGATGATACGTGCCGAAGGCGGTATTTGTCCCACCTGGTAGCGGTGGAACAGTGCCGGCAGGATCTTCCGACGCGCCAGATCGCCCGTGGCTCCGAACAGAACCAGATCAAAGGGATCAACCGGGATTACTCGCGATACCATACCTCACCTCGTGAAAAGGAGCTGTTGAACGGACGCCAATCATAGCCTAAGCCATAACCGTTAGCGGTAACATCATCGGGTTTGAAAGGAAATCAAGAAAAATCGTCTATCGGATGAAATTAAGCAGCCAATTCTCTCAGATCGAGACGTCAGGCTGTCCAAGCCAGATCAGGTACTCGTCCGCAGATATTCCATGACGGCATTGCGAACGGACTGTTCCCCTTTGCTGCGGGACGTCTCGATAACCGCCCTCACCTCGCTCAGGTTGACCCTGCGCAGCAGGCTTTTGACTGGCGCAATGGAAGCCGGGCGCATCGACAGTGTGCGCAATCCCATAGCGCACAGGCATACCGCTTCTACCGGACGACCAGCATCTTCACCGCAATAGCTCAGAGGGGTGCCCGACGTTTCACAGCGTTGGACAATCTGTTCAATCAAGCTCAGGAAACTGACGTTCAGAACATCATAGCGGCGGCGAACACGTTCATTTTCGCGGTCGGCTGCAAAAAAGAACTGTTTCAGGTCATTGCCGCCGATCGACAGAAACCCGACCTCGTCAAAAAATTTCTGCGGCGCGAAAGCAAGTGACGGCGTCTCAAGCATTGCGCCCACTTCCAGCGTTTCCGGCAAGACATGGCCCAGACGTTTCTCGCGCGCAATTGCCTTGTCCACTTCGGCTCGGGCAGCGCGATACTCGTCGAACTGGGCCACGAACGGGAACATGATGGTCAACGGCCGCCCATTGGCAGCCCGCATAAGCGCCTGAAGCTGCATCCGCATGACACCGGGCTTGTCCAATCCGACCCGGATCGCCCGCCACCCCAGTGCTGGGTTGGGTTCATCGGTGGGCTTCATGTAGGGCAAAACCTTGTCCGACCCGATATCCAAGGTCCTAAACACCACGCGTTGACCCTGCGCCGCGTCCAGAACCCGACCATAGAGCGCGACAAGCTCAGACCGCTTTGGCATTTTGTTGCGGACAAGAAACTGAAGCTCTGTTCTGAACAACCCAACGCCTTCGGCGCCGGAGCTCGACAGCGACGGCAGATCCGCCATCAAGCCCGCGTTCATGTGCAGTGAAATCGTTTCGTCATCCAAGGTAAGAGCTGGCTTGTTCCGGATCGAGGCATAGCGCTCTTGCGCCTGTGCCTGCATCGCGATCTTGTCGCGGAATGCCGCGACAACGGTATCATCTGGCCTCAGGTGGACAATGCCCTGATCCCCATCCACCATGATGTGGTCGCCGTTCAGCGCCTCGGTAGTGATCCGTTCTGCATGCACCACCAGAGGAATGGCCAGAGCCCGCGCGACAATGGCCGCGTGCGATCCGACCGAGCCTTCTTCCAACACGATACCCTTCAGAGAGCGGCCGTATTCGAGCAACTCCCCAGGGCCGATATTTCGCGCGACAAGGATCGGGTCCGATGGAAGCTCTTCGTCCGAATAGTTCCCCTGGCCCGTCAGGATACGCAGCAGTCGGTTGCTGAGGTCGTCCAGATCGGCCAGCCGCTCGCGCAGATATGGGTCATTGACCTGCCCCATTCGCGCCCTTGCCTGAGACTGTTCCTTTTCCACCGCGGCCTCGGCGCTCAAACCGCGTGAAATGTCCTCTTCCATGCGCCGCATCCAGCCTTTGGAATTGGCAAACATCCGATAGGCCTCGAGAACCTGCATCTGGTCCTTGTCGCCGTCCTGTGAGATCTCGAGCATCTTGTCGACACCCACGCGCAGCTCTTCGACCGCTTCGTTCAGGCGATCCAGTTCGCGCGCGGGGTCATCGGCGATCGGGTTTGTTACGACAACCCGTGGTTCGTGCAGCCAGACATGACCTTCAGCTGCGCCCTCCTGACCGGTCCCGCCGCGAAGCAGAACGGATTGCTGGTGCAGAGGCGACAGGGCCGCACCCTCTCCGACAAAGGCACCGAGTTCGGCCATCTCGGCGATGACCATTGCCACAACTTCCAGGGCATAGACCTCATCGGCCGAAAACTCTCGCGCCTGACGAGATTGAACAACCAGAACGCCAAGCGTTTCACCGAGCCGCTGGATCGGGATGCCCAGAAACGAGGTAAACCGTTCTTCACCGGTTTCCGGCATATACCGGAAACCTTCTGCTGACGGTGCGTCTGCCGTATTGATGACCTGCCGCCGACCAGCGACTCGGCCCACAAGCCCTTCGCCAATACGCATACGGGTTTGATGCACAGCCTCCGGTTTGAGCCCTTCGGTCGCGCAAAGTTCCAGAGTTTCCTCGTCGCGGAACAAATAGACCGAGCAGACCTCGGTTCCCATGCTGTCCGCAATCAAATGGGTGATGCGGTTCAGACGCGCCTGACCGGCCTCGTCATCGGCCATCGCCTCGCGCAGCCGCCCCAGCAGTTTGCGGGATTCGCTTTCCGTGCCGTCCGCCATAGGCTCCCATTCAGTCACTTGCAAAGAGGCAGCAAGGACCGATTACGCTCAGGCCGCCTTCTCCAATTCAAAGGCATCATGCAGTGCCTGAACAGCAAGTTCCATGTATTTCCTGTCGATCAACACGGAAATCTTGATCTCGGAGGTTGTGATAACCCGGATGTTGATCCCCTCATCGGAGAGCACCTTGAACATCTTCGCAGCCACACCGGATTGCGACCGCATCCCGATTCCAACAACCGAAACCTTGGCGACATCCATGTCCGTGACCAGTTCGGCATAGTTCAGATCTTTGCCCTTGATATCGGTCAGGGCCTTTTCAGCGCGTTTGACCTGATCGGTGGGCAGGCTGAACGTCATGTCGGTTCGGCCTTCTTCCGAGATGTTCTGAACAATCATGTCCACGTTTACACCAGCATCGCTGAGGCATCCGAAAATAATCGATGCGATGCCCGGACGGTCCGCGACCGAAAGAAGGGTCATCTTGGCTTCGTCGCGGCTGTAGGCGACACCCGATACAACATTGCTTTCCATGATTTCCTCCTCGGCACAGACAAGGGTGCCGGCATTGTCATTCTGTTCTTCGAAGCTCGAAAGAACACGCAAGCGAACACGGTAGCGCATCGCCAGCTCAACCGAACGGGTCTGCAATACCTTGGCGCCGAGCGACGCAAGCTCCAACATTTCTTCGAATGCGATCTTCTCGAGTTTGCGCGCCTTGGGCGAAATCCGCGGGTCAGTGGTATAGACACCGTCTACATCGGTGTAGATATCGCAGCGCTCGGCGCCAAACGCGGCGGCAAAGGCAACTGCGGTTGTGTCCGAACCACCCCGCCCCAACGTGGTCACGCGACCATCTGGACCGATCCCCTGAAACCCGGCGACCACTGCAACCCGCATTCCTTCTGCGAATTTCTTGTTGATGTTCTCGGTTCCGATTTCCTCGATCCGGGCTGCGGCATGTGCATCGGTGGTTTCGACCGGCACCTGCCATCCCTGCCAGCTGCGGGCGGGAACATCCATTTCCTGAAGGGTCAGCGCCATCAACCCGGCGGTAACATTTTCGCCCGACGACACCACCGCATCGAATTCTCTTGCATCAAAAAATGGCGATGTTTCGTTTACCCAGCCCACCAGTTCGTTGGTTTTGCCGGACATTGCCGAAACGATTACAATTACGTCATAGCCTTTGGCAACTTCCACGCCGACGCGCTTGGCCGCGCGGCGAATGCGGTCCAGATTGGCAACAGACGTGCCACCGAATTTCATCACGAGAGTTGGCATGGGGATGGGGTCTCCGCGCCTCTTGGTATTGGTCCCGAATTTGGTTCCTTGCCTCTTAGGCGAGGGGGGGGCAGAGAGCAAGGGAGCAAAGCGTCCGAATTGACCTCTGTAACGCGACCAAAGGCCTCTGTCCGCTTTACATTCCGCAGCCTGAGTGCGACCGTCCAATCGTATTTTCTGAACTGCGAGGACGACCATGCGACAGTCATTTGCCCTGCTGGGTGCCCTACTCGGGGCCGGTTTTCTGGCCACGGCGGGGATTGCCCAGAATGCGACGGTCTCTGGAACCGATGGGACGAATGCACTGGGAACGCTGCCTTGTGCCGCGATACAGGGTCAGCCGCTCAAAAGCTGCCATGCAGAGCTGCGCCGGGCGGATGCTAAGAATGTGACGATCTCGGTGTTTCTGCCGACCGGCGACACGCGCATCATCTATTTTGAGAACGGAAAACCCACGTCGTCCAACTCCACGTCGCCCATCAGCTCCGAGACACAGGGCAACGTAATGCTGGTCTTTGTAGAACCCGGGGAGGTTTTCGAAATCCCCGTAGACGCTGTGGCAAACCAGTAGTAGCGGGATCAGAACGGGTGCGTACGACCGTCCCAGGTCAAAAAGCAGCCAGTGTTTTCAAGATCCAGTTCGTCGAACCTTGTGATCAGGCCGCTGGCAGCATCGTCGGTCGTAATATCCGCCGCTCCGCCACCCATATCTGTGCGCACCCATCCCGGATGATAGATGCCGACCGGTATTCCGTCAGGCTCAAGGTCGCGGGCCAGATTACGCCCGAGGTTCAGAACCGCCGCTTTGGACGCCCGATAGATGTAGCTGCCACCCGGCGCCAGCGTTTGTGACGCCATTTGCGAAGATATGATCGCAATCCGCCCATGCGCTTGGCGGATGTTCGGCAACAGCGACTGGATTGTCAGAAATGCCCCCGTCACGTTGGCCGCGAATGTTTCGGCCCACATCTCCGCCGGAAATCCGGTTTCAAGCCCCTGACCCTTGTCCAGATAAACGCCGGCATTGCAGATCAGAAGGTCCACCGGCTGACCACTCAGCTGACGCGCCATATCTGCCTGTTGGGCGGGATCGGTGACATCCAGTCGAACACCTGCACTGCCATCCCGCGACGTCCCGGTCACCGTGTGCCCCGCCTCCGAATAGCGCCGGGCCAGTCCCAGTCCGATACCGCGATTGGCTCCGGTGATCACCACATGCATGGTCAGTTGTTCTTTCTGTTCACGCGGAATGGAAGCGGGGTGACCGGCACCCCTTCGTCGATCAATTCCTTGGCCTCTTCGACCTTGGCCTCACCATAAATCGACCGTTCCGGCGCATCTCCGAGATGGATGGCACGAGCCTCTTCGGCAAAGCTGGTGCCCACGTAGTCGGAGCTTTCCTCCACCTTCTTTTTCAACTCTGACAAGGCCTGCTCTGCAGGGCTGGCAGCCCCCGTCAGTGGCCCCGGCTTCGTTGCCTCGGTCTTACTCGTGGCGGCAGAACGTGCCGGGCGGACCCGTGGTGTCATGATGGCCTTTTCGACGCTCGAGCTTCCGCAAACGGCACAGGACACCATCCCGGCCGCTGCCAGCTTGTCGTAGGCTTCGGCAGACTGAAACCAGCTGTCAAAGCTGTGGTCGTTGTCACATTTGAGCGCGTATTGAATCATTTCGGAACCAGCTTGGTAGCGACCATTACTGACTTATTCACATTCAGCCATGGTTCAAGCGAATTGTTCCTTTCAGCGCAACCGCCTTGGGTCAAAACTCAGCAAGATCCGCGACAATTCGGGCTCTCCGACAGCGCTTGCAGCCTTTTTCCGCGAAAACCATTTGATGCGGCGCTGCCCGCGTTCCGGGAAGTCGTCCGTCATTTTCTGAACCCTGACGGGGTATACCAGTACCGCACAAGGGACATATCCGTTTTCGTCCCGGTCCTTTTCGAACGGGTAAAATCCAAGACAATGGTCGCGCGGTTTGCCCACCACACCGGCCTCTTCCCATGCTTCCTGCGCGGCGGTTTCCGCCGGGTTTAGGCCCTCGATCGGGCGCCCCTTGGGCAGAATCCAACGGCCAGTCCCACGAGATGTCACCAGCAGCACTTGCGGCTTGCCATCGTCGATACGATAGCAAAGCGCCCCGAATTGGGTCAGCATCCCTTCCTTCTGTGTAGAACGGATAAGCTTGGCCGGATGTTTCATCTTCATGGTTGGCCCCGGATCAATTGAGTCATCCAAAATACAGAAATAGCTGAAAGATTCCAGAGTCTGGCGCCAAAATTCTCTATATGTGGGATATTTTGGCAGTATCCGCTCCAAATGTGGACACGCGTTTGGCTAGTTCGGGGCTCCACGGAACCCCATTCTCTGCTGCAATCTCATCGACAGCTCCGTCTGCGGCAGATCGGCGTCGATGGCCAGCCTGCGCAGCCCGAAATGAACGTGAGCAATCTCTTGGTAATACCGGGTGTAAACGTAATTGGTGCCCGCCCCGGCCATTGCTCCAAGCACAGGAACAGCCTGAGCAGCCAGTTTCTGACCCAGCGCCGCTGCTAGCCTTGGGGAAACGGCTGCTATCAAACGTTGCGCAGCCCCTCCGGTCAACGTCAGGCGCAGTGACAGAAACCCCAGATCGGCCCCGTCGTCACTTTCCAGAGGACCGGCTGCCGAAAACACTCGAATGCAATCAAACTGCACGTTTTGCGACGTAGGATCAAAGCCTTCGCGCGCTGCAACGCCTTGAATTGCCCGGAGCAGAACGGTCGTGGTCACTGGCAGTTCCGCCAGCGACGTGGGCAATCCGCCGAACCCGCCAGCTGCCCCCATGGCCGTGGTAACGGCCGTGTTGACCCATGCCGGCTGGTCCTTGACCACGCGGCGCGAACCCTGCGCCGTTCGCATCGCCGTTTCCAGCGCGCGCTCGGTCGCATCTGCGAGCCCGGATCGAACCTGCAAGGGCAGTTTTTCAATGAGGCCTTCGGCAGTGCCTCCGAGAAGGTTGAGCATGTGGATTCCCACCCCACCGGCCGCCCGGTACCGGATCGCCAGCTTATCCAGCTCGGCTTCGACCTCTTCAGCCGAAAGGGTCAGCGCGTCAGACATGACATACATCAGGATCCTCCATTTCTTTCCAGATCGGGACCCTCTGGAGAAATTTCAATGTTTCACGGATACCAACGAGAAACCGGACCAGATACGCCATCCCAAGCACCAGCCGATAAAGCATGGCCGAGAACCCGGTCGGGATTGGTTGGTGGCGGCATCTCCACCCCACGCAACTGATGGAATCCAAACCGACGATAGTAGGGCGCATCGCCAACGAGCATGACCCGCGACCATCCCAACCGCTGCGCGATCTCAAGACCCTCCTGAATGAGGAACCCCCCCAGACCTTCGCCCTGATGGGTTGGATGGACTGCAATCGGACCAAGCAGCAAGGCATCCAGCTTGCCGATATGAACCGGCCAGAACCGAACGGCACCGGCCAGAATGCCGTCGGCATCGCGGGCAATCAATGAAAGGTCGGCGATCGGATCCACATCATCCCGGAGCCTGTAGGAGGACAATGCTTCGCGTCCGGGCGCAAAACAGAGGTCGAACAGGGCTTCGACTTCCCACCAATCCTCCGGTTTCTCCGGCTGAACCTCGATCACCTGCGTGCCTGCCTTGTCTTGAGCGGTGGCATTCGCCCTACCACTTCGTTACCCCTAGAGCAAACATCTGGAGATGAACATGTTCTACCGCCCCGAGGAAGGCCATGGCCTGCCCCACAACCCGTTCAACGCAATCATAACGCCACGCCCTATTGGCTGGATTTCAACGCGGGACGCCGACGGGATCAACAACCTTGCCCCTTATTCCTTTTTCAATGGCGTCGCTTACGATCCCCCGCAGGTGATGTTTGCCTCGACAGGTGCAAAAGACGATCAGGAAAACACCAAAGACAGCGTTGCGAATATCGAAGCGACGGGTGTGTTCTGTGTCAACATTGTCGAATACGCCAAACGCGACGCCATGAATGCAAGCTCTGCCACCCTGTCCCGCGAGGCAGATGAGTTTTCTCATGCCGGGCTGATCCCCGACGACTGCAATACGATCCCCTGTGCCCGGGTCTCCGGTGCCCCGGCGGCTCTGGAATGCCGACTGACCCAAATCGTGACCTTGCCCGGGGCATCGAACCGTGTGGTGTTCGGGGAAGTCGTCGGCATCCACCTGCGCGATGACTGCCTGCGAGACGGAAAATTCGACGTGACGACCTTTCAGCCGTTGGCGCGGTTAGGGTATCGGGACTATTCGGTCGTCCGAGACGTGTTCCCGCTCGCCCGACCTGACGATTGATGCGAAACGGCGGATCCCCCACAAAGGGGATAAATCCCGCCAATGCGCCCCATCAAGTACGCGCTTGCACCGATTTCAGGTTTAGTGTCCGCCCAGAATCCCTGTGCGCACTGAGTAATCCACGGCGAGTTCGTATTCGGGATCATCATCACTATCGACCATCAGATGCCCCGCCTTGGTCAGCAACTGGTGACAATCGCGGCTCAGATGGCGCAGCATAACTCGCTTACCGGCGGTCTCGTACTTTGCAGCAACGGCCTCAATTGCCTGAAGCGCCGACTGATCCACCACCCGGCTTTCGGCAAAGTCAACTATGACGGTGTCGGGATCTTCTGCAACGGTGAACAGTTCCACGAAGCCTTCAGCAGAACCAAAAAACAAGGGGCCTTTGACTTCGTATACCTTGGCACCTTTTTCGGTTTCCGAGTCACGGGTAACCGCATGGATGCGTTTTGCGTTGTTCCACGCATAGGCCAGCGCAGAAACGATGACGCCAACAACGACTGCGACGGCAAGATCTTCCATCACGGTCACAACAGTCACCAGCACGATTACGAAGGCGTCCATCAGCGGCACCTTGCGCATAATGTTGAACGAGTTCCACGCAAAGGTGCCGATCACGACCATGAACATGACCCCAACAAGAGCGGCCAGTGGGATCTGCTCGATCAGGGGTGCAGCAAATAGGATGAAGAGCAGCAGGAAAAGGGCGGCTGCGATCCCTGCAACACGAGTCCGCCCTCCGGATTTCACGTTGATCATGGACTGGCCGATCATCGCGCAACCGCCCATGCCGCCAAAAAACCCGGTCGCCACGTTGGCCGCACCCTGCGCGATGCACTCCTGGCTCGCGCCGCCGCGTTTTCCGGTGATCTCACCCACAAGGTTCAGCGTCAAAAGGGATTCGATCAAACCGATGGCCGCCAGAATGATCGAATAGGGCAGGATGATCTCAATGGTCTCCCAGTTCAGGGGCACCATTGGAATGTGGAACTTCGGCAAACCTCCCTCGATCGAGGCCATGTCACCCACGCGCGGTACGTCGATGCCGAAAACGATCACCAAGGCGGCAACCACTCCGATTCCCGCCAGCGGGGCCGGGATCACGCGGGTGATCCGCGGAGTGACCCAGATGATGGCCATTGTCAGCCCGACCAGACCCAGCATCATGAACAGCGGTAGCCCGGACAGCCACTCCCCGCCTCCGAGGCCGTGCCCCGTATTTTCCATGGTTCCGGGAACCTTGAACTGGCTCATCTGCGCAAGGAAAATGACGATCGCAAGACCGTTCACAAACCCCAGCATGACCGGGTGCGGGACCAGCCGAATGAAACGGCCCCAATGCATCACCCCGGCAATGACCTGCAATATCCCCATCAGCACGACGGTCGCAAAGAGGTATTCCACCCCGTGCTGCGCCACGAGGCTCACCATCACCACCGCCAGTGCGCCGGTCGCCCCCGAGATCATGCCCGGCCGACCGCCGATCAGCGCGGTAATCAACCCGACCATGAATGCCGCGTAAAGCCCCACCAGCGGGTGCACACCAGCCACAAATGCAAAGGCAACCGCCTCGGGCACCAATGCCAGCGCAACGGTCAGACCAGACAGCAGTTCAATTCTGAGCCGTGTCGGGGTAAAACCGTCGTCCGGCATCCAGCGCAAATCAGGAATGGCAAATCGGCTGGCAAATGAAGCCAAGAGGGCTCGGGGCATGGTGGGGTCCTACGGATTTCGTGTTCGCGTCTTGCACGCGTATTTGCCGAAACAGCACAGGAATCAATTTGATCTCTGGCAACAGACGGCGCGCAGCCCATACCATACCTGATCTCAAAAACCACCCCTCTCGCCATCGTGACTTGCCTGTTGCCGGGCAAAGCAGCATCCCTGCATCTATGAAATGGATTCTGCTGTTGTTGTTCACATCGTCTTCGGCTTTGGCGCAGGACCTTCAAGGCAATGACACCGCAGGCAATTGGCGGGTCTCACATCACGACATTTTCGGCATCTGGAATTCGATGTGCGACGAGCGCGAAGAAAACGGCGCGCTGGTGAAGCGGTGCTATTTACGACGGGTCGATGTGTTCTCGCCAAGGCCAGAATTTGCAGTGCAGTTCATGTTCATCACACCCGAAGGCGAAGGCTACCATGTCGAATTCGGCATGGAACCCGGCACGTTGTTCTCTCCGAACGGGTTTCGGATCGAAACCATGCAGGGCGATATCTGGCGCACGCGGTTTCCGGGCTGCCTGACCGGTCTGAGCTGCACCTTCAGGGGCGACGACGCGTTGGTTCTGATCGACAGCATGCTCGACGGTGAAGCCTTTCGGTTCACGTTCCGGGACCGCCACGGACAAAAGCAGGATCTCAGCTGGTCGCTGGACGGTTTCGGAGCGGCACTGGCCGATTTCCGCGCGCAATCCGCGCATCGTGGCCTGCTGGCTTTGGCGGAGGACAGCGACGGCTGAACCGTCCTTGCCAATCCTGACACGACATTCCACAACTTGCAGTCAAATCTGATCCAATCGGGGAGTGCATCCGTGACCAAGACAAAAATCGCCGTCATCGGCGGCTCGGGTATTTATGACATTGACGGGCTTGGGGCGGCCGAATGGGTGAGTGTCGAAAGTCCTTGGGGAATGCCCTCCGATCAAATCCTGACAGGTTCCCTTGACGGCGTCGAAATGGCATTTCTGCCGCGTCATGGCCGGGGCCATGTGCATTCCCCGACCGAGGTGCCCTATCGCGCAAACATCGATGCGTTGAAACGGCTCGGTGTGACCGATGTGATCTCGGTTTCCGCATGCGGCTCCTTTCGCGAAGAAAAGGCGCCGGGCGATTTCGTGATCGTCGATCAGTTCATCGACCGGACCTTTGCCCGCGAAAAGAGCTTTTTCGGCTCAGGATGTGTGGCCCATGTCAGCGTCGCGCATCCAACCTGTCCGCGCCTGAGCGACGCCTGTGAAAGATCGGCCCGGAGCGCCGGGATAAGGGTGCATCGCGGCGGCACTTATCTGGCGATGGAAGGCCCGCAGTTCTCGACTCTGGCGGAATCGAAAATGTACCGGGAGCAGTGGGGCGCAGACGTGATCGGCATGACGAACATGCCCGAAGCCAAACTCGCGCGCGAAGCAGAGCTCTGCTATGCCTCGATCGCAATGGTGACCGATTATGACAGCTGGCACCCGGATCATGGCGAAGTGGATGTCGCAGAGATCATCGCAACGTTGACCGGCAATGCCGAAAAGGGTCGCACGCTGGTCAAAGGCCTCCCGAAATTTCTAGGGGCAGACAGGGAAGACTGTCCGCATGGGTGCGACCGTGCCCTAGATTTTGCGATCCTGACAGCCCCGGACAAACGCGACCCTGCCCTGCTCGCAAAACTGGACGCCGTCGGCGGCAGGGTATTGAAATGATATGAGCCCGGGTGCTGGAAATTCAGGAACCAAAATCCGGCTGACCGGGCTTGATGCAGCCCGCTTCCTCGCGTTTTGTGGCATGGTTCTGGTAAATTTCAGGATCGCCGCACAGGTTTCAGGGGGAGCTGATTTTCCCTCGGCTCTCACAAACGCGATGGAAGGGCGCGCAGCCGCGCTCTTTGTCATTTTGGCCGGTGTCGGGATCGCCCTCGCCGAACCTGCCGCCAGCCTGATGCTGAAACGGGCTGCATTCCTCTTTGTGATCGGCATGATCAACATGACGATCTTTGACGCCGACATTCTCCATTTCTACGCGCTCTACTTCATCGTTGGCACCGCGTTCCTGAGCACACCGGATCGCGGCTTGTGGGTAGGAGCAGCTGTTTTCATTCTTCTGGGCTGCCTCGGCCTCGTCCTCCTTGATTACGACAAGGGCTGGAACTGGGAGACCTATTCCTATGCCGATGTCTGGACCCTGGCGGGGTTTTTGCGTCATTCGTTCTTCAATGGCTGGCACCCGGTCGTCCCATGGGTCGCCTTTTTGCTGATCGGCATGCGTATTGGCCGGATGGACCTGCAGGATGCGAGCACTCTGAACCGGCTTGTCTGGGGAGGCGCTTTGGCCGCGCTCGCCGCCTTGGTTCCGCAGTTTCTGACCCAAGATCCCGAACTGCGCCTTCTACTGGGAACCGAGGCGATTCCGCCCGGCCCATTCTACATTCTTGCAGGCACCGGAACTGCCTGTATGACAATCGGCATTATATTGAAGGCCATGCCTTATCTAGACAAATGGCGCCTGTCTTCCTGGCTAGTGATCCCGGGGCGGCAAAGCCTGACTCTGTATGTACTGCATATCATCCTGGGCATGGGAGTGCTGGAAGAATTCGGCCTTTTGAACGGCTCTTTGACGACTTGGCAGATCTTCGCAATCTCGATGATTTTCTGCCTGCTCAGCTCTGTCTATGCCCGCCTTTGGGCACTGGGCTTCAGCCGTGGCCCTCTTGAGGCATTGATGCGCCGTGTCGCAGGCTGATGCTTGACCCTGTTCCCTTGGCGGCGTTTATTCCAGCCAAACCAGTTGGAAAGACCCGCTATGCCGATTGAACTCTGGCTTGCCTTTGTTGCCGCCTCCACTGCGCTTCTGCTGATCCCGGGACCGACCGTGCTCCTTGTTCTCAGCTATGCATTGTCCAAAGGGCGCAGTGTTGCCGTGGCTTCTGCCGCCGGTGTTGCGCTCGGAGATCTCATAGCCATGACCGCTTCGCTGGCAGGTCTGGGAGCGTTGGTCATGGCTTCGGCCACGCTGTTTTCCGTGCTCAAATGGGTGGGGGCCGCCTATCTCGTCTGGCTGGGTATCAAGCTTTTACGCAGCGCCCCGTCAGAAGGCTTGCATGCCACAACCAGTCAACGCGACGTCAACCCCCGTTCGGTGTTTGGCCATGCAGCTGCAGTGACAGCCCTGAATCCAAAATCGATTGCCTTTTTCATTGCCTTTGTGCCGCAATTCCTGCGGCCAGGGGCTGATCTTCTGCCCCAGTTCGGGATCCTCATCGCGACATTTGTTGTGCTCGCAGCACTTAATGCACTGGCCTACGCCTTGCTGGCTGATCGGTTGCGCCGTGTCGTTGGCAGGCCGCGGGTTGTCACCGGCATGACACGGGCGGGCGGGCTCACGCTGGTCGGAATGGGTGTTGCCACGGCCCTGCTGCGACGCCCTGCGTAGGACGCACGGACAGCGACCTTTCATCCCTTGCAACAAAGGCCCCCTTGCGCCAAACCGCAATAAATGGCCCAGCGAGGGAACAGCATGCCCAGATCAACCGACGTCAAAGACTATATCCGAACCATCGTCGATTTCCCGCATGAAGGGATCATGTTCCGCGACGTGACGACTCTCTTTGCTGATCCTCGCGGATTCCGGGTCGCGATTGATCAAATGCTTCACCCCTATGCCGGCGAGAGAATCGACAAAGTCGTCGGACTGGAGGCGCGCGGGTTCATTCTGGGTGGTGCGATTGCCCATCAACTCAGCGTCGGGTTCGTTCCGGTCCGCAAGAAAGGCAAGCTTCCGGGAACGACGATCAGCCAGGATTATAAACTGGAATATGGCGAGGCGATCGTTGAGATTCACGACGATGCCATTCAGGCCGGGGAAAAAATCCTCGTCGTTGACGACCTGTTGGCAACCGGTGGCACCGCCGCTGCGGGAATTCAGCTGATTGAACGCCTTGGGGGTGAAATCATCTCGTGTGCATTCATTATCGACCTGCCCGAACTGGGCGGCCGAAAAAAGCTGGAAGCGATGGGAATGGATGTTCACGCGCTTTGCAGCTTTGAGGGACTTTGAACGCTCGGGGTCAAAGAAATCGCCATCGGTCAGCTACGAATCGCAGCCACACCTCACCGATCAGTTTGCCGGTAGAACGGCACCGGGGTTCATGATCCCCAAAGGATCCAGCGCTGCCTTGATCGCCCGCATGGCCGCCAGCTTTGCCGGATCTCCATAGCGTTCAAGATCAGCAGTTTTCAGACGTCCGATACCGTGTTCCGCACTGACCGATCCACCCATTTCATGGACGAGGTCGTGCACCGCTTGCTTGACCGCTTCGCGTTGGTTTTCATACTCCAACCGATCCCGCCCGAAGCGCGGAAAGACATTGTAGTGCAGGTTGCCATCACCTAAATGCCCGAAACAGTTGATGCGAAATTCTCCGATTTTCGCAACGCGGCTCTGCCCTTTGCGTATGAATTCCGGGATATCCGAAATCGGGATCGAGATATCATGGCTCGAAACCGAGCCGATCCTTCGGTTGGCCTCGGGGATATGCTCGCGAACCGACCACAATTCGGCACGCTGGGCTTCGGACCCGGCAATCACCCCATCTAGCGCCAATCCAGTTTCAGACGCCGTTTCGAAAAGAGCTTCCAGAGCACCGGTGGGGTCTATGCCTTTCACCAGCCCCAAATCAATCAACACCACCCATTCCGGCAGGTCGGAGAAAGGCTGGCGCACATCCGGAAGCTCTTCGCTCAGGAATTCGAGCCCCTGCCGGTGGATTAGCTCAAAGGCGCTAACTCCCTCGCCCAGTTGCTCGCGGGCGAGCGCCAGCAACTCCACTGCCGCGTCCGGTGAAGGCACCACGATCATCGCGGTTCCTGTTCCGGCCGGGATTGGCGACAGTTTGAGCGACGCGGCTGTGATCACCCCCAAGGTGCCTTCTGAGCCGATCAACAGGTTTCGCAGATCGTATCCTGTGTTGTCTTTTCGCAACCTGCTGAGACCATGCCAGATCTCGCCGGTTGGCAGTACGGCCTCGAGACCAAGGCAGAGGTCCCGTGCGTTCCCATAGCGCAAAACGTTCACTCCGCCGGCGTTACTCGCCAGGTTGCCACCAATTCGTGCTGAGCCTTCGGACGCAAGAGAAAGCGGGAAAAGACGGTCCACAGAGCGCGCAGCCTCTTGCACGTCTGCCAGAATGGCGCCGGCCTCAACGACAAGAACGTTTTCCGACGGATAGACGCCACGTATAGCCCGCATCCGCTCCAAAGACAGCACCAACGGTGCCGGTCCCTCGGGCGCCACTTGCCCGCCCACCAAACCGGTGCCACCGCCATATGGGATTACGGGCACCTTGACTGCCGCTGCCTCACGAACCAGTGCCGACACTTCGTTCACGGTTCGCGGCAACGCCAACAAACCTGCTTGACCGTGATAACGCCCACGCGGCTCTTCGAGATAGCGCTCTTCGACAGGGCGGAAAACGTCCTCGGGCAACACCAGCCGCAGCCGGGCGGCAAAGCTCTCGTCAGCAGGGTTCAGTATCATGCCCTATTCCCTGCCCTCGCCATGCGCCCAATGCAAGTCTCATTCATCGTCGCGCAGATAGCGCGGTTCCAGCACAATCACCGTTGGACGGTCTGGCAGGGTGGCCAGTGACACCTCAAGCGAGCTCACCCCTTCCCGTTGGATTAGATAGCGATCGGAAACTCCGGCGAGAAATGCAGCCAGCGAATGCCCGCTGAACCAGTGCATCGGAATGATGACCGAAGATTTCAATCGGTCGAGCACCCGGATCATTTCGGGCAGGGCAAGCGTCGTTCCACCATCGACCGCCGCCATTACAATGTCTACTCGCCCCAAGGCCGCAAACTGTGCGTCAGTTGGCATGTGGTGCAGGTGACCAAGATGGCCAATGCAAAGCCCTTCTACTTCAAAAACAAAGATCGAATTGCCCTTGGGTTCCACACCGCTGAAATCCGATCTGATATCCGTCGAGACATTGCGAACCAGCAATTCTCCCAAATCAAGATAGTGCTCCACTCCTTCGCCAAAGGGCCCCCAGCCTTGCAGTACATGAGGGATGGCAGGGTCAGGGAACGCTGTCCAATGGGTTTCGTGGGCGTGGTTCATGGTCACCACATCCGGGATCATCGCGGTTCCGCCAATGAAGCCAGTAAAATCGGTAATCGCATTGAGACCCATCGGCGTCTGCAGGAGAAAGCTCGCGTGAGCGATGTAACTGATCCGAACCGTGTAGTCCGGAACGGGCTCAGCCCATGAGGCCTTGTGCAGATAGTTGATCCCGGGAGCCGCATCTGCAATCGCGACGCAATGACTCGGACGCCGTTCCTGCGACCACGCAGGGACCGAAAGCAGGAGGAAACCGATGGCAAGCGAAATACAGCGCATGTAATTAGGATAGAACAAATTGGCCGCCGGTCACGTCCCTTGTTCGCAGGACCCCGGTGTTCCACCGCGATTGCCAGATTGGCGCATCTGCTGACCCTCAGTCAGCCCACATCGGTCTTACCTCGCCGGTCCGACCGCAATGATGCATAGAGAACATGGGTTCGCCATCGACCATTGATCTGAAGATACGATTGGGCAACGCCTTCGTACTTGAAGCCCGAACTTTCCAGCAAACCACGCGAGGCACGGTTTTCGGGCAGGCACGCGGCTTCGACGCGGCTCAGTTCGAGTTGGGAAAAGGCATAGTGCACCACCGCCCCGATTGCTTCACGCATGTAGCCCTGCCGCGCAAAGGACTGGCCGGTCCAATACCCCAATGTGCCGGACTGCGCCGGCCCCCGGCGAATATTGTCCAGCGTGATTGCGCCAACCAACACATCATCGGAGCGCCGAAAGATCATCAGGGGAACGGCAGATCCGCCCGCCACCGAACGCTGAGCCCAGTAAACCCTGTTGGTAAACGCTTTTCGGCTCAGATGATCGGGGGCCCAGCTGGGTTCCCACGGGGTAAGGTAATTGCGACTGATCCGTCGCAATTCTGACCATTCCCGGAAATCGGCGTGAACAGGCGGACGCAGGCTGAGTCGCTCCGTTTCGATCTTCAGCTTGCGTCTGACCAGCAGCATCAAGCCGCGCGCCTCTCCTGCAAATTCGCCAGAGTTGGCGCATCGGCTACCGGACCATACAATGCCAGCGCAGCAGGCGACTGCAATGCCAGGCGCTCGGCAAAACTGCGCACATTCTCTGTTGTGACCGCGTCGATCCGCGAAACCGTATCATCCAGTGACGGCACACGATCCCAGATCTGCACCAGACGCGCCAGCCGTTCGGCCCGGTTCGACGGGCTTTCCAGCCCCATCAGCATTCCTGCCTTCATCTGTGCGCGAGCCCGGGCCACTTCCTCTCTGGTCATGTCGTCGGCGGCGCGCTTCATCTCGTCAATAGTGATGCCAACCAGTTCCGTCAGTTGCTCGCCTGAGGTGCCGGCATAGATCGTCGTCGTCCCGGTATCGGCATAAGCGCCCGTTTGCGCAAAGATCGTGTAGCAGAGCCCCCGCTTTTCGCGCACTTCCTGAAACAGGCGTGAAGACATGCCACCGCCCAAGGCGCTTGAATAGATCTGCGCAGTGTAGATCTCGTCATCGCGATAGCCCGGGCTTTCAAAAGCAAGGGCAAAATGGGCTTGTTCCAGCCCCTTTTCGCGCCGCGCTTCGCCGCCGGTGAAACGCCCTGGCTGCACGAGCCTGCTCGAGCGAGGCTCAAGATGGCCGAACATTTCTTCGGCCGTTTTCACCAAAAGATCGTGGTCAACTGCTCCGGCAGCCGACAGGATCATCTGTTCGGGGCCATAGTGTTCAGCCACGAATTTTGACAGGTCTTCGCGCGAGAAGTTGCTGACCCGCTCAGACGGGCCCAGAATGGTCCGACCCAAGGGCTGGTCGCGATAGCTTTCTTCCTGAAGCCAGTCAAAGATCACATCATCTGGCGTATCGTGCGCCTGACCGATCTCTTGCAGGATGACCCCGCGCTCGACTTCGATTTCCCGTGGATCAAACACCGGGTTAAGAACGATGTCACCGATGACATCAAGCGCCAACGCGACGTCGTCTTTCAGGACGCGCGCGTAATAGGCTGTTACCTCTCGCGACGTGTAGGCGTTGATATACCCACCCACGTCTTCGATTGTTTCTGCGATTTCCAGCGCCGAGCGGCGCTCGGTGCCCTTAAAGGCCATGTGTTCGAGAAAATGAGCTATACCATTCTGCTCGATCCGCTCGTGGCGTCCACCTGCTGTGACCCAGATGCCGATGGCTGCGGATTGCAGGCCGGGCATCTGTTCACTAACGATGCGAAAACCGTTGGAGAGCTGGTTCTGTTGAACTGTCAATTGGCGATGTGCTTTCTGATGTGATCTTCGAGAGTGCTCAGATCATTTGCGATGCGGGTCACCCGTTCCGGCCTGTCATACAGATCCGACATGCGCTGTGGAAGAGGAGGATGCATACCGCTTGCTTCTTCGACTGCGGCAGGAAACTTGGCGGGATGGGCTGTTGACAAAGTGACCATGGGGGTATCGGCCGAGCGGACCTCGTCGGCAACTTTGATGCCGACCGCAGTATGGGGACACACAAGTTCGGCGCTCGATAGAAGTGTCGATTTTATCGTCGCCAATGTCTCCGCCTCGGATGCCCGACCCGATTCATAGACTTCGTGCAGGGCTTGCATCGCGCCTTGGCTGACTTCGAAACCACCCGACTTGAGCTCATCCATTAGCTGACCCACGGCATTGCCATCCTGACCGTAGGCATAGAAAAGCGCCCGTTCGAAATTCGAACTGACCTGGATATCCATGGACGGGCTGATCGAAGGGATGGTCTCACCCTTGTGATAGCCCTGACCGTTGAGACATCTGTGCAGAATGTCGTTCTGGTTGGTGGCCACAACGAGCTTCTCGATCGGCAGGCCCATCTGCTTGGCAATGAAACCCGCAAAGATGTCACCGAAATTGCCCGTGGGCACCGTGAACGATACTTTGCGGTCCGGAGCGCCCAGCGACACCGCCGCCGAAAAGTAGTAGACAACCTGAGCCAGAACACGTGCGAAATTGATCGAATTAACCCCGGCCAGACGCACACCGTCCCGGAATTCGAAATCGTTGAACATGTCCTTCAGCCGGGCCTGGCAGTCATCGAAGTCGCCGTCCAGAGCCAGCGCGTGAACGTTGGCGGCATCCGGTGTGGTCATCTGGCGACGCTGCACCTCGGAGACCCGGCCGTGCGGATACAGGATGAAGACGTTGACGGCCGCAAGCCCCTGAAACGCTTCGATGGCAGCCGAGCCGGTATCACCGGACGTGGCACCAACAATGGTCACGGTCTCGCCGCGCCGCTCCAGAGCAACCTGAAACAGCTGGCCGATCAGTTGCATGGCAAAGTCTTTGAAGGCCAGCGTAGGACCGTGGAACAGTTCCAGCAGAAAATGGTTGGCTGCAAGCTGCTTGAGGGGCGCGCGCGCGATGTGGCCGAAACCGGCATAGGCCCTGTCGATGGCTCCGCGAAACTCGGTCTCGGAAAAGGAGTCGCTGACGAATGGCCACATAACTCGGAAGGCGACCTCTTCGTAAGGCAAGCCGGACAGAGCCGCGATCTCTTCGCTGCTCATTTGCGGAATATCCGAGGGAACATACAGCCCGCCATCCCGGGCCAGACCGGTCAGCATTGCTTCTTCAAAAGTCAGCTCGGGCGCCTGCCCGCGGGTCGATATGTATTTCATCGGTCTCAGCTCTTGGGTCGGACGCCGGGGCGCCACAGGAAATAGAGGGTCATGGCCGCCCAGACAAGGGCGAGGCCGAACCACGTCACGGCATATTGCCAGTGATCATTCGGAATGACGCTTGTGTCCACAGGCAACGGCGTCACGGTCGGGTCTGTTTCCGACTTGGCGATCACAAGTACGGGTTCGGTATCTAGAGCTTTGGCCATCATGGTCACTTCACGGGCGAACCAGATGTTTCCTTCGAGATCCGGATCAGGGGTGAAGCTGTCGATTTCCTGCGGCCAGTGCAAGTTGCCAGTGACCTCCATCGAACCGCTTACCCGTTCAGCCTGCTTGCCGTCTGTCGAAACAAATCCTCGATCAACAAGGATCCGACGTCCATCGTCACCGATGAAAGGAGATATGACCCTGTAACCCGGACCGACTTTTTTGACCGACACCAGAACGTGGATTTCTTCGGGCTGCATCTGACCGTGCACCGCAACCGGAAGAAACCGGTCTGTGTTCGGATCCGGCGAGGCAGGCAAAGACACGGGCGGCTGCGAGATCCGCGCCTCGATCTCGGCCAAAATCTGGTTCTTCCATTCCAGACGGCGCACTTGCCAGAAGCCGAGGCTCAACAGCACCGAAAGACCTGAAAGGCCGAAAATCAGAAAGAACAGGATACGACGCATCAAAAGGTCCGGTCTGGACAAAAAACAGCGCGCGAGACTGCCTCGCGCGCTGTGGGTTTTGAACTCGAATGTCCGGTTTTGCAACCGTCTTAGTGCAGGACCGATTGGCCCCAGATGTAGACAGCAAAGAACAGGAACAGCCAGACAACGTCAACAAAGTGCCAGTACCAAGCTGCAGCTTCGAAACCGACATGCTTCTCAGGGGTGAAGTCACCCTTAAGCGCACGCAACAGGCAGACGAACAGGAAGATCGTGCCGATGATCACGTGGAAACCATGGAAGCCGGTTGCCATGAAGAAGTTCGAATAGAACACGTCATTGCCAAATTCCCAGCCATCGTGGGTCAGAAGCGCCACGTATTCATAGGCCTGCAGAAACGTAAACGCGACACCGAGAATGATCCCGATGGACAGACCCTGAATCAACGCCTTGCGGTCATTTTCATGAACCAGAGCATGGTGCGCCCAAGTTACTGCGCAGCCGGACAGCAGCAGAACAACGGTGTTGATCAGCGGCAGGTGGAAGGGATCGACGGTGTGAATATCGGGTTGGATATACTCGGTGCCGATGTACTCCTGCATCGGATACATCGCGTGTTTGAAGAAGGACCAGAACCAGGCGAAGAAGAACATCACCTCGGACATGATGAACAGGATGAACCCGTAACGCAGTCCGATTCGGACAACCGGTGTGTGGTCGCCAACACGGCTTTCCAACACCACTTCGGACCACCAACCGAACATCGTATAGAGAACGCCCACGAGGCCCATCCAGAACAACCACGATGTTATACCGTGCATCCAGAGCACGGCGCCAAACAGCATGACAAACCCTCCGATCGCGCCCAGAAGGGGCCAGATCGAGGGGTTTAGAATATGATAATCGTGGTTCTTAGCATGTGCCATGAGTGTCCCTCACCTAACGGCTTTTAGTTCGTGTTTGTGTCGGTCTGCGTTTCGAGGGCCGCATAGCCTTCGGGCAGGTCGATTTCGTAGAATGTGTATGACAACGTGATCGTGTGCACGTATTGGCCGTCCCGATCGTTCACGATTTCCGGGTCGACAAAGAAGGTCACGGGCATTTGAACCCGCTCCCCCGGTTGCAGGACCTGCTCTTCAAAGCAGAAACATGCAATTTTCTCAAAGAATGCTCCGGCCGAATACGGCGCCACATTATAGCTCGCGGATCCCGCCACGGGGCGGTCGGTCGGGTTGTAAGCCTCGTAGAAAGCAAGCCCCGTCTCACCGATACGGAGTTCCATCTGACGCTGAACCGGTGTGAACTCCCAAGGCATATTGCGGTCCTTGGAGGCGTCGAAGCGGACTTTGATGGTCTGGTTCAGGATCTCATCCGAAGCGGCCTCGGCGACTCCGGTGGCCCCGCCGTAGCCGGTGACCCGACAAAACCAGTCGTAGAACGGAACCGAGGCCCAAGCCAACCCGCCCATTACCAGAACCAGCGCCACCAGCTGGGCAACCGTTTTCTGAGGTCCCTTCAACGCCATCAGTTCTGCACCTCTGCGCGCGGGGGTTCGAAATCGCCACGGGTCACTTTGACCACGGTAAGGCCAAAGACAATCACGATGAAGCCGACCAGTGTCAGCGCCACGCCGAGATTGCGCCCGAACCGGCGTTTGTGCAGATCATGTGTCGCGCGGATGGTCATGCCCAGCCTCCCAGCCCATAGGGCTTGAGCAGGGCTTCGGCGAGGATCGCGCCGAAATGCAGGAACAGGTAGAGCAGCGAAAGCTTGAAGAAGCTACGCTCCACCTTGAAATTATCTGCCTCAGAGGCGTCTTCGTCACGGCGCCAGATGCGGAATGCACCACGCAGGAACAGTGCGTTCATCACCACGGCAACAGTCAGATAGATCGGCCCACCGATGCCGGAGAAAGCCGCGCCAAGCGCAAACAACGCCAGCAAAGCCGTATAGACCAAGATGTGACGGCGGGTCGCCGGGCGGCCGTGGGTCACTGTCAGCATTGGAACGCCTGCGTCGTCGTAGTCCGAGCGCATGAACAACGCGAGCGCCCAGAAATGCGGCGGGGTCCACATGAAGACCAGCGCAAACATGAGCCAGGGTTCGATCGCCATGGAGCCAGTCGCAGCAATCCAACCGATCACCGGCGGAAAGGCACCCGCTGCGCCACCGATGACAATATTCTGTGGCGTCGAGCGTTTCAGCCACATGGAATAGACAACCACGTAGAAGAAGATGGTGAATGCAAGGAAAGCGCCGGCAAAGATGTTCGTGGCCAGTGCGAGCATGATAACCGACATACCAGACAGGGCCAGCCCCAGCGCCAGAGCTTCGCCCTCTTCAACCTTACCGGACGGAATGGGGCGGCGTTTTGTGCGCTTCATGATACGGTCGATATCCGCATCCCACCACATGTTCAGAGCGCCCGATGCGCCGCCTCCGATAGCGATGAACAGAATCGCACAAAAGCCGACGACAGGATGCACCGACGCGGGCGCGGCCATCAGTCCGACAAAAGCCGTGAACACCACCAGCGACATGACTCGTGGCTTCAGCAAAGCGAAGTAATCGCCAAAGCCGGCCTCGTTCTCGTGGCCTTCGGCGCGGGCTGTGCTTGCGTTGATGCTTGCGTCGCTCATCTGCGGTCCCTTGGTGGCGAAAGCTGCGCGAAACCCGCGCAGCCAACAAATCGGTCAATCGGAGGGCTACCCCCTCCTTCAGATTAGTTCGAGGCGACCTGAATGGCCTGTGGGACACCTGCGAATTCTTCTTTCGCGGTGTTCAGCCATTCCTGATACTCGGCCTCGGTGACAACCTTGACGGTGATCGGCATGTAGGCGTGGTCCTTGCCGCAAAGCTCGGAACACTGACCGAAATAGATCCCCTCCTGCCCTTCGTCCACTTCGAACCAGAGTTCTGCCAGACGGCCGGGAACGGCATCCTGTTTCACGGCAAAGGCGGGGATGGTCCAGGAGTGGATCACATCTGCCCCGGTCACCTGCATAACGATCGTCTTGCCCGACGGGACAACAACGGCTGTGTCGGTCGCCAGCAGATACTCGTCCTGACCATAGCCATGCTCTTCGAGAGATTCGCGGTCGAGCATGAAGCTTTCAAAGCCAAAACCCTCATCGACGTAGTCATAACCCCAATACCACTGGTAGCCGGTCACCTTGATGGTGACGTCGCCTTCGGGGATTTCCTGCTGCTTGAACAGAACCGGTAGCGAGAAGGCGCCGATGAACACAAGGATGAGAATCGGAACAACCGTCCAGACGATTTCAACCGGTGTATTGTGGGTGAAGGTCGCCGGCGTCGGGTTCGACTTGCGGTTATAGCGCAAGATCACCCAGACGATCAGCCCAGCCACGAACAGGCTGATGATCGTGATGATCACCAGAACCATGTAATCCAGCGACTGCAAATCACGCGCGAGTTCGGTTACTGCGGGTTGAAACCCAAGCTTGCCGTCCACGGGCTTGCCAATGATCTCAAGGCCTTCCTGTGCAGTTGCAGGCAGGCTCGTAAGGGTGGCGAAAAGCGCCGATAGCGTCAAAGCTTTCTTCATGTCGTGTCCTGATCGTTTGATCTTTAGTCTCTGCGACCCCGCCCGAGTCGGAAATCGGTGTGGTCCCGTTGTCTTTAGCGTCGCTAGAAATCATATTCCGGGGAGCAGATAAAGCAAAATGCTTGCGTCAAACGGACGCTTTTCTTGATCTAGATCAATTACCGAGGACCCAGACCATGGCCCAAGACCCGTTTCAACCGTTCGAAACAGCGCTTCCGATGGACGAAGCCCTTGGTGTTTTGCAGACAGCAACCGCCGGGGCCGAGGATGGCGAACTCTTTGTGGAACGCCGTAAATCTGAAGCTCTGGTTTATGATGATGGCCGTCTGAAGACTGCGAGTTACGATGCGACCGAGGGGTTCGGGCTGCGGGCCGTGAACGGTGAGGTCGCGGGGTACGCACATTCCACGGATGTTTCGATTCCCGCCCTCAGACGCGCCTCCGAGACAGTAAGGCTGGCCGTCGGCGACGGCGGCGGCACGTTTGCCGAGCCGCCCAAGCCGTCAAATGCGCGGCTATACAGTGATTCCGATCCGATCGACTCGGCGACATTCCCTGTCAAAGTCGACACCCTGCGGGAAATCGACGCCTTCGCCCGCGCGTTGGATAGCAGAGTGGTGCAGGTGACGGCAACGTTGGCGGCTGCGTTACAAGAAGTCGAAATCCTGCGACCCGACGGCGTGCGGGTCCGCGACGTTCGGCCGATGACACGTGTGAATGTCTCCGTAATCGTCGAACAGAACGGCCGACGTGAGACCGGCACAGCGGGCGGCGGCGGGCGTGTCGGCCTTGACGGGTTGATCGACCCCGCTGACTGGCAAGGAAAGGCACGCGAGGCATTGCGGATCGCTTTGGTCAACCTCGAAGCCGTTCCCGCGCCCGCCGGTGTAATGGAAGTGGCTCTTGGCCCGGGATGGCCGGGTATCCTGTTGCATGAAGCCATCGGGCATGGGCTGGAAGGCGATTTTAACCGTAAGGGTTCGTCCGCCTTTGCTGGATTGATGGGCAAGCAGGTGGCTGCCCGGGGCGTTACGGTTGTGGATGACGGAACGATCCCCGATCGCCGCGGATCAATCTCGGTGGATGACGAAGGGACGCCATCACGCCGCACAGTCCTGATCGAAGACGGATTTCTCACCGGTTACATGCAGGATCGACAGAATGCGCGCCTTATGGGCATGGAACCCACAGGCAACGGGCGCAGACAGAGTTATGCCCATAAACCGATGCCCCGCATGACCAATACAATCATGTTGGGTGGAGACGCAAATCCTGATGATCTCGTTTCTGAAATCAAGAACGGGATCTGGGCGGTTGGCTTCGGCGGCGGACAAGTCGACATCACCAACGGCAAATTCGTTTTCTCCTGCACCGAGGCTTATCGTGTCGAAAACGGAAAGGTTGGCGCCCCTGTCAAAGGCGTGACATTGATTGGCGACGGTCCTTCGGCGCTAACGCGGATCCGCGGGCTGGGCAATGACATGGCACTGGATCCCGGTCTCGGAAACTGCGGTAAGGACGGTCAGTGGGTGCCCGTGGGGGTCGGCCAACCCACCGTGCTGATGGACGGGCTCACCGTTGGCGGGTCTTCGGCCTGAGGATTTGATTCCCGCAAAGTGGTAAATGTGTTTGGGGCAATTGAAGACAAACTATCAATTGCCCCACTATTGCCATTGCCCTCAGAAAATCCTTAAGCACATGAATTATAACAGATTTCAATGAAATCTCGTGTTTGCGATGCAAAAATATTGAGGTGAATTCTCTCTTGTTCACGGGCTGTTAACTCCGTGGGCCTTAAACCGTATTGGCAAGCAGGCGGAGCAACGGATGACCGAGGAATATCTTTCTTCCATTCACCCCCCACTCCCACCCACCACGGAAGAAGACCGGTTTTCGTGGCTTCGTCTGCTGCGCTCGCGCAGGGTTGGCCCGGCAACGTTCCGCCGGCTGATGGCCGAGCACGGTTCAGCGCAGAACGCGCTGAATGCGCTGCCCGATGTGGCACGCGCAGCTGGAGTGAACGGGTATGAAATATGCCCTGCCGGCGTAATCGAAGCCGAACTCAAGGCCGCAAAAGTCGCCGGCGCGCGACTTTTGTGCCTTGGCGGCCCGGAATACCCCGCCTCACTTGCCCAGATCGACGATTCACCACCGGTTCTCTGGGCGACAGGAGATCTATCGCTGCTACATCGCCCGATGGTGGCCTTGGTCGGCGCCCGCAATGCGTCTTCCCTTGGAACCCGTATGGCCCGCGCGCTGGCTCAGGATATGGCGGCAGAGGGGTATGTTGTGGTCTCCGGCCTCGCCCGTGGCATTGACACGGCGGCTCACGAAGCAAGCCTGAAATCAGGCACCATTGCCGTCATGGCAGGGGGTGTGGACGTCATCTATCCCGCCGAGAACACCAAGCTTGCACTGGAAATCGGAAAAACCGGTGTTCGCCTGTCGGAGCAGCCGATGGGGCTTTCGCCACAGGCGCGGCATTTTCCGCGTCGCAATCGCATTATCTCCGGTTTGGCCCACGGCGTCATCGTGGTCGAAGCCGCAGCCAAATCCGGAAGCCTGATCACTGCCCGGGACGCGCTGGATCAAGGCAGGGAAGTACTGGCCGTACCCGGCCACCCGTTCGACGCCCGCGCAGCAGGGTGCAATATTCTTATCCGTGACGGCGCACACCTTGTCCGAAGCGCAAAGGATGTTCTTTCGGCCTTGCCCAAGCGGGACACATATCAGCCGAGCTTGCGTCAGCTCATGGCGCAGATGCCGCCGCGGCCGGAACGGAAGACCTTGCGGGAAACCGCTGTCCTGCACGGACAGATCCTTGAGCGACTCGGACCTTCTCCTTTGGCAGAAGACCAACTGATCCGGGATTTGGCAGCCTCGGCGGGCGAGGTGGGCCCTGCCCTCGTAGATCTCGAGCTGGACGGCAAGATCACCCGACAGCCGGGCGGGTTGCTGTCTCTGACCCCATAGGGGTCGCCGGGCCTTCTGCGATCAACCGCAGAATGTGATTTGGCGACACCTCGACGGCACGGATTGACAATCAGGGCTTGCGCACCACATGTTGCCCCGCCATAGAGCCCGCCGTATCCGTCGAATGAGGTTGATCATTAAATGCCAGTTGTAGTTGTAGAATCCCCGGCCAAGGCAAAGACAATCAACAAGTATCTCGGCCCCGACTACACGGTACTGGCCTCTTACGGACATGTGCGCGATCTGCCGCCCAAAGACGGATCCGTCGATCCCGAAGACGAATTCGCGATGAAGTGGGAGGTCGGCAATGACAGCCGAAAGCACGTCAAAGCCATCGCGGACGCCCTTAAAGAAGACAATGCACTGATTCTCGCGACCGACCCCGACCGCGAAGGAGAGGCGATTAGCTGGCACCTGCAGGAAGCTTTGACCAAGCGCCGCTCGATCAAAAAGGATACGCCGGTCAGCCGAGTCACCTTCAACGCGATTACCAAGGATGCGGTCGCGGATGCGATGAAGCACCCGCGACAGGTGGACATGCCACTGGTCGAAGCCTATCTCGCGCGCCGCGCGCTCGACTATCTGGTCGGCTTCAACCTCTCGCCAGTGCTCTGGCGAAAGCTGCCTGGGGCACGGTCCGCGGGCAGGGTGCAGTCTGTCTGCCTGCGACTGATTGTCGAGCGCGAGATGGAAATCGAGGCGTTCAAACCCGTTGAATACTGGTCTGTCAAAGCCCTGCTGGAAACCCCGCGCGGCCAAACATTTGAAGCCCGGTTGACTCGTCTCGCTGGCGAGAAGCTGGACAAGATGGATCTTGAAAACTCCACCCAAGCAGAGCTGGCAGTCCAGGCGATTGTCAGCCGGGCGCTGAAGGTTCAGTCGGTCGAGGCAAAGCCCGCCAACCGCAATCCGTCCGCACCTTTCATGACGTCGACCCTACAGCAGGAGGCCAGCCGCAAATTCGGGATGGGCGCACGTCAGACGATGAGTACCGCGCAGCGTCTCTATGAAGCCGGATACATCACCTATATGCGGACTGACGGCATTGACATGGCCCCCGAGGCTGTGATGGCAACCCGCGATGCGATCAAGGATCGCTATGGGGAAGCGTATGTTCCGGACTCTCCGCGCATGTACAAGAACAAGGCGAAGAACGCTCAGGAAGCGCACGAGTGTATCCGTCCCACCGACATGACCCGGGACGCCAAGGATCTGAAGCTGACCGACGAGGATCAGCGCAAACTCTACGACCTGATCTGGAAGCGCACCATCTCATGCCAGATGGCCGCAGCGCGTCTGGAGCGCACGACGGTCGAGATCGGGTCCGATGACGGCCAAGTCGGACTTCGGGCCACCGGGCAGGTTGTATTGTTCGATGGCTTCATGCGGGTCTACGAAGAAGGCCGAGACGATGTCGTCGACGATGACGACAAACGTCTGCCACAGATTTCCCAGGGTGAACCAGCTGCCTTTTCTGCATCCGGCTTGGCCGGTCAGGCTGCAAAAGCCCGAGAGGGCGGTGCGGCTATCCTGTCCGAGAACAATGCGGTTCTGGCCTTGCAGCACCATACGCAACCGCCGCCGCGCTATACCGAGGCAACATTGGTCAAACGCATGGAGGAGCTGGGAATTGGCCGGCCGTCGACCTATGCCTCAATCGTGACCACCATTCAGGACCGGGAGTATGTCAGAAAAGACAAGAACCGCCTGATCCCCGAAGAAAAGGGGCGCATCGTCACCATCTTCCTGCTGAACTTCTTCCGGCAATATGTTGGCTATGAGTTCACGGCCAATCTCGAAGAGCAGCTTGATGACGTGAGCGCAGGCGACCGCGACTACAAGGATCTGCTGGGCCGGTTCTGGCGTGATTTCTCTGCCGCGATCGGAGAAACCTCGGAACTGAGGATCTCCGAAGTGCTCGACAGGCTGGACGAGGCGCTGGCGCCTCAACTCTACCCGCCGCGCGAAGATGGCACTGATCCGCGTGTCTGCCCGAAATGCGGGACCGGACAATTGCACCTCAAGACGTCGCGCACCGGCGGATTTGTCGGCTGTGGGAATTATCCCGAATGCACATATACCCGCCCCATTGCGGGTGAAGGCGCCGAGGGCGATGAACGACTGCTGGGGGAAGATGCCGGCGACGAAATCTGGCTCAAATCCGGACGGTTTGGTCCTTACGTGCAACGCGGCGAGCCAACGCCCGAGAACAAGAAACCGCCTCGCGCCTCACTACCGCGCGGCTGGAGCAAGGACGACATGGACCTTGCAAAAGCTTTGACCTTGCTCAGCCTGCCACGCCAGATCGGGGAACATCCCGAAGGTGGGATGATCTCGTCCAATTTCGGACGCTTCGGTCCCTATATTATGCATCAGCTGCCGGAGGAGGCCAAACCGGTCTACGCAAACCTCAAAGATCCCGGCGATGTGTTCGAGATCGGCATGAACCGAGCGGTCGAACTGCTGGCTGAAAAACGCGCCAATCCCCGTGGTCGCGGTGCCGTTGCCGCGAAACCACTCAAGGAACTCGGTGATCACCCCGATGGCGGGCAGATTAATGTGCTCGACGGTCGCTATGGCCCATATGTAAAATGGGAAAAGATAAATGCGACGTTGCCAAAGGGGGTGGAACCCGGTGACGTGACACTTGAGATGGCGCTGAACCTCATTGCGGAAAAGGCTGCCAAGAAGGGCACCAAGAAAAAAGCCGCGGCCAAAAAGACCACTGCAAAGAAAAAGGCGGCAAAGGCCAGCGAAGCGTAAAGCTTAGCGCCTCACCATAAATGTGCTCCGCAAGCCCGTCGAATCCCTAATAACGACGCGGTTGCGATTTGATTTCTGCTGCCGCTTCGGGTTGGGCCGCAATTAGTTTAGGTAGAAATACCTTCTCCGCTCCCGCTTCATTGACTTCACCCTGACGCAACGGCAAAACCGGCGCATCACCAAGTCATTGGGGGAGTTTTCCATGAAGAAAGTCTATGCGAACGCCGACGAGGCGCTCGACGGCATCCTGCAGGACGGAATGCTGGTCGCCGCAGGAGGGTTCGGCCTCTGCGGTATACCGGAACTGCTGCTCGAAGCCATCAAGAAATCTGGCGCCAAGGATCTGACCTTTGCCTCGAACAACGCCGGGGTCGACGATTTTGGCATCGGCATCCTGCTTCAGACCCGGCAGGTCAAAAAGATGATCTCGTCCTATGTCGGCGAGAACGCAGAATTCATGCGCCAGTATCTCAGTGGAGAGCTGGAGCTCGAGTTCACGCCACAGGGCACACTGGCCGAGCGCATGCGTGCCGCCGGTGCAGGTATTCCCGGTTTCTACACCAAAACAGGTGTCGGTACCGTGATTGCCGAAGGGAAAGAGCACAAAGACTTCAACGGCGAGACCTACATCCTCGAAGAAGGCATCTTTGCGGATCTCTCCATCATCAAGGCATGGAAAGCGGACGACACCGGAAACCTGATTTTCCGCAAAACGGCGCGGAACTTCAATGTTCCCGCGGCAACCTGCGGCAAGATCTGCGTGGCCGAAGTCGAGGAAATCGTGCCGCGCGGCGAACTTGACCCGGACGCCATCCATCTGCCCGGCATCTATGTGAACCGCATAATTCAGGGCAACCACGAAAAGCGCATTGAACAACGCACCATCCGCACACGTGAGGAGGCCTGAACATGCCCTGGGACCGCAATCAAATGGCCGCACGTGCGGCAGAAGAGCTCGAAGACGGCATGTATGTGAACCTCGGCATCGGGATACCGACGCTTGTGGCAAACTATGTGGGCGACAAAGATATCACCTTGCAGTCGGAAAACGGCATGCTTGGCATGGGCCCGTTCCCTTATGAAGGTGACGAAGACCCCGACCTGATCAATGCCGGCAAACAAACCATCACCGAACTGGCCCGGACCGCCTATTTCGATAGCGCGACCTCGTTTGCCATGATCCGCGGCGGCAAAATCGCGGCCGCCATACTTGGCGCAATGGAAGTTGCCGAAAACGGCGATCTTGCCAACTGGATGATTCCCGGCAAGCTGGTCAAAGGCATGGGCGGTGCAATGGACCTGGTGGCGGGTGTCGGCCGGGTGGTGGTAGTCATGGACCACACCAACAAGCACGGCGACTCCAAGGTTCTGAAGGAATGCACTCTGCCGCTTACCGGTAAGGGCGTGGTGGATCGCATCATCACCAACCTCGGCGTTCTTGACGTTGTTGAAGGCGGTCTGAAGATTGTCGAAACCGCCGATGGCGTGACCGAAGAGGAACTCCGGGCCGCGACCGAGGCAACCGTCCTCTGATCGGCCGGGAATGAAAAAACGGGCAGGCATCACACCCAAGTGCCTGTCCGCCCTGACTATCAATAGTGTTTCGCTGATGTGGCCTGGGTTGATGGAGGCTCTTCGGCCAAGAACCAACCCATTTCACCAAATTCAGTTCATAGCAGTAAAGACGCAGCCGTCTGAAATCAGTTCAGGCGGTGTGCTGCACAAGCCTCTTGCCACCTGAAACGCCGCGAGAACTTTTGGCACGTAATCCCGCGTTTCCGCAAATGGCGGCACGCCATTGTGGTTCCAAACATTCCCCTCGCCTGCATTGTATCCCGCCAGAACCAGGATCGGGTCACTGCCGAATTCTTCCATTAACCAGTTCAGGTATTTGACACCCCCGGCGATGTTCTCTTCGGCCGCAAAGCTGTCGCTTACACCAAATCGCTCTGCCGTCGCAGGCATGAGCTGCATAAGCCCCTGTGCCCCGGCCCTCGACTCCGCGTCCGCCCTGCCGGCCGACTCCACGGCAATCACGGCAAGGACCAACGCCGGAGAAACCTGCGTGCCTACGGTCGAGCGCAGAATTGGAACACCGCGGGCCTTCGCAATGTCCTGCATCGCTTGAAGACGGGGCGCCGAGATTTCACCGTCCACGCTTAAAGTCATTAGCGCCTCGTCCAGACGCCCCGGCCCAGTGCCCTGAAAGCCCGGAGAGACCTTGTCCCAGAACCATGCATATCGGCCCGGTGACGTTTCCTTCTCCGATTCCGGCTTGGGCTTTGCCTTTGGCGGCGGCGTTGGCTGCGCCTCGGGGTCAATCTGCACGGTGATGCGCTTGGCTGTTCCCGGCGCAGGCGGTTTCACTCGCTTGGCTTCGAACTCCGGATAGTATTGAGAGGTTTCGGCCACGCCGGTTATGGGCGCGAGAAGCACCACACATAGACAACACAAGCCAAAACGCGCTGCAAATGCTCGCGTATACATAGGACTGCCTCAATATTTTTTTGCCACTGTCCCTCAAACCACCCTGTCACGCCAGAAAAACCAGCCGAAATCTGTCACTTTTGCCAAAATTGCAGCACCGTTGCATCGCTATGTGGGTCGCATCGCATCTTTGGCGAATAAAATATCAAAACTTATCAGCACGTTAACGAGAAATGAATAATTCCTTAAATTTGGGCATCAAAATCCACGTTTCGGCCCAAATGCTGCCACAGGTCAAGGGCTATATACCCCCATGCCGCGACGGACACGGACCCAAAAAGAGAGAGCGGGTTCGACAAGAGACGCCGGGGTGGAATTACTCATTTTGATCCTTTTGGAGGGACTACCATGCTGAACTTCATCAAAAACTTCCGCAAAGACGAAGACGGTGCCGTGACTGTTGACTGGGTCGTGCTGACCGCAGCCGTTGTTGCCCTGGGCGGCGCAGCCTACACCTCGATCTCGGGCGGTACTTCGGCCCTGACCGGCACCACCGCTTCCTTCATCGAAGCGCAAGACCCGAACTAAGTCTGACGCCAACCCGAGTTGGCATCGGAACAGAAACCGCACCCTGCTCAGGGTGCGGTTTTTTTTGCTTGGCGCGCAAACATACCTAATTGTCCCGATTTTCCATGCCGCCGTATTTTCACCACATTCGTTACAGTCATCACGCTCTCTGGGCGTACTTCAGGCGTTGAAGAAAAATTTTTCCCTTATTTCTTTGCATGTAAGAGCGTGAACAAACTGTTTACTTACATCCACGAAAATTCTTTTTTTGGGCCGCAATGCTGCCCAATTCCAAGCGTTAGCTGTTTTTATGCCGCGCAGGGCTCTTGCCGATGAGAGAGAGAGGCGAGATCGAAAGCCAGGCGGGGATAGTTGAAACTGAAAATCCTTTGGAGGGACTACCATGCTGAACTTCATCAAAAACTTCCGCAAAGACGAAGACGGTGCCGTGACTGTTGACTGGGTCGTGCTGACCGCGGCCGTTGTTGCCCTGGGCGGCGCAGCCTACACCTCGATCTCGGGCGGCACGTCGGCCCTGACGGGTACCACCGCTTCCTTCATCGAAGCGCAGGATCCTAACTAAGTCACTCTTGGCTTAGCCTGACATTAGGGGCCGTGCCTTGGATCCCAAGGCACGGCCTTTTGCCTCAAAGCTGCCATTGAGAGGTTTGTTATGTTTTCACGATTCTTGCGTTTCAGCCAAAGCGAAGACGGCGCCGTAACAGCTGACTGGGTTGTTCTCTGCGCACTGGTTCTGGTGCTTGGTGCCGCGATTGCTTCGGCGACAAGCGATTCCACAGTCGGCCTGGCCGACGGTTTGAACACCTACATGAGCACATGGGAGCACTAAGCCGCAACATCGAACTTCGCGGCTTTCCCTGCATGTTGAACCAAAACGATTAGGCCTGCCACCGGCACGCCGCTTATTGTCCAAGATTTGGCCACAATAGCCTGTTAACGATTTTGAAAAGACCGGGCCGAGCAGCCCACCCCGGACCCACCGGGATAAAGACAACGGAAAGGTTACGGTATGCGCGCAGTATTTGGACTTGTATTAATCGTCGGCATCGCCCTCGCGGGCGGTGCCGTGATGATGGCCAAGAAATATATCGGCGAATACCAGACGGCCCTTGCCAAGGAACGCGCAGGCCAGAAGGAAATTGTGCCGACCGTCGAAGTGTTCGTTGCGAACGAACCGCTTCGCTACGGCCAACGCCTGACACTCGAGAACATCCGCAAAGTCAGCTGGCCCGAAAACGCCATCCCCGAGGGTAGCTTTCTAGAATCTGCTGCCCTTTTCCCGGAAGGCAAGCCGCCGCACCGCGTTGTGCTTCGCGCGATGGAAAAGGATGAGGCCGTCATGGCCGTTAAGGTGACGGAACCCGGACAGGACGCCGGTATTACGTCGCGCCTGCAAAAGGGCATGCGCGCCTTTGCGATCAAAGTGGACGTCGATACCGGTGTTTCCGGGTTCCTTCGTCCGGGCGACCGGGTGGACGTCTACTGGACCGGGAGTATCGGTCAGGAACTCGAAGGCGCCCGCCGTGAGGTCACCCGCATGATTCAGCCCGGCATCGAGCTGATCGCCATTGACCAGAGCGCCGGCCGCGATATCGACGGAACGATCATCGCTCGCACAGTGACCGTTGCCGCCCGCCCCGAGCAGGTTGCGACACTGGCGCAAGCACAGAATACCGGCCGCCTGTCGCTGGCGCTGGTTGGTGCCGAAGATGACACTGTTGCTTCGGTCATCGAGGTTGACCAGCGCAAGTTGCTGGGGCTCGCGGACATCGAAGCACCGATCGAGAAACAGGCCGAAAGGGTCTGTACGATCCGAACCCGGCGCGGTGCCGAAGTCGTGGAGATCCCGATCCCCTGCACCAACTGATGCCTAATCAGATGCAAAAACAGCAATTTATTCCCAAGGGGCCGCGAGACGATCGCGGCCCTTTTGGGATTGTTGCCCGTTATCCACATAAGATTTCGGGCGGAAACCATTGATTCTTGCAAAAAAACCGGAACTGACGCAGACTGTGAAAAAATACGGGCAAGAAGACCCGAACCTGAGGCGTGATCGGAGAGGCAGGTCACATGACATTGAATAAATGGATGAAGGCAGCCTGTCTTGGGCTTGCTGTAGTATGTGCACCTGTTGCGACGTCGATCGCGCAAGCCGAAGAGCTTCGCGTAGTCAAACGCGGCACCGAAGCCACGCTGGACGTACCGATGAACCGGGCCGTGGTTGTCGAAAGCGAGGTCCCGTTTGCGGAGCTCAGCATTGCCAACCCCGGTATCGCCGATATCTCCTCGCTTTCCGATCGCACAATCTATGTGCTGGGCAAGTCTCCTGGTCTGACAACGCTGACCCTTCTTGACGCGGCCGGGCAACTGATCACCAACGTGACTGTGCGTGTCGCCGCAGATGTGACCGAATTCAAGGAACGTCTGCGCCAGATCCTGCCGGGCGAAAAAATCGAAGTTCGGACTGCAAATGACGGGATCGTTCTGTCCGGCACGGTTTCAAGCACCCAACGGCTGCAACGCGCTCTGGATCTTGCCGAACGCTATGCACCCGAGCGCGTTTCGAACCTGATGACGGTCGGCGGCGTGCAGCAGGTCATGCTGAAAGTTCGCTTCGCTGAAATGCAGCGGTCGGTGACCAAGGCTCTGAGTTCTTCGATCGGTCTCAGCGGCGGTGGCGCAGATCTCGCCATCAACGGTGGATCCGGCAGCCTGAACACACAGCCCGCACTGACAAACGCCCTGAACGGAAACATCCCATTGGCCAACACCAACACGGGCGCCTTCCTGTTCGGCTTCACTGCCGGATCGGTACAGGTTCGCCTGTTGCTGGAAGCATTGGAGCAAAAAGGGGTTGTACGCACCCTTGCCGAACCGAACCTGTCGGCTCTGTCCGGGCAGGAAGCGACCTTCCTCGCCGGTGGCGAATACCCAATTCCCGTCGCCCAGCGCGATGGCCTTTTCTCGGTTGAATACAAACCCTTCGGTATCGAGCTGCAGTTTGTACCGCGTGTTGTTGATGACGATATCATCAACCTCGAAATGCTTGCAGCCGTGTCGGCAATCGACCCGTCAACCTCGGTCACGATCAACGGCTTCGACATCGACGCCTTCTCGCGCCGCGAGACTTCGACGACGGTTGAACTGCGTGATGGTGAGAGCTTTGCGATCGCGGGCCTCATTCAGGATGATTTCCGGGACAACAGTGCCCAACTCCCCTGGATCGGCGATGTGCCGGTACTTGGCGGCCTGTTCCGCAGCGCGGATTTCCAGCGCAGCCAGTCCGAACTTGTTATCATCGTAACCGCGCACCTGGTGACACCGACTCGCGGCGAGGCTCTCGCTCTGCCGACCGACCGGGTCAAACCGCCCAGCGAAGCCGACCTCTTCCTATTTGGTCGGGTCGCCCGCACCGACAACGGTGGCGGAAACAGCGGTGCCAGCGAAGTCGCCAAGCAAGACTTCAGTGGCTCTTATGGCTATGTGATGGAATAAGCGGAAGGACATGGGACCGATGTGGAAACTTGGGACAGCTCTGGGCCTGACGCTCGTGATTTCAGCCTGCGGGCGTGAGGCCGGATACGAAGTTGACATGGGCACGTTCGGCAATGCGACGCTGAACAACACCCAGATGATGAACGGCGAACTGAACTATGCCGCCATTCTTGATCAACGATTTGCCAACGAAGTTCCGAATACCATCAACTTCGCCTTCGACAGCGCCGTTCTTGACGCTGCCGCCCAGCAGATTCTGACACAGCAAGCCAACTGGATCCGCCAGTTCCCCGAAGTTCGCTTCCGCGTTTACGGACATACTGACGCGGTCGGATCGCCATCATACAACAAGAATCTCGGCCTGCGCCGCGCCCGCGCGGTGGTCAATTTCTTCGCCGCACGCGGTATCGATCGTTCGCGACTTGAGACAATGGTTTCCTACGGCGAATCTCAACCCGTCGTCGCCACAACGGACCGCGATCGCCGCAATCGTCGGACAGTGACGCGCGTATCGGGCTTCATTGGCCGCAAACCGACAGAACTCGACGGTCAGTATGCCGCTGTTATCCGCCGCGAGTACGTGGAAAGCGCAACATATCGCAGCATCACCACGTCGACCGGCTCTGAAGGCTTTGCAACCGAATAAGAAACAATAAGCGAGATCGTAGCTGATTTCCCAACAATTGGTTCTTTTCAGCCCCAATCTCGCCCAACTTCCCACTGACATTAGACCCTGTAGCAGACGTGTGACGTTACCGAGTCGCACGCCGGCAGCCGCGAGGTGGCGCACAGGGGAAAAACCTCGGCCCATCCGCTCTGCCCCGTGTAGAGGATGAAGGCAATGAGCAGTGGAATGCCACAACCCGAACCGAACCCGATCGTCGCGTGCACGATCAGCCGGGATGTTCAGAATTTCGATCTTCTGATCGAAGATATGGAAACCGCGATGGGTGAGGCCTGGGGCGATCTCGGGTTCGCCGAGGCGCTGGCCTTTTTCGGGCAGCCCGAAGCGGAAAGTCTTGAGTTCGTCGCATTGGCGCTGGACGGCGAGGACGAGGACAACCTCGTGCTCATGGGCGAGATCATCACTCAGGCCAAAAGCCGAGGCATCAAGGTGATCCTGATCGCCGAGGACGTCACACCAGCGTCACTGCATCAATTGTTGCGCAAGGGCGCGGATGAGTTTGTCCCCTACCCCCTGCCCGAGCAAGAATTGCAGATGGCGATTGATCGTGTCAGTGCGCCCGAACCGCAGCGCGCTGAGCAGACCCAGAACACGCATCAGCTGAAATCTGGCACCTCAAAAGAGGGCGCCGTCATTGTCGTGCATGGACTAGCCGGCGGCAGCGGCGCGACAACGCTCGCGGTAAACCTTGCGTGGGAACTGGCCACTCTTTCGGGCGATGAGTCCCCAAGTGTTTGCCTGCTTGATTTTGATCTGCAATACGGCTCGATCTCAACCTATCTTGACCTGCCGCGCCGCGAGGCCGTTTTTGAGATGCTGTCGGAAACCGACAACATGGACGAAGAAGTGTTTGGCCAGGCTCTGCTGAGCTACGAAGACAAGCTTCAGGTCCTAACCGCGCCATCCGACATGGTGCCGCTGGATCTGATCACGCCTGAGGATATTCAGCGTGTCGTCGATATGGCCCGCAGTCATTTTGACTATGTCGTGATCGACATGCCCAAGACGTTGGTGCAATGGTCCGAGACCGTGCTGCAGGCAGCGCATGTCTATTTCGCGCTCATCGAGCTCGACATGCGTTCGGCCCAGAACGCCTTGCGCATGAAACGCGCACTGCAATCCGAGGACCTGCCCTTCAACAAACTCCGCTTTGCGTTGAACCGGGCGCCGAAATTCACCGACCTCAGCGGCAAGAGCCGGGTGAAGCGTATGGGCGAAAGCCTCGGTATCTCGATTGACCTGCAACTTCCTGATGGCGGCAAACAGGTCACACAGGGCAACGACCATGGGCTTCCTCTGGCATCATCTGCCGCAAAGAACCCATTGCGTCGGGAGATCGCCAAACTTGCGCAATCGATCAACGAGCTTGGTCAAAGCGAAGCCCAGGCGGCTTGAGCAGGAAAAGGGGGTCTAAGGTATGTTTTCCAAATACAAAAAGCCGGCCAAAGTAGTTGAAGAGAAGGTCGACAATGTCACGCATCTTGCAGAGGTAAAGCCCGCCGAAGCGCCCCAACAGGCGGCTTCGCTGCGTAAACCTACGCCCAAACGGGGGGCCGAAGCGGTTCCTCAAGACCGGGAGCGCAAGCGCAAGGAGCGCTTGGGCGACATCAAGATTCAGCTTCATCGCGAGCTTCTGGAAAACCTCAATCTGGCCGCCCTTGAACATGCCTCCGAAGCGGAACTGCGACAGGAGATCAGCACGATTGCTGGTGAGTTGCTGGAAGACAAAGGCGTGGTGTTGAACCGCGAAGATCGCCAGACCATCAACAAGGAACTTTACGACGAGGTCACCGGATTAGGCCCGCTGGAAACCCTGCTTCAGGACGAAACAGTCAGCGATATCCTAGTCAACGGTCCACAGCAGATTTTTGTCGAGCGCAACGGCAAACTGGAAATCAGTGACATCACTTTCAAGGATGAAAAGCACCTGCTGCGGATCATCGACAAGATCGTTTCGGCCGTTGGACGTCGCGTAGATGAATCGAACCCCTATGTCGACGCCCGCCTGGCCGATGGCTCCCGTTTCAACGCCATGGTCCCGCCGATTGCCGTCGACGGCTCACTTGTTTCCATTCGAAAATTTAAGAAGGACAAGCTGGGTATCGACGATCTGGTACAATTCGGTGCCTTCACCGAAGAAATGGCTGCCTATCTTCAGGCGGCCGTCTCGACCCGTCTGAACGTCATCGTGTCGGGTGGTACCGGCTCCGGTAAGACGACAACATTGAACGCCCTGTCCAGCTTTATCGACGACGCCGAGCGGATCCTCACGATCGAGGATACGGCGGAACTCCAGCTGCAGCAGACCCATGTGGGCCGAATGGAAAGCCGCCCTCCCAACGTCGAGGGCAAAGGCGAGGTCAGCCCGCGCGACTGTCTGAAAAACGCCCTGCGGATGCGCCCGGACCGCATCATCGTCGGCGAAACCCGCGGCGAGGAAGTGATCGACATGCTGCAGGCCATGAACACCGGCCACGACGGTTCGATGACAACGATTCACGCCAACAGTGCCCGTGACGGTGTCAGCCGTCTGGAGAATATGATTGCGATGGCCGGTATCGAAATGCCTCTGAAAGCGGTGCGCAGCCAGATTTCCAGCGCTGTAAACCTGATCGTGCAGGCCAGCCGCCTGCAGGACGGATCGCGCCGAATGACCTCGATTACCGAGATTACCGGCATGGAAGGTGACGTGATATCGATGCAGGAAATCTTCCGCTATCAGCGTGTTGGCCTGACACCCGACAACAAGATCATCGGTCACTTCACCGCGACCGGTGTGCGCAGCCACTATTCCGAACGGTTCCGGATGTGGGGGTATGACCTGCCCGCTTCCATCTACGAACCGACAACCATGTGAGGTGATCCATGGAACTTAGTGCAGAACCAATCATCTATGGACTGATCTTTGTCGGCGTGCTGGTGCTCGTCGAGGGGATCTATCTGGTTGCCTTTGGCAAATCCATCAGCCTGAACAGCAGAGTGAACCGCCGGCTCGAGATGCTCGACAAGGGTGCGGGCCGCGAACAGGTCTTGGAGCAGCTGCGCAAAGAAATGCAGCAGCACATGAAATCGACCTCGATTCCGCTGTATTCACTGCTAGCCGAAAAAGCCCAAAAAGCGGCAATTGCTTTCACGCCGCGCCAGTTGATCATGATCATGATTGGTCTGGCCTTCATCGCCTTCATCGGGCTGTCCATCGGGACTGAAACCGAAACCCCGGTGCGCGTGCTTGCATCGGTCGGAATTGGCGTCGGAGCGGTCTACATGTGGGTCAACAAGAAGGCCACGACCCGGATGAACATGTTGTCGGAGCAATTGCCTGACGCGGTGGAACTGATGGTTCGTTCGTTGCGTGTCGGCCACCCTTTCTCCTCGGCAATTCAAATCGTGTCCAAAGAAGTCGAGGATCCCATCGCCACCGAGTTTGGGATTATCGCCGACGAAGCCGCTTATGGCCGCGATGTGGGCGAAGCACTGAAGGAAATGGCCGAGCGGCTGGATATGCAGGATCTGCGTTTCCTGTCCGTCGCAGTGACGATCCAGCAGCAGTCGGGTGGTAACCTGGCCGAGGTTCTGGCCGGATTGGCCAAGGTGATCCGCGCCCGCTTCCGCCTGTTCCGTCGGGTCAAGGCCATCACCGCCGAAGCCCAATGGTCTGGCAAGTTCCTGTCGGCCTTCCCGATCCTGTCGTTGATCGTGATTCTGGTGCAGGACCCCGGTTACTACGATGAGGTGCTTGATCACCCCTACTTCATCCCGTGCTGCTTCATTGTGGGTATCATGCTGACCATCAACCTGATCGTCATGCGCTGGCTCACCAACATCAAGGTTTGAGGAGAACGTCATGGAAATTCTGACCCAGATAAACGATTTTCTCACCTCACATCTCGGGGATTTCGGCCCGCTGATCGTGGTTGGCATCCTTGGAATGTTCATGATCCTTCTAACCATTCCGGCGATGCTCAATCAGCCCGAAGATCCGCTCAAAAAGCTGAAGCGCAGCCAGACAGGTGAACCTAAGAAAAAGCCGCAAAAGGAGCGGCTGCGCCAAGGTGGCCGCAATGAGCAGCTGGAAAAATTCGCCAACTTCCTTGAACCCAAGGACGCGGATGAATTGTCCGCAATCCAGCTAAAGCTGACCCAAGCCGGCTATCAGTCCAAAGACGCAGTGCGGATGTTCCATTTCGCCCAGTTCGCCCTGGGTATCATTGGCCTGCTCGGCGGGGTGGTTTACGTCACCGTGCTGGGTGCCGGCGATGCGATGGATACCCAGCAGATGGTCATGTACACCATCGGGCCGGGCGGGGCTGGGTATATGCTTCCGAAATACTGGGTCAACCGCCGCGTGCAATCCCGCACCGAAGAGATCACCGCCGGCTTCCCGGACTCGCTCGACATGATGCTTGTCTGCGTCGAAGCGGGCCAGTCTCTCGACCAGTCCATTGTGCGGGTTGCCCGCGAACTCAGGGCCTCCTACCCCGCGCTGGCCGATGAATTCGAAGTCGTCGCCTATGAAATGAAAGCAGGCAAAGACAAGGATAAGGTGCTGCGCGACATGGGAACGCGGTGCGGTGTGCAGGATGTATCCTCTTTTGTGACGGTTCTGATCCAATCGGCGCAGTTCGGCACCTCGATTGCCGAAGCACTCCGGGTCTATGCGGGTGAAATGCGCGATAAGCGGGTAATGCGTGCCGAAGAGGCTGCAAACAAGTTGCCAACGAAAATGACCCTTGCCACAATGATGCTGACGGTTCCGCCGCTGCTGATCATCCTGGTCGGCCCATCGGCAAACAACATCGCGAACCTGGGCAGTATGTGAGCAGATACCAAATGAAACCGCCAGGTGGGGCGCTGACCGCACCGTTCAGACAAATTCTTGTGACCATCGCCGCATGCGCGGCGATGGTTTCGTGCACTCAGGAGCAGAGCCTGACCGAAGAGGCGCTGGCGGAAGCCGAAAGCCTCGCGCCCGGTGTCGACATCCGCAAAGAGGGTGCGGATCCGGAGCAGGTCGCCAATCGATTGATGGCAGCTGGCGAATATGAGCTTGCACTGGACGCCTACACCCGTGCCGCTTTGCAAAAAGGCATGACCCCAGAAATCCTGACCGGGCTGGGCACCGCCAACCTGGGCCTTGGGCGACTGGGGCAGTCCGAAGACATGCTGCGCCGGGCCGTCGAACAGTCTCCGGAATGGCCCGAAGCATGGAACAACCTTGGCGTGGTCCTAATGGAACGCGGGAAATCGCAGGAGGCCGAGCACATGTTTCGCCGGGCCTATGCGCTCGACAATGGCGAAAGTGACTCAATCAGGAACAATCTTCGCTTAGCACTCGCAAATTCGGAAAATCCTGCTAATGTCGGCTCAGAGCAACAAGACTATAAACTGGTGCGGCGGGGCAGTACCCAATTCCTGATCCGTAAGACACCGTGACCGAGGCAAGAGCAGTAAAGGACGCACACAATGCGCCACCTTACCTTGATTCCGGCAATTCTGATTGGCGGGCTGACCCTTTCGGCCTGCACTGATACCGGCGACGAGGCCGTCGAAAAGGCCTTTCAGGACGTCAATGTCGTGGATGAGAACAACCTCAACGACGTGATGCTGACGGTTGCTGACCCGAACGAGGCAATCGATTACTTCACGCGCGCGATCAAGAGCGATCCCGACCGGATCGACCTTCAGCGCGGTCTGGCGTTTTCGCAGATCCGGGCCAAGCGCACGACCGAAGGTGTGGCATCTTGGGCGAAAGTCGCTGGAATGGAGGGGGCAACCCCGGCCGATCAGGTGGAGTATGCCGATGCACTGATCCGCAACGGCGACTGGGAAAAAGCTGAGGCGACGCTCGACAAGGTTCCGCCCACCCATGAGACATTCAAGCGTTACCGGCTCGAGGCGATGGTTGCCGACGCCAACAAGGAATGGAAAACTGCGGACAGTTTCTATGAAACTGCCGTGGGTCTGACGACAAAACCCGCCGGTGTCATGAACAACTGGGGATATTCCAAACTGACGCGTGGCGATTACTCTGGTGCAGAGCGCCTCTTTGGCGATGCAATCCGACAGGATCCCACCATGTTCACCGCCAAGAACAACATGGTTCTGGCCCGTGGCGCACAGCGCAAATATGATCTTCCGGTTGTGCCGATGGCTCAATCTGAACGGGCGCTGTTGCTGCATACGATGGCCTTATCGGCCGTGAAGCAAGGCGACGTCGAAACCGGCAAGGGGCTGCTGCGCGAAGCAATCAACACCCACCCCCAGCACTTCGAAGAAGCTGTCCGCAGTCTGCGGGCGCTGGAGAACGGCTGATCTAATGGCGCTGTCGCAAACGGCTGCGTTGTGGTTCCTGCCATTCGTGCTGCCGCTCTGCTATTACGTGGCTTTCACGGATCTGCGGGAAATGCGCATCACCAACCAGGCCGTAATCGCGCTGGCGGTGGTCTATCTTGTTGTTGGCCCGTTTGTGCTGCCCCTGCCCGACTACGGCATGGGCGTCATTCGCATGGCGGTCATGCTGGTTATCGGCATACTCCTAAACGCCGGCGGAGCAATGGGCGCAGGCGATGCCAAATTCATTGCCGCCGCGGCCGGGTTCATCGCGCCGCCGGACATGCTGGTCGTGATCATGATTCTTTGCGCCAGCACGCTGGCTGCGTTTACAACACACCGGTTGGCCAAGCATACCGGGTTGCGCCAGATCGCTCCGCATTGGAAAAGCTGGAGCACGGGCCAGAAGTTCCCGATGGGGCTCTGCCTAGGCGCAACGCTGGCACTGTATCTCATTCTGGCCGCCTTATTGGGGCAATAACTGCCATTGAATGGGAATAGCTTGATCCCCGGTCAGGCCAAACACATGCCCTTCATTTGCCACATTGGCCTGAGAAACTGCTGCAAAGAGCAACTTCGCAGACTTTCGGGGCTGATGCCTCGGTTTGTCCCTGAACAATTTACAGGTCCGACCCATGAACATGCACACCACTTCCGTGATGGCTCCGCCCCCCCCGAAGGGCATGGCGGAAATGCAGCTGCCCATCGTGATGATGCGGGACATTCTGCTCAAGACAATGTTTCGCAAGAACGTGGACATGGTCAGCGATATTGCCAAGGCCATTTGCTTGCCCGGGTCGGTAACGCAAGAACTTGTGGACATGGCCCGCGAACAGAAACTGCTCGAAGCAACCGGGACGCTGAATGCCAACAACGGCAATGAAATGGGCTATCAGCTGACAGACGCCGGCCGAGCGCGGGCGCTGGATGCACTGAGCCAGTCGGAGTACTTTGGGGCCATGCCGGTTCCGCTGGAAGTCTACCGCGAACAGGTCAAGCGCCAATCAATCCGGAATATTCAGGTCACCCGCGATCAACTGACCAATGCGATGGGGCACCTTGTTCTGCCCGACAGCCTGCTCGACCATCTCGGCCCTGCGGTCAGCGCCGGGCGATCCATTCTGATGTACGGCCCGCCCGGGAACGGTAAGTCCTCAATTTCAAACGGGATTCGAGATGCTCTTGGTGACAAGGTCTATGTTCCGCGTGCTATCGAGTATTCCGGACAGGTCATTACCGTTTATGATCCCATCGTTCACAATGCTTTGCCCGATGAGGTCGACGACCCGCATAGTTTGCGCCGCGTGCGCCGCTACGATTCCCGCTACGTCTGCTGCGAGCGTCCTACCGTTATCACCGGGGGCGAACTTTCGCTGTCGATGCTGGATTTGGTCTACAACCCGACCGCCCGCACCTACCAGGCGCCGCTGCAATTGAAATCCACCGGCGGTATCTTCATCGTCGACGACCTTGGCCGCCAGGCCGAACCACCGCAGGCGCTGATCAACCGATGGATTGTACCTTTGGAAGAAGGCAAAGACATTCTCGGCCTGCAATCGGGCGAAAAATTCGAGGTTCCGTTCGACACGCTGGTGATCTTTTCGACCAACTTTCACCCTAACGAGATCTTTGACCAAGCGGCGCTGCGCCGGATCTTCTTCAAGATCAAAATCGACGGGCCCAGCCAAGAGAACTTCCTCAAGATCTTTGCGCTGGTGGCCCGAAAGAAGGGCATCCCGCTTGATGAGACTGCGCTTATTCATCTTCTGAAGGTCAAATACCCGACAATCGACAACGTTTATGCAAACTACCAACCGATCTTCCTGATCGATCAGATGATCTCAATTTGCGAATTTGAGGGCATCCCATACCAGATGAGCCCCGAGCTTATCGATCGCGCATGGGCAAACATGTTCGTCAAAGACGAAGAGATTGTGAAGTAACGGGGCCCCACAGGTCAGTCAAAATTCGCGTTTCTCCATCCACTCGGGTGCAAATTGCTGTAGACCGGGGCGATGACATCTTTGCCGTCCTCCATTGCTGGGTGGTTCTCCGACCGGGGCTGGTCTTTGCATCCGCACCAGAAGGACATGCTGCAACGCGCCGGTGATCCGGTGACATTGTTGATTGCGCCCACAGGCGGCGGCAAAACCATGGCCGGTTTCCTGCCCACGCTGGCGGAACTGGCGGACGGAGCACATGAGGGCCTGCACACGCTTTATGTTTCGCCACTCAAGGCGTTGGCGGCGGATATCAAACGCAATCTTCGCGCTCCGGCCGAAGAACTTGATCTCGGAATTCGGATCGAAGATCGAACCGGCGACACCTCTGCCACCCGAAAAAAACGACAGCGCGCCGATCCGCCTCATATCCTGCTAACAACTCCTGAAAGCCTTGCTCTGCTGACATCCTACGAGGATGCGGATCGAACATTTTCCGGACTGCAACGCGTGATCGTGGACGAAATACATGCGCTTGCCGAAAGCAAACGGGGCGATCAGTTGATGTTGTCGCTGGCACGGTTGCAGACGATCTGCCCTGGTCTGCGACGCGTTGGGCTGTCGGCGACGGTCGAGGACCCCGAAGCAATTGCCCGGTTTCTCGCCCGGCACCCGGATCCCTGCAATGTGCTGGTCGCCGACCCCGGCCCCGATCCGGACATTTCAATGCTGCAGACCGCTCAACAGCCTCCTTGGGCGGGAGGCGGGGCGGCCTATTCTATCGACGCCGTTCTCGAGCAGATCCGCCGCCACAAGACCACCCTGATTTTTCACAATACAAGGGCTCAGGCTGAGATTTTCTTTCACAATCTTTGGCTTGCCAACGAAGAAGGCTTGCCGATTGCAGTTCATCACGGCTCTTTGGACAGGGCGCAGCGAGAGAGGGTCGAAGCCGCCATGGTGCGCGGTCAACTGCGCGCCGTGGTCTGCACCGGGTCGCTTGACCTTGGCATTGATTGGGGCGACGTGGATCTCGTGATCCAGATCGGAGCACCAAAGAACGTCAAACGGCTTGTGCAACGGATCGGGCGAGCCAACCATCGTTACAATGCCCCCTCCAAGGCACTGCTGGTGCCGGCCAACCGGTTCGAGGTGGTTGAATGCCTGGCGGCGCTCGAAGCCGTCAAGGCGCGTGAGCTTGACGGTGATCCCCGTGGCCCTGGCCCCCGGGACGTTCTGTGCCAGCATATCCTGATTGCAGCATGTGCCGGCCCTTTTGACGCGACCGAGTTGTTCGAGGAAATGCGCAGCGCCGGTCCGTATGTGGACCTGAGCCGCAAGGATTTTGATGCCTGCCTGGAGTTCTGTGCGACAGGCGGATACGCCTTCCGGGCTTATGACCGATGGCAGCGGCTGTTGCAGCGACCTGACGGGAAATGGCAGTTGAGAGACCCCCGCAGCGCACAGCGAATACGCATGAACATCGGCACAATTCAGGATGCCGATCTTCTCAAGGTCAGAATGAAACGAAACCGAGGCGGCAAGCCGTTGGGGGAAGTTGAAGAGAGTTTCGCTGCCTCGCTCACGCCGGGAGACACTTTCCTGATCGGCGGTCGGATCGTACGATACGAAGGGTTGCGGGAAATGACCGTCGAGGTCAGCCGCGATGCGGCCCGAAATCCCAAGATCGCAACGTTCTCAGGAACAAAATTCGCGACATCCACCCATCTCAGCGCGCGAATTCTCGACCTGTTCGCCCGTCAGGATTGGTCATCTCTTCCCGAGCATACAGCGGATTGGTTGCGTCTTCAGAACGAAGTCTCCTCACTCCCACAATCTGGGAGGCTTCTGATTGAAAGCTTTCCACACGATGGGAGAGAACATGTTTGCGTTTATGGTTTCGCCGGTCGCAATGCGCAACAGACGCTTGGGCTGTTGCTGACCAAACGCATGGAAGAAACCGGTTTGCATCCGTTGGGGTTCGTATCGACCGACTATGCCACTCTGATTTGGGGGCTGGATCCGCTAAATGATGCCGCGCCCCTGTTTGATATCGATGCTCTGCGTCAGGGGCTGGACGGATGGCTGGCAGGCAACGCGGTGATGAAGCGCACCTTTCGCGTTTCGGCAACAATTGCCGGGCTGATCGAACGCAACCTGCCGGGGCAGAAAAAGACCGGAAGGCAGGCGACGTTTTCCTCGGACATTCTTTATGACACCTTGCTGAAATACGACCCGGAACACGTATTGATGCAGATCACGCGCACCGAGGCTTTGCGCGGTTTGGTGGATTTTGGCCGGATCGAAGAGATGATCGCACGGGTTGGCAACAGGATTGATCTCCACAGGCTCAAGCGGGTCACGCCTCTTGCCGCGCCACTGTTTCTCGAAGTCGGCAAAGTTCCGGTTCAGGGCGCTGCGGAGGAACGGCTTCTCGCAGAAGAAACCAAACGTCTGATGGAAAGTTCGGGGTTGGCCGCAATGGAATGATGCCGCTTGCAATCAAGCCCGTGATCGGCGAGGAACACAACATGAACGAACTTTCCGTCACTCTTGCCGGAACAGACTTGCGCGCGCTCGGTTCCGGAGCTCTATGGTGGCCCGAAAAAGAGCTGCTTTGCGTATCCGATCTTCATCTGGGTAAAGCCGAGCGCATCGCACGGCGCGGAGGCGCTCCTTTGCCTCCGTATGAAACCCGGGACACCCTGACCCGGCTCGCAGCTGATCTGTCGAAAACGAATGCGCGGGTAGTAATTTGTCTAGGCGACAGCTTTGACGACACCGAAGCCGCGTTTTCCTTGCCGGATGATGAAAAAATGTGGATCACAAAGATGCAGGCCGGGCGCAGATGGGTTTGGATCGAGGGCAATCACGATCCCGGCCCTGTCGATCTGGGCGGCACCCATCTGACAGAACTGCCGCTTGCACCACTGACCTTCCGACACATTGCGAAGCCCGGTGCAAGCGGCGAGATTTCGGGGCACTACCACCCCAAGGTCAGGCTGCGAACCCGCGCCCGATCCATCACCCGGCCGGCGTTTCTGGCTGATCCCGATCGTGTGGTTCTCCCGGCCTATGGGACCTATACAGGCGGGCTACGTAGTGACGAAGCAGTACTGAGTGACATCATGCGCCCCGAAGCGATCGCCATTCTTACTGGCGCAAAGCCCCTTGCCATGCCGATGCCCCGGACCTGAGCGCGCCAGTTACAGGATACCGGCCTGTTCCAAACCGGGTTTGTAGGTGCGACTAACCGGAATCCGATCCCCATTGCTGAGCAAAATGTGGATCTTGCTACCTGATCTCTCGATGCCGGCGATGGCTTCTCGCGTAACCCAATGGGACCGATGGGTGCAATACCCCTCGACCGGCTCCATTTCGGCAATCGCGTCTGTGAATTTCAGACGGATTTCTGACGCGTGCTCTGGCCCAAAGACTTCGACCATGTGGTCCCGCACAGTGAGGCGCAAAACCGGTCCGACGAAATCAGCGGGCAAGCGGCGCAGCAGACGCGGCTGTTCAGCCGTTTCGGGCGGGGATTTTCTTTCGGTCAGAAAACCCCGCGCTGTCAGCAAACCGGTCGCCATCACCACAACATATTGCGACACACCAATCAGTGACGGATCATCCTGAGGCCCCGGCTCGGACATGGCCCATGTAACACCCCAACAAAAGGGCGATAGCAACAGCGATATCACCGCAACCGACAATGCGCCGGCAGCCAAAGGGTGCCAACTTTGCCCTGTACGGTTAACCAGAAAGCCGCTGGCTTGTGTCACGACTCCGGCTCCGCCAAGGAGCAAAAGCCAATAGACCAGCCGCTCCGTAAATGGCAGGGCGAAGCTGCCAAAGGGTCCAGCCAGGGCGAACATCAAGGAAAAAAGCAGCCAAACCGCCAGCGCTCCCTGAAAAACACTCCTGCTGCGCGTCTTCAAAAACCGTTGCCGCATAATAATTCAGGCAAAATAATCTCTTCCACCTCTCTTACTATCGCAGGCGGGGCATCGGCTCCAATAGCGAAAGCTCAAAACTTTGCGATCTGGTAAACGCTGCATCTAAATCTGGTACACGCTCAAGAAGGGAAACTTGATGGAACAAAGGATTACGGAAAGCTTCTCCCGGCAGAGCATGATGGCAACCTTTGGCGCCAAGATCGACCTGGTAGAGGAAGGGTCGGTGATTATCTCCGCCCCGATCCTCGAAGGAAGCCGCCAGCAGCAAGGTGTCGCGCACGCAGCGCTGGCCTTTGCGCTGGGTGACACAGCGGCCGGTTACTCCGCGCTGACCCTGATGCCGGAGGATCAGGAGGTGATGACTGCGGAAAACAAGATAAACCTTCTGGCACCGGGTCGCGGCGACCTGATGCGGACGACCGGTCGGGTGCTGAAACCCGGCCGGCGGCTGATCGTGGTGTCCGCCGAGGTTTATGCCATCGAGGACAACCGGGAAACCTTAGTCGCAGTCTTGCAAGGCACCATGATCCCGGTCCCCATCTAGGCTATGGGTCAGGCCGTCAGCCCTTCGGGTTCAGAAAGACCGTTTGCACGACAACACGCCGTAAGAGTATTGGCCAGAAGACAGGCAATCGTCATGGGGCCGACGCCACCCGGAACCGGGGTAATCGCGCCAGCGAATTCCGCGGCGCTCGGATAATGCACGTCGCCAACAAGGCGTGTCTTACCTTCGCCTTTTTCCGGTGCATCGATCCTGTTGATGCCCACATCGATAACAGTGGCGCCAGGCTTGATCCACTCGCCCGGAACCATCTCCGGCCGACCTACTGCGGCAACAACAATGTCCGCGCGGCGCACCACCTCGGGCAGATCCTTGGTACGCGAATGGGCGATAGTCACGGTGCAGCTGTCGCCAAGCAGAAGTTGCGCCATCGGCTTACCCACGATGTTCGACCGCCCGATCACCACGGCGTCCAGACCAGAAAGGCTTCCATGATGGTCGCGCAGCATCATGAGACAACCCAGCGGAGTGCAGGGCACCATCGATTTTTGGCCGGTGCCCAGCAGACCAACGTTGGAAATGTGGAACCCGTCCACATCCTTGGCCGGGTCTATGGCATTGATCACCAGATCTTCGTTCAGATGCCCGGGCAACGGCAATTGCACCAGAATACCATGCACCGCCGGGTCGTTGTTCAGCGTGTCGATCAATGCCAGGAGATCCGCCTCAGCTGTATCCGGATCCAGCTTGTGCTCGTAAGAGTTCATGCCAACTTCGACCGTCTGCTTGCCTTTGGAGCGCACATAGACCTGTGAGGCCGGATCCTCACCGACAAGAACAACCGCCAGTCCAGGGGTGATCCCCTGCTCTTCCTTCAGCTTGGCCACCTGTTCTGAAACCTTTGCCCGAACCGTGGCCGCAAATGCCTTTCCGTCGATAACCTGCGCACTCATTTCTCGTCCTCTCCTTCAGATTTCTGCACGGGTCTCGGCACCCTGCATCGTTTCGTCTGTTTTTGGCGCAGGATCTGTCCCGTCACGGGATTTCGCAGCAACCCAACACCTGTTCTTCCCTGGCAATCGACCAATCGATCAGTCTGCGCCACAGTTGTTCAGCCAGATCCGGATCCAAACCGTAGTTGTCTGCGCGATCACGGACGTTTCTCACAACCTGCTCGACGCGCTGAGGGATGTTTGCCGGCAAGCCCTCTATCACTTTCAGTTCAATGGCTCTGTCGATATATCCGGCCCGCGTTGCCAGCGTTTTCACCAATTCCCGATCCAGTTCATCGATTTCCACCCGAAGCTCGGCCATCGATGCACAATCCTGCGGTCTTTTTCGAGTTTCCTTCATCCTGTCTCCAGCAGCCTGATTGATAGTCTCAGGCTGCTGGATGGCGGATCGTGCGACTTAGAACAAGCCCTCGACCAAGCCTTCTTCGTTGATGCGGATGTTTTCCGCCGCCGGTGTTCGTGGCAAACCCGGCATGGTCATGATTTCACCGCAGATCACCACTACGAAGCCCGCTCCTGCAGACAAACGCACTTCGCGGATCGGAACCGAATGACCGGTCGGCGCGCCGCGCAGGCTTGGGTCCGTCGAAAAGGAGTACTGCGTCTTGGCCATACAAACCGGCAGATGGCCATAACCTGCGTCTTCCCACTGTTTCAGCTGATCACGGATTTTCTTGTCGGCCAGAACCTCTTCGGCGCGATAAATCGACGTAGCGATCCGCTCGATCTTGTCGAAGAGGCCGAGATCGTCGCGATAGAGCGGCGCGAACTGGCTGACCCCGGAATCTGCGATCTCGGCCACGCGGGTCGCAAGTTCCTCGGTGCCCTTGGACCCATTGGCCCAGTGCGTGCAAAGGATTGCCTCGGACCCCTGTGTATCAACGTAGTCCTTGACCGCCTGAACTTCGGCATCGGTATCGGTGACGAAATGGTTGATCGCCACAACGACGGGCACACCAAACTGCTTGAGGTTGCCGATATGTCGTCCCAGGTTGGCACAGCCTTCCCGGACAGCATCGACATTTTCAGCCCCCAGATCGGCCTTGGCCACACCGCCGTTCATCTTCATCGCACGGATCGTCGCAACCAGAACGACGCAGTCGGGCGCCAGTCCGGCCTTGCGGCACTTGATGTTCATGAACTTTTCGGCGCCCAGATCAGCCCCGAAACCGGCCTCAGTGACAACGTAATCTGCCAGCTTAAGCGCTGTTGTTGTCGCAATCACCGAGTTGCACCCATGCGCGATATTAGCAAATGGACCGCCGTGCACGAAGGCGGGATTGTTCTCCAGCGTCTGCACGATATTCGGCTGCATGGCATCCTTGAGCAGGACCGTCATCGCTCCATCAGCCTGAATATCACGGCAATAGATCGGAGAGCGATCACGGCGATAGGCAACAATCATGTCACCCAACCGCATTTGCAGATCTTCCAGATCGCGGGAAAGACAGAGGATCGCCATGACTTCCGAGGCAACGGTGATGTCGAACCCGGTTTGGCGCGGGAAACCGTTGGCAACACCACCAAGCGACGTCACCATGTCGCGCAGTGCCCGGTCGTTCATGTCAAGTACCCGGCGCCAAGACACACGCCGCTCGTCGATTTCCAGTTCGTTGCCCCAATAGATATGATTGTCGATCATGGCGCTGAGCAGATTGTGCGCCGACGTGATCGCGTGAAAATCACCGGTAAAATGAAGGTTCATATCCTCCATCGGAACGACCTGTGCGTAACCGCCCCCGGCCGCTCCGCCCTTCATACCGAAATTCGGGCCAAGCGAAGCTTCACGGATACAGATCGCAGCTTTCTTGCCAATCGCGCAAAGCCCATCGCCAAGTCCCACGGTAGTGGTGGTCTTGCCTTCGCCGGCCGGCGTCGGGTTGATCGCCGTAACAAGGATCAGCTTGCCATTCTGGCGGTCCTGGACTGAATTGATGAACTCTTGGCTGACCTTGGCCTTGTCGTGACCGAATGGAAGAAGGTGTTCGGAGTCGATGCCAAGTTTGGCGCCAATTTCCTGAATTGGCTTCTTGTTGGCCTCGCGGGCAATCTCAATATCCGATTTGTAACTCATGTCGCGCGCTCCCTGGAAGTGTTCCTTCACGTTGCCGGAACGTCTCCGACACCGCCTCACCCATAGCGGCAGGCTTCTCTGACAAGGATGTGAATTGCGACATATTCCCGCTGCGAAGCGTCGTGGGTTGGTTTCTGGTGTTTCGGATCGGAAATTTTAGTTCCGAATCCGCACCTTCAGGGCTGCCAGGCGCGCTGATCCGGGATGAACAGCGTCAGACTGTCCCCGAGCTTCAGCCGGCCTGGCCGTTCCACCCACGCAGTGACACCCCGCCGTCCGGCTGCAGCGGGTTTGAACGATGGCCCGTGCCCCGGGTGATCCGCTTCTATTTCACGTCCGGGAAACACGCAGGGGCGGTTTTCGATGTCGATGGTCAAGGCTACCCCATCCGGGCCAAGCAATCGCGATGCCGGTGGAACGTGAGTGAAATCTGGAATTCCTTTCACTACAAGACTTGCACCAAGGTGACTTGGATTGAGTTCTGCCATCCCCATTTCCGAGGCGATGGCTTTCATCTCTTCTTCGGAAAGCACGGACAGCTGCCGTGTGTTGCGGATTTCCGTGCCCTCGGGATACAGATTGCGGACACGAACACAGGACGGCCGTGTGTCTCCTTCATGTTGTTCACCGGCGACCCCGGCGAAGCTCAGGTCCAGCTTCTGAACGGGTTCCGCCCTTAGTGACTCGCCAGCGGGAACCCGGCCCAGCCAGACGATTTCGGCCGCATATCCGCTTTCTTTCAATACTGGCATTGTCTGCTCCCTTACCCCTGACGTGCCGGAGGTTTGCACATCATCGTTGGTTTCACCAGTCCTGCACAAAAGAACAGGCCCGAAGGAGTTCCTTCGGGCCCTTCATGCGCCTTTTGTCAAAAACTTTGGCGATTGCGTCAGACGGTTGGTTCTGGCTCCAATCCGCTTTCGGGGGCCTGCGGTTTGGGTTTGGTCTTGGGAATGGCAGTAACGCTTGGCGCATTGCCTTCATCCGACGCGTCACCCTCATCATCCCCGGAGTTTGGCGGATCGCCGTTCATCACGCGCTTGATCTCTTCCCCGGTGAGGGTTTCGTATTCCAAAAGCCCCTGCGCGAGCCGCTCCCATTCCTCAGACTTCTCCGTCAGGATCTTGTGCGCGCGCTCATAACCGACTTGGATGAACTCCTTGACCTCTTCCTCGATCAGTTCCTTGGTGTGGGCTGAGACCGAGAAGCCCGCAGTATTCCCACTGTAGCCCTCGTGAGCCTCGGCATAGTCGATATTGCCGACCTTGTCGGACATGCCCCACCGCATCACCATTGCACGCGCCAACTGGCTGGCCTGCATAATGTCACCGGCCGGGCCGTTGGACACATGGTTCTCACCATATTTGATGATCTCGGCAGCCTTGCCAGCCATGGTCATCGCCAGCTTTTGCTCGCACTCATCCTTGTGGTAGTTCAGGCGATCCATTTCCGGCAAGCTGACAACCATCCCCAAGGCGCCCCCGCGCGGAATGATCGTAGCCTTGTAAACCGGGTCACAGAGTGGCAGCTCCAGCCCGACAACAGCATGTCCTGCTTCGTGATAGGCCGTCTTTTCCTTTTGGTCCTGTGTCAGCACCATCGAGCGCCGCTCGGCCCCCATCATCACCTTGTCCTTGGCGTTCTCGAAATCTTCCATGGTGACAAAGCGCCGGCCCACCCGCGCGGCCATAAGAGCCGCCTCGTTCACAAGGTTGGCCAGATCGGCACCGGAAAAGCCCGGTGTCCCCCGCGCGATGATGCGAAGATCCACGTCGGGACCCAACGGTGTCTTGCGGGCATGCACGCCGAGGATCTTTTCCCGACCTTTGATATCCGGGTTGCCAACCGTCACCTGACGGTCGAACCGGCCCGGGCGCAGCAGCGCAGGGTCCAGCACATCCTTGCGGTTGGTGGCCGCCAGAATGATCACGCCTTCGTTGGCTTCAAACCCGTCCATTTCGACCAGCAGCTGGTTGAGCGTCTGTTCGCGCTCGTCATTTCCACCACCATAGCCCGCGCCCCGATGGCGTCCGACAGCATCGATCTCGTCAATGAACACGATACATGGCGCATTCTTCTTCGCCTGCTCAAACATATCGCGCACGCGGGACGCACCCACGCCGACAAACATTTCCACGAAGTCGGAACCGGAAATGGTGAAGAAAGGCACACCCGCCTCACCCGCGATCGCACGTGCCAGAAGCGTCTTACCGGTGCCCGGCGGGCCGACCAGCAACGCGCCCTTTGGGATCTTGCCGCCAAGACGCGAGAATTTCTGTGGGTTGCGCAGGAATTCGACGATCTCTTCGAGCTCTTCCTTGGCTTCGTCGATACCGGCCACGTCATCAAAGGTCACACGCCCATGCTTTTCAGTGAGCATCTTGGCCTTGGATTTACCAAAGCCCATCGCGCCGCCTTTGCCGCCACCTTGCATCCGGTTCATGAAATAGACCCAGACGCCGATCAGCAGAATGAACGGCAATAGGGTAATCAGGAACGACTGGAAACCGGATTGCTGCTGTTTCTCCGCCCGAACAGGGATATCCTTGTCGATCAGCAGGGTCGTGATCTCGGCATCTTCCGGCTTGATGGTCACATACTCCTGACCATCGCTACCACGAAAACGAACTTGTTCGCCATCCAGCGTGACCTGCGAAACTTCTCCGTCGTTCACCTGGCTCACAAAATCGGAAAAAGTGATCTCGCGGCTTTGCAGGGTTCCGCCCGACCCGCTGAACAGATTGAACAATGCCAGGATCAGCAGGAACAAAACGACCCAGAAGGCGATATTACGCGCATTTCCCAAGGAAACTCTCCATCTCTCACGGCTGCAAACTGAATGCAGCCGGTTAGACCACTAAAATAGAGACCTTTGGAGCAGGTTCAATGCGATAAAAGCGATGCAAAGAACTCTTCCTTGCCTCGCAGAAGCTTGAGCTGCCATCCGTTGGCCTTGCCTAACGTGGGGGCAGCGACGAGATCATCACCGTGCCACACCGCGGGATCAGCCAGAACAGCCGCATACGGCCGCCCAAATTCGCGCCACTCAGCACATTGGGCAACGCCCGCTTCGCCCAGCGCCGCCACTGTCAGTTCATTCGACAAGAGGTTGCCGGGTGGAGCTTCGAACTGCCACCGGTCGTCCCATGGATCCGTGACAAGGCAACGCATACCGAGAATGGCGCCATGTTCCCTGCACACACGGACATTTTCGCCTTTAACCAGAATGCGGCATCCACCCAATGTTCGCGAGCGCCCGGCCGAAATCTCCGCGAACAGCTTGCCCAGTGGATCGCGACGGGGCGGGTGTTCCTGTCCAGCAACCCAGCGGATTGCCCGGTCTAGAAGCCGGCGAGCGATTTCTGCTGGCATCGCCTCCAGTCCGTCCCGGTTCAGGATCAGATCCCCGGCTTCAATACCCACATGTGTCTTTGCTTCCTGTGCCGCATAGTGGGCCAAAGCATCGTTGGTACTTTGCATATTGCGCGCCACATCCGCCAGAACATCGGCGGAAATCCCCAATCGCGCCAGTTCGGGCAACGCCTGCCGCACGCGAACCCGTTCGAATCGCGTGTCGTCATTGGACGGATCCTCGATCCAGCCGACACCCCTTTCTTTCAGGTAGCTTCGCAGGTCTGCTCTGGTTTGGCCGAGCAGCGGGCGCAGAACAGCGACGCCATCCACCACGCGCTTTGGCGGAATCCCGGCCAGCCCGCCTGACCCGGCTGAACGCGCCAGCCGCATCAGCACGGTTTCGGCCTGATCGTCCATCGTATGACCCATAACGAGAACATCGATCCGCTGGGATCGTGCCCATCGCGTAAGCAAGTCATAGCGGGCCTTTCGAGCTTGATCCTGCAGGTTGCCCCGGCCATCCCATTTGTCCCAACGAAGGGTCACATGAGAAATTCCGAGGTCTCTGGCAGCCTGTTCGACGACCCGTGCCTCTTCCTCGGCCCCGGGCCGCAACCCGTGATCGACAGTCGCTGCCAAAACCTGCACAGCGCCCGACGCGAAACACCGGTTCATCAGGTGCAACAGAGCCATGGAGTCGCTACCACCGGACACCGCAATGCCAATGCGGGCCGGAGCGGGATCCGGCAGCCGGGACCGGAGATCATCCAGAAGGCGATTCTCGCAGCCGCTCAACTGCATCCCAGCGCGGACATCTCCTGCTGTGCAGAGGCCACAGCGGCAGAAGACGGGAACCGTGATGCAACTTCGCTCAACGTAATGCAGGCCTGACTGGTCTGACCCAACCGCCCAAGCGCCGACCCGAGCGCCAGAAGCGCGTCAGGCGCGATGGGCCCCGAGGCGTTTCCGGTAAAAGCCGCAAGATAGGCACGAGCCGCTTCGCGGGTATCGCCAAGACCGTCCAAAGCTTTTCCTCGCTTCAGATGCGCCTCTGCTGCAAGCGGGCTGCCGGGATAAGATTGCTCGAACCGGGTAAAGAGATCGACCGCACCTGCATAGTCTTGCGCATCCAGCGCCGCGGCCGCGGTATCAAACTCGGCTTGCTCGCTAACGGCCAGCTCGCCACTTCCTGAACCAGCCTCCGGCGCGCTCGGGACAGGGGCAACACTACCCCCGCCGAGCGTGCTGGTTTCCCCCAGCTGGCTCACATCACCGCCCTCCAATTCGACAAGCCGGAATTCCAGATCCCCAATCCGGTTGGTCCCGTCCTGAACAATGCTGTCCACCCGAAACTGCAGTTGTTCGGTCTGTGACGTCAGTCGCTGCAACTCGGCCTCAATCGCGCCGATCCGTTCCAGCACCGAGTCTCCGGCAACATTTGTTTCCGGAGCCCCGGTGGTGACAAGTTCCCGCTTCAGACGTTGGATCTCAACATTGAGAACGGTAAGTTCCTGCCGAATATCAGCCAAGGTCTGGCTGTCCTGCGCGGCAAGAGAGCCAGCCGAAACCAGAAGGCTTGCCGATAGTATCAGGCCAGAAAACCGGCGCATCGTTCTCATCCTGTCAGATCGCTGGACAAGATGGTCACAGCACGGCGGTTCTTGGCGTAACAAGCTTCTTCGGAGCAGATCTCGATCGGGCGTTCCTTGCCGTAGCTCAGAACTTTCAGGCGGTTGCCAGCCACACCACGAGAAATCAGGAATTCCCGCGCCGCGTTGGCCCGACGAGCCCCAAGGGCAAGGTTGTATTCTCGTGTCCCCTGCTCATCAGCGTGACCTTCAATCACGGCCGAGTAATCGACATTCTGCATCAGCCATTCTGCCTGACCCTGCAAAATTCCCCGGGCGGCGTCGGTCAACGTGGACTGGTCCACCTCGAACAAAACCCGATCACCAACTGCCTGCTGAAAATATGCCGGAGACGTTGGGTCGGATGCAGACCCGGCCGCACCGCCGGAACCGGCTCCGCCGGCGCCGGACCCATAGCCGTCCAGATCCGTGGCGTTCGTGCACGCGGCCAACGCAACCAGCGCGCCGACCGAAATCAGTTTGCTCAAAATGTTCATGCCAATTGCCTCGTTACTTCGCTTGTTGTTGCGTACAGCTTTATCACAGCACCGACTCGTTGTGAACGCACGCTAACTGTCAACCCGGCGCCTTACTCCTGCAAAGGTGACCAAGACGGGTCGCTTCCACCATCAGGGGTGCGGACGGGTTTCAGATTACGTCCGGAAATGTCCACGGAATAGAGCGAAGCACGACCCTGCGCCCCCTGTGTTTCACGGGTAAACATGATCACTCGCCCATTTGGCGCCCATGTTGGTCCTTCGTCCAGGAATGAGGCCGTGAGCAGCCTTTCCTCACTGCCATCGGTCCGCATCACGCCAATGTGAAACCGCCCCTTGCTTTGCTTTGTAAAGGCGATCAGATCGCCCCGCGGCGACCAGACGGGTGTGCCATAACGGCCTGATCCAAAGCTAATCCTTTTTGCCTCGCCTCCGGACGCTGGCATGACGTACAACTGCTGTGACCCTGATCGGTCGCTTTCAAACACGATCTGGCTGCCATCCGGTGAATAACTGGGTGCGGTTTCAATCGAAGGCGCCGACGTCAGCCGGGTCCTCCGCCCGGAACCTATGTCCATCGAGAACAGATCGGTATTGCCACCTGCGGAAAGCGAGAACACCACCGTTTGTCCGTCCGGGGAGAACCGCGGAGCAAAGCTCATCGCACCATCCTGAGTGTCGAGAACACGCCGTCGCACCTGCCCGACATCCAGCACATAGATGCGCGGAAATCCGCTTTCATAGCTGGTGTACAACACACGATCGCCGGTTGGAGAGAAGCGCGGGGCCAGAACAATGGCCGCGCTGTCAGTCAGGTACTGCACGTTGGCACCATCATAGTCCATGATTGCCAGCCGCTTGCGCCGTTCATTCTTTGGGCCGCTTTCGGAGACAAACACAACTCGGCTGTCGAAATATCCGCTCTCGCCGGTGATCCTGCCATAGACTGCGTCGGCGACCTTGTGCGCCATGCGACGCCACCCTTCCGTGGTTCCGGCGAACTGCAGGCCATTGCCCAACTCCGCCCCGGAAAACACGTCCCATACCCGGAAGCGAACCGTCAGCCTGTTTCCACTGACCGAAACAGCCCCGGTGACCAAAGCCTGTGCATTGATTGCTTTCCAGTCGGCAAACTGGATCGGCGCGTTGAAATCAGTGATCTGGCTGATGAAGGCGCTCGACGGAACTTCACGAAACAAGCCGGTGCCGGACAAGTCCGCGGCAATTACCCTGCTCAGGTCGCGCGATACATTCGCAGCTGCGGAACTGTCTGGAACAAAGTCCGGCACGGCATACGGCAGCGGTTCGATCACACCTTCGGTGATCTCAAGTCGCAAGGGCCCATTTTGCGCCTCGGCCTGTGGGATCAGGAATGCCGCGCCAAGACCGACGCTCAGAAAGAGATTAACCAATACTCGCATCATCTGCTTCGCATCCTCTCAGGATTGAATGTCAGTTCGATGTCACGCCAATGACTGTATTTGTCCCGCGGGAGTTTGTATCCATCCTTTTGACATCGGAGGATGGCCCGACGGGCACTTTCGAAGGCCGCGCGCGAGGCGCGGTCGTCGCCGCCCTCGCTGGAAACCAAACGCAACGACCCGGGCTGAACCTTGCCGTTCTGGTCCATGCTCATGGCGATGACCACGGTTACGCTGGCGGCAGGGCTGCCGACATCGACAACCCAGCAGTTCTGCACGGCCACGCGGAACGCATCGCGCTCCCCGCCCGTCATCGGCGGGCCGGACGGTGCCGGCGCGGCAGCGGCTGTCCCGCTCATCGCTTCGGCCAGCGCATCATCAATGGAAGATGACGTATCCGGCCGAGCCGCCGTTTCCGTGGGTTCGGGACGCGTCGGGCGTTTGGCAGGCGGACGCGGAGAGCGCAACGGAGCCAGTTCAGTTGTTTCGTTGGCTTCAGTCGCGATCTGATCGGTGGCTTCTTCTGGGGCAGTCGCCTCCTGCTCCTCCTGCGGGGTTTCCGCACCTTGATCCGCTGTCACAGCGGGGGTTTCGACCTCGTCCGGCGTTGCCTCGGGAGGAGGTGCCTCAACCGGAACCGGAGCCACCCGATCCACCGGGCGGGGCTTGGGTCGTTCTCCGGTCGGGGCCGGTATCGGCGGCAAATCGGGTTGCGGCTGAACAAGCGTTGGCGTGTCGGGCACCGGAACGTCCGGTTCCGGCGCTTCGACGACCGGGTCGGGTTCGGGATCGGGTTGTGGTTGCTCTGCGGGGTCCGGCCGCGACTGTTCGGGTTCCGGCCTTGGCGGTTCAGGAAGCGCGGCAACCTGTTCGTTCACTTCGGGTTGCTCCAATTCGGTCGGGCTTTCCTGCAAATCAGGAGCAGGGTTGGGCGACGACAGCGCCGCGAACTCCTCGGCCGAAATGACGGAGACTTCCTGCACCTCAAACGGCAGCGGCTCGGAGCGGAACACGCCGCCCAAGAACGCCCAGCCGATCAGAGTGACATGGGCAATCGCCGAGATCTTGGTGCCGGTCTGCAAACCGAGGCCTCACTCTCCGCCTTCATCGAGGGTGGGGCCACCTGTATCGGTGACCAACCCCACATTGGAAAACCCGCCAGCGTTTAGTGCGCCCATGACCTGCATGACTTCGGCATAAGGAACATTGCCATCGGCCCGCAGGAACACCTGATCACTGCTGCGCTCGGCCGCAATGGCGCGCAACTTGGCCACCAACTCCCCGCGTGGCACGTCGGTTGTCTGGATCTGCACCTGGCCCTTTGCGGTTATAGTTACACTCAGTGGTTCCTCATTCTCCGACGGCAGGGCACCTGCCGCCGTCTTCGGCAACTCGACGGGAACACCAACGGTCAAAAGCGGGGCCGCCACCATGAAAATGATGAGCAGGACAAGCATGACATCCACGAAAGGCGTCACATTGATTTCGGCCATCGGCTGGGCCCGGCGGCGACGGCGTCCGCGCCGCCGATCTCCTGCTGTCGATTGCTGTATTGCCGCGCCCATCGGTCAGCTATCCAGTTGCCGGGAGAGGATTGTGGCGAATTCGTCGGCAAAGGCCTCCCAGCCCGCGATAATCCGGTCGCTATCCGCGCTCAGCTTGTTGTAGAAGATGACTGCCGGGATCGCAGCGAGGAGCCCCAGCCCAGTGGCCAGCAGTGCCTCGGCAATACCCGGCGCAACCACTGCAAGGTTGGTGTTTTGCTGCTCGGCGATCTCGATAAAGGCGTTCATAATGCCCCATACGGTCCCAAACAGGCCGATAAACGGAGCCGTTGAACCAACGGTCGCCAAGACCGGCAGCCCTTTTTGCAGATTCTCGGCTTCCTTGTTGATGGCGACATCCATCGACCGGTCAATCCGCGCCTGCGCACCTGCAATCAGGCCGCCATCGGTTCGGTGCGATCTGCGCCATTCCGTCATTCCCGCTGCAAAGATCTTTTCCGAACTGCCAGTCGGGGTCGGACCGAGCTGTTCGAAGAGTTCATCAAGGGGTTCTCCCGACCAGAAAGACCGGTCGAATACGTCTGCCTCCTGACGGGAAGCGCGATAGGTCATCAGTTTCTGGATGATAATGCCCCAGGCCCAGATCGAGGCAATGGTCAGCATCAGCATTACCAGTTTCACGATCAGGGTCGCGCGCGCGAAAAGACCCCACATGGAGAAATCAATCTCCTGCGCCAAAGCGAGGGTTTCTGCTTCCATCTACCTGCTCTTTTGCCTGTTACGGCCGTGTTCACTCCGGCCTTGAATGGCCAAACGCTAACGCAGATCGTAAGAGATTGCCAACATATCCACCCATGGCAGGGAAATTATTACAGCAATGCGCGAATCTCTGCCGGAAGACGAACCGGCTTTCCTGCAGAATTCATGCAAACGGCAGTGACCGTTGCCCTGAATACCTCGGTGTCGTCGCGACGCACCACCTGCCCCATTGTCAGACGCGCGCCCGAAACCGACAGCATCTCAGTTTCTACCATCAGCTGGTCTTCGAACTTTGCGGTGGAAAGAAATTCTGCCTCGATCTTGCGCACGACCCAGACGATGCCTGCTTCGCGCATCGCGTTCTGATCATTGCCAAGCTGGCGCACCCAGTCCGAACGCGCCCGCTCAATGTATCGCAGGTAGTTGGCGTGATAGACGATCCCGCCCATGTCAGTGTCTTCGTAGTAGACCCTGATAGGGTACTCATGTGTTTGTCTTTGCAATCTTTTACCCTTCAGTAGCACCCTCACCCATGATGCCCGCGACAAGTCGACTTGCTGGGGCGAGCACGCATTATTCAGGTCACACCCGCGCTACCACAAATAGCGCACTCTCAGAGAGGAAAGACAAGACGGGCAAATGGGCACCATTGGATGCAGCCGATTCGTTGCCGCCCGCCTCGGCGCGCAAGCGGTGCTCGTTCCGGCGGCGCTCATGTCTCTGGACCCTTGGGTCGATGAATTCACCGTTCCATCCCGAGACTTGGAAAACAACATGACCGTCGCCTACACCAATCGTATTGACGCGCAAGGGAACTTGCCGTTCATCGGCAAAAGCCAACTCTGCCCCGGTGACACCGCACGGCGCGTGATCGCCTCGCACAGCTATCACGGCTTGATCGCGATTGAGCATCAGGCCAATGCAGGTATGACCTATTTTTTGGCAAGCTTGGCGCAAAGAAAGCCAATTAAAGGTCTGGTCAAAGTAATTCTGATTTTCGCTTTGCCTTGGCAGCGAAAATCCAACGAATGACCGGGTCGCGGACATTTCTGCGAGTTGCTGAAGTCGCAAATCGCACGCTCGCAACTCAACCGGTTCATCAAACGACTCTTGGCGATTGAGCACGGCTTTCCGCAGGCGAGCATCGAACACGTCCTGTTTGATCTCAATGCTGGGTCTAGCGGTGCGATAGTTGCAAACTGCGTAGTTTGGGAAATTATCGCTCAGTGCGCGTCGCTGCTGTATACTTGAACTCAGCACCACGAATAAGGGAAAGTTCAAACGTGGCCGATTATCCCGATGGTCCGGCTTTCTTGTAGCGAAATGAGCGGCCAACATGTTGAGGTATTCGGCCGTAAAAAACCGAGGAAATCGTCGCATGAAACTTTTTGCTTTTTCAACCGCCACATTATGTCTTACCGCCGGTGCCGCTTTCGCATCAGGAATTTGCACAGGCTTCGGGCCCCAAGCGCCAAGAGACATTTCTGAGAGCTCCGGCGCCAACAAAACCATCTACTCCAAGGCTCCGGAAGCTGCACAGATGAACTTGTGCGACATCCATCTGCACAGGAATGCCGAACACAAAGGCCCCGGCTTTTCCACGTCAGGCGGTGCGGGCGAACATGGCGGATGGATGTGCAACGACAGCTCGTCCCTATCGGAGGCCCAACTGGCGGATCCTTTTGAGGGGCAAGGACCACTCAAAGGGGTTACAACCGGCGATACTATTGAAGTGCATTGGGTGTTTACCACATGCGACGTTGCGCCTGGGCATTCGTTGGGATCGTGTTTTTCAGAAAGCTGCATCAACCCGCAACTAAGGGTCGAAGCCCAGGTTTTCAGTGTGATCAATGACGCAAACGCATTGGATTTTGCACTTTTTACTTATGGTTCAGGCAGCAACATTGTGAACGGACTGCACCAGCCCAACGCCTTGCCTGATTCAACTGGAACACCAATTGTCTACGTAGGCTCGACGACCGGTCCGAGTTACACCGAAGAGAACTGCTCCCCATACCTAGGTACATGGAGCGTACGGCCTCAATGTGCGCAGATAGACGTCAGCTCTTTGCATAAATGGGCCGAGAGCAACGTGTTTGAGGAAAACCATGCTCATGGGGTTCGCCAGATCGTGACGTCCGAAGCCCTCCTGTCTCCCATCAAGTAATGCAAAGACAAGTCTTGCAGGACTGACGAAGCAGTTCTTGAAGTCTGTTGGCCGATAGCATTGCTGCACCTGCGAAGATCACAGCTGAAGCACGTCCCGTTCGGGTGCAGTTCGCGCTTTGACCGCATCATTCAGGAATAAGCGGCATGGCCCGACTTTGCCCATTGAGGCCGTTTCGAAGAAGGTCAGCAAGGCCCGCAACTCCCGAGACCGCGCGTCAGGTCCGACTTGCGGGCAATCCAGTTCTTCCAACCATTGGCTCAAAGCGGGTGGAGAGGCCACCCCCTACCGCGACCAGACAGTGCTTTGCAGTGGGTTTCAGGCAATGGATCTGCAAATCCGTCAACATGCGCTTATCCCCTTTCTGTCCCCGGCCGATAGCGTCTCGCTCGTGCTTCCAACGATGGTCATGGACGTTGCACGAAGAACGCGTGTCAACGGCAAATCAGGGAAAGGGCGATATCAACAAAAACTCAGCTAACAGCCACGGACGACCGCAAACGAACTGACGGTCTCCATAACAGACGCGTACGGGATACCTATGGTATCATTGCAGATTGCTGATCCTTGCATGCAGTCTGAGCGCGTGAGATGGGTCGCGCGACATTGCGGGCAAGGTCGGATCGTATGCGGCCGCGATCAACGTCGCAATGTCATGACGCAGAACGGCTTGGCCATCTTTCTCTTCGAAAGCTGAAACCTGATTGAAGGCACTGTCCTTCCACAACAGTATCGCCTGCACGGCCTGCCCCAAAAGCATTGTTTCGGCGGGAACAGAAGACAGGGCCTCGTCCATCTTCAGGAAAATGAAGGCGGATTTTATCCCTTCATCCTCATTGAAGGAGAAAAGGCGATACTGATTTGCGTTCGCCGCCTTCACGCGCTCGACAAGCTGCGCGAGGTTTGGAACGGCCTTGTCCAGATCCGGCACCTCCAGCAACTCGTCCCATTCCTGAAAAAAGAAGATCATGCAGTTGCTGCCGGTATCAGGGTCGGTGTCTGCCAGCTTGTGCCCGGCAAGCTGGGCAACGGCTTCGAAGGCCCCTTTGATGACCCCGAGCGTTTCATCCTTCACCCCAAAGGCAACTGGCGCGATCGGACGGCTCCAGCGCGCAAAGACAAAGCCGTTCTCAGAACGGGTGAAATATTCTTCAATTTGCTCCGGAGTCATGGAAACCACCTTTCAAGAAAAACTCGGGAAATTTGTAGCAAGCACACGGACGACATAACAACATATTGGTTCCCAAACCGCCCCGTTATGGTGTGTTTCGTCAACAGTCCCAACGAATGCCTTAGATTTGATCCGGAAACAGCAAAATGGGAATTCAGCTGAACAGGTCGCTTTGTCGCTTCGGCATCGGCATTCCCAAATGGTCCCACGCTTTCTGCGCCAGCATCCTGCCCCTTGGTGTACGCTGAATCAGGCCTTGCTGGAGCAGGTAGGGTTCGATCACCTCCTCCAGAGCGTCACGGCTGTCAGAAAGGGCCGCCGAAAGGGTTTCGATCCCAACCGGTCCGCCAGAGTAGTTCTCGGCGATCAGGCGCAGATAACGCCGGTCGGCATTGTCCAGCCCCAAGTGATCCACACCCAGACGAGTCAGAGAACTGTCTGCCAGTTCGCGGCTGATCCGACCGTCCCCTTCGACAATGGCAAAATCCACCACCCTGCGGAGCAATCGCCCGGCGATGCGTGGCGTGCCTCTGGCCCTTCGAGCAATCTCACGAGCTCCTTCTTCATCGGCCGGAGCGCCGAGTTTGCGTGCGTTACGGGTTACAATTTCATGCAACTCGTCGACAGTGTAGAATTGCAGCCGCGTCGGGATGCCGAAACGGTCGCGCAGCGGTGTGGTCAGCAACCCCATACGGGTCGTGGCCCCGACCAGGGTAAACGGCTGAAGCTCGATCCGAACCGTTCGCGCAGCAGGCCCTTCTCCGATCACAAGATCCAGTTCGAAATCCTCCATCGCCGGATAAAGAACTTCTTCGACCACCGGGTTCAGGCGATGAATCTCGTCGATGAACAGCACATCCCGTGCCTCCAGATTGGTCAGAATGGCGGCAAGGTCTCCGGCCTTGGCCAATACAGGACCGGATGTCATCCGAAAGTTGACCCCAAGTTCCCGCGCCATGATCTGAGCCAGTGTCGTCTTGCCAAGACCCGGAGGGCCATGAAACAGCGTATGATCCATGGCTTCACCACGCTGTCGCGCCGATTGAACGAAGATCCGCAGATTGGCCCGCGCTTCGGCCTGTCCTATGAAGGCGTCAAGGCTTTGTGGACGCAGGGCGCGGTCGTTTTCTCCTTGATCTTCGGGAAGCGGGTCGGGGCGCAGTGTCGGGTCGGCGTCGATCATCATTCAGGTCCTCAAGCCTTGGGCGCCAACAGTTTCAGCGCGGCCCGGATCAGGCCCGATGTGTCCGCATCGGGGTTTGCGCCGGCGGCCTCGGCAACGGAAGCCGCCGCGTCCCCGGGAGCGTATCCAAGATTGCCCAGCGCCGACAGAGCGTCCGCCTGAGCGGCGGCCTCCCGTTTCGGGGGTTTTGCAGGGGCTGGTTTCGTCACCGGTTCGATCACATCCACCACGTCGACCGGGGGCCCGTCCATTGCGTCGGCAATTGTGCCGCCCATAGCCATGACACCGGGCGCCTTGTCCTTGAGATCCAGAACCACCCGCTGCGCTGTTTTTGGACCAACACCCTTGGCTGCCTTGACGGACGCCCAATCGCCCAAGGCGACCGCACGACTGACGCCATCGGGACCAAGTGTTCCAAGAATGGCCAGCGATACCTTGGCACCTACGCCCTGAACGGAACACAGCAACCGGTGCCATTCCTTTTCGACCAGCGAGAGAAACCCGTAGAGCTGCATCAGGTCCTCTCGCACGACAAGATCCGTGTAGAGAGAGACTGACTCTCCGACCCCTGGAAGCGCCGCAAGAGTCCGGTCTGAACAATAGACAATGTACCCGACGCCGCGCACGTCAATCAGGATGTGATCCGCGGCTCTGTAGTCAAGCCTACCTGAGAGCTTGCCGATCATGCCCGCGCCTCCTTGAGGCGCGTTTGCTGCGCCTTTCCATAATAGGCATGACAGATCGCTATCGCCAAGGCATCGGCGGCATCTGGCCCTTTGGGCTGACAGCCGGGCAATTGCAGTTTGACCATGTGCAATACCTGCTCTTTCTCGGCATGCCCGACGCCCACCACCGTCTTCTTGACGCGGTTCGGCGCATATTCTCCGACCGGCAGACCGGCCTTGGCCAGTGTCAGCAAGGCAACGCCGCGCGCCTGACCCAGCTTGAGAGTCCCTGCCCCGTCCTTGTTCACGAATGTCTGTTCGATGGCCGCCTGATCCGGGCGGAACGCGTCGATCACCTCGACCATCTGGTTGTGCAGAGACAATAGCCGCTCACCCAGATCATCCCCATCGGACCGGCAAAGCCCATTGGCAACATGGCTCAGACGCGATCCGTTTGATTCGATCACGCCCCATCCGAGGGTTCTAAGACCCGGATCGATGCCTAGAATCCGCATGTTTCAATCCCTGCCCAAACCTCGGTTTCATATTTTTTCGAAGAATTAGCACGAAACGCGAACATTTTCCAAGGATGTTGGTGTGATCCCATCGAAACAATTTCCACCTCACACAGCGCTGGATTGTCGAAATGCGACATGCTGCGGCGCAGAATATCTCAATTGCGACACCGCGCGATCACGTTTGTTTCAAAGCCGATATCGACCAATTCAGCTATGCAAAAACTGCATACTGAACATGCAAAAACTGCGGCTTGCGGGAGGAATTATGTCCTCCTATTTGCGCTTCATCGAAACGAAATGATCAAAACCCCAGAACCTGAAGGACAAGGATATGGCTGCATTTGACACCACCCGCACCACCTACGGCTCGCACGGCCTCGTCGGCCGTATCGCCGAAAAAGCCTCGGTGTTTTTCGGCACTGTCGTTAACTGGAATGACGCACGCGTTACACGCAAGGCGCTGAGCGCACTGACCGACCGCGAACTGGAAGATATCGGTCTGAACCGTTGTGATATCGACGCAGTCGCGACCGGCAAGGTCCACTACTGATCTCCTTTTAGCCGGGAGAGTGAAAAGAGCGCCGCGCTAAAAAGCTGCGGCGCTTTTTTTTTGAACAGGTGCACAAGACAAGACTGCCCCCAGTTCTCAATGCGGATCTGCCACGCCCGGCGACATCAATGCAAGAGGCACCCGAAGCGGGCGCCAGTATGTCCGCTTCAGCGGCTTGTTCAGTGAAGATAGGGATAGATCTGGTCCGCGATCAATTGCGTCACAGGATCAATCTGCATTGCCCAAGCACCTGCCTTTTCAACGGCAGTGCCTTCCTCCAAACGCGCGAGCCGATCGCTGTATCCCGGAACTCCGAGATGCGCGACAAGGAACCCCTTGAACAACAGCAGCATCGCGATGGCATACAGGATCGGACGAAGCGAGATTCCTGCGCGACGTCCTCTGGGCTTCATGACGATCAGCCCGTCGGGCTGCATTTGCGCCTTGTATCCACGCGCCATTGCGCGATGCTTTCGCGTCAGTCGGTTGACGCGCTGATTGAAAAGCAGATGGTCATCGACCATGGCAGCCTCCGAAACCTCTGGCCCCCACCAGCGGTTCAATTACCCTACGTCCGAACTGTGGCAAATCAAGGGCCAGCGTCTTAAATGCCCCTAAAACTTGCCAAAATTAAGCCATTTTCTGCAAAATAAGCGTCGTCCAGTCACCAATCTCCTCGCGTCCGACAAGATTGTTTCCGCTTTCTCTATAGACAGTCACAACTGCCTCTGCCTGCTCGTTCAGGATTCCCGATAGAATCGCGTAACCGCCCGGTCGCAAATGCGCCGTCACGTCGGGAGCGAGCGCGACGAGCGGTCCCTTGAGGATGTTCGCGAAAATCAGGTCATAAGGTGCGTTGGCAGCAAGATCAGGATGATCAAAACCAGCGGCCTCAAGGCAGGTCACGGTTCCCTCCATACCGTTGGCCTTCAGATTCGCCTCGGCCACCTCTACGGCCACCTGATCGATATCAGATGCCAGAATGTCCCCATCCCAGACCCGCGCTGCCGCCATGGCTAGGACCGCCGTTCCGCAACCGATATCGGCAACCTTCGCTGCTTCGAAACCTTCGCCGATCAACCGGTCCAGCGCCTTCAGGCAGCCGAGGGTCGTTCCGTGGTGCCCCGTACCAAATGCCATCGCGGCCTCGATCAGCAACGGGATCTTTCCCTCGGGCAGCTTGTCGGCATCATGGGAGCCGTAGACGAAGAACCGCCCTGCCTCGACCGGCGCCAATTCCCGGCGGACATGAGCAACCCAATCAGTTTCGGGAAGTTCCGACACGACAAATGGCTTGGCATCGAAGGCTGCGGCCAGCACCGCCAGAGCGGCTTCGTCGGGTGCTTCGGTAAAATAGCCTCCGACTTCCCAAAGGCCCGAACCGTCCTCGACCTCGAACACACCAATCCCGGTCGGTTCAGGCGAGAGGCGCTCCATCGCTTCTCCCAGCTTTTCGGCGGCGGCTTTTCCGGTCAGGGTCGTGAGGGCGGTGAAGGTGGGCATCGAATTCTCCTGTCTCTCTGTGCATGCGCCTAGGGCCGGGCGACCTCGACGTCAAGCTACCGCACCGATCTGATCAATCGGCAGAAGCTGCTGTGCCGTTCCTATTCCGCCGGGGCTGCCGCGTATTTTGACAGGATCGTTTCGTTGCCCGGTTCGGGGTCGCGCGGTATCAAAAGCGAAAGCCCAAGGGATACAAGCGCCATCAACGCCGCCAGCCCGAATACTGCAGCCGGCGAGACCACCCAAAGCAGCCCCAGTAAGACAGGCAGGAACACCGCAGCGATATGGCTGATGGTAAAGGCCACAGCCGCAGTCGGAGCAATGTCCGCCGGATCGGCAATTTTCTGGAAATAGGTCTTCAAGGCAAGGGCCAGCGCAAACAGCACATGGTCAATCACATACAGCGCCGCGGCCAGCACGACACCCCATCCAAACCAGTAGATCCCGCCATAAGCCGCGAAAACCAATGCCAGCCCTGCATACTCAAAGATCAATGTTCGGCGCTCTCCGAACCGCGCAACAGCGCGCCCAAGCATCGGAGCGGCCATCATGTTGATGACCAGATTGATCAGGTAAAGACCCGTCAGCTGGTGCACGTCAAAGCCGAACCGTTCAACCATCATGAAACCGGCAAACACCACGAAGATTTGCCGCCGGGCACCGGCCATGAATTGCAGGGCATAGTAGAGCCAATAGCGCCGTCGGAGGATCAGTTTCTTGGTTTGTGGCGTTGGCGATTCAAACTGCGGGTAGGCAACCAGCGCAAACAGAGCGATCAGCGCGGTTGCGCCTCCGGTCAGCAGAAAGACGAGGTTATAGGACAGATCGAACCTTTCCCAAGTCAGCACGATCAGACCATAGACCACCAGCGTCGAAGCCGACCCGGCCGCAACCAACCAGCCCAAGATCTGCGGGGCACGATCCTTTGGCAGCCATTGCAGTTGCAGTGACTGGTTCACGGTCTCAAAATAGTGAAACCCGATCGAACTGAAGAGGGTTACGAACAGTAACCCGCCCAGATTAGGAAACCAGGCCGTTACTGCTGTCGCCACGCCCAAAAGGGCCAGCGAAATCAGGCCCAGCACCTGCTCGCGAATGAACAGGATGACTGCGATTACACCGACGGCAAGAAATCCGGGGATTTCCCGCACCGTATGCAGCAGGCCGATATCGGCGCCGTCAAACTGGGCCACCTCGATGACGAAGTTGTTGAGCAACGCGCTCCAGCCGTTGAATGCGATTGGCATGGCCAAGGCCATCAGGAACAAAAGCGCAACCGGCCTGCGCCAGCGAGGCAGGTGATGTGCATCGGACAGGGACACGGTTTTCGTCATACCGTCCGCATACGCCTCTCATTGTTGATTGGCGAGAGGAAAGATTCGGTCGCACAGCGCCTTTGCGAGGATGCGCAGATCGCATTCGGTCCAAACTGATCTGCATCAAGGCGCGATGGGCTTCATACACATATCTCGATTCGTGAATTTCTTTGGGGAAGGAACCATGGATCTCGTTACCCTTCTGGAACGTATCGGCGAAGCACCGACGGCGGCATTGTTTGGCCTCGTAACAGGCGTAACATTCGGTATCGCGGCACAGCGCTCGCGCTTTTGCCTGCGCGCCGCGACCGTCGAGTTTGCCCGCGGTCGGATGGGGGACAAGGTCTCAGTGTGGCTCCTGACATTTTCTACTGCGTTGGTATGGGTTCAGGCTGCGCAGCTTCTAGGATTGATGGACAGCGCCGACGCGCGAATGATGGCCGTCCCGGGCAGCTGGTCCGGCGCAATCGTTGGCGGGCTTCTGTTCGGGGCCGGAATGGTATTGGCGCGGGGGTGCTCGGGCCGTCTGTTGGTTCTGGCTGCGACCGGCAACCTGCGGTCCGTTGTGTCGGGGCTGATCTTTGCGGTTGTGGCTCAGATGAGCCTTGCTGGGATTCTGTCGCCGATGCGGGACAGAATAGCCGGGCTCTGGATAACCGATGGCGGACGCAACATGGACCTGCTGGCCACAATGGGTGTTCCAAATCAGGCCGGGTTGGTGCTGGGACTGACCATTGCCGTTCTGGCCTTGATCCTTGCGCGTCGCAATCACATCGGCGCACCCCGCCTGATCTTTTCCTCTGGTGTTGGTTTTGCCGTGGCCCTCGGGTGGGTCCTGACTTACGCACTTTCGCAAGTGGCGTTTGAACCGGTGCAGATCGAAAGCGCCACCTTTACCGGCCCGTCAGCTCATACGCTAATGTTCTTCCTCGACCGCAACGCCATTCTCGAATTCGATATCGGATTGGTGCCCGGCGTCTTTATTGGCGCAATGGTCGCTGCCGGGCTATCCGGCGAGATGAAACTTCAGGCGTTCGATGGCCCGGTCACCATGCGCAAGGCCATGATCGGAGCAGCCCTGATGGGGTTCGGCGGTATGCTGGCCGGGGGCTGTGCAATCGGAGCCGGTGTCACCGGGGGTTCGATTTTCGTGGGCACCGCCTGGGTTGCGCTCTTTTTCATGTGGGTCGGAGCGATGCTGACCGATTATCTCGTGGACCAGCCCGGGAAGACGGTCACGGCGTAATGTTCAGCGAGGCTCCGCCTCGCGCTCCGGAGTATTTGCCAAAAGATGAAGACCAGGATTCCTCATTCATCTCGCCGAAATTACCCCGAGAAAACGCCACAGGCGACGGGACAGAACCCCTGACTGAAACCCGTCTTTCCTGAGCGGTCAATAAAAGCTCTGCGGATCGATATCCACAGACAGGCGCAGATCTCCCTTGAGCCGTAATGGCGCGATCCAACGCGCTATGGCATCCTGAATGGACGCGCCTTTGGGCGCCTTGACCAGAAGGCGAACCCGGTGACGGCCACGGATCCGCGCAATCGGCGCCGGCGCTGGGCCAAACACCTGCGCCCCGATCTGCCGCAGAGGCGTGTCATTTCGCGCCATGGCATTGCCAAGATCAAAGACCGGGCCGACTTCGGGACCGGACAGAATAATGCCTGCCATCCTGCCATAAGGCGGCACTCCGGCGGCCTGCCGTTCGGCGGCTTCGGCTCTCCAGAACCCGTCTTCGTCGCCCGAGAGAATAGCTTGGATGACCGGATGCTCCGGCTGGAACGTCTGCAACAGGGCCAGTCCGGGGCGGTCAGCCCGACCCGCGCGTCCAGCCACCTGACGCATGAGCTGAAATGTACGTTCGGCCGCGCGCAAGTCCGACCCTTGCAAGCCGAGATCTGAATCAATCACGCCGACCAGTGTCAGTTTGGGAAAGTTGTGTCCTTTGGCCACCAGTTGGGTGCCAAGGATCACATCGGCATCACCTTCGGCGATCTCTTCGATTTTGGCCTTCAACGCCCGTGCCGAGCCGAACATGTCCGAGCTCAGAACCGCGATTCGTGCATCCGGAAACAGGGCCGTTGCTTCTTCGGCCAACCTCTCAATGCCGGGACCGACCGGAGCAAGCTTGCCCTCCACACCACAAGCCGGGCAGGTTTCAGGGACAGGTTTGGTTTCACCGCATTGATGGCACATCAGCCGTTTCAGAAAACGATGTTCGACCATGCGCGCGTCGCAATGATCACACCCGATCTGTTGACCGCACGCCCGGCAGAGCGTGATCGGCGCAAAACCGCGGCGATTGATAAACAGGAGCGACTGTTCTCCCTTGGTCATCCGGTCCAGCATGGCCTGTTTCAGGGTCGGTGAAATCCAGGTTCCGGCAGGCATAGTCTCCGAGCGCATGTCGATGGCACGCATTTCGGGGAGAACTGCCGCGCCGAACCGGGAGGTAAGCTCGAGCCGGCCGTATTTGCCCGCTTCGGCATTGGCCCAGCTTTCGAGCGAAGGTGTTGCACTGGCCAGCACCACCCGCGCCCCACATATCGCCGCCCGCAACACAGCCATGTCGCGAGCGTTGTAGAATACCCCTTCCTCTTGCTTGTAAGACGTGTCGTGTTCTTCATCGACGATGATCAGTCCCAAATCCCGGAACGGCAGAAACAGCGCCGACCGGGCGCCGACGACCAATTGCGCACCTCCCTGCCCAACCATGCGCCAGATGCGTCTGCGTTCGGTCATGGTGGCACCGGAATGCCATTCGGCAGGGCGCGCACCGAACCGCGCCTCTACGCGGGTGAGGAATTCGGCAGTCAAAGCGATTTCCGGCAGCAGAACCAGCGCCTGACGCCCCATCCTCAGGGATTCTGCAACGGCCTCGAGATAAACTTCGGTCTTACCCGACCCTGTCACCCCCTTAAGAAGGGTCGTGCCGTAATTGCCCCCCTGCATAGCGTCGCGCAGGAATTGCGCAGCCAAAGCCTGATCCTCGGTCAGATCCTTGCCGGAAAGATCCGGGTCGAGGGTCGGGAACGGAAGGTCGCGGGGGCTGTCTTCTTCGCGCACTGCGCCCTGCTTTACCAAGCCCTTGACGACCGAGGACGTGACCCCTGCCATGTCCGACAATTCGCGCAGTGTAAATGCGAGACCGCCATAGGCCTGCAGAACCTCCAGAACCCGCCTGCGGGCATCGGTCATCCTGTCGGGTTCCCCGTCACCGGGTCGATAGATCTTGCGCATCGAAGGCGGATCCCCCAGCCCCGGCGCCCGGGTCGCCAGTCGCAACATGGCCGGCATGGGGGTGAGAGTGTAGTCGGCTGCCTTGCCGAGGAAAAGCCGCATCTCCTCGCGCATCGGCGGCCCTTCGAGCACGCGAATGACCGATCGGATCTTTGACCTGTCAAAGTCGCCCCGGCCAGCACCCCAGATCACGCCCAGAACCTTTCGCGGACCCAGCGGAACCTCGACAAATGCACCTGCAAAGCACCCGCCCTCTGGCGCCTTGTAATCCAGCAACCTGTCGAGCGGTTGCGTGGTCAGGACACCGACCAGTTCGCCTTGTTCGAAAAACTCCGGTTCCGGCGTGGGGGTTTGCACAGGTCACCTTTCGATCGTTGCGACTGCGGGGTTTCGATCCCGCTTCACATGGGGTAAAGCCATGCGCGACCAAGGCCAACCCACCAAAGGACTGCCGACATGAAATTCTTCGTTGATACTGCCGAGATCGACGCCATTGCCGAACTGAACGACCTCGGCATGGTTGACGGTGTCACCACCAACCCCTCGCTGATCAAGAAATCCGGCCGTGACATTATCGAAGTCACCAAAGAGATCTGTGATCTCGTGGATGGCCCTGTTTCGGCCGAAGTAACCGCCACCGACGCCGAAACGATGGTCGCCGAAGGCCGCAAGCTGGTCGAAATCGCCGAAAACATCGCGGTCAAGGTTCCACTGACATGGGATGGCCTGAAGGCGTGCAAGACGCTGACAGATGACGGCCACATGGTGAATGTGACGCTGTGTTTCTCGGCCAATCAGGCTCTGCTGGCAGCAAAAGCCGGTGCGACTTTCATCTCGCCGTTTATCGGGCGCCTAGATGACATCAACCTCGATGGCATGGACTTGATCGAAGATATCCGGACCGTTTACGACAATTATGGATTCACAACCGAAATCCTTGCCGCATCGATCCGGTCCGTGAACCACGTGCTCGACAGCGCACGCATTGGCGCCGACGTGATTACTGCCCCCCCCGGCGTGATCAAAGCAATGGTGAACCATCCGCTTACCGACAAGGGTCTTGCGGCGTTCCTCGCCGATATCGACGCCGCAGGCATCAAGATCCTCTGATCTCCGCAGGATTCCAATGACCGGGGTCACAACCCGGCTACAGGGCAGCGCCTTTCCTGCGCTGCCTTTTTCGTTGGGCGCGGGTTTTCACAATTACCGCTTATCGGATTGTTGCAGTTAACCCATTTTTTGGACTTTCGGATGATTTTCGTCGGCAGAGTCCGGGAAGTCGTGCTATAAACCCAAAAAAATACAAGACCAGAGGCAGTCAATGAGCAGCAGCCCCACCCTTGCGGAAGACCTCCGCGCGGCAATTATTGCCAAACCCGATGTCGTGCTTGAAGATTCGGACGTGATGCGCGCCCTCGTCGCCGCGAACGAAAAATCTATGGGCGGCAACATCATAGACCTGCGGGGAATAGCAATGGAGCGGCTCGAAGCCCGGCTGGACCGGCTCGAAGACACGCACCGCAGCGTTATCGCCGCCGCCTATGACAATCTCGCAGGGACCAACCTTGTGCACCGGGCGATCCTGAGAATGCTCGACCCAACTGATTTCGAAACCTTCCTCGAAGATCTGGGGGGCGAAGTCGCCGAGATCCTGCGGGTCGACGCGGCCGCGCTGATGCTGGAGTCGGTTCAAAACAAAGCCAACCCCGCCGTGCAGCGGCTGGATCAGGTGTTGCGGGTGGTGGAACCGGGGTACATTGACACTTATGTCACCCAGAACCGAGGCGGCCCGATCCGGCAGGTCACCCTGCGGCAGATCCATGGCGGAGATCAGCAGATTTTCGGAGAGCGTGCCGACTGGATCCGATCCGAAGCCTGCATTCGCCTCGATCTGGGAGAAGGACGTTTGCCCGGCCTGTTTCTCATGGGGTCAGAGGATCCGCACCAGTTCACCCCGCAGCAAGGGACGGACCTGCTCACCTTCTTCGCTGGCGTCTTCGAAAGATCGATGCGCCACTGGCTCGCGTGAGCCTGATCTCTCCAGCCGCCCAGGACGCGCTGCAACGCTGGTTGCAGCACCAAAGGGCACTTGAGGACGCGGCGCATAATACGATTACTGCCTATCAGGGCGACGTTATCGAATTCATCTCGTTCATGACGGTGCATCAGGGCAGCCCGCAGGGATTGCGGGCTCTTGAGCAGATCACCGTCGCGGATATGCGTGCCTGGATGGCGCGCAGCCGATCGGGTGGTATCGGCGCGCGGTCGCTGGCGCGTAAACTGTCTGCAGTCAAGAGCTTCTATCGCTGGCTGGCGGAACGCGAAGGGTTCGAACCAACCACCGTGCTGTCCACCCGTGCACCAAAGTTCGAACGCAAGCTCCCCCGCCCCTTAAGCGAAGACGCGGCCCGGGCGATGCTTGATACGGTAGAGCTGCAATCGGAAACCCCCTGGGTCGCGGCGCGGGATGTAGCGGTTGTAACGCTACTATATGGTTGTGGCCTGCGAATATCCGAGGCGCTGGGTTTGACCGGCAGGAATGCCCCTCTGCCCGGTACCCTCCGCATTCTGGGAAAAGGTGGCAAGGAACGGGTGGTTCCGGTCATTCCGGCCGCCCGCGATGCTGTCGATGACTACCTGGATCTTTGCCCGTTCGAAATGACACCGGAACAGGCGCTGTTTCGGGGCGTACGCGGGCGCGCACTGAACCCGCGACAGATACAGGGCGCGGTAGCGCGGGCCCGGATGCAACTGGGGCTGCCGGCCTCTGCCACACCACACGCGATGCGCCATAGTTTTGCGACGCATTTGCTGGGCGCTGGCGGGGACCTGCGCGCAATTCAGGAATTGCTGGGCCATGCGTCCCTTTCAACCACACAGGCTTACACAGCCGTCGATACGGCACATCTGATGGACGTCTATAACCGCACCCATCCCAAGGCCTGACCCGGGATCCGTTTGCGCTTGGCAACGTTTTGAGGCATTGAGACCGAATGACTCCGCAACTTCGCGCCCTCTCCGTTCATCTCCTGACTGCAACCGGTGCCGTGTTCGCCATGCTGGCGATGCTCGCCGCCGTCGAAGGCAAGTGGAGCCTCATGTTTGTCTGGCTCGTAGTGGCCTTTGCAGTGGATGGCATAGATGGACCTTTGGCCCGAAAATACCATGTCAAGCACTACTCACCCGAGTTCGACGGGGTGCTTCTGGATCTGATCATCGACTACCTGACCTACGTGTTCATTCCTGCATTTGCACTGTTCAAGTCCGGGCTGATGGACGGCTGGACCGGTTGGTTCGCACTGTTGATAATCACTTTTGCCAGCGCGATGTATTTCGCTGACACTCGAATGAAAACAAAGGACAATTCCTTCTCCGGATTTCCCGGATGCTGGAACATGGTGGTGCTGGTCATTTTTGCGTTGCAGCCGAATTTCTGGGTCAGTCTCGGGCTTGTAACCCTGTTGGCCGTGGGCATGTTTTTGCCGTTGAAATTCATCCACCCTGTCCGGACGGAACGCTGGCGCAATTTGAGCCTGCCCATGGCATTGATCTGGACTTTCTTCGCAGGTTGGGCGGCATGGGTCGATTTCCATCCCGAAAGCTGGGCGCATTGGGGACTGGTCATTTCATCGGTCTATCTGCTGTTTGCGGGCATCGCGCAGCAGATCATCCCCGAACGCAAGCAGGGCACTGACCAGCAAGCCGCCCGCCCCTGAGAAGCGGACAACCGGTGTCAGAACACCTCGTCCAGTGTCATTTCGCGTCCGTTAAAGGCAAAACTTGCGCCTTCTTCGAGGCCCTTCATGGCATTGTAGATTGGGCTTTGGGTCGAGATCCCCATATAGGTCTGCCCATCAACGTCAAACCGGACAGTGGACACTGCAATGATAAAGCTGCGGCCGTTGAACGACACAACGGCGCCCGGCTCGACAACCTCTTTCAGCGAGAAATCGAGGTTTTCAATGACGTCAATCTTTGCGTGATGGGTATGCACCGGTGTGTCAAAGGCTGCCGCCAAGTCGGCATTCTCTCGAGACATTGCAATTTCATCCTTGTCATGGGCTTCGCGATCATCAAGGGCGCTGTCATGCAGGAACGCCTCGTAATGGGCCTTGGCCGCCGCCAGTTCCGCCTCTTCCAAAGCCATAAGCCTTTTTTGCACGGCTGCTTTGCGTGCTGCACGATCGGTCATTTCGGTCTCCTTCAAAAACCCGCATATTGTTCTGACAGGATCTGCCCGGACTGTGCCTTGATCTGAGTCAGATGAGCAAGCCCGCTGCGCCTTCGTGGCGTAGAAGTGCAACCTTGGTTTCGACCCCACCCTTACCGGAAAAACCGGTCAGCCCCTTCGCCCCCATCACCCTGTGACAGGGAATGATCACCGGGATGGGATTGCCGCCGCAAGCCCGCCCGACGGCTTGCGCCGGAACCCCCAGATCACGGGCAATCTCACCATAGGTTCGGGTATAGCCAAAAGGGATGGCGAGCATGGCATCACATACCGATTTCTGCAATGCCGAGCCGTCAACCCGCAGAGGCAGGTCAAATGTTTCCAATTCTCCACTATCATAGGCGACCAGCTGCGCTGCTGCCTCTTTCAACAAGGGAGTTACCACCCCCTCATCCTTACCATCCCAGTTCACTGCAACGATGGCGCCGTCGGCCTCGGTTATGCCGAGACGGCCAAATCGGGTTTCTATTGCAATGCTCCCCATAAAGCTCAGTCTGACCGGGGTTTCGGGGCCGGGCAAGGGGTCAAACCCGTGTCAGCGCCATCCCTGCCACAATCAGCCCGGCAGCCAAGGCCTTAGTGCGGTCCATGCGATCACCGAACAGCAGCCAGCCGATCAAAACCGCAAAGAGGATTGAGCTTTCTCTGAGTGCCGCGACCAGCGCAATCGGTGCCTGTGTCATCGCCCATACTGCAATCGCATAAGCGCCGTATGACGCAATTGCCGCCACACTCCCGAGCAACCAGTCCTGCCGGTTCGACCGGACAATGCCCCGGCCACGCAGGGCCAGCGCAGCAGGCACGAATAACGCCGCGTCCAGCGCAAACAGCCACGCCACGAATGTCACTGCATCTCCGGCCACGCGCGCACCCAACCCGTCCACCAACGAGTAGCCGGCGGTCATCACCGCCGAACCCAAAGCCAGCGGGACCAGCCGCCGCGACTCACCGTTGGCAAAAGCCCCACGGGCCATCACCGCAATACCTATGCCGAGCAAGGCTATCCCTGAATATTCCGCACCTGCGATCTGGTCAGAGAGGAACAGCGCGCTGAACCCGGTGACAATCAACGGGGCAGCCCCCCGTGCAATCGGATAGACCCGGCTCAGATCACCCTGCTCGTAGGCAAAGGCCAGAAACAGCTTGTAAAATACGTGAAACAGCCCCGACGCAATTAACCATGGCCAGACTTCGGACGTCGGAAAAGGGCGGGTCAGCGCGATCACCAACCCGAGCGAGCCCTGCACCACGGTCATGATCAGCATTCCGGTCACTTTCGAGGTGCCGGTCTTGATCAACGCGTTCCACAGCGCATGCAAAAAGGCAGCAAGCAGAACCGCAAGAAATACGAAGAGTGTCACGGGGGTGTCTCGTGGCCGTGGGAGATCGCCTGCATTTGCGCAACCCGGCCCGTGATCGTCAAGCGTGACGCTGCCAAAATCAGGTTTGGAAGATGCCCCCTACCAAAACGACAGAGGACATCATCTTATCGGGTCAACCCAATGCACCGTCGCAGCGGCCGCAAACACCGGAGTGCTTGTGGCGCCCAACGTCGGGAAGGATTTTCCAGCATCGCAGGCACTTTTCGCCTTCGGCCATTTCAAAGACCACTCCGACCCCCTCGACTTCGGGCAGGCGGAATGCTTCGGCCGGGGTCGGGTCGGCGCTGACCAGCAGGCCGGACGTAATGCAAAGATCGTCCATGTCGATCATCGCCAGCAGCTTGCGCGTTTCAGCATCCTCGACATGCACCACCGGCGCCGCTTCGAGGCTTGATCCGATTACCTTGTCACGACGCTGGATCTCAAGCGCGGCCGTGACCACCCGGCGGACGCGCCGCACCTTGGCAACGGTTTCCTCGCTCTCGAGATTGCGCCACTTCGCCGGGGTTTCCGGGAAATCGACCAGATGAACCGAGCTTTTGTCGCCCGGATACCGCTCCAGCCAGACTTCTTCCATTGTGAATACAAGGATCGGGGCAAGCCATGTGGTCAGGCGCTGGAACAACAGATCCAGCACGGTGCGAGCTGCCCGTCGACGTTCGGTGTCGCCATCACAATAGAGCACATCCTTGCGGATATCGAAGTAGAAGGCCGACAGATCCACCGTGGCAAAATTGAATACCGCGCTGAACACGCCCTGAAAGTCAAAGCGCGCATATCCGTCCCGAACCTGTGTATCCAGATCCGCCATCCGGCTCAGAACCCATTGCTCAAGCGGCGGCATCTCGGCGGGATCCTCGATCCGGTCGCCTTCGGTAAAATCCGACAGCGACCCCAACATGAACCGCATCGTGTTGCGAAGCCGCCGGTAACTGTCAGCCACACCTTTGAGGATCTCAGGCCCGATCCGCTGGTCAGCGGTATAGTCGGTCTGGGCTACCCAAAGACGCAGGATATCCGCGCCGTACTGTTTGATCACCTGCCCGGGAACGATGGTGTTGCCTAGCGATTTGGACATCTTGTTGCCCTTCTCGTCCAGCGTGAACCCATGCGTGACAACGTTGCGATACGGGGCACGCCCCAGCGTCCCACAGGCCTGCAGCATCGAGGAATGGAACCAACCGCGATGCTGGTCGGTGCCTTCCATATAGACATCCGCGATCCCGTCTTCGGTTCCGTCCTCACGGTCGCGCAGAACAAACGCGTGCGTTGATCCGGAATCGAACCACACATCAAGAACGTCGAACACCTGCTCCCACTCGTCGGCATTGTAGTCGTCGCCCAGGAAACGTTGCTTGGCACCGTCCGCATACCACGTATCGGCACCTTCGGCTTCGAAGGCTTCGAGAATGCGGGCGTTCACCTTGTCGTCGCGCAGCAGAAAGCCTTCGTCGGTTGGCAAAGCGTCCTTCCGGGTAAAGCAGGTGAGCGGAACCCCCCACGCGCGTTGGCGCGACAGGACCCAGTCAGGACGCGCTTCGATCATCGAATAAAGCCGGTTGCGGCCCGTCTGCGGCCACCATTTCACCAACTGGTCGATGGAGTTCAGCGCGCGGCTGCGGATGGTGGTGCCCATCTGATCCTGACCGTCACCCACGGTCTTGTCGATGGCGGCAAACCACTGCGGTGTGTTTCGAAAGATCAACGGTGCCTTGGAGCGCCACGAATGAGGATAGGAATGCTTGACCCGGCCCCGGGCAATCAGCGCGCCGCTTGCGGCGAGCGCATCGATAACACGCTTGTTGGCATCTTTTTCCTTGCCCTTGTGGTCCATGATCCGCGCGCCGCCAAACAACGGCAGGCTTTTGCGGAAGGATCCGTCTTCCACAACATTGTGAGTCATTTGCAACCCGTGCTTGACCCCCAGAACAAAGTCGTCTGCACCGTGGCTGGGTGCGGTGTGAACGAACCCGGTGCCCGCATCATCGGTCACGTGATCGCCGGGCAGCATCGGAACATCATAATCCCACTCGCCTTCGCCACCCTCGATACCACGGAACGGGTGAGCGCAGATCATCAGGTCAAGCTGGCTGGCCGACACGTCGCGGAGGCGCTTGAAGCCATCGACGCGGGCGGCATTGAACACTTCCTCGGCCAGCCGGTCGGACAACAGGAACTGTTCGCCCACCTTGGCCCAGTTTTCTTCGGGCGCCTCGGTGACCTCATACAGCCCGTAGGAAAGCTCGGGATTGAAGGCAACGGCCCGGTTCGAGGGGATGGTCCAAGGCGTCGTGGTCCAGATTACGACATTGACCCCAAGCAGTTCCGAGCGTGAACCGGTTGCTTCAACTGCCCGGACAACCGGAAACTTCACCCAGATCGTATGGCTTTGGTGGTCGTGATACTCGACCTCGGCCTCGGCCAGGGCGGTCTTTTCAACCGGGGACCACATCACGGGCTTGGACCCTTGATAGAGCGTGCCGTTCATCAGGAGCTTCATGAACTCCTCGGCAATCACCCGTTCGGCGTGATAAGCCATAGTCAGATACGGATCGCCCCAGTTTCCGGTGACGCCCAGTCTCTTGAACTCTTCCCGCTGGATTTCCACCCATTCGTCAGCAAACGCACGGCACTCGCGGCGGAAATCGACGACGTCGACCTCGTCTTTGTCTTTGCCCTTGGCACGGTATTGCTCTTCGATTTTCCATTCGATCGGCAGGCCGTGGCAATCCCAACCCGGCACATAACGCGCGTCAAACCCCATCATCTGGTGGCTGCGCACGATCATGTCCTTGATCGTCTTGTTCAGCGCATGGCCGATATGGAGGTGGCCATTGGCATAGGGCGGGCCATCATGCAGCGTGAAGGGCTTGCGGCCTTCCTTTTCGCGCAGACGGTCATAGACCCCGATGTCCTCCCAGCGATGCAACCAGCCGGGCTCGCGCTTTGGCAGACCCGCCCGCATCGGGAAATCAGTTTTCGGCAGATTGAGTGTCGCTTTGTAGTCAGGTGTTTCGGTCGTGGTTTCGGCGCACATGGGTGGCGTCCTTCGGATAAACTGGGTGTTTCGGATCGAAGCGGTCGGTGCGAGTTCTCAAACACCTTTGCCCGGCGTCTCAAGTCAATCAGAGCGCCGGGGGTATAATTCGAATAATGATGGCGACGAAGTGGGCCATAGGCGCCTTATATGGCGCAGTCAGGGCCGGGTAAAGAACCTACGTGACGCAGGAAGAATCCAAGTCGCCGATCAGGGGTGGAAGAGCGAACCGACGTAGAATGCGATGGCGGCGGCCGCCCCGCCAATCAGAAAGGTCTCGATCCCTGACCGCCACCAAGGTGACAGAGACCATCGGCTTTTGAGCGCGCCGATCGCAAAGAATGTGCCCATCGTCATCCAGACCGACAGAGAAAACGCGTTGTCGAGACCAAAGATGAAGGGCAGCAAGGGGATCATCCCGGCCACAAGAAACGCGGCAAAAGTGGCCACGGCCGCGCGCATGGGATGCGGATCGACGCTGCCAAGGCCGTATTCGCCGTCCAGCATCAGATTGATCCAGTTTTCCCTGTTTGCGGTGATTGCCTCGGTCGCTTCGTCCAGAACGCGGCCCTGCAACCCTTTCTGCGCAAGGATCTCACGGGCCTCCAGACGTTCACCGTCTGGATACAGCGTGATGTGGCGTTCCTCGATTGCCCGAAGGCGGCGGATATTGTCGAGTTCAGCCTTGGTTCCTGAGTAATTCCCGGCCGCCATGGAAAACCCGTCTGCCAGCACGTTGGCCAGCCCGAGCGCAACGATCACGAAGGGTGAGAGCCCCGCGCCAGCGACACCGGCAACGATCGCAAATGTCGTGACCGAGCCGTCAATTCCACCATAGACCACATCTCTCAACACACCTCGGCCAGGCGGTGAGTTTATCCGCGCGGATACCTCGCTCTGGCTATGGCCGTGATCCTGCATGGCGGGCCCCTCCTTCGACGATCAATCTGCCGTTCGGCACCGCGGGAATCCTTGCGACAGATCAATCCTCGCTTCGTTTTCCGAACAACCCGGTCAGGGCGGTCCGCACAATCCCGCGCACCGACGGGCGCCTTTCCGGTGAAAACGGCAAAGGTCGACAAACCTCCATCGCGGCCACTCCGACCCGGGCGGTCAGCGCACCATTGACGAGGCCTTCGCCAAAGCGCCGCGACAAGCGGCTCAGCACCGATCCGCCGAGAACGGGCTCCAGCAGGTCGTCACCCACCGCCACGGCGCCGGTGGCGACCAGATGCGCGAACACGGCACGGGTCAACCGCCAGCTGCCCAGCGTGCCGGCACGACCGCCGTAGATCTCTGCGATGCGCCGGATCATCCGCAAGCTAGCCGTCAACGCGGTTGCCACATCCGCCAGCGCCATTGGCACGAGCGCTGTAACCGTGGCAACCTGTCGGGCAGCGGATTCAACTTCGGCGCGCGCCGCCGCATCAAGCGGCGACAACAGCTCATCCTCCGCCAAACCCAACAGGGTTGCCGCATCGAACTGTTCGTCGATTCGTTCAGCCAGCCGCTCCCGGCCCCAGCGGGTTTCTTCCCGGCTCCGGTAGAAAGCCACCAGCCGGTTTGCCGTTTCCCGGGCCGCAGCCAGATCCTCGTCGGCAAGCGCGGAATCCGCAGCGCGGCGCAATCCGTCTACGCGGGACAGCCTGCCAATCGCGGCCAACTCCCGCACCACGATCAGCAGCACAACGATCGCAAGCGCCGCAATCAGCGCGGTGACGCCCCAGCCCAGCAGCGGAACACGGTCGACCAGACCGGTGGCAAAATCCCAGAACGCCACTGAAATCATGGCGGCCACAACGGCACCAACAAGCCCAAAGAACCAACGAGCCAAGGCCGACACCGGCCGGGACGCCACCCGCGCCGCCATCTGCATAGCTTCGCCTTTTGGGGCCGGATGATTATCCGGCACCGGGGGCGCTTCGGTTACGTTCGGCGCTGGTTCCTCGCGCCCTTCCAGATCAATCAGAACCGGGCCCTGTGTCATTGGTCTTCTCTTTCTCTTTCCGCCAGATATAGGCGACGTCCGACAGGTTTTCATCATTGCTTTCGCCTGCCGACCGACCCGTTTCGACAAAGCCTTCTCTCAGATAGAACTTCTGTGCGCCCCGGTTTTCTTCGAAGGTCCGGAGGGTCAGTGTTTCACTTTCCGCCTTGGCTGAATTCAACAAGAGCACTCCGATCCCCTGGCCGACAACGCCAGGGTTGAGATAAAGTGCGCAAATCTCGCCCTTGTCCCGCGCCAGAAAACCGGCCACTCGTCCGTCCGCCTCAGCGATCGTGACCCAACCCCGGTCAATCATCTTTCCGCAGAACGCGATGGTTTCTGCTCCGGTGTGCAGATCCGGCATCCATTCCGCATCGGTGTTGAACCGGTGCAGGATATCACCGATTTTGCCCGCATCGGTCGAGCGGGCCGGTCTGAGCGTGACGTTCACAACCGGTCCCCGATCAGAAACTGAGCTGCGCGATCCAACCGGATATGGGGAGGCCCGTCACCGGGCGAAAGAGTGAGAGGCGCCGGTGCAAATCTCATGGCCTGAAACTCGGCATCAAGCCACTGTTTGGCACCGTCGCGTGCGGGGGTCAGCAGATGTGAAGGATCTTCGGGCAATGCGCCGGGGTGGAACGCCGCCTGTCGTCCGTCAAGCAACGTGCCGCGAACACATGGCAGGTCCGCCCCTTCGTGCCGGCGCATTTCTTCTGTCGTGGCCCGCAAGGCTGCGATCGACAGGGCGGAAGTATCCGCGCCGGCAAATTGCGCCCGATCCCGCGCCTCGCGGGTGAGCGCCTCCATGATCGCAGTCAGGCGGGCATGCTGCGTATGGTGAATGTGGTCTGCCTTGGTGGCCGCAAACAGAATTTTTTCGACCCGTCGTCCCATAAGCAGCTTGGTCAGCCAGGCGTTTCGGCCGGGTCGAAACGCTCCGAGCGTTCCAGCCATCGCCTGCCGCATGTCTTCAACCGCTTCCGGCCCCTTGTGAATGGCCCCCAGAACGTCAACCAGCACGATCTGGCGGTCGATGCGGGAGAAATGGTCGCGGAAAAACGGTTTCACCACTTTTGCCTTGTAGGCCTCGAACCGCCTTTCCATCTCGCGGGCCAAAGACCCGCGGCGCGCCGGGTTATCGGGCAATGGCGCAAATGTCAGTGCAGGAGAACCAGCGAGATCACCGGGCAACAGGAACCGCCCCGGCGTACAATCCGAAAAGCCCGCGTCACGTGCGGCGTTGAGATATGCCGTGAACAATCGGGCCAGATCCTGAGCGACAGGTTCGTCATGAGGGATTTCAGGGTCGACCTCATCAAGTCGCGCCAGAAATTCAGCCGCGCAGGCCCGCGCCCGGATCCGCTGCAGAGTTTCCTTGCTCCACTCGCTGTAGCTGAGATCAAGCACCGCCAGATCCAGAAGCCATTCGCCGGGGTAATCCACGATGTCCAGATGTATCGTGCGCGGTCCCTGCAGCCCCGATAGCAACCCCGACGGCCGGACCTTGAGCGACAGCCGAAGCTCAGATACCGCCCGTGTGCTTTCCGGCCAACGTGGCGAAGGGCCGGTCAACGCGGCCAGGTGGGTCTCGTAGTCGAAGCGTGGCACGGTGTCGTCGGGCTGCGGTTGCAAGTAGGCGCCTGCAATGCGGCCTTCCTGCTGGGCGGCCAATCCCGCCATACGGCCACGATCCAGCATGTTTGCCACCAGCGATGTGATGAAGACCGTCTTGCCGGACCGCGCCAACCCGGTCACGCCAAGGCGTATGACTGGTTCCAGAAATGTTTCCGACAAGCTGTCGCCGACGTTTTCAATACCACGCACCAGATTGTCAGCAATTGAGGAAAGGACCAAATCTCTACCTTTTTTGTAACTGTGCCTTAAAGATAGGCGGCAATGGCGGGGTTTGCGAGGCTCTGCCTCGCGCTCCGGAGTATTTTTCAAAAGATGAAGAACAGTATCCTGCAATTGTTTGACCAGAAATTTCCAGCGGGAGGGGCCGCAGGCGGCAGAGGCCGAGCCCCTTTCTGGAGGCTGGACTTGATCGCGATCGCAGGATACCAGCCCGGCCATGCCTCGCTTTGCAATGAAAGTGGAATACCAAGGTGCCCCGTTTGCCGGTTGGCAGCGTCAGAAAGATCTGCCGTCTGTTCAGGGCGCGATCGAGGCCGCTCTGGCAAAGCTCGAACCTGGTCCGCATACGATAGCAGCGGCGGGACGGACAGATGCCGGGGTTCATGCGTTGGGCCAGGTGGCCCATTGCGACATGAACAAGGGATGGGATCCGTTCCGGCTCTCGGAGGCGCTGAACCATCATCTGAAACCGGCGCCGGTCGCGGTCCTCGCCGTTGCACAGGTAGACAATGACTGGCACGCGCGTTTCTCGGCCATCGAAAGACAGTATCTGTTCCGGATATTGCAGCGGCGCGCACCTGCAACTCATGACAAGGGTCAGGTCTGGCGCGTCAGGCACGCGCTGGATGTGGACGCGATGCAGGCCGGGGCCGACATGCTTTTGGGAAAACATGATTTCACCACCTTCCGAAGCTCGATCTGTCAGGCAGCAAGCCCGGTCAAGACCCTGGATGAATTGCGGGTTGAACGGGTAGACGGCTTCTCGGGCCCCGAGATCCATTTCCACGTTCGCGCGCGTTCATTCCTACACAACCAAGTGAGGAGCTTTGTTGGAACATTGGAACGCGTCGGCGCGGGCGCATGGTCACCGGACGATGTCCGAGAGGCGTTGGAAGCCTGTGACCGCGCGGCCTGTGGACCGGTCTGCCCGGGCGAAGGGCTATACCTAGCGCGGGTCGGGTATCCGGCTGATCCGTTCGCCTGAGTTACTTCACCGGGTGCAGAACCAGTGTTTGCAGGGCAACTCCGATCGGCCCTTTCATATCGTGCAGAATGGCTTGTGACATTCCGACGCCCGTGCCGTGCCAATGGGACAATGCTTCGGCGGCGAGCCAGTCGCTTTCTGGTTCCCGGTGTATCTGCAAGGTGAGATCCGTGTTCATGAAACCGAACCGGACAGGCGGCTCGTTCCACGAGATACCGTTGCCACAATCGGCCAGGGCACAGACCGACTGGATAGGGGAAACCTTCTCTCCTTCCAGTAATGCAGGGACCCGCATCCAAACCGTTTTCGGACCCGGCCTGAGCGGATCTCCCTTGCGATAGGCCATGTCGATGAAGTTTGCAAAAGCCGGCTTTGAGTGCAGGGCTCCAATCAGGACGGATTTGCTCGGCTCGAAATCCTCAAATTTCGGCGGGTCAACAGGAGCCGTCGGTACATCGCCCAATTCCTTGCGCACCAAATGCATCGAACTGGAAGCCACACAGACAGTGCCGTTGATGTCATGCACAGTCACCCGCGTTGTAGTCAGAGTTTTGGATTTCCGGGTGATCTCTGTCTCAATCCGCAGTCCATCCAACGGCACTGGCCTCAGGACATCCAAAGTCAGCCGGGTCAGAATTTTTTCAGGCCCGGCAGCGTTTTCGGCCGCCCGTGCCACCAACCCCGTGACCGGCCCGGCGTGACAGTGATCGGCAGACCACGGCCCGCGCGCCGGATCGTTGCCGTGAAACAGCCCATCTTCTTCAATGCGAAAAAACGCGGTTTCGGACCTTGCAGAGCCGCTCACATTTTCTCCTGCGTGTATTTTTTCAATTCGGTCCGCGCCACCTGACGCCGGTGCACCGCATCCGGCCCGTCAGCCAGCCGCAAAGTGCGCACATGCGTCCATGCGATGGCGAGCGGTGTATCCTGACTGACGCCTTGGCCGCCGAACATCTGCACCGCCTCGTCGATCACCTTCAGAGCGACGCGGGGTGCCACAACTTTGATTTGGGAAATCCACGGTGCCGCGGCGCGGGCGTCGCCCTGATCCATATACCAAGCCGCCTTGAGGCACAGCAGGCGGGCCATTTCGATCTCCATCCGGCATTCGGCAATGATGTCATAGTTGGCCCCGAGTTGCGCCAGTTTCTTGCCAAATGCCTCACGATGCAGCGACCGCTTGCACATGCGCTCCAAGGCGATCTCGGCCTGGCCAATCGCCCGCATGCAATGATGGATGCGGCCCGGTCCAAGCCGCCCCTGCGCAATCTCGAAACCGCGCCCTTCGCCCAAAAGGATGTTTTCGGCCGGTACACGAACATCCGTAAACCGGATATGCATATGCCCATGCGGCGCGTCGTCATGGCCGTATACTTCCATCGGGCGCAATACCTCGATGCCCGGCGTGTCGGCGGGAACCACGATCATCGACTGGCGCTTGTGCTTGGGCAGGTCCTCCCGCCCGGTCTTGACCATCACGATATAAACTTTGCAGCGCGGATCGCCCGCCCCGGAAGACCACCATTTCTCGCCGTTCAGAACATACTCGTCGCCATCGCGGACACAGGACATCGAGATGTTCGTAGCATCCGAAGAGGCAACATCGGGCTCGGTCATCAGGTAAGCCGAGCGGATCTGCCCGTCGAGCAGCGGTTTCAGCCACTCGCTCTTCATCTTTTCGGTCCCGTACCGTTCAAAAACCTCCATGTTGCCGGTATCCGGTGCCGAGCAGTTGAAGACTTCGGCCCCCAACGGGGTCTTACCCATCTCTTCGGCAAAAAAAGCATATTCGACAGTGCTGAGGCCAAATCCCTTATCGCTGTCCGTCAGCCAGAAATTCCACAGACCTTGTTCACGGGCCTTTGCCTTGAGCCCCTCGAGTATTTCCGACTGCCTTGCCGTGTACTTCCAGCGGTCCTCTTTTCCGATTTCGGCCTGATACTCTTCTTCCAGCGGCATGATTTCGTCGCGAACCATCGCGGCTACCCGGTCGAGAAGCTTGCGGTTTTCCTCCCGCATTCCAAAACTCATCTGCATTGCCGAAATCCTCCTTGCTCCCTGACGCGGGGCGCTTACTGTCCGTGAAACCATGACGCAGCGCCGCGCTGAGTGTCCAGCGCAGTGACGGGACGTCATGGCGGGAAATTGTACGGAGTACAGACCGTGGCATTGCTGATCGATATCGGACTGTCGGGATGGATCGACGAAGAGGAACTGGCGAACCAGATCCGGACATACCTGAGCCGCTCGGGCTTTTCGGATGATGTGGTTCGCACGAATGCCAGTATCGGAAACCCCGAAGACATCACAATGATGGCCGTTTCAAACCTTGGGGGTGATCGACCTGCTCAGTTCCCCAACCTGGCGCTGGTGCAGAAACTGGGGGCCGGTGTCGAGACCATCGTAACCCATCCCGCCCTTCCCCCGCAGGTTCGGGTTACCCGCCTGCGGCCTGACGAACCGGCCCGTGAAATTGCAGAGTGGTTCCTGGCCTACATCCTTCGCACCCAGCGCAACATGGACGCACATTCTGCCGCACAGCGGAACTCGGAATGGGAACCTATTGAACCGCGCTCCACACCCGCAACAACTGTTGGCGTGCTCGGTCTGGGGACGATTGGCAACCGAACGGCGCGGATGCTGCATTCTGTCGGTTTTCGCGTGAAAGGCTGGAGCAGATCCCCCAAGGCCATCGAAGGGGTAGACTGCATGCACGGTGAAGAGGGCCTGTCGGCCATCCTGCGCGACAGCGACTTTCTCTGCGCGATCCTTCCGTCGACGCAGGAAACCCGTGGGCTGATGGGGATGGAAAATCTGGGCAGGATGAAATCCGGCGCCGTATTACTGAACGCAGGTCGCGGCGATCTTGTGGACGAGCCTGCCTTGCTCCGGGTTCTGGACACAGGTCCCGTTGCGCACGCGGTTCTGGATGTGGTCCAACGCGAACCCTTGCCTGCGGGGGATCCGCTCTGGATGCATCCCAAGGTTACGATTACCCCACATGTATCGGGATGGCACCTTGGCGACGCGCTTGGAGATGTGGCCGAAAACTACCGCCGCCTTTCAGCGGGAAAGCCGCTTCTGCATGAGGTCGATCGGAAACGCGGCTATTGACCGTCACCATACGAATTGGCGAAGCCGGAGTAGTTTGCGGTCTGTCCGCAGGGCGACCCCGGCGGGCAGACGAGCCCGCCAAGGTCGCGAATTTTAACCGTCTTTCAGGATCTGCTCACGCTTTTTGTCGTACTCGTCCTGAGTAATCACGCCCTCGTTCAATGCCCTTTGCAGGTCCGTCAGTTCCTGACCCGTGGTGGTGGCCTTGACATTTGTTTCTGTTTTTGTGCGGCTTCCGCACGCCGCGAGAGACAAGGTCGCCACGCCGATCATGCCAGCCAGCAATATTGATTTGGTCACGTTCTGCTCCATCCTCATGTGCCCGTGTCGCCTGAATACTACTCTCCCGGCTCCGAAGCAACGCAGCCGTGAGAACCTTACTCAGCGGCCTCTGCATAATCCTCCATCGGAGGACAGCTGCAGATAAGGTTGCGGTCGCCATAAGCGTTGTCGACCCGGTTGACTGGTGGCCAGTACTTGTCGACCCGGAAAGCACCCGGCGGGAAGCACCCTTGCTCTCGCCCATAGGGACGATCCCATTCGCGCACCAGATCTTCCATCGTATGCGGCGCGTTTTTCAGCGGGTTGTTTTCCGCATCAATGCGCCCTTCTTCGATGTCTCTGATTTCCTCCCGAATGGCCAGCATGGCGTCGCAGAACCGATCCAGTTCCGCCTTGGTTTCAGACTCCGTCGGTTCGATCATCAGCGTTCCGGCCACTGGCCAGCTCATGGTCGGCGCGTGGAACCCGCAATCCATCAGACGCTTGGCAATATCATCCACGGTCACACCGGCACTATCGGCAAACGGACGCGTGTCGATGATGCATTCATGCGCGACACGCCCCTTGGCGCCGCGGTAAAGGACCTCGTAGGCACCCTCGAGTCGCTTGGCCAGATAGTTGGCGTTCAGGATCGCCACGCGCGTCGCCTGCGTCAGTCCTTCGCCGCCCATCATCAGGCAGTAGGCCCAACTGATCGGCAAGAGCGAGGGCGAACCGAACGGCGCTGCGGAAACCGCGCCCTCTCCGAACACAGGGTGGCCGGGCAGATGCGGAACGAGATGCTCTTTGACGCCGATCGGCCCCATGCCGGGCCCGCCGCCGCCATGCGGAATACAAAACGTCTTATGCAAGTTGAGGTGGCTTACATCGCCGCCAACATCACCGGGACGCGCCAGACCCACCATCGCGTTCATGTTTGCGCCGTCAATGTACACCTGCCCACCATGCTGGTGAACGATGGAGCAGACGTCACGAACCGTTTCCTCGAAAACGCCATGAGTCGACGGATAGGTAATCATGCAGCCAGCCAAATCAGTTGAGTGCTTCTCGGCCTTGGCCCGGAAATCCTCGAGATCGATATCACCATTTTCATCGGATTTCACCGGGACAACTTTCCAGCCCACCATTTGCGCCGATGCGGGATTGGTGCCGTGCGCGCTCATCGGGATCAGACAGATGTTGCGGTGTCCCTCGCCATTGGCCCGGTGATAGGCGGAAATGGTCAGCAGTCCGGCATATTCTCCCTGCGCGCCCGAATTCGGCTGCATCGAGATTGCCGCATAACCAGTTATGTCGCACAGCTTGGCGCTGAGGTCGTCGATCATCTCTTTGTAGCCCTCTGCCTGATTGGCCGGGACAAACGGATGCAACTGCGAGAATTCCTGCCACGACACGGGCATCATTTCGGCAGCCGAATTCAGTTTCATTGTGCAGGATCCAAGCGGGATCATGGCGCGATCCAGAGCGAGGTCGCGATCAGCAAGGCGGCGCATATAGCGCATCATCTCGGTCTCGGCCCGGTTCATGTGAAAGATGGGATGCTCCAGATATGTGCTCTGGCGCTCCAGATCGTCCGGCAGCCGGTAATCTGCAGTAAAGACCTCATCCTTCAGGATGATACCGAACGCACGCCACACCGCTTCGATGGTTGCAGGGCGGGTGCGTTCGTCCAGCGTGATCCCGACCTTGCTGTCACCGACGCGGCGGAGATTGATGCCTTCGCGCACAGCAGCCTGAAGTACCCCCCGCTGAAGCAGGCCTACATCAACCGTGACGGTATCAAAGAAATGCTCGGGCTCTACTTTGAAGCCGGCGGCCTCGAGACCCTTGGCCATCCGCACGGTCTTGCGGTGGATCCGCTGGGCGATGGCCTTCAAACCTTCGGGGCCGTGGAACACAGCATAAAATGACGCCATCACGGCCAGCAAAGCCTGCGCAGTGCAGACATTCGATGTCGCCTTTTCACGCCGGATATGCTGTTCCCGCGTTTGCAGGGAGAGGCGGTAGGCACGATTGCCGTGGCTGTCCACCGACACACCCACGATCCGTCCGGGCATGTTGCGTGCATATTGCTGCTTGGTCGCCATGTAAGCTGCATGGGGACCACCATATCCCAGCGGAACCCCAAAGCGCTGTGTGTTCCCCACAGCGATATCCGCCCCCATGGCGCCGGGTTCTTTCAGCATCGTCAGCGACAGGGGATCCGCGCTGATGATCCCGATCGCCTTGTTTTCATGGAGCGCGGCAATCTCGGGAGTGAAATCCCGAAGATGCCCCCAAGTGCCTGGATACTGGAATACGGCACCAAAAACCTTGTCTGCCTCCAGATCATCCGGCGCCCCTACGATCACTTCGATCCCCAAGGGCGCAGCGCGCGTCTGAATGACAGCAATGTTCTGCGGATGACAATTCTCGTCCACAAAGAACGCTTTGGCCTTCGACTTAGAAATCCGCTGGGCCATGGTCATGGCTTCGGCGCAGGCCGTGGCCTCGTCGAGCAAGGAGGCGTTGGCAATCTCCAGCCCGGTCAGGTCGCCCACCATGGTCTGGAAGTTCAGCAATGCCTCAAGCCGGCCCTGCGAGATTTCCGGCTGATAGGGAGTGTACGCGGTATACCAGGCAGGGTTTTCCAGAATGTTGCGCTGGATCGCCGGTGGCGTGACCGTGTCATGGTAACCCATGCCGATCAGCGAGGTCAGAACCTTGTTCTTCTGTGCCGTCCGGCGCATGTGAAACAAAAGCTCCTGCTCGGACTTGGGCTTTCCAAAATCAAGCGGTGCCGTCTGCCGGATGGTTTCCGGAACGGTTTCGTCGATCAGCGTTTCCATGTCCGGTGCCTGAACCACCTCTAGCATTTCCGCGATTTCCTGCGGAGACGGCCCGATGTGGCGTCGGTTTGCAAAATCGTAAGGAAGATAGTCGGTCGGCGTGAAAGTCATATCCACTCCCCTTCGAGAATAACTGCTGAGGCGGAGCGCCAGAAGGCGCTCCCGCTGCTAGCATCCTTGAACATGCGACCGTCGGACAGGCCCGACGGAACCGCGTTATCAGCCGATGAAGTCCTTATAGGCAGCTTCATCCATGTAGTCGTCCATCAGAGACAGGTCAGAGGGTTTGATCTTGAAGAACCAGGCTTCGCCTTCGGGATCCTCGTTGACCTTTCCGGGCTCATCGACAATCGCCTCGTTGACCTCGACAATCTCGCCGTCCAGCGGCGCCAGAATATCGGACGCAGCCTTGACGCTCTCGATCACGACGATCTCTTCGTCCTTGCTCACCTCTGTCCCGACTTCCGGCAGTTCAACAAAGACCACGTCACCCAACTGTTCGGCAGCATGCGCCGAAATGCCGACTACCATCAGGTCGCCTTCCGGCAACAACCATTCATGTTCCTCTGTATACTTCATGTCTGCTTCCCACTTGGACTATCGTTTGAAATTGGCCGCCACAAAGGGCAGCGGTGCTACGGTCAGCGGCAGGCGTTTGCCGCGCAGTTCTCCGAACAGTTCGGTTCCGGGCGTCGCCAGGTCGGCCGGGACATACCCCATCGCGACAGGCCCACCGACCGTCGGCCCGAACCCGCCGGAGGTGATCCGCCCGATCGGCTCTCCATCTTCGGCAGCGGCAAATATCTCGACGCCTTCGCGCATCGGTGCGCGCCCGCCCGGCCTCAGCCCGACTCTCTTGCGACCGGCTCCGTTTGCCATCTGCGCCAGAACTGCGTCTGCCCCCCGGAAGCCCCCCTCGCGAGACCCGCCTGCCCGCCGCGCCTTTTGGATCGCCCAGTTCAACGCGGCTTCGGTCGGTAGGGTGTCGCTGTCGATATCGTGCCCATACAGGCAAAGCCCGGCCTCGAGCCGCAGTGAATCCCGAGCGCCGAGCCCGATGGGGGCAACATCTTCGTGTTCCAGCAATCGACGGGCCAGCGCTTCTGCCCGATCGGCCGGAACTGAAACCTCGTAACCGTCTTCGCCAGTGTAACCCGAACGGGACACCCAGCACTCGGCGCCGTCCAGAACCAGCGTCCGGACATCCATGAAGCGCATCTCGGCCGCTTCCGGGTTCAGATCTGCCAGCACGCGTTCCGCCCCCGGGCCCTGAAGCGCCATCAATGCGCGGTCCATGACCGGCGTGACAGTGACCCCCGGTTCGAGCGCCGCCTTCATGTGGGCGATATCCTGATCCTTGCATGCTGCGTTGACCACGACGAACAGGTGATTGCCACGGTTGGCGAACATCAGGTCGTCAAGGATACCCCCAGCTTCGTTCAAGAACAGGCCGTAACGTTGGCGGCCTTCGCTCAAGCCCGAAACATCCATCGGCACAAGCGTTTCGAATGCGCTGGCAATGTCCTGATAGCTGCCACCGGTCAGAATGACCTGCCCCATGTGACTTACATCGAACAGCCCCGCCTTATCTCGGGTGTGCTGGTGTTCTCCCATAATGCCCGCGAACTGCACTGGCATCTCATATCCGGCGAAAGGCACCATCTTGCCCCCGAGCTCCAGATGCAGTGCGTAGAGCGGTGTTCTTCGCAACTCCGTCATACGACCTTCCCTCTTCTGGCCGACATGATTTGAGGAAATCACCCGGCATCCCAAACGCGCGCGGAACTGCGCCGATTACGATGCCCCATCTGTCCCTGCGCCTGAGATCGCTATCCCTTCGGCGCCCCGGATCGGGTCCGGGGTCTCTCCAGATTTGTTTGCGCACACGGTCCTTTCGGCCTGAGAGTTTCCGGGGCGGTTGCTCCTTCGGCACCAGCAACGATGGAATCGACTGCCGGTTCTCCCGTATGCACGGGCATACCGTAGCGACGGCATTGCGACACGACAAGACAGAAACGCGACAATCGCCAACCCGGACAAAAAGATGCCGCTCCTCGCCGAGCGCAAGGTCAGGGTTGCAGAACCCAGCGGCCATCAGATGCCTTGCAAAATCTCAATCGAATCCGGCGATCCGCAGGCTCTCCCTTGGGAAACATTTCGTGGGTCAACCGAACGCAGCCGCCACTTGCCTCGCGCAGTGTGACAGTTCCGTGCGAGCGGGTGTCCGGGTTCGACCAAGAGGCCTGCGATCCGGCCCGGGGCGTCACATCCTGATACAGCGACGCGGCTGCCGTTCCCATCATCTCGAAATCCGCGGGGCTGAGGCCCATTTCCGCGATAATCCGCGACAGGGACTTGGCCTGTGCAGGAGCGATCGCAAGCGAGATCGACACACCCAGCGCAACGGCAGAAATCAAGGCGCGCATGACAATCCTTTCAACACAGATTCACCTTCGTCGTGAAAGTGATCTTGTTTCAATGGTTACAGCCCGGTCAGCGATTGTCCAACCCCTTGCCCAATTGTTCAGCCCGGCAAATTGCGGTGAGGCGGCAACACCGCTGTTGGGGCAGACGCAGCAGGGCTTCACAGGCGGCGTGGAATTTGCTCATAAAGGACAGACACTTCCTGATTGGACGGAGATATCCGATGAGAATTCTCGCCCCGGCCGCCCTGCTTGCTGCAACCATGGCCCTGAGTGCCTGTGAAACCGGTGGCGGAATCCCGGGGCTCACGGCCAATGAACAACCTTCCAAGACCGTGACAGTCTATACCCGAACATGGGCAGTCACGCAGGTGCACGATGAACCGGTGACCTATCGGGCTACACGGGACAACAACAACCTCAATCCATTCGGCCAGCCCCCACGCACGCGTACGTCTCAGGCCATTGCGGCAATTCAGAAGGCGACGGGATGCAAGGTTGTCCGCAACAGCATGTATCAGAACATTTCCGGTCAGGTCTTCTCGCAAGTGTCCTGCAACTGAGCTGACCGGCGCGATACTCGCCTAAGCGACACCGGTTGATCCTGTCGTCTTTGTTTGCGGACGTTGTCAGGGATGCCATCTAACCGTTTGACATGAAACTGTGTCGTCCGGAACACCCATTGAGGTCGGAAACCTCCCCTGCCATATCTGCGTCCATGAGACTTGCGATTAACGGATTCGGCCGGATCGGCCGCACAATCTTGCGCCAGATTCTGGGATCGCCCCGGATGAGCGGAATTGAACTGGTGCTGATCAATGATATCGCGCCACTCGAAACCTGTGCCTATCTGTTTGAGTACGACAGCACATTCGGCCCTTGGCCGGGTCGGGTCGAACAGGGACCGGAAGAGCTGCTCGTCGATGGCCGCGCCATTACCATGACCCATTCGCCTGACCTTGCTCAGGTCGATCTGAGTGAGGTTGATGTCCTGCTCGATTGTACCGGCATCGCCCGCAGTTCGGACGTGGCTGCGCGGGGGCTGACAGCCGGAGCCCGAAAAGTGCTGATTTCCGGCCCCTCCCCGGCCGCAGAGGTCACAATCGTTCTGGGGGCCAACGAAGATGCGCTGGGAAATGCCCGGATCGTTTCCAACGCCTCCTGCACGACCAACGGTCTGGCGCCGCTGGTAAACGTGATCGATCAGATTGGCGGGATTGCTTCGGGCCATATGACGACCATTCACTGCTACACCAACAGCCAGCCGATGGTTGATGCGCCGCGTGGGGATCTCGCCCGGTCCCGGGCCGGAGCCCTGTCGATGGTGCCAACAACCAGCTCGGCCACGCACCTGATTGACGAAGTCCTGCCGCAACTGGCCGGGCGCATTTCCGGCGCGGCGGTGCGTGTTCCGACGGCGAGTGTTTCGGCAGTAGATCTCATCGTTCAGCTGCAAACCGAAACGACGCGGGAAGACTTCGAAGCCCAACTGCGCCAAGCCGTTTCGCGGTCGACCGTTCTTGGCTGGACCGATACGCCACTGGTGTCGTCGGATCTGCGAAGCCGACCGGAATCCCTCGTCATTGCCGGGCCCGAGCTGCGGATGGTCGGATCTCGCCAGGTGCGGGTCTTTGGCTGGTACGACAATGAATGGGGGTTCTCAGCACGGATGCTCGACGTGGCGCAGCTTATGACGGCGGCGTAACTGCATCAGCCCCGAAAGCGTTGCCCTGATTCCGCCCATTATTGATAATCGGAACGGAGCAGGAAAAAGTTTTTCCGCGAACCCGCCCGGTATGTTAGGGGAAGTCTACGGGCAGGAGAAAAATCTCAGCCCTTTTGAGTTGCGAGTAGGGTGGGCGAGGACCGAGCATGGCGGAAACAAGCTGTTGGATTGGTTTTCTGCGGCGTGTGAGCCTTGTGGCTCTGCTAAGTTGTCCGCTCCCTGCACTGGCCCTTGAAACCAGCTTGTCTGCGCCCGGCGCTTCAGAAGATCTTCAGTCCCGGCTTAGCGACAGCTCCAGTGTCATGTCTGCTGAATCGCGCGGTTTGTCCTCACCACAGGAAATTCTGGCTGCAGCACTGGCGGATTATCGGACCCTTGTTCAAATCCTTTATGATGAAGGATATTTCAGCCCGGTCGTGAACATTCGACTGGACGGGCGCGAAGCGGCCAATATCCCGGCGCTTTCCACGCCCTCGTCTTTCAACCGGGTTGAAATTTCGATCCAGACCGGCCGGCCCTTCACCTTCAAGCGCGCCGAAATCGGCCCGCTTGCACCCGATACCGAACTGCCCGAGGAATACGCGGTGGGTCAACCCGCCACGACGGGGGCGATCAAGGACGCTGGAACCGAGGCCATACGCGCCTGGCGTTTTGCCGGGCACCCAAAAGTCAAGATCGGAGAGCAGCGTGTAGTCGCCGTTCACAGCGCTGCCCAGCTGGACTCGGATCTGGAAGTGCTGCCCGGGCCAAAGCTGCGCTTTGGCAAAATGACGCTCGCAGGTGAAACAGCGGTCAAACCGGAATCAATCAATCGAATTGCCGGTTTCCCGACCGGTGAAGTTTATAGCCCTGCCCTTGTCCAGAAAACCGGCACAAGACTGAGGCGTACCGGGACATTCCGTTCTGTGAACATCAAGGAAGCGGAACAACCGAATGCGGATGGCACGCTGGATTTCGAAGCGACTTTCGAGGATATGCCCCGTCGCCGACTGACCTTCGGGGCCGAACTGGCCTCTCGGACAGGGCTGGATCTGACAGGGATCTGGATGCACCGGAACTTCCTTGGCGGTGCCGAAAGGCTCCGCTTTGAGGCTCAGATCCGGAATATCGGCGGCGACGAGGATATCGACGGACGGATCGGTGTTCGTCTGGACCAGCCCGACAAGCTGGGACCTGATGACAACATCTTTTACCTGGGTGAAATCGAACGCCGGAACCGGACCCACTACAACGAAACCCGGGGACTGCTGGGTGCCGGTGTTCGGCGTGTGTTTTCTGATGACCTCTACGCCGAAGGCTTTGCGGCCTACAGTTACTCCAAGGCCGACGACGCCTATGGCAGCAACAGGCCGTTCCACTATCTTGTCCTGCCATTCAAGGCGGAATGGGACCGTCGCGACAACCCGGTCAGTGCCAAACAAGGGTTCTTTCTGGATGCGCGGGTGTCTCCGTTCCTAGGAGTATCCGGAACGAAATCCGGGGCGCAGTTCTTTGTCGACGGGCGCGGCTATGTGAACCCTGGCGGTGGCCGCATCGTGCTGGCCGGACGCATGCAGATCGGATCGGTTGTCGGCCCCGGACCGTCCGAGGTTACACCAAGCTTCCTGTTTTTCTCGGGTGGCGCGGGAACAGTCCGAGGCCAACCCTATGAATCGTTGGGTATTCCGGTCGGCACTGGCATTGCCGGCGGCAAATCTTTCCTCGGTGTGGCGGCCGAAGTCAGGGGTCATGTGACGGACAACATCTCGCTTGTTGGGTTCTTCGACTACGGCGCAGTGGACACATCGTCCTTTGTCAGTTCAAACTCGACCTACCACACCGGCGCCGGGATCGGTGTTCGCTATGATCTCGGTGGGTTTGGCCCACTGCGGGTGGACCTGGCGTGGCCGGTCGACGGCCCGACCGACGACGGGATGCAATTCTACATCGGGATTGGACAGGCGTTTTGAACAGGTTTCTTGCATACCCTCTCGCCGTTTCAGTTGTTCTGGCCCCCGGGCTGGCACTCGGTCAGGAGGATGACGACGGCTCTGGCAGCATGCTGGAACGTTTCCTCGAAGACAGCCTGTCGGGCGAAGATCAGAAGATCCGGGTTGTCGGCCTTGAGGGCGCGCTCAGCGCCCGCGCGACGATCGAACAGGTCGAAGTCTCGGACGAGGAAGGCCCGTGGCTGACAATCAACAACGCGGTCCTCGACTGGAACCGGTTGGCGCTTGTCCGTGGGCGGTTCTCCGTGAATTCGCTGAGTGCCGGCGAGATCGTCATCGCGCGGGCACCAATCCCCGCTGAAACAGCCGAACCCTTGCCCTCACCGGAAACGCAACCCTTTCAAGTGCCCGAACTTCCGGTCTCGGTGGAACTTGGCGAAATCAAGGTTGAACGCCTGACCCTTGGCGAATCCCTGATGGGAATGCCCGCCGAACTGGAGCTGCTCGGCAGCCTGACGCTGGCCGACGGCAATCTCGATACCAATATCGCTGTGACCCGGCTCGACCGTCCAGGAGACGAAATCGACCTGATCGCCGGGTTCTCAAACGAAACGAGCCTGATCTCACTTGACCTGAAGGTGATCGAGGATGCCGGCGGCCTGATCTCGACCACATTGTCTATGCCTGACCAGCCACCGCTTTTGCTGACAGCCAAGGGCGAAGGACCGGTTACCGATTTTACTGCCGACATCGCGCTGACCAGCGACGCAACCCAAAGCGTGTCCGGGCAGGTGCGGCTGCAGGAAGTGCCGACACCAAACGCGGCCGATGAAGATCAGAAAAGCATTGCATTTACTGCAGACCTCGGCGGCGATCTGACGCCATTCCTGCAACCCGAATTCGACGAGTTCTTTGGCAACAATTCCGAACTGGCTGTGTCTGGCCGCAGTGATCCGGACGGACGGCTCGAACTGGACAACATGCGCCTCAGCTCCGACGCGCTGACTTTAGAAGGCGAAGTAGCCTTGGCCGGCGGTGTACTGGAATTGGCGGATGTGAATGGTCAGATTACACCGCCCGAAGGCGACGACGTGGTCCTGCCAATCGGAACCCCCCCGACCGCTTTGGGGGCCGCTCGGTTTGCAGCTCAGTTCGACAAGGAAGCCGGGAACCACTGGACACTTGATCTGAACGCTGACCGGATTTCGCAGGAGGAGCTTTCGGTTGGACGTGCCGCGATTTCCGCCAAAGGAACGCTGGACCAAAGCGAAGGCCTTGATCTTGCAGGCGAAGTTCAGGCTGACCTGAACGATCTGGAACTGGGCGACGATGCACTGGATCAGGCAGTTGGCCGCGAAGTTCTGCTCACGGGTCGATTTGCAATGCAGGGTGACGGAAAGCTGCAGCTTGACGACGTTGTCCTTACCGGTTCCGATTACAAGGCCGAGGCCGAAGCGGACATTCAGGGCCTCCAAAGCGGCTTTTCGATGGATGGCGCAGTCAGCGTCGAGGCAAGCGACCTTTCCCGGTTTTCGGGCGTGGCCGGCCGCGATCTTGGCGGATCGGTGCAGGCTGATCTAACCGGCAACGGTGCACCCCTGGGCGGCAACTTTGCGTTTACCCTGGATATGGATGCGCGGGATCTGGCGGCCGGTGATGAACGGTTTGATCCTCTGATTGCAGGTGCGACAACACTCTACCTGGATGCTGAGCGGGGCGAAAACGGGATTGGCATAAACCAGTTCGAATTGAACGGCACCGCAGTTGACGCCAAAGCGAATGGGGCGTTTCGTAGCGCCGATAGCGGCTTTTGGATGGACGGGGCCGTCAGTGTCGCCGCCGCCGACCTGTCGCTGTTTTCTGCGTTGGCGGGACAGGATCTTGCTGGATCCGTTATGGCCGATCTGACCGGCAAAGGCGCGCCTCTGGGTGGCGATTTCGCCATGGCGCTGGACCTGAACGCCAAAGATCTGGCCGCCGGGATCGAGCAGGTGGACGCGCTGATTGCCGGAACAACCACGCTCAAGGTCGATGCAGCACGCGGTGCCGACGGCATTGATGTCAATGTCTTTGACCTGAACGGTTCTGCACTCTCTGCAAGTGCCAGCGGCGCTCTCGGACGCGAGGGGAGCGGTCTGACTTTCAAGGCAGCTCTTGATGACCTCAAGCGCGTAATACCTTCGATGAAAGGGCCTTTGACTTTGGCCGGCGATGTCGCGCAGGACGGCGAGGACTGGGCCGGCGAGGTCCGCCTGACCGGCCCCGACAGCAGTTTTGCCGAGCTGGATGGAAAGGTCTCGCTCAAAGGCGCCGCAGATCTTGATTTCGATGCAGAATTCAACCGGCTGGAGCGTTTCCTTCCCGAGCTGTCAGGAAGCCTTAAAGCCACCGGGAACGCCAAGCGTGACGGCGGGGTCTGGACAATCGACACCACCGCAAAGGGACCGGCCGGGATCGAGGCGAACGTGGCGGGGAATTTCGACGAAGCATCGGGCGAAGCCGATCTGGGCGCCACGGGATCACTGTCACTGAACGCGGCCAACCTGTTCATCTCGCCCAACTCGGTGAACGGCGACGCGAAGTTCGATATTACCGTAAAGGGTAAGCCTTCCATCGAAACTGTCTCTGGAACAGTGACAACATCAGGCACCAAAGTGGCGATCCCGAGCGTTGGGCAAACGATCGATGACCTGTCAGGCCGGATCAACCTTTCCGAAGGCGGAGCTGATCTGAACATCACTGCGTCCCTTGCAGCAGGTGGTGGTGTACGGGTCAGCGGCCCGGTGACCCTGAGCGCCCCTTTCGATGGCCGGATTGCAATTGCGCTCGACAATCTGGTTCTGACCGACAACATCACCTTTGACAGTTCGGCAAACGGCCAATTGGTATTCGCTGGGCAACTGGCTGGAAATTCCAATCTGACAGGGCAGATTTTCATCGGCGAGACCAACATCGATCTGTCTGCAGCATCCGGCGCGGTGGGCGCAGCCCCAATTCCGCCCATACGGCATAGTTCCGAACCCGGCGCAGTTTTTACCACGCGCCAGCATGCCCGCTTGGTGGAAAAGGAAAAGTCCGGTGGCGGAGAAAGCCGTATCGGACTGGACGTGGAAATCATCGCCCCCAACAAGATCTTTGCCCGCGGCCGAGGGCTGAATGCCGAACTTGGCGGAGACATCTCGATCAGGGGCACCACTGCCGCGATTTCTCCGGCCGGCCAGATTGAACTGATCCGGGGCAATCTTGACCTGTTGGGGCGGCGCCTCAAACTGACCAAAGGGTTGGTTACTCTGCAAGGTAACCTGTTGCCCTACATCGAGTTTGCGTCGACAACCTCGACCTCCGAAGGCACCTCGACGCTGGAGATCTCCGGCCCGATCAACACTCCGACCGTCAAGGTTTTTGCGGAACCGGAACGCCCCTCTGAAGAGGCGCTGGCGATGTTGCTGTTCGGGAACCGGTTCTCGGAGATCTCGCCGATCGTGCTGGCCCAGATGGCGGCTTCACTTGCCGTACTGAGCGGCGCCGGCGGCGACTCGACAAAGGGGATCCGAAACGCCACAGGAGTTGACTCGGTTCAGGCTGGAGCAGATGAGGATGGAAATGCGCAAGTGGGTGCAGGGACGTATTTGTTCGACAACCTGTATACCGACTTCACCGTGAACACAGCCGGCGAAACCGAGGTGAACCTGAATTACAATGTCTCGGAATCGGTCACACTGAAGGGCACTGTGGACAACGCAGGCGAAACTTCGGTCGGTGTGTTCTTCAGCAAGGATTATTGATCGCTGCCCGGCACTGAACCAAAGGCCAGAAGCATGAGCAAGGTTGCCGCCGTTGTGATCGGACGCAACGAAGGCGACCGGTTGTCGGCCTGTCTCAGGAGCCTCACAGAGGTCCGGCAGGTTATCTATGTCGACAGTGGCTCAACCGATGGCAGCGTGGAGCGCGCACGAAACTCTGGCGCGGAAGTGGTCGAACTCGACATGTCGCGCCCGTTCACGGCCGCGCGAGCCCGGAATGCGGGGATTTCAGTTCTGCACGATGCAGAGGTGGAATTTGTGCAGATGGTCGATGGCGACTGCGAACTGGCGCCCGGTTGGATCTCTGCCGCTTTGACCAGTCTGGATGCCGATCCCGGTCTGGTGGCCGTCTGCGGACGGCGACGTGAGCGACATCCGGAGGCGTCCGTCTACAACCGCTTGTGTGATCGGGAATGGGATACCCCCATCGGGCTGACGAACGCCTTCGGCGGTGATGCAATGATCCGTCTTGACGCTTTGCGTCAGGCAGGGCTGTACCGAGAGGACCTGATCGCCGGCGAAGAGCCGGAACTATGTGTCCGGCTGCGACAGGCCGGAGGGCGCATCCAAAGGCTGGATGCCGAGATGACCCGGCATGACGCCAACATGCACCAGTTCACCCAGTGGTGGAGGCGCGCCCGCAGGGCCGGTCATGCCTTTGCCGAAGGGGCCGCATTGCACGGAAGGCCGCCCGAGCGCCATTGGGTAAAGGAAACCCGGCGCGCTGTGCTTTGGGGGCTGGCCCTGCCTCTGGTCATCGCGATCGGCACGCTGACAACGCCGCATTTCCTGCTGTTGTTGCTGGCCTATCCTGTGCAGATATTGAGGTTGGCGCGACGCGAAGGGGGCGATCGCGCAGCATGGGAAAATGCCGTGTTCACAACCCTCGCCAAGTTTCCCGAAGCACAGGGCGTGCTGGAGTTCCACCTCAACCACCTCCGTGGCCGCAAACGGGGTTTGATTGAGTATCAATGATCAACGCTGTCGTATTGCCTGCACCACTTGCCCGGGAAGGATGGCGAAACAACGGGCGTATCGCGGCACCAACCTGACCGGATCACTCATCGCCCTCCATAACCACTCCATAGCAATTACCCGCGTCCAGCGCGGGGCTCTGACCTGGTGGCCACCCAGAAAGTCCAGCCCGGCACCAATAGAGACAAAGCCGACCGATGGTGCCTCGGCCCGACCGCGCTTTGCCAATTTTTCCTGCTTGGGTGCGCCCAAAGCCAGAAAACACATCTGTATCTGTTCATCACAAAGACGCTCTAGAATAGTGGCGGCCTCTTCCCCGTCCGGATCGAACTCGCCCGACGGCGCAATCTGTAAGGCAACATCCAGACCGGGCGCATGCGCAACCAGCACCTGCGATGCGTCAGCAAGGGCCTCCTTGGTGCTGCCAACCATCCCGACCCTGACCCCGCAATCCGCGGCAAGCCGGCAAAGAGGTTCGATGATTTCGGAGCCCGGCAAAAGATCCACAGGCTGACCCGCAAGCTGCGACAGCCAAACCACCGGTCGCCCATCCGCGACGACAAGATCCTGTGCCGCATAGGCGGCAACGAATTCTGTGTCCCGAGTCATTTTGGCCAAGTGATCCAAATTCACCGTCGCAAGAGCAAATCCTTCGCGCCTCTGGAAACGCGCACGGAGCTCGTGTTCCAGTTCGGACCAGTTTGGAATGTTGATGGCGATCGTCTGCCCCGAGAATTCGAATTGCACGGACCCGGCCCTTTTTTGGTTTGGCACCCGCAGACTGTTTAGGAAATCACCGCTTTGACTGCTACGCCCACGATCAGCGGAATCCCGCGGCGTTGTATCCCTGCAATGCTTGCCTGGCTTGTGACCAATCCTGAGCGACAGCCGGGGCGCCCCCTGATAGACTTGGTCAACATTTCTGACCCGCAACCAAGTAGCCAAACGGACAATGCCCAACAGTTTTGCCTTTCTGATGCTTTTTGCTTGGCCGCTGATCTGCGTGGTCTTGTTCAAACGGCTTTCCACGGAGCGGGCGATCCTGTGGAGTATTCTCGGCGGGTATCTTCTGTTGCCGCAAGGCGCTGCGCTGGACCTGCCGTTGGTGCCGGATCTCGACAAGGTTTCGATCCCCAACCTGAGCGCATTTGTGATTTGTGCGTTCGTAGCCAGGCGGAAGGTCGAGCTGCTGCCGCGAGCACCGGTGGCAAAACTGCTAACCGTACTTTATGTGCTGTGCGCCATCCCGACCGTGTTAACCAACGGCGATCCCCTGATTTTTCAGGTCATCGCCAACAGCGACCCCATACTTTACATTGTCCCAGCCCAGCCAGGACTGAGCCTGCGTGACCTGTTCTCGTTTATTTCCAATCAGGCAATCCTGCTGCTACCACTGTTGCTGGCACGGCAATATTTGTCGACCGAGGAAGGTATGCGGGAATTGCTGGTAGCGATCATGTTGGGTGGGTTGTTCTACTCCCTGCCTGCCTTGTTCGAGATTAGATTCAGCCCTCAGTTACACACCTGGATCTACGGGTTCTTTCAGCACAGCTTTGACCAGATGATGCGCAGCGGCGGCTTCAGGCCGATTGTTTTCCTTCCACATGCGTTGTGGCTGGCCTTTTTCTTTCTTAACGCCATCCTGGCGACGGCCACATTGGCAAGGGTTGCCGAGCGCGAAGAACGGACCCGCCTGTTCGCAGCCGTTATCTATCTTTTCGTAGTGCTCATTCTCTGCAAGAGCCTCGCTTCGCTGTTGTATGGGCTGGTTTTCCTGCCGGTCATTCTGTTTGCCTCGCCACGTCAGCAGATCAGCGTAGCGGTCTGTTGCGCGACATTGGCAGTCGCCTATCCCATTTTGCGCAACACGGGCATGATCCCGCTGGATTGGATTTTGGAACAGGCGAATGCCATCAGCCCGGATCGCGCACAATCGCTGGGATACCGCTTCACCAACGAGGATGCGTTGTTGGCAAGAGCTGATGAAAAGCCACTTTTTGGTTGGGGCGGCTGGAGCCGAAACCTGATCCGACACGAGGAAACGCGCCAGATCCTTACCATTCCCGACGGTCGGTGGATCATCGTTTTCGGCACCCTTGGGTGGACGGGATACATAGCCGAGATGGGGCTCTTGGCGACGCCAATCGCAATGATGGCCTTGCAGATGCGGAAGATGTCCAACTCGGAAATATCGCCTTTTGTGGCTCCGATTTCGATCCTGCTGGCGGCAACGATGGTGGACATGCTGCTGAATGCTACTTTGGTTCCACTGACCTGGATGTGTGCCGGCGCTGTATTGGGTTATGTCGAGCGGCAGCGATATCCCGCCAAAGCATCAAAAAGCAACAAGATTTTTTCAGATGGCAGCGTGATGCAACCCAATCGGGACAAGTCGGGAAGCCGATCGATTCTTTAAAGGAACGGCCGTTTCTGAGCTGGCGGGGCAAGCTTTCAGCTATTGTTCTCATCCTTGCCCCAAATCGACGAAAACTAGGGCTTCGTTGAACCGATTGAGGCAATGGTGATTTACACCGGAAATGATTTGTTTCCCAAAAACAATCCATTAGGCTGAAATCTACAATGCCGCGCTGTCGATCTCACTTCCGGGGGGCGGGGCGGTCATCTACCATTGTCCCAAGTTCGGGGGAAGCATGACGCAGGATCGTCCAATCACAAAATGAAGTCAGAAGGTTCAGTATGCTCTGCGAGCGATATCGCAATTGTCGGTCTTTCGGTCAGCGTGCCGGGAGCATCTTCGGCTGCGCATTTCTGGGAGAACCTTCGCGATGGTGTCGAATCCATCGTTGTTCTGGATCAGGAAACGCTGCTGAAAAACGGCGAGAACCCGGCACGGCTGGATGACCCAAACTATGTCCCGTCCTCAGCCCCGCTGGATGGTTTTGCCGATTTTGACGCTGAGTTCTTTGGGTTCAGTCCGAAAGAAGCGGCAATCCTTGACCCACAGCATCGAAAATTTCTCGAAGTTGCATGGGAGGCAATGGAGCAATCCGGCCATCCACCCGAAGATCTCGACGGCAAGATAGGGGTATATGCAGGCTGTGGAATGGGCAGCTACTTCTATTTCAACATCTGCTCGAATCCCGGACTTGTGGATGACGTGGGCATGTTCCTGTTGCGCCACACCGGAAACGACAAGGATTTCCTGTCGACCCGTGCAAGCCACGTGTTTGACCTCAAGGGCCCTTCGGTGAACGTCCAGACGGCCTGCTCGACATCTTTGGTCGCAGTTCACTATGCGTGCGAGGCACTGCGAGATGGCGAAATCGACATGGCGCTGGCCGGTGGCGTGACGATCGAGCTGCCACAGGGGCGTGGCTATCTCTACAAGGAGAACGAGATACTTTCGCCGGACGGTCATTGCCATGCCTTCGATCACCGGGCGCAAGGCACAGTGTTCGGGTCCGGCGCCGGAGTAGTGGCCTTGCGGCGCCTGGAAGATGCGGTGGCCGACGGTGACCATATCTGGGCGGTTATCAAAGGCACGGCGATCAACAATGACGGGGCCGCCAAGGCCGGGTACCTCGCCCCAAGCGTTGACGGGCAAGCCGCTGCAGTCACCAAAGCTTTGGAAACCGCGAATGTCTCGGCTGAAACGATCGATCACGTGGAGTGTCACGGAACCGGCACGTATCTTGGTGACCCGATCGAGGTCTCGGCCCTAACCGAAGCCTATCGCCGTCAAACTGATGCCACCGGCTATTGCTGTATCGGTTCTGTGAAAACCAATATCGGCCATTTGGATACCGCCGCCGGGGTGGCCAGTCTTGCCAAAACGGCAATGGCGCTGCACCACCGCCAGATTCCGCCGTCGCTGGGTTTCGAAAAGCCAAACCCGACGATCGACTTCGATACTTCGCCTTTCCGGGTCAACGACCGTCTAACCGAATGGGTATCCGGTGTCGGGCCACGACGCGGCGCCGTAAACTCGCTTGGGGTTGGCGGAACAAATGCCCACGCAATCTTGGAAGAGGCGCCCAAACGTTCCGCCTCTGAGGAAAGCGAATTTCCGTTCCACATTCTCTGTCTGTCCGCCCGTTCCCGCGCCGCTTTGGACGGGAACACGACGGCGCTGACCGAATGGCTGCGCAACCACCCTGAAACAGATCTGGCCGATGTATCGTTTACCCTGAAGGAAGGCCGCCGGGGCTTTGAAAAGCGCCGTGTCGTAGTGGCGGAAACTGCGGACGACGCCGCAGCCCTGCTAGAGGCGGGCGACCCGCGCAGCGTCTTTACCCACGATCTTCTGGGCTCCTCTCCGGACACGGTATTCATGTTCCCCGGAGGCGGCGCCCAATACGCCGGTATGGCCCGGGATCTTTACGAGACCGAGCCGGTTTTTGCTGACTGGATGGATCGCGGGCTTGAGCATCTTGAAAAGCAGATCGACTACGATATCCGCGCGATCTGGCTGCCCGAGCCCGATCCGGGCGAGGCCGACGTTAAGTTGCAACAGCCTTCGGTCCAACTGCCGCTCATCATGATCGTAGAGTATGCACTGGCACAGCTGTGGCAGAGTTGGGGCATCCAGCCGGCCGCTTTGGTCGGACATTCGATGGGTGAGAACACCGCAGCGTGCCTTGCGGGTGTTATTTCGTTCGAAGATTGCATCGACCTCGTCCTGCTGCGCGGACGACTGTTTGACCAAGTTCCCAAGGGCGGGATGCTATCGATCTCTTTGCCGCTGGCCGAGGTCGAACAACTGATCGGGCCCGATCTTGATATCGCATCTGTCAACGCACCGAACCTGACAGCCGTATCCGGACCGCAGACAGCCATTGATGCTCTTTCGCAGACACTCTCAGCGCGCGAGGTCGACCATCAGCGGATCCAGATTGATATTGCGGCCCATTCCCGAATGCTCGAACCGATCCTGTCCGACTATCGCGCGTTCCTGGCCGGGCTGTCGCTCAGTGCGCCGGAAACCCCGGTGATCTCGAACAGGTCCGGCCAGCCGCTGACCCCGGAACAGGCCACCAACCCGGACTACTGGGTCGAGCAGCTGCGCAATACCGTTCAGTTCGCCAAGTGTATCGAAACGCTGGCCGCGCCCGACCGGGTGTTTCTCGAGGTTGGCCCCGGCAAGGCGCTGAGCGCGCTGGCGCAAATGAACAACGGGGTGCGTCCGGGGCAAGTTCTAAGCACACTGCGCCACCCGGATCACCATGTGGCAGATGACGTCTTTTTTCTCGGTGTGATCGGACGCCTCTGGGCCTGCGGTGTCGACGCCGACTGGCCCCAGATCTGGGGAGAGGCCCGGCGCAACCGGCTGCCATTGCCCACCTACGCCTTTCAACGCAGCACCTACTACATCGAACCGGGCAAAGTTGCGCCCTCCGAAATCGAACCGGCTCCGCGGCGTCATGATGATCTGAAAGACTGGTTCTATCGCCCGGTCTGGCGCCCCCGTCTGGCGGATTGTGACATCGAGATCGATACCGAACTGGGTGCGGTTCCGCTCGACTGGCTGATCTTCGAGGATACCGCGAGGGTCGCCGCACCGGTCGCTGAGAAGCTCGCGCAGGCCGGTCATCGCGTCACCCGTGTTGTTGCCGGCGACACTTTCGCCCGCCTTGATGAGAACAGCTATCAGCTCCCGCCGGAACAAGGTCGACACGGATATGACGATCTGATCGCCGCCTTGACCGAAGCCGACCGGCTGCCGGATCGGGTGGGCCATTTCTGGCTTGTGACCGATACCGAAAGCTACCGCCCCGGGTCCTCATTTCATGTTCGCAATCTGGAGCAGGGATTTTACAGTCTCACCTATCTTGCCCAGGCGCTGAGCGCGGCCGACCTGCCGGCCCTGCATATGACCGTTTTTACCACCGGGGCAGCGCAGGTGAGCGAAGAAGCCCTGCCCTATCCCGAAAAGACAATGATCGCCGGCCCGGCTGGCGTGCTGCCGCGCGAGATGCCGGGCGTAACCGTGGCGACCGTTGATCTGGAACTGGATCGCCCTGAACCGGTTGGATGGCTGGGTCGGTTGCGTACTCCCGAGAGCACGCCCGATCTGTTGACGCCGCGCATCCTCGAGGAATTGCTTGCCGAACCCGAAAACACGAATGCGGCCCTGCGGGGCGAACGGCGGTTTGGTCTCAGCTATCGGCAACAACCGATCGTCGCAGCGGACAAGTCCACCATTCGTCAGGGTGGAACTTATCTGATAACCGGAGGGTTCGGCGGCATTGGCCAGACGTTGGCCGAGCACCTGATGACGCAGCACGCAGCCAACGTGATCCTGCTTTCGCGCGACCCGCTTCCCGAAGCCGATGCCCGCGCAGATTGGTTGAACAGTCATGGCCCGGCAGACCGTACCGCCCGTCGGATTCGGGCGCTGAACCATCTCGAACAGATCGACACAGGTGCCGTGATGGCGATTGCGGCAGATGTCTGCAATCTGGATCAGATGCGCGACGCGCTGGCTATAGCCGAAGAAGAGTTTGGCGCCGTGCACGGTGTAATCCACGCCGCAGGTCAAATAGATGACGGGCCGTTGCTGGCTAAAACCGACAGTTCAATCGCCAAGGTTCTGGCGCCGAAGATCACCGGGCTTCAGGTTCTCGATACGCTGTTCCCGGATGGAATGTTGGAGGTGATGGTTCTGTTCTCCTCCTCGTCTACCGTGACGCGACCGGCCGGCCAGGTCGACTACATCGCCGCCAACGAGTATCTCAACGCATGGGCCGCATCGCGCAGATCCGCCGCAACCAAGGTTGTTGCCATCGACTGGGGCGTTTGGTCCGAGGTCGGTATGGCCGCCGATGCAAAGTCAGCGCGCGAGGGCCGGGTTGCTCCGTCCGACCGGGATCCCTGCGACCTCCCGCTTCTTGATGAAGCAGGGTTCGATGCAAGCGGCAACCGTCTATTTGCCTCGACATTCTCGCCCGAGACCAGCTGGGTGTTTGACGAACACCGCACTGCTGCCGGGGCCGCACTGATGCCGGGGACAGGGTATGTGGAACTTGCCGCACAATCCCTTGCAGCACAGGGCAACACCGACGGGTTCGAAATCCGCGACCTCTATTTCTTCCGTCCGCTGACAGCATCCGATCAGGCTCCGCGCGAGACCGTGATCCGGATGGAAGACGACGGTGAGACAACGGCGTTCTCGGTCCATTCCAAGGCCGCAGGCGGTTATGTTCTGAACGCGCAGGCCAGCTTGCACCCGGTCGGGGTCGCGCCGCCTCCGGTGGTCCTGGACGAGATCGCGGCCCGCTGCCCTGAAACACATCACGGCGAACCCGGACAACGGTTGAAATCGCCGCAAGAAACACACCTGCAGTTTGGTCCGCGGTGGCACGTTCTGCAATCTACAGCCCTTGGCCGGAACGAAGGCCTTGCGCGGCTGTCCCTTCCGGAGGAGTTCCGCGATACCTGCACCGGCTGGCAACTGCACCCCGGGCTTTTGGATCTGGCCACAGGATGGGCTATCTCGCTGGCTCCCGGCTACAACGGCCAGAACCTCTGGGTACCGATCTCCTACGGCAAAATCCGTGTCTGGAGGACATTGCCGGCCGACATCCGATCCTGGATCCGATTGAGCGCCGATTTCAATGCTGTCGAGGGCGAAGTTTCGTTTGATGTTACGCTGACAGACCCCGACGGCCATGTTTGTGTGGACATAAGCGGGTTCCGAATGCAGCGCACGTCAGGCTCGCTTGCACTAGACGAGCCGCAAAGACCCGACACTGATGCCGTCGCACTGGGCTTGGAAGCCGCATCGACAACCACGCCGCTGTCGCCCGAAGAGCAGCGCCTGCATCGGAACATTTCTTTGGGAATCCGCCCGGATGAGGGGCCAGAAGCGCTTGAACGGGCTTTGGCGACGGGGTTGCCGCAGGTTCTGATCAGCTCAATGGAACTGCCCGCCCTTGTCCGGCAGGCTGCGCAGGTCTCCACCTCTGATGCAGAAGGCCAATCCTTTGAACGGCCGCAGCTCGATACCGCCTATGTCGCCCCGCGCAACGAGGTGGAGAAGTCGCTTGCTGGGATGTTCGAAGCCCTGTTGGGGGTCAGCTCGGTCGGCGTGGAAGACAGCTTTTTCGATCTCGGGGGCCATTCTCTTATCGCCGTGCGCCTGTTCGCTCAGATCAAGCGAAGCTTTGGCGTGGAATTCCCGATCTCCCTCCTGTTCGAGGCGCCATCCGTCGCGGCCATTGCCGACCGGATTGGTCCGGTCGACGCCGAGGAGACGGGCGAGAGTGCGGGGACGCAAAGCCAAGACCGACAAGAGTTCACACATCTGGTGCCGCTGCATCAGGGCGACGGGCAAGCCACGCCGTTCTTTCTTGTGGCCGGCATGTTCGGGAATGTTCTGAACCTTCGCCATCTGGCCTTGATGTTGGGCGGCGAGCGCCCGGTGTTCGGCCTACAGGCCCGGGGTCTGATCGGTGACGACGAGCCCCACCGGACAATGGAAGACGCCGCGCAGGACTACATAGCCGAGTTGAAACAGATCCAGTCGGAAGGCCCCTATTTACTGGGCGGCTTCTCGGGTGGCGGTATTACTGCCTATGAGATGGCGCAGCAGTTGAAGGCCCAGGGCGATGAAGTTTCATTGCTGGTTTTGCTGGATACCCCTCTGCCTGTGCGCCCAGCGCTGAGCCGCCGGGACAAGGCCCTGATCAAGATGAGCGAATTGCGCACAAAGGGTGCTGGTTATTTTGGCGAGTGGGCCGGAAATCGCCTGCGTTGGGAGCTGGAAAAACGCCGCGTGGCGCCTCCCCCCCTGAACGCCGCCACGGCGTTTAACAACACCAAGATCGAAGCTGCCTTTCGGGAGGCCGTATCCGTCTACCAAGTCAAATCATGGCAGGGACCGCTGGCCTTGTTCCGGCCACCGCTGGACCGACACTGGAAGGTTTCCGGCGGTCAATGGGTCAGTTCAGAGCGTGAATACGTGATCCCGGACAACGGCTGGACTGAACATGCCCCCCTGACCCAGGTGATCGAAGTTCCCGGCGATCACGACAGCATGGTTCTCGTTCCCAATGTCAGCGTGCTTGCCGAACGCATGAAGCAATCGATCGACGCGGTCGAAACGGCGGCGCCCAAGCCTGCACACGCGCAGGCGGCGGAGTGACACCATGACAGCAGGCAACCCGAAACTCCTGACCATAATCCTGAACTACCGGACGCCGGAGCTTACCCTGCGCGCGACAGAGGCCGCCCTGCACGAAATGACCGATTTGGACGGGGAGATCCTGATTGTCGAGAACGGCTCGGCTGACAATTCGCTCGGGATGCTGCAGGATCAGGTCGACAAGCGGGGATGGGCCGCTGACGGGCGGGTGCGGGTTGTCGACGCTGGCCGCAATGGCGGATTTGGAGCAGGCGTGAATTTCGGAATACGGACCGGGCTGAATTCCGGCGAGGCACCGGATTTCTACTACCTTCTGAATTCGGATGCATGGCCTGACGCCGGTGCCATCCGGGTGTTGTGCGACTTTCTGATCAACCACCCGAAGGCCGGAATGGCAGGAAGTTACATTCACGGGGAAGAAGGTGAACCGCACCGAACCGCATTCCGTTTTCCCAGTGCGGCGGGCGAGTTCGAGATGGCTGCGCGGACCGGGGTTGTTTCGCGCCTGTTTCAGAACGCGATCGTTCCGATCGAGATCCCGAAATCGACAACCCGCATAGACTGGACCGCGGGTGCAAGCCTCATGATCCGCCGGGCAATGATCGACGAGATCGGCGGCTTTGACGAAACGTTTTTCCTCTATTTCGAAGAAACCGATCTCTGCCTGCGGGCCGCGCGTGCCGGATGGGAAGTATATTATCTGCCTGACAGTTCCGTGGCCCATATCGGCTCGGCCAGCACCGGGATGAAGAGTTGGGACAGAACGCCCCCATACTGGTTCGATTCAAGACTGCATTATTTCAGAAAGAACCACGGATCTCTTTACGCAGGGGTGGCGACAATGGCCCGACTTGCCGGCTCCGCCATTTACGGGCTCCGGCGCCTGATCTCGGGAAAGCCGCAGGCTGATCCAGATCGCTTCATGGGCGATCTCGCGGCGCACTGGCTTCGAAACCTGCGGCCTTCAGCACCCGGGGCAGCGACAGGTGGGGATCTGGCGCCGACCGTGATGACAAGAACGAAGGACAGCCAATGACCCAGTTCTCCTGCACCTTGATTGGAAATGAATCCCTACTCATTGGCTGCGCAGAGGCATTGCTGGATCGCGGACACAGTATTCACGCTGTAGTATCCACGGACCCGACAATCCGCGACTGGGCAGGAACCAAGGGGCTGCCGCTGCATGACCGGTTCGATGAATTATCGAGTGGATTCGACTGGCTTCTTTCCATCGCAAATCTTCGCGTCATCCCGGATGCCGTTTTGCGGATGTCTAAGCATGGGGCGGTCAATTTCCACGACGGGCCGCTACCACGCTATGCCGGTCTGAACACACCGGTTTGGGCTTTGATGGCTGGTGAAGAACAATACGGTGTCACATGGCACTTGATCGAAGGTGGCATCGATGAAGGCGACATTCTTGCGCAGGCGAATTTCGACATCGCTGCAGACGACACAGCCTATTCTCTCAACTCAAAATGCTATGCGGCCGGACTGGAGAGTTTTGGGGAGGTCATTTTCCAGCTCGAGAGCGACGGGCCACAACGGACGGCGCAAGACCTGAGCCAACGCAGTTACTTCGCCCGCGACAAACGACCGGAACACGCGGGCCATCTCGACTTTGCCAAGCCCGCACACGATATGGCGCGTTTTGTCAGGGCATTGGATTTTGGCGGATACTGGAATCCGATGACCTGCCCCAAGATCACCTTGGGCAACGAAGTCTGTTTGATTGGCAACGCCCGGGTTGCGGAAACCGCTTCGGGAATGGCCCCGGGCAAGGTAGTAGACCACAGCCCGAACGCGATCACCGTGGCGACCCGCGACGGTGATCTTGTTCTTGATGACCTGACCGACCCGCGCGGCCAAATAGTCAATCTGACCGGACGTGTTGAAACCGGTCAGTCGCTGGCAGCACCCGTTGCCGGCATTGAGGCGCTGATTGCCGAGAGCCTGAGCGCCGAACCCTTGTGGCGGCGCAACCTGCGCTCCCTGAACCCGCTGCCGGTGCCATTGGCCGGGCGTGCCGGGGATACCCCGGTGTGGAACACCTACAGAATCTCGGTTCCGGACGGTCTTGGCAAAGACAGATTGCTTGCCGCCATTCTCGTCTGGGCCCTGCGCAGCAGCGGTGAAACCTACGGAGATATAGCTTTGGGGCTGCCCGGCCTTGATCGCGGGCAACCGGGTTACTTCAGCGAATGGGTGCCGGTGCAGGTTTCCGAAACTGATACACTGGGCGAGGCAGCTGAAAAGGCGCAGGCCCGGATTCAGCATACCCGGAGCAAAGGCGGTTTTGCCTTGGATCTGATCGCCCGGGATCCATTGATCACGCGCACAGAGACCCCCGAAATCGGGTTGGCGCTGGATGGTTCCGGGCCTGTATCCGGAACGGCGGCCACAATTGCCTTGAATGGGGATTCGATAGCTCTGCACGCTGACGAAACCCGGTTGAGCGCGGCAACAGTGGAACTGCTTGCTAGGCGGTTGGAAGCTGTTCTGCAAAACGTCGCACAGGGCTATGACGAACAGGCCGCCATCGCATCACTTTCTGTCCTTTCCTCAGGTGAAAGAACGCAGACCCTGTCTACCTGGAACGCCACCGCCCGCGACCATGACCGAACGCGGACAGTGCACGCCGCGTTCGAGGCACAGGTTGTTAAGACCCCGGAGGCCGAAGCGCTTGTCTTTGAAGGGCAGTGCCTGAGCTATGGCGAACTCAACGCCCGTGCCAACGGCATCGCTGCGAGTCTGATCCGGATGGGAGTAAAACCCGGTGCTCATATCGGGCTGTTCCTCCACCGGTCGACCGATCTAGTCGCCACCGCGCTGGCCATTTTGAAGGCGGGCGGTGCATACGTGCCGCTGGACCCGAGCTATCCTGCCGACCGGATTGCGCATTACGTCGAAGACAGTGCTGCCTCGGTGATCGTAACCCACGCATCCCTCTCCGATACGCTGTCTGGCAGCGCAGCGCAGGTGCTTGTACTGGACGATACCGCTACGCTCTGCGAGGCCGGCAATCCCGAGGTCCCCGTCACCCCGGAAGATCTGGCCTATCTCATCTACACGTCTGGCAGCACCGGCACTCCAAAGGGGGTGATGGTCGAACATCGCAACGTGATAAACTTCTTTGCCGGCATGGATGACCGCATTGAACATACACCCGGTGACGTATGGTTGGCGGTCACCAGCCTGAACTTCGACATCTCGGTGCTTGAGCTGTTCTGGACCTTGTCGCGTGGGTTCAAAGTCGTGCTCAGCAGTGACGAAAACCGCGCAGTGGTTTCAAAAGGCCCAATCGCTGTCAGCGAACGACCGATCGATTTTAACCTGATGTACTGGGGCAACGACGACGGGCCCGGTCCAAAAAAATACGAGCTGCTGCTTGAAGGTGCGAAATTCGCCGATGCGCATGGGTTCAATGCGGTCTGGACACCGGAACGTCATTTCCACGCCTTTGGAGGTCCCTACCCCAACCCGTCGGTGACTGGCGCTGCTGTCGCTGCAGTAACACAGAACCTGAGTGTGCGGGCCGGTAGCTGCGTTGCCCCCCTGCACCATCCTGCGCGGATCGCCGAAGAATGGGCCGTCATCGACAACCTGACCGGCGGGCGTGCGGCGCTCGGCATTGCGTCGGGGTGGCAGCCCGATGACTTTATCCTGCGCCCGGAGAATTCTCCGCCCAAGAACAAGCCGGCCATGTTCGAAACCATTGAGACCCTGCGCAAACTGTGGCGCGGAGAGCCGGTCGGGTTCCCCAAGGCCGACGGCACTATGCACGAGGTGGTAACGCAGCCACGACCCGTGTCCGAGGAACTGCCGGTCTGGGTAACGACGGCGGGCAATCCGGAAACCTGGAAAGAGGCAGGTCAGATCGGGGCCAACGTACTGACCCACCTGTTGGGCCAGTCGGTCGATGAAGTGGCGGTAAAGATCCGCATCTACCATGCCGCACTTCGCGAGGCGGGGCATGATCCCGCAGATTTCACGGTTACGCTGATGCTGCACAGCTATCTTGCAGGCACACGCGATGAGGCCCGGACCGTCGCGCGGGAACCGATGAAAGACTACCTTCGTGCGGCGGCTGGCCTCATCAAGCAATATGCCTGGGCATTTCCGGCCTTTAAGAAACCCAAGGGCGTCTCGAACCCATTCGAGATGGATCTGGGTGTGCTAAGCGAGGACGAACTGGAAGCCATACTTGATTTTGCGTTTGAGCGCTATTTCGAGGACTCGGGCCTGTTCGGAACCGTCACAGACGGTCTTGCGCGCGTGGAGCAGCTGAAACGGATCGGTGTCGATGAAATCGCCTGCCTGATCGACTACGGCATTGCGCCCGAGGTCGTTCTGGAAGGGCTCAAACCCTTGGCCGAAGTCCTCGCTCGGGCCAATGCACCGGCAGAGATAGCCGAGGATGATTTCTCGCTCGCTGCCCAGATCATTCGCCACAAGGTTACTCATATGCAATGCACGCCGTCCATGGCGCGGATGATCGCCATGAACGACGAAGCCCGAATGTCGCTGGGGCGTGTCCGTCACCTCCTGCTTGGAGGTGAAGCCCTGCCAGGGGATCTGGTCGAAGATCTGCGCGAATGCACCGGGGCGAAAATTCTCAATATGTATGGCCCAACCGAAACCACGATCTGGTCCACATGCGAATGCCTGGAGACTGGCGTTTCGGGAACCGCCAACATCGGGGCACCGATTGCCAACACCTTTGTCTACGTGGTGGATTCAAACGGAGCGCCCTGCCCTGTCGGCGTGCCCGGCGAATTGCTGATCGGCGGCGAGGGGGTCACGCGCGGTTACTGGCAACGCCCTGATCTGACCAACGAGCGGTTCGTGTCGGATCCGTTCCCGGCGGAAACCGGATTAAATACTGCGTCCGATGGATTTGCTTCTCCCCGTTTGTACCGAACCGGTGACCTCGTACGCTGGCGGGTTGACGGAAAGCTGGATTTCCTAGGCAGGACCGATCATCAGATCAAGATCCGCGGCCAGCGTCTTGAGCTGGGCGAAATCGAAGCCGAGATGGCCGCGTTCGCAGGGGTTACGGGCGCCGTAGTTGTTGCGCGCGAAACTGCCGGGGACACACGATTGATAGGGTATGTCACCACGACACCTTCGTTCTCTGCTGAAAGTTTGCGGTCACATCTCGCTACCCGTTTGCCGGAGGTCATGGTCCCTGCCCACGTCGTCGTCATCGACAGCTTTCCGCTGACACCGAACAAGAAAATTGACCGCATTGCCTTACCCGCACCAGTGCCTTCCCAAAAGGCCGAACACAAAGGGCCCGCGCCAGCGGAAGGTCCCGAAGGACAGATCGCGGCAATCTGGTCGAAGATATTGGGGGTCGGTCAGATCCAGGCAGAAGACAATTTCTTTACGCTGGGAGGCCATTCGCTGCTTGCCGTCCAAGCCCATCGAGAGATCCGAACGGCGCTTGACCTGCCCGCCCTGTCGATCACCGACATTTTCCGGTTTCCCACGCTCAAGGCGCTGGCCGCCCATGTCACAACCGGCGGAGAAACTCCACAGGCGCCGCAGGTCGAAGCAGCGAACCGGTCGCAAACCATGTCTAAAAGACGGGCAATGCGTGCAAGCCGCAGGACGAGCGCAGGATGATCGGGCGAGGCACATCCGCCTCGCCAGCGCTACTTATGGCCAGCCAACTGCTCGATCCTGATATCGCGCTGGCCGCAGCCGATCCCCGCTCTGACGCGCATCGATTGCTTGCGGACGAATTTCCGGCAATTGCGACCGCCGTGCCCAAGCGGCAATGCGAGTTCTCGGCGGGCCGCACAGCTGCCCGGCAAGCCATGGCTGGCCTTGGTCTGGCACCGCAGCCGGTTCCCAGTGGTGATGACCGGGCACCGCGCTGGCCGGCTCACCTCGTCGGATCGATAACCCATACTGACCATGATTGCCTTGCCGCCGTAGCGCACGCCCGCGATGTTCAGATGCTGGGCATCGATCTGGAACCGGCCACACCGCTTGACGGCCAAGATTGGGACACGGTTTGCACAGCGGGTGAACAGCAGTGGCTCGCCCTCCAATCAGATCCCGGTCTCATGGCTAAGCTGATCTTTTGCATCAAGGAAGCCACCTACAAAGCGCAATATCCGCAAAGCCGCACCGTCTTCGGTTTCGACGTGATTGAGACGGAGATCGATCACGACAGCCAACGTTTCAGCGCTCGCTTTGTGCGCGATGTTGATCCGTTTCAGGGTGGCGACACGCTGGCTGGCCGATTTGCCATTGGCTATGGCCTGATCGTTGCAGTGGTCGCGGTTCGGGCGTGATCGAAAAGGGAAAGCGGGATAATGTCCAAACAAGTTGACCGGATTTGAACCATGGCGTTTCGTATTCTCCTCTTGTTGGTACTTTTCGCCACCGTCGCCGGTGCGTGGTGGTTCTGGTCGACACCGAAACGCCCTTCGGCAGATGCTGTCACGGCAGCCTACGCCACCCCTCTGACCCCGCCCGACGGCCCGATTTCGGTCTTTCACCTGGGCCACAGCCTTGTCGGCCGCGATATGCCTGCAATGCTGATGCAACTGGCAGATGCCGGATTGGGCACAACGGGCCACGATTATGCCAGCCAACTGGGATGGGGCACATCTTTGATGGATCATTGGGAGCCTGAGATCCCGATCAACGGGTTCGAGACCGAAAACGCCCACGACCGCTTCCGCCCGGCACAAGAGGCCATTAAGTCAGGTGACTACGACGCAGTGGTTCTGACCGAAATGGTCGAGCTGCGGTCTGCGATACGCTACCATGACAGCGCGAAATACCTACCTCTGTGGGCGGATCTGGTGCGGGATGCCTCACCGGATACCCGGATCTATCTGTATGAGACTTGGCACAAACTGGATGATCCGGATGGCTGGTTGAACCGATTGGACAACGATCTAGCCGCGCTCTGGGAAGAAAAGATCCTGTTTGCGGATCTTGCCCGCAACCCTGACAATCCCATTCTTGTCATTCCTGCCGGTCAGGTCATGGCACGGCTGACCCGAAAGATGCAGGAAAACGGCGGCATCGATGGATTGAAAGGGCCTGAGGATCTGTTTTCCCGAAACGAAGACGGCACGCTCGATACAATCCACCTGAATGATATAGGCAACTACCTGGTTGCTCTGACCCACTATGCCGTCCTCTACGGGCGCTCGCCTGTCGGCCTGCCCCATGCCCTCAAGAAGTCGGATGGTGCTCCCGCAATTGCACCAACTTCCGACGCTGCTCGGATAATGCAGGAAACGGTTTGGGCCACAGTCACCGCTTACCCAAAGACCGGGGTGGCGAGATGAGCTGGTTGTCGACACTGACCGGTGTACTCTTTGTCGGGCATTCCCTGTTTGGTCAAACCAATCCAGACATGCTGGATGCGGTGCTGCCGGAAACCGTCCGCGTAGAGGCCCAGATCATTAATGGCGCGCCCTTGAAATGGAACTGGGAGAACGGTGCTGACGCCGAGGGAACCAACGCCAGGGCGGTGCTGCCGCAAGGCGGGATCAATGCAGTCATTCTGACCGAAGCCGTCCCGCTTGCAGGCAATTTCGAATGGAACGACACAGTCACCTATGCAACCCGGTTCTATGAGCTTGCCGTTTCGTCCGATCCGCAAACAAGAGTTTTCCTGCAGGAAACATGGCACAGCCTGAAATCCGGAACAGGCGTCGAGGTCGAGTTTGATCCCGGTGGCGATGTCCCGTGGCGCGATCGGCTAGATCAGGATCTGCCAGTATGGCAAAGCATCGTCGATGCCGTGAACTCGAGCGCCTCTGGACCCGAAATGGAGTTGCTGCCGGCGGGTCAGGCGATGGCCCGGCTGCATGACGAGATCGCCGCCGGCACTGTCCCGGGCCTCAAGGACATTCGGGACGTTTTTCAGGACGACATCCATCCCAACGATTTTGGGTTCTACTACCTGACGATGCTGCAATACGCCGTTCTGACCGGGGAGCACCCTCGTGGCCTTCCCCGCCGTCTAAAAAGCCGCTGGGGGCAGCAGTTCAGGCCTTTGACGCCGGTTCTTGCAGCGCGCCTTCAGGATCTTGCATGGGACGTGGCTCAGAATATCCCCGACACGCGGCCAACGACTGAGACCCCGTCCGTATTGGAAAATTCGGCGACTGCCGCTGTCACGACGACCCCGTTACCTGACGACCTGCCGATCCCGGTTGCCGACCTGTCGCGTTACCCGCCCCCCGCGACACCGCCACCTTTGGCGACGAACCTTGCCGGTATTCTTGATTTCAGTACCCAGCAACCGTTTCTCGACATTTTTAAAACCGCCCGTCCATGGGTCGGTCACCTGCGAGGGGAATGGGGCGGCGTTGATCATCACGAGTTGCAAAGTGCCGGGTTTCTCGATCCGAATGGCTGGCCCTTGGCTATTCCGCATCGGCTGGGCTCGATCGGCACGGTGATCCTGACCGATATTCCGAAAGAGGCCACGCATACAAAAGGACGCTATCGCCTGACATATGATGGCTACGGGATTATCGAGGTCTCTGGACGCGCGGAAAACGTGCGTTACGGAAAAGGCGAGATTCAATTCGACTACACGCCCGGTCCCGGGCTGGTCGAAATCCGCATCCAGCGAACTGACCGGGGCGCGGGGGGGGATCACGTTCGAAACATCAGTGTAGTCAAGTTTGAACACGCCGCAGCCTTTGACGCGGGTGCGATCTTCAATCCGCTTTGGCTCGACCAGTTAGAGGGCTTCGAGCTTTTTCGGTTCATGGACTGGATGGACACCAACGACAGCACGCAATCAAGCTGGGACAACCGCCCAATGCCGCAGGATTTCAGCTATGCTCTCAAGGGTGTTCCGCTTGAAATCATGCTGGAACTGCTGAACCGAACCGGCGTCGACGGCTGGTTCTGCATGCCGCACCTTGCCGACGACGATTTCCTGCGCAATTTCGCGGAAATGGTGAAACGCGACCTGTGGGTCGACCAGCGCACCTATGTGGAGTTCTCGAACGAGGTATGGAACTGGCAGTTTCAGCAGGCAGTCTGGGCAGATGAGACAGCACTATCAAAATGGCAGGCAAAGGACTCCTGGGTTCAGGCCTATGCCGCCCGCTCGGTTGAAATGGCGCGTATCTGGACCGAGGTATTTGCAGACGCCCCGGAAAGGCTGATCCGGGTGATCTCGACCCAAACCGGGTGGACAGGTCTGGAACAGGAAATTCTTGAACCTCCGCTATTGCCCAACCTCAACCTGACAGAGCATTTCGACGCCTATGCGATAACCGGATATTTCGGAGTTCTGTTGGGAATGGAGGACAGGGCACCGCTCGTTCGCGATTGGCTGTCCTCAAGCAAAGCCATTGCCGAAGAACAGGCCCGATCCCTGCCTGCCGCAGATCAAACCGCGTATGTCGCGGCACATAAATATGACGCCGCCTTGCGATGGGCTTGGGCTGAATTGCGCGACGGTTCAATATCGGGCCAACCGGGGGATACGCTCGAGGATTTGCTGACCCGCATTTTGCCCTACCATGCCGATGTGGCCACGCGTCACGGACTTGACCTGATCATGTACGAAGGCGGCAGCCACGTCGTGGGGCTAGGCAATATGCTGGACGACGACGATCTCACCGATTTTCTCTCCGTTCTCAACTACAGCGAGGAAATGGGGCTGCTCTACAAGGAACTCATTGCGGGGTGGTATGCGCGTGGGGGCCAGTTATTTACCGCATTTACCGATGTCTTTCCGCCTTCGAAATGGGGCAGCTGGGGGCATCTCAGACACCTGAATGATACCAACCCGCGCTGGAAAGCCCTGGAGGCATGGAAGTGAGCCGCGTTGTCTCAGTCCTGATACCCGCCCATGATGAAGAGGCATTTTTGCCCGGCTGCGTCGAAGCACTGTTGGCGTCAGAACCTCTCGCCAAAGAATGGCAAATCGAAGTTCTGGTCATTGCCAATGGCTGCACGGACGACACCGCCGACATCGCACGCAGCTTTGCCAAGCAGGCCGAGGCAGCCGGATGGGCTTGGCGGGTTCTGGAACTTTCCAAAGGTGGAAAACTGGGCGCACTGAACGCTGGGGATAAAGCCGCCGGGGGTGATATCCGGGTGTATATTGATGCGGACGTGACCGTTGCACCGTCGTTATTGGCCAAGCTCGTGGCAGCTCTGGACACAGACCAACCCCGCTATGCATCCGGCATTCCCCAAGTCGCGCCTGCAATCAGCATGGCCAGCCGGGCCTATGGCCAGTTCTGGCAAACCCTGCCCTTCGTAACCGACGGGGTGCCTGGTTTTGGTATCTTCGCTGTGAACATTGCAGGGCGGGAGCGCTGGAAGACTTGGCCGGACATCATTTCCGATGACACTTTCGCCCGCCTGAGTTTCACACCGGACGAACGTATCCGGGTCTCCGCCGGCTACGTATGGCCAATGGTCGAAGGGTTTGGAAACCTCGTCCGCGTTCGGAGGCGTCAGAACAAGGGCGTGGAAGAAATCGCCCGGTTGCATCCGGACCTGTTGGCGAACGATGACAAACGAAAGATTGGACCGGGCGGCCTGATTGGACGATTGCTGCAGGATCCGGTCGGCTTTGCCGTCTATGCGGCCGTTGGCATTGCCACCAAAACGCCGATTTATCGCAGCCGAATTCGCTGGGTGCGCGGGCGCTGACTTATCCTGTCGATGACTGCCCAGCCTTTGCAATCAGAGCCGCAAGCTTGGCGGCTTCGACTCCTGCATCGTGGCGGGCCAGAACCCGTTTTCGGCCGCTTGCCCCCATTTCTGCGAGAGCAGCAACCGGGGTGGCCGCGAGATCGGTCAACGCATCAGACAGGGCACCCACATCACCGGCCGGGATGAGCCAACCCGTTTTATTCTGTTGCACCAGTTCAGGCACTCCGGCGATGCTGGTCGCAATGACTGGTCGGGCGGCGGCCATGGCCTCCATGATTACCATCGGAAGACCTTCGGCAAAGCTTGGCATTACCAGCGCCTGCGCTGCCTCAAGCTCCTGCAGGATCCGGCGTTCGTCCAGCCAGCCAGTGAAACGCACATTCTTTTCCAGGCCCAACCGGGTGACCGCAGTTTGCAAAGCGTTTCTCATTGGGCCGTCGCCCACAAGCGTAAGGTGAAGCTCGGGGTTTCGGTCGATCGCCGCAGACATTGCTTCGATCAGAACCATCTGGCCCTTTTGTTCAACAAAGCGCCCGATGGCGACCACCCGACAGGTGTCGTCAGGCACAGGTGCTGGGTCGTCGAACTTCTCGGGGTCGATTCCACAATGAACCACATGGAGCTTCGGCCAGATCTCAAACCCGACCCAGCGCCGCAATTGGCTGCGACCAAACTGACTGACGCCGACCGCAAAGGCCGCGTGCTCAAGTTTCAGGCCGAGAGACAGGGCCCGCGGGGCATCGAATTCCTCCGGGCCGTGGGTGGTGAAAGAGTATCGCGCACCACCCAATTCATGCGCAAGCAATGCCACAGCAGTCGGGTTTGTTCCGAAATGCGCATGAGCGTGTTCAACCCCTGCCTCTGTGCATAGCCGCGCCACATGAGCGGCCTCGGCCAGATAGATCAAATGCCGAAAAACACCGGGTTCAGAAACGCGTCCCATGCGCCACACCAGTCGCAGCGCAGACAGGAATTTTCCCGGTCTCGACAGTGCAGTTTTGGTTACGTCTGCCAGCAGAGCTGCTTTGTGGTCCAAAACATAGGTCGTCTGAGTGGCCTCTTCCCGGTCCTGCGGGTCAACCAGTTCCTGATCCGAGCGTCGCATCGCAATCCGCACCACGTCATGCCCCTGCGCCTCCAGCGCCCGCAACTCGCGTCGGATGAAGCTGTGAGAGGGCTGCGGATAGGTATTCAGGACATAGGCGAGCTTCACGTCGGTCACCTCGGATATAAGCAGGAATTCTTCCCGCCCACATTAAGGTCGGTCGCAACAGATTGGCGATAGGAGAGATTGGCGCGTTGCAAAACAGGTCGAACCTAGGAAGGCGCCTCGGGGCCGGACGTCCGCCGCCGCCGTGTATTCAGCGTAGGGATGGAAACGACTGGTTTGAGACCGGTTTGCCGTTCCATCTGAGCAGCCGTTCGGATCACCGGTTTGCGAAGGTCCAACAGAAAGGCGAGAACTATGCCAACCAACAGACTGGCCACACCGCCAGCTGCCGCAATCATCTTGCGGCTGCGCGAAATCGGGAACTCGGGAACCGTGGCCTCCTCGATGACCGTCAGTCGTTCAGCCTGATTTTGACTTTCGAGCCGATACCCGACCTCGGCCTCAGCCCGGCGCGCGGAGATCAGTTCAAATTCGTCCCGCAACTGGTCGAGCTGCCGCTCATAGGCATTCAATCGTCGCTCAATGTAAGGCGTTGTTTCGATCGAGGCTTCCAATTCGCGTTTACGTTCCAGCAACAAGTCACGCTGCGCGTCCAGCGTGGCGATCTGCTCGATGAAGTCCGCACGCTTGCGCGCGACGGTCGCGGGCCGATCGGTCCGCTCTGATCGTTCCATCTCGCGCTCAAACTCGATCCGTTCGCGAGCAATCGTCAGCAAGCCTTCGTTGATTGTCGCGATCTCCTCACGGCGGAATTCGATACTGCCCGGCAGTGAGATCTCGTTTTCATCCCTGAACCTGACGACTTCGTCTTCCAGTTTGGCAATCTCGTCAGACAGAATCTGTTCGCGCGCGAGAAAGAAGTCCAAAGTCTCGCGGGCATTGCCGATGCGAGTTTCATTCGAAATCTCTATCGTACGCTGCGCAAACTCGTGCGCCACCTGTTGCGCCAGCTCCGCAGTCGGCATCTCGGCCGATATGGTCAGCACCGAGATCGTGCCGTCGTCTGAAAACCCTTCGCGGGCTGCGGCAAGCCCGGTAATCTGCACGGCGCTGCGTAGCATCGCCACTTTTGTGTCGGGTTTGAGACCGGGCTGGTCGGCGTAGATTCCGAACTGTTCGATCATCTCCTGCAAGCTGGACCGCGCCATGAGTTGTTGTTCGATCAACTGCAGCCGGCGCGCCGAAGATCCCTCGACCGTGGTTTTGGCCAGATCATCGGCAATCTTGGGCTGAACCACCTGCAGAACTTCGGCGGCCCAGTAGACCCTTGGCTGTTCCATCGCAAACAACACGGACAGGCCACTGCCGATTGCGGTAACAAGAAAGATCAGGACAAAGCGCCTGCGCACCATGTCAAAAAGATCACCTAGCGAACTGATCGGACCCATTTGCCTGTTCCCTGCAGACCGTTCTTCTCCAAACAGCCTGCCTTGTTCCGTTTCCGCCTGCTCATCGCCCAGCCGGCGAGTATTCGGCCCATTCAATGGCCGTTGCGAAAACTAAATCACGCCAAGCGGGCAAAACTATGGCGCCAATTCGGATACTAGCGGGCCGAAGTCCAATTGGGGTTATGCGCCGAGGCTTTCAACCCCTGAACGCTTTGCCCGGTTCAGGATAACGCCCAACAGCTCGGTCCGGTCGCCCAGAATCCGCTCACAGGCCGCCAAATGATCCGGTGTTGTTCGCGTGGCATCTGACACCAGCAGCACCCCGTCTACCTGGGGCAGGAACGCTGCAAGATCGTCGTGCTCAAGCATCGGTGGCAAATCATAGATCACCACGTCGGGATTGATCTCGTCGACCATGTTGGCCATCGCAACAGTGCAGTTCGCAGTTTGCAAAAGTTCGGCAGACTGGCTGTCCGGCTCCTGCGTCAGACCAACGGCCAGCGTATCGCAAATGCGCACCAAATGCTCGGCCGGTTGCGCTTCTCCGCAAAGAAATCGACGCATCTGGCCAGAGTCGTGCATGTCGAGCAGATCAGCAATGCCGGGCGTGCGTTGATTAAGATCCATTAGTATGTTTCGGCTACCCGGCACCCGCGCCAAGCTGAGCGCAAGATTCACAGCCGTGAATGTCGAACCACAGCCTGAGGTCGGCCCCGTCACGGCTACGCGCTGCCAACCGCGTTCGCGCAACGTTTGCAGCAAACGCGTGCGCAAGAGGTCGAACGCCTTGGCAGCCGGGTCGTTGCGAAAAAAGCTGATCAGCGGTGCGCGAGACCGCAGATGTTTTTGCACACCCGGCAAGCGCAGCGGCAGGCGATCCCACGTATCGGGAAGACGCGCCGGAAGGTTGATCCGGATGTCATCGTCGACATGGGCCGGATCTGCCCCGCGTCGTGCGGCGCGACGCCTAAACCGTTTGAAACCCTGCTGGTTCATTCGATCGAACTCACTCCGAGTGTCTCGCAGCGCAGAGGGAGTAGCTGCCTTCTCCATTGCTGCCTGAGCAGTATATTGCGTCATGACAAAACTCCCAAATGCCTTGATCCGTTCAAAACCGTCTCAATATCCCGTTCTGCGGCACACAACGCCCACGGTCTTCAACAAAAGCTTCAGGTCCAGCGGGAACGACAGCAGCTTGAAATAGTCCATGTCGATGCGCGCACGCTGGCAAAAATGCGTTTCGTTGCGGGCCGAAACTTGCCAGACGCCGGTAATGCCCGGCCGCAAAGCGAAGTAACTGGATGGTTCTCCGTAGATTTCCAGTTGATCCGGCATCATCGGACGCGGCCCAACAAGGCTCATGTCACCTTTCAGCACGTTCCAGATCTGCGGCAGCTCATCCAGAGACGTCTTGCGCAGAAAACCCCCGACCAAGGTGATCCGAGGGTCGCGTTTCAGCTTTTGGGTCGTTTCCCATTCCTCACGCAACTCGGGGTCGTCCTGTAGGTATTTTTGCAACAATTCATCTGCGTCCCGCACCATTGTCCGCAGTTTCAGGATCTTGAAGTATCTGCCATCCCGTCCAAGGCGATTCTGTTGGTAGAACGGAAGGCCGCTTTCGATCCACAATGCAACTGCGCAAAGAACCATGATCGGAACCGTCACAGGCAGGCTCAGGAAGACGAGAAATATGTCGAGTGCCCGCTTGCCATAAACGCGATAAAAGCTCTGTTCCCCGACTTCTTCGCTTGGCATTGCCACCGTATTGGCTGCCGGAGGAACGCTCATGTCGGCGAGAACCGGAGACAACAGACTACCAGTCGCCCCCGGGAAGGAAACGCCCGGCACCCGCCGTAACGGCGTGCCAGAATACGTAACGTCCTTCATCTCCGCCCCCATTCATTTGACGGCGCACACAGAGAAATAGCTCCGCCAAATGGTCGGATGTGTATCGTGTGCGACTTGACCGAAGCCCGGAGTGGCAGTCCCTCCAAGCGATTAAATTGTGAGCCCCGGCTGCGCGATCCCACCACGACAATTCCGACCCCCGGCACATTCAGGACCTGAAGCCGCCCCAAAAATGCCATGATGAAAGGTAACACCCCACCGTCGAAAATTAACAATTTCTGAAAAAACAAACTGTTTCCAATCCAGATGCGGCCAAAACCGCCAAAAAACTCGCGGAAATCGTGACCAATCAAGCGCCAGAGCAACTATTGTTGCCAAAGTGGCGCCAGAAGCCTCAAGAATCGAACTGACAGAATTGATGTCAAACGGCGCCGGCAACCACCCCGAAATATGTCGAGACTGTGGCAGAGTCTTGAAATAGCTGACAAGTTATCAATCGGCGCCAGGCCGATTTTGCCCCCATACTAGGGTATGGAAGAGTGACTATTGGGAGCGTCTTCCGCCCGAAACTGACCCGGAGTCCGACCGGTCCAGCGTTTGAACGCATCGTTGAAACTGCTTTGACCGGCATATCCAAGCAGGAAGGCTATTTCTGCCAGTACCAGATCACTGTCCTTCAGATAGCTCATAGCGAGCGAAACCCGCAGTTCTTCCAGCGTTTTGAAGAAAGTCGTGTTTTCGTCGGAAAGCCGGCGGGCAAGGGTGCGCGGGCTCATGCCAAGCGCCCGGGCAACACTGTCCTGGCTGGCTTCACCTGTTGCCAGACGTTCGGCAATGGCGCGTTCCACATCCACAATGATCGGTGCAACGTTGCGGGATTTGTGACCAATCACGCTTTCGCAGGATTCGACCAAGACCTGATACAGTTCATTGTCGGCTGTCATCAGCGGCAGGTTCAGGTCCTCGCGGCGAAAATGAAAGGCGTTTTCAGCCGCCCCGAATTCGACCGGGCAACTGAAGTAGCGTTCAAACCCGTGAAGATTGGTCTTGCGCGAATGTCGGAACGTCACCAGCGAAGGCGAAAAATTGCGATTGGCAGCCCGTCGCATTGCCGACAAAAGACCCGATGCTCCGAATTCGACATACTGCCTGCGAACAATCCGGCTCGGCACTGCGAAATGCCATGACAGGACTCCGTCCTGATCAAGCCGCGCGGTCTGTATTTCAACGGCGTCGCTGAAAACGCGGCGATACCTGGCGATGTTCTGGATAAAATCCCTGACAGTCGGCGCAGACAGGCCGACATAGCAGATCAGCCCCGTCCGGCGCATTTCGCGTTTGATCCCGCGTTCGAACCCAAGGGAGTCATTCCCGGTCAGCTTTGCCGCATGTTCATAAAATCCGGCGATGTCGTCAAACAGGGCAAAGGGTTTCTTCTGGCCCAGAATGTCTGGTCGAAACCCTGTTCCATCAAAGATCTGGGCCTCGGAATAGCCCTGTTCCAGTAAATCACGGGCCAATACCTGCACGTAAATTGCCCCATGACGCAGTTCGGGATCAGGCATTGTCAGATCCCCAAATGGCGGAAAAACAGGAGGAAACACGACGGGTGAAATGCAGATCCTTAAATGGCATGAGCCCCCGAAAATCTCTTATCAAATGAGTCTCATGAGGAGACTAGCATCGCGTATCTGCAAATGCATCATTTTTGGCCGAAACTCCGAAAGACGTGGCGCAGTCGCCGGTAGGAAAGATCCCGGTATGACGGCATATCGATCCTGACAGACGCAGCGGTTTGAGCGCCAGTCCGATTTCCAAACCTACGCCACCGCTCACACCCAATTTCAGTCAAAAAACCAAAGAGTTTCGAAACCCATGAGCCGCCTGATCGAAATGGAAGCGTTTGCAACAGTGGTAGAACAAGGCGGCTTCACCGATGCCGCACGAAAGATGGGTATTTCGAAATCCGCTGTATCCAAGCACATAGCCGCGTTGGAGCAACGTCTTGGCGCCCGTTTGCTGAGCCGGACAACCCGAAGCGTCAATCCGACGGAGATCGGAATGGTCTATTATGACCGCACCAGCCAGATCCTGAACGACGCGGGTGATGCCGATGCCCTTGTCGCCGAACTTCACGCGCGTCCATCCGGGGCTTTGCGCGTGGCTTCGGCCACGGATTTCGGCATCCACGTCGTTACCCCCCTGCTGCCCAAGTTTTTGCAGAGTTTCCCCGACATCTCCCTGAACCTGGAACTAAGCGACACCCGTGTGGATCTGATCAGCAACGGTTTCGACCTTGCGCTGCGGTCAGGCGACCTGAGCGACAGCACGTTGATGGCCCGAAAGCTCGCCAGTTACAGAACCTATCTGGTAGCGAGCCCCGCCTATCTGCTGCGCAATGGACGGCCAGAGGCTATCGAAGACCTGCAAAGACACCAACTTCTGCAAAGGTATAACCGTCCGGGAAGAAACCAATGGCGCTTCGCCCAGCCCGATGGACAGGTCCGAGCGGTTCAAACAACTGCAGGGTTCAGTGTGAATGACGGAACCTCGTTGCTGAATGCTGCAATTGCCGGGCTGGGGATCGCGCGACTGCCCGGATATCTTGTAAGAGATGCTCTGGATGCCGGCCTCGTCGAGAACGCAATGCCTGACCTGCCAGAGCAACAGCAATGCGTCCACGCCGTATATCCAACCAAACAGTTCATTGCGCCCAAGCTGCGGGCCTTCATCGATTATCTGGTCGTGGAAATCTCAATGGGATAGCGATTGGTCCCGTTCAACCCGCTAGGGGCGCGGTTCTGGAAGTGCCGGCCGCAACCTCGGATTTTCGAAAGCTTTCGCCAGCGGCCTCAAACAATGGTGCCAAGGGAGCGGTCAACCGAGTCTGTTCCGAAAAATAGCGCCCGACTCCACAAATCTGAACCAGAAAATCCGGGTGAACACCGGCATCGTCCAGTTCAAGGATATGCTCTTTGTCGAGCCATCCTCGGCATTCGAGTTCGCCAAGTATCAGGGTCAGTCGCTGAGCGGCATGAAAGGTCAGATAGATTGAGAGAAACTCGAAATACTGTCCGATATCGCGCCCCGCACCGGGATCCCAGCAATCGATCATCACATCGACCATCTGATCCGGGGCCACGGGAAGCGTTTCATCTCCAATCAGCCACGCAAAGTCTTCGGCCCCGTGACGAAGTCCGGAATATTCGAAGTCAAACCATCTCAGCCGCCCGAGCCCATTCAACGCCGCATTGCCTGACCGGCAATCCCATTTGACGAACTGGCTGGGCGCAACTGCAATAGCCTCACAGGCGGCAGAGCGGTCAAACCCGGTCGGTATCGGGCCGAAAGGCGACAACACCCTGATGCAACCCACCAGACCGGCCACCCATTCATCGTTGGCCCCGAGATGCGGCATCATTGTTTGCAGGTTGGTTTTTCGCGCGGCGCTCTGCAACCTGAACAGTGCGGAAACCGCCCGAGCAGCCAGATCGAGGCGGCCGCTGGGGCGACTTCGGGCCATCGCCTGTCCTAGGCGCTCCTTACCCACATCGGATTGAAACAGAACGTTGTCGACGACGCCTATACACTCCGGAAGGTCTTCAGAGAGTTCGCCGAGCTGTCGAAGAACATGAGCTTCGAGGTGAGTGCGCCGAAAATCCTGCCGCAGGGTGCCGATAACGTCCATGCGATCAAAGTGCAGTCGCAAACTGGAACGTCCCGCACCACCCGGCGCGGATACGCTGCTCACCGGCCTGCCAAAGTAGCGTTCGGCAACTTCAACAATACGCGCCGCGCGTGCGGCATGCGTCAACGCTGTCACGGACTTCCTGCTCCTGATCGGCCTTTCCCAAGGCACTCCACGAAACACTATCAGTCGAATTTGGCTTTTTTGAGAAATTCCACTCGAATCGAAGGCACTCGTATTCCAACGCGCCCCGCTCCGCTGCTGCCATTCACGCAATCAGTGTCAGTTTGCGATCAATCGCCCGTTCAGCGGTTGCATTGTCCAGTGGATTGAGCCCCAACAGACCGATTTCCGGCGCTAATCCCCTGAGAAATGGCGCGTATCGGGTCCAGCAAGTAGTCTGCTTGCACAACAAGACTGGGCAGTCTTTTGTTTACAAGGCGAAACGCGTCGCGGGCATCGACGGGGCTAAATACGAGGGCTTGGAGCCATGGAAGAAAACCGCTGGTATCCTGAAAGGACGGGCTCGACCGGCCGCGCGGCCAGCGCGACCCGTTCCTATCACAATGGCGGCGTCGAAGGTCAGGGCTTGTCCGATTGGTACGAAGAGTGGCTGGCTGCCGAGTTCATGGCGGGTAACTGTCAAGAAGACGGAGGGCGCCAGATTACGGCGATGCGCCATTTGGAAGGGGATTACCCCTTCTTTGGCAACCGGGAAGAAGCACGGCGAAGCGATAATTGCCAACTCTAGGATGCCAACGACCTGCAATTCAGGCACCACGGAATCGTCGTCTGTCCCGGGTAGGCGACCTGCCGTCAAACAGGGCCGGTCCCTTGCCTTCGGAATGCGGTTGCCTCACAAGTCCGATCTGACACGCCCATAGAAGAAGAGAAAATGAGCGTCGAAACCACCAATCCTCAAAGAAAGTCCCTGGCATCGAGGGTGCTTTCCTCTTCGTCATTCGTGACCGCCGGCTACGGGGCATCACAGCTGATCCGGCTGGCCTCGAACCTGGTCCTAGCCCGTTTGCTGTTTCCCGAAGCTTTTGGCGTGATGGCGCTGGTGACACTGGTGATTGTCGGGCTGGAACTGTTTTCGGACATCGGCATCGGCCCAGCCGTCGCTCAAAGCAAACGGGGCGACGATCCTGATTTCCTGAATACAGCATGGACAATTCAGGTCATTCGCGGCGTTATCCTTTGGGGCATTGCATGTCTTCTCGCCTTGCCGCTTGCCAATTTCTATGACGTGCCCGAATTGCAGGGATACCTCTTTGTGGCGGCGCTGGGTCTGGTTTTCTCCGGGTTCCTGCCAACCCGCGTCGAAACCGCCTATCGTCATCTTCAGGTCGGACGGGTTGTTCTAGCGGAACTTCTCAGCCAGATCATCGGCATCATTGTTATGATTGCCGCAGCCTATCTTACCCGTTCGGTCTGGGCGCTGGTCCTCGGAGGATTGGTCGATGCCGCGCTGCGGCCAATCTTGAGCACCATTCTGATCGATGGCCTGCCAAACAGATTCCGTTGGGAAAAGAGCGCCGCAGTCGAGTTGATTTCGTTCGGGAAATGGATCACGGCCAGCACGGCCTTCAGTTTCCTGATGACCCAAGGCGACAAACTTGTGCTGGGTAAGATCCTACCGCTGGTACAGCTTGGGATCTACAACATCGGCTATTACCTCGCGAGCTTCCCGCTGATCCTGTCACAATCCGTGGTGCACCGGGTAATGATCCCTGTCTATCGTGATGCGCCGCCGTCGGCTTCGGCTGAAAATGCTCGGTTCTTACGTAGGGTGCGATCGCTTCTGAGCATTGGCACAATGGGAGTTCTGCTGCTTCTATCCCTGTTCGGGCCGAGCATCGTGGCGCTGCTTTATGATGAGAGATATGTCCAGTCCGGTGTTATCCTGACGCTTGTTGCACTGGCGCAGGTTCCGCAGGTTCCGGGGGTTACCTATGACCGGGCGGCACTTGCGGCATCTGACTCTCGCGGGTTCTTTTTGTTGTCTGGGTTTCGTGCCCTTCTGCAGTTTGGTCTGCTTCTAACCGGCGCCATCAAATTCGGGTTGATCGGTGCAATAGCCGGCCTTGCGCTGTCGGGATTTCTTGCGCATCCGGCAATCGTTCTGCTCGCCATCAAACACAAAGTGTGGGACCCGCTGCACGACGCGGTTTTTCTGGGCTTGGGAACCTGTCTCGGCGCCGCCATCCTCTACCACCATCAGGATGCGATAGCCGAGCTGATCCGCGCGCTCTGAACTAGATGTCCTGCTCCTGCTCCGCTTGGCGCAGGATTTTCATCAATGCTCTTCCCAATTGATCGACATTCGGCGGCTCGAGGATCGACAGATGATCTCCGGGTATGTCGATAACTTCGAACCCACCTGCCGCAACGCCTTTCCAACCCAATCCTTCGGCAATCCCCTCTGGACAGTCAAAGTGATTTCCGGCGGCCCGGAACAATGTAATTGGACGGGGGTATGGTTTTGGTTGATAGGCTTGGCGTGCCAGATCGTTGGCAGCAACGAACTGCCCGATTGTCAGCGCCGGCGAAGACACTCCCTGACGACGGGTAGTGAGTGTCCGCTGGATCATCTCGGCCTTGTGGCGAAGATCGCCAAACTTGGCTGAAACTATTCCACCAACATACCCCAGACCTTCGCTTTGTGTCAGACGGGCGTGGATCACCAGTTTCCGCAGGCCACGCAGACTCTTCCGTCCAGCCGGTCCTTCGGCATCAAATAGCGCCAGCACCCGAACTTCGCGCCCTGCCGCAATCAAACGCTGTGCCAAATCTAGTGCAACGTAACTGCCGAGTGATACTGCGGCCAGTGACAACGGGCCATCGGGAAATCTCTTTTGTATCTGTTCGAAATAAAATTGGGCGGTCTCTTCGATCCCGACTGGGGTTTCTTCGCTCAGCATCCCGACCGTCAGCCCAAAAACGGGCTGATCCTGTCCCATTACTTCGGCCAGAGGCCGGAAAAAGCTACCCTCGGCTCCGATTACATGAACCCCGAAAATCGGCGGCCGCGAACCATTGGGCTGTATTGGCCACACCACGTGCGGGTCGGTGTACTCGGGTTGCTCCCGCAATGCCCGGGTAAGACCCCGTGGCGTCGGATTCGACACAACGGTCTGAGCGGCCAGTCTGAAGCCGTACTGCCGTTCGATCTGCCCAATCAGGCGCAGAACCAGCAGTGAATGCCCCCCCAAATCAAAAAAAGAGCTGTCAGGATCAACCTGCCTGGTTCCCAGAACCTTGGCAAAGATCGCTGCGATTCCGCGTGTTGTATCGTTGGCAGGTTTCGAAAGATCCGGCGCTGCGTCGGCACGGGGCGGTGCAGGCAGCCGCTTGACGTCAATCTTGCCGCCCGGCGTTTGCGGCCATTCCTCAACAGGAACCACCAGCGGCCGCATGTGAGACTGGAATGTGCGTGCCACCGCCTCTTGCAACCCTTTGGTGCCACCGTCGACCAGTGAGACCCATGCCACCAACCGGGCCTGATCGCTGTCCGGCTGGTCGACCGAGACCACGGCGTGATCGATCTGGTCCAACCCTTCCAGTTTCTTCTCAATCTCAGCCGGTTCGATCCGGAACCCACGCAGCTTGATCTGCCGATCGCCACGGCCAAGATAAGCAAGGTTGCGGTCGCTCTGCCATCGCGCCATGTCTCCGCTGTGATACATCCGGCCACCGCCAAGCCTGTCGGGCGCCGCGCCAAACCGTTCCGCCGTCTGATCGGGCAGGCCAACATAACCAGTCGCGACTGCCGGCCCGGCAATGCAAAGCTCACCAACCGCCCCGTCTGGCGCCAACGATCCATCGCGAGCCACAACCATTGCACGCGCGTGGGGAGTCGGTTTTCCAATCGGCACGCTATCGCCTTGGGGCAGGATTTCACCCGCTTCGTAGGTTGTGCAGGTTATTGTGGTCTCGGTCGGGCCATACCCATTGATCCACCGCCTGTTCGGCTCGATCTCGCGCCAACGACGCAGCGCCGGAGCCGGCACGCGTTCCCCCCCGACAACCACCAGACGGACACAGGCTGGCAAACGCGATCCGGTGGCCACTAGCTCTTCGGTCAGGGCCGTCCAGAACGCTGTCGGCAAGTTCAAAACGGACAGGCGCAATTCGGAAACCTGCTCAAGAAAGCTCTTGAAAGACCCTGCCATCTCCGGAGTCCGCATGACCAGTTCGCTTCCGTTCAGGAGCGTGGGGATAATCTCTTCGAGCGATACATCAAAGCTGAGGCTGGCGAACTGCAATACCTTGTCTTGGGCGACAAGCCCGTAGCGTTCGGTCATGGCGGCATGATGTGCCGCAAGCGATCCGTGGGACACGGCAACCCCCTTGGGGCGACCGGTCGAACCGGAAGTGAAAATGACATATGCGGTTCGCGACGAAGCCCGGTCTGTGTCCGGCAATGCCGGCAGAATACCATCCGAACTCGCTGACACGGTGACGGTCGGGCAAGGAAGTTCGGGCGCAGCCTCGTCCACGATTGCCAGAACCGCACGCCCATCCTCGCACATACCGCTCAGGACTTTGGGCGGGTATTCGGGGTCCATCGGAATGAACGCCGCGCCAGCCTTCCAGGTGGCGATCTGGGCCACGACAAAATCTGGCGTCCGCGACATGCACACAGCCACGTTCGATGATTGCTCGACTCCGTTTTCCGTCAAACGGGATGCCAGGCGGGTCGCCCGTTCGTCCAGTTCCGCATAGGTCAGCGATTGAGCGCCGGGCTGGGACACCGCAATCCGGTCCGGGGCCAGCCGAACACGGTTTTCAAAAGTCGTGAGACAACAAGTGTCCCCTGCCCCGATCTCAGGCGTCGGACGGGCCATTTCCCACAGTTTTTCGGCCTCGGCACGGTCAAGCATATCGAGCTGGGCAAGCGGTGTGGAAATCCCGCCGGCAATCATCGAACGCAACAGCCGCAGCACATAGGCCGAGACTCGGTCACCTTCGGGAACCTGTGCCGGGTCGTATTCCAGCCTGAGCTTGAGGCGTTGATCGTGATAGACTGCCAGAGTCGCCGGCAGCGCCCCCTCTTCCAGAAATTCAACACGACGACGCGGCCAATTGCCTCCGAGCCGCCAAAGCAGCTGCTGCATTGATCCGCGCTCGAACATCACCATGGAATCGAACAGTGGCCGGTCTGGCGGCACTTCGCTCAGAGCTTTTATTTCGGACAGAGGAGTTTGCTCGTATGGGCGCAGCCCGATCTGGTCTGCGCGCAGCCGCGTCAGAACCTCACCAAGTTCAAGACCGCGACCAAGTCTCAGACGCATCGGAACCGTGTTGATAAAACATCCGATAGCATTCCTCGCGCCCGGCACGAGATGACGCCCCGACAATGTTGCCCCAAAAACCGCATCGCCGCGATCCGACCAGCGTCCAAGAACAATTCCCCAAGCCGCCTGAACAATAGTGCCGACGGAAACGCCGCCCTCTTCAGCCAGACCTGTCAGAGCGAGGGTTTCCGCCTCGTCCAACTCTAGGTCTGCAATGATCTTGCGGCTGGCTTCCTGGGTGTCGTCAGCGATTCCGTAGGCGGCATCGTAGCCATTCAGTCGGTTCGCAAAAAAGGCAGCACCTTCTGCGTGAGATTGACCTTGGAGTGCCAGACAATGAGCCTCGAATATGCTGGTCGGAACGCCGCCTTCCGGTTGCGGCTTTTTGCCAAGCCCGGCCTCGTATCTCCAAAAGACATCGTCAAGAACCCGCACCATGCTGCGCCCGTCGAGCAATGTGTGCAGAAACGTCCAGACCAGAACCCCGCGCATTGGCCCAAGAACAAAAAGGCTGACGCGGAACCCCGGGTAAGTCGATGGATCAACACCGGCCGAACGGTCCTTCGCCAACCAGATCTGCAAGGCAGCATCGGGATCCGGCTCGGCGCGCCAATCCGTCACATCCAGTGTAAACGGGGCCGGTGGGTGAAAACGCTGCACCGGTTCATCTGAACTCTGCCAGTCGATTACGCTGCGCAGAACCGGTGTGGCATCCACGGTTCCCTGCCAAGCTGCCCGCATCGCTCCCGCATCCACGAGCTCATCTTCCAAATGGATTACAATCTGTTCAAGGTTGGCCCAAGGCTTTGCCGAGACCACGCTTTCGTAAAGCATGCCTTCCTGCAGTGGGGTGAGCTTGAACATTGCACTCATTCTGTTGACATTGAACTGGATGTCACAAATTTTCTAGGCTTTCGCAAAAGGATCAACCATTGCGTTGCCGCAGACCATTCACAAGACAAATGATTGAACCAATTGCAAACAATCCGTCGAATGTCCATCGGATTGGTGCCGTTTCATTTGGTCGAAACGATCGGTTCAGGTTCGGTGATAAGGGCTGCCGGCAAGAATCGTGGCAGCTCGGTACAACTGTTCGGCCAGCATCACGCGCACAAGCATGTGTGGCCACACCATCTTGCCCAGCGATATCGAGAAGTCCGCCTCGGCCCTGAGCGACGGGTCAATTCCATCTGCCCCGCCAATGACAATCGCCAGATCCTGCCGCCCCGTATCGCGCCAGTCAGCCAGCCTATTTGCGAAATCAGGCGACGAGATCACCTTACCGCGCTCGTCCAGCGTGCAAATTACTGCCCCCTTCGGCAGCGCCTTGCGCAACAACCCGGCTTCGGCGCTCATACCGGCGCTTTTCTTGTCTTCGACCTCAACGACCCGTGCGGGACCAAGGCCAAGCGCCCGCCCCGTGCGGTCGAACCGCGACAGATAATCGTCAATGATCGTTTTCTCCGGTCCGGCCCTCAATCGGCCGACCGCGCAAATGTGAATGAGCATGCTCTCCCGCCTCCGGCCCTGCAATACGGGCCGGGATGACGCCTCAGTTCGCCGAGGCGCTGCTACCCTGCGGCAGCCACATCTTTTCCAGCTGGTAGAATTCGCGGACCTCGGGGCGGAAGATATGGACAATCACGTCGCCCGTATCGATCAGCACCCAGTCGCCGGCATCCTTGCCTTCGACCTTGGATGTGTATCCGAATTCCTGCTTGATCCGATCCGTGAGCTTCTCGGCCATGGACGAGACCTGACGAGTGGAACGCCCCGACGCGATCACCATGTAATCGCCGAACGAGGAACGCCCGCGCAGGTCCACCTGCACCACATCTTCGGCCTTGTCATCACTGAGAGAGGTAAGAATGCGCTCGAGCAGCGTTTCGCTGGTAAGCTGGGATTGGGCCATCAAACCGGCCCGATCTTCGGCGGGCAAACCCGCCTGCGTATGAAGTGACAGGACATAGTCCTCCTTTGTAGCGCGCCGCCTGTCCCCCGGCGCTGGGGTAATTTCAAGGTAGCAAGCGGACAAGGACAATTCAATGAAGCCCCCGTATCGCTCGCCAGATTGTGCCCAGATGGCATCGCCGGGCAGATCCACAGGTCTGTCCGGTACTTCGGTGCGTGAGACCTTGATAGACTCGGGCCGCGCCTGTATCTGGAGCGCATGAGACCCAATACGGCCCCAAAAATCGACCTGCAAGACCGTGCGCGCCTGCGTGAGCGGTTCTTTGGGGCTGCCCGCACGGTGTTGGCGCGCCTATAGACGCCGCTCAGCCCCTAATCGCCAGCAATTCTCAATAAACATGGGAGAGGACCGATGTCCCCCAAGACACTCTATGACAAAATCTGGGATGCGCATGTCGCGCATGAGGCCGAGGACGGCACCTGCCTGCTCTATATCGACCGCCACCTGGTACACGAAGTAACAAGCCCGCAGGCCTTCGAAGGACTGCGCATGTCGGGCCGCAAGGTGCGCGCACCTGAAAAGACCATTGCCGTTCCGGACCACAACGTGCCCACCACTGAAGGCCGTGAAGATCCGACACAGATGACCGAAGAAAGCCGTATTCAGGTCGAAGCGCTCGACAAGAACGCGCGCGAATTCGGCGTTCACTATTACCCGGTTTCAGATGTTCGTCAGGGTATCGTGCACATCGTCGGTCCCGAGCAGGGTTGGACCCTGCCGGGCATGACCGTGGTTTGCGGAGACTCGCACACGGCGACCCACGGCGCTTTCGGCGCACTCGCGCATGGGATCGGCACATCCGAGGTCGAGCACGTGCTGGCAACGCAGACGCTGATCCAGAAGAAGTCCAAGAACATGAAGGTCGAGGTCACCGGCAAGCTGCGCCCTGGTGTGACCGCCAAGGACATCACGCTGGCCGTTATCGGCGAAACCGGCACTGCCGGCGGCACCGGATATGTGATCGAGTACTGTGGCGAGGCCATCCGCGACCTTTCCATGGAAGGCCGTATGACCGTGTGCAACATGGCAATCGAAGGCGGCGCCCGCGCTGGTCTGATCGCCCCGGACGAAACAACCTTTGAATACGTCAAAGGCCGCCCGCACGCTCCGAAAGGCGCTCAGTGGGAAGCTGCCATGACCTGGTGGAAAACGCTCTTCACAGACGGTGATGCGCATTTCGACAAGGTCGTGACCCTCAAGGGTGAAGATATCCAGCCTGTAGTGACATGGGGAACATCGCCCGAGGACGTTCTGCCGATTTCTGCCACCGTTCCGAATCCGGAAGACTTCGAAGGCGGCAAGGTCGAGGCAGCCAAACGCTCGATCGAGTATATGGGTCTGACACCCGGCCAGAAACTAACCGATATCGAGATCGACACCGTTTTCATTGGCTCCTGCACCAACGGACGGATCGAAGACCTGCGGGCTGTGGCCGACGTGGTCAAGGGCAAGAAAATCAAGGACGGTCTGCGGGCGATGATCGTTCCGGGATCGGGTCTTGTTCGTGCGCAGGCCGAAGAAGAAGGTCTGGCCGACATCTTCAAAGAAGCCGGTTTCGAATGGCGCCTTGCAGGTTGCTCAATGTGCCTCGCCATGAACCCCGACCAACTGGCCCCCGAAGAGCGCTGCGCCGCCACGTCGAACCGCAACTTCGAAGGCCGGCAGGGTTACAAGGGACGCACCCATCTGGTGAGCCCTGCCATGGCTGCCGCAGCGGCAATCACAGGAAGGCTGACAGATGTGCGAGAGTTGATGTAAGGTCTCCTCAATATTCAACTTTTGAGGGACTATTGCTATGAGCGACTGGCTGAAACTACTTCTGTTGGGAATTCTGTCCGTGGTGTTCGGGGTAATCATCCTCGGCGCCCCGGTGGTGGCGTCCGTGGCGATCACAACGCTGACCGGGATCATGCTACTCATTGGTGGCGGTGTGCAGGTCGTTGGCGGGTTCTCAGTCGAAGGCACAGGCAACAAGATCCTGTCGATCATAATGGGCATAATCATGGTGTTCCTGGGCTGGTCCTTCATGTCCAACCCGCTGGAAGGCACTCTGACACTGGCCACTGTGGTCATGATCCTGTTTGCCGCCGGAGGATTTGCGCGGATCTTTCTCGCGTTCCAGATGCGGGGCACCGGGTTCTTCTGGCCCACCCTCATCACCGGCGTTCTGTCGCTGTTCCTTGCCGGCTACATCATGATGAATGCCACTGTCGGACTGGCTCTCAGCCTTCTCGGAATCCTGATGGGTATCGAGATGCTCTTTAATGGCTTCGGCCTGATCTTCGCGGCGCTCTTCGTCAAGAGCGCTGATCCGGAAACACAACAAACATAAGGCGGGACCGGGGTTTGCGGCCTCTCCCGTCGGAGTAGAGAAATGGAAAAATTCGAAAAACTCACCGGGGTGGCCGCCCCCATGCCGCTCGTCAATATCGACACGGACATGATCATTCCCAAGATGTTCCTGAAATCCATTCAGCGCACGGGTTTTGGCGTGAACCTGTTCGATGAGATGCGATACAATCGCGACGGCTCAGAGATACCTGATTTCGTGCTCAACAAACCACAGTACCGCAAAGCCGAAATTCTGGTGGCCGGGGACAATTTCGGTTGTGGATCCTCGCGGGAACACGCCCCTTGGGCGATCGCGGATTTTGGTATCAAATGTGTGATCTCAACGTCCTTCGCCGACATCTTTTTCAACAACTGTTTCAAGAACGGCATCCTGCCGGTCGTACTGCCGCAAGAGCAGGTAGACATCCTGATGACGGACGCGGAAAAGGGCGAGAACGCTCGCATGACCGTCGATCTGGAAGCACAGGAAATCACCACCTCGGATGGCGAAGTCATCTCTTTCGAAGTGGATGCGTTCAAAAAGCATTGCCTGCTTGAAGGTCTCGACGATATCGGCCTGACCATGGAAAAGGCGGCCTCGATCGACAGCTTTGAACAGAAAGCCGCTCAGGACCGTCCCTGGGTCTGAGCTCTCGCTTGCAAAATTGGACCGTGGGGGTTTTGCCTCCGCGGTCACGATACCACCGCTCTGGTCAGATCCGCTAGGCACCTGCAACATATGTTGCACTGACCATGACTGTTCCCGATCAAACAATGCGCGACTGTCCGGATGTTCCCAAACAAAAGGGGTTTCGCCATGTTGCGTCATGCGGATCTGACAATTCCCCCACCAGCGCCCAACACCTTCCGCGACTACAAAATCCTGCTTCCTTGAGGGCGACACTAACTCACCCACAAGATGTTGTGCATTCCACCAAGTCCGCCGGAAAGTTGCGCCAAAAATGATGCAAAGAGGCACCAGTCTCACCACTTTTTCGCCTCAAATCAGGTATTTCGTGGTTCGACGACTTGAGCGGGTGGCTGAATGGCGGCACAAATGAGGCCAAATTGAGGCACATGTTCCCGCGAGGGGGCAGATCAAGTTGGAACAAAGGCTCGGCAACGCATCGGCCTGTCCAGTTTGAAGGGATCGGACAGTGTTTGCACGCATTTCAGGCGCGGCTCTTCGCGCGATATTGGTGGCATTGCTTTTTGCAACTCCATCTCTCCTTTTGCCAGGCTTTGCCACTGGTGGAACAGAAATTGTTGTTCTTCTGGCGCTTGTTGCGGCGGCCCTGACATTCGCCGAATACAACTCAACCTTCCCAAGTTTCATCGAATTCCGCGATGCTCCGCCACTGAACCGATTGAGGTTTGTCTCGCTGGCGGTCACGGTTTTTGCTCTGACCCTGATCTCGAAAAACAGCATCGAGCCCAGCAACCTGACAACACTGTTTGCCGGACTTGGCGCGGCTTTGGGGAACCTGATGGATTTCCCCTACTCGCCCGTTCGGTTGGCCACGCTGATGTTGCCCGATCATACGCCACTGTCGACAGTGGCAGCGGTTCGTGACTCGGCGGGGGTCGCTTACGTGGTCGCCCTGGCTACGGTAGCCAGCTTTGCCTTTGTCATCCGGATCCTCAGCTGGCCGGTCGGCAACGGCGCATTCAACGTCTGGATCAACCTGCCCTTGTTCGACCCGACGACTGGCGGAGACGTGGTGTATCGCCTACAGCGCGACGGTCGGATCAACGTGATCATCGGGGTTCTGCTGCCATTCGTCATTCCTGCGTTGGTGCAGATTGCATCAGGGATGATCAATCCGCTGATCCTTGAGCGTCCGTTGACCCTGATCTGGACCATGAGCGCATGGGGTTTCCTACCGGCTTCGATGATCATCCGGGGCATGGCCATGTTGCGGGTCGCCGATTTGATCGAGGAAAAGCGCCGTCGCGCCTATGCCAACGCCGAGGCGCTGCAGACAGCATGAGGCACCGGCTGTTGGCCGTGCTGACCGGCCTGCTACCCGCACTCGTCTCTGCAGAACCGATCCGGCTTGCCACTTTCAACACGGAACTGGAACGTGATGGCCCCGGGCTTATGTTACGTGACATTGAGCGGGGCAATGATCCCCAGATCAGGGCTGTGTTGGAGGTAATCGCTGCCACCAAGGCTGACATCCTCCTGTTGCAGGGCGTTGACTGGGACGCCGAGGGGCGCGCTTTGACTGCCCTGACCGCACAGATCGAAACGCACGGTCTTAGCTATCCCTACCGCTATGCGCCTCAACCCAATCGAGGGCTGACCACCGGTCTGGATATGAACGGTGACGGACGAACCGGTGGGCCCGAAGATTCACAGGGCTACGGCGAATTCACCGGTCAGGGCGGTATGGCGCTTCTGTCCCGTCTCCCGATAGAGGTTGCGCAGGCGACAAACTTTTCCACCCTGATCTGGCAAGATTTACCCGGCGCGACTTTACCGACCGTGCAGGGAGAGCCCTTTCCTTCGGATGCTGCTCAGAAGCTCCAGCGCCTGTCGACCACGGGCCACTGGGTCGTACCCATCAGAACCTCAGAGGGTTCATTCTGCATTCTGGCGTTTCAGGCCAGCCCGCCGGTCTTTGACGGGCCCGAAGACCGCAACGGGTTGCGAAATCGGGATGAACTGCGGCTCTGGTCCCTCTATCTGAACGGCGAGCTTGATAAAATGCCCTGCAAACGGCCCGTTATCATGGGAGGCAGCAACCTCGATCCATGGGACAGTGACGGTTACTCAGCAGAAATGCGGCGGTTGCTGGATCACCCGATGCTGCAGGACCCCACCCCGGAAAGCAGCGGCGCGCGGGACGCGCCCGATCAGGGGCATCGCAACGACAATGCAACCGATACCGTGGATTGGCCCAAAGTCGGGCGCTTGCGGGTAGATTACATTCTGCCGTCCTCCGATCTGGACGTGATCGACACCGGGGTCATCTGGCCCTCGCCAAAAGACGACCCCCTTTACAAGGCAGCCTTGGAGGCAAGTCGGCATCGCCTTGTTTGGGTTGATCTTCAATTCCCCAGCCACTGAACGAAATGGCGACGACGTAACCGCATTCGCCCCTGCAAGGCTGAGTTCGCCTCATTGACCCCCGAGATGCCACGCGCTAGGGGCATGGCAACAGATTTCAAGGAGAGTTCCAGATGTCCAACCCCTCGCTTCTCATACTGCCCGGTGACGGGATCGGCCCCGAAGTCATGGCCGAAGTGCGCAAAGTCATCGACTGGTTTGGCGCCAAACGGGGTCTGCAATTCGACGTGAGTGAGGATCTGGTCGGCGGCGCAGCATATGACAAGCACGGTAAGCCTCTGGCAGACGAAACCATGGCCAAGGCGCAAGAGGTGGACGCCGTTCTGCTCGGCGCGGTCGGTGGCCCCAAATACGACGATCTGGACTTTTCGGTGAAGCCTGAGCGCGGCCTGCTGCGCCTGCGCAAGGAAATGGATCTATACTCCAACCTGCGCCCGGCACAGTGTTTCGACGCGCTTGCCGATTTCTCCTCGCTGAAGATGGATGTCGTGGCCGGGCTCGACATCATGATCGTCCGCGAACTGACCTCCGGCGTGTATTTCGGCGAACCCCGCGGCATTTTCGAGGAAGGCAACGAACGCGTCGGCATCAACACGCAACGCTACACGGAAAGTGAAATCGAGCGGGTCGCACGGTCTGCCTTTGAGCTGGCCATGCGGCGCGGCAAGAAGCTCTGCTCGATGGAAAAAGCCAACGTGATGGAATCGGGCATCCTTTGGCGCGAAGTCGTGACGCGCGTGGGCGCGGAGTACCCCGAAGTGGAGCTGAGCCACATGTATGCCGACAACGGTGCGATGCAGCTGGTGCGAGCGCCCAAACAGTTCGATGTCATTCTGACAGACAACCTGTTCGGCGACCTGCTCAGCGATTGCGCCGCGATGCTCACGGGCTCGCTGGGTATGCTGCCTTCGGCTTCTCTCGGGGCACCAATGGCCAACGGCCGCCCCAAAGCCCTCTATGAACCGGTGCACGGGTCTGCCCCCGACATCACCGGCCAGGGCAAAGCGAACCCGATTGCCTGCATCCTGAGCTTTGCGATGGCACTGCGCTACTCGTTTGACAAGGGCGACGAAGCCACGCGTTTGGAGAACGCGATTGAAAAGGTTCTGGCAGACGGTGTCCGCACCGGAGATCTGCTGACCGAACAGGGCGTGGACCCGGTATCCACGACCGAGATGGGCGATGCCATCGTCGCAGCTCTGGACGCCAGCCTGTAACCGACAATTCAGCCCGCGGCGGGACGTTTATCCGCCGCGGGCAATTCATCGGCCGTGACATGATGGTAATGCGCCAGCCTCTCGGCATGATGCAGGGTCCGATCCAGCCAACGCATCGCATCTGTGTAGGCAAAAACCTCATCCAGCGAATAGAGCCCGGCATGTTCTCCCAGCAAGAGCGCGCGCCGGTGACGCAGGCGACGTTTGCGAACCAACCGCTGCATGCGCGCCAACCGTTCAACGTTCTCAGGCGCACCGATATCCTGTTCAACCCGGCTCAGCAGAGTTCCGGTTGCCAATCCTGGCCGTCGCAACATCCTATCGCCCAGCAGTGTTTCCATCCGCTTCGTCTGATGTGCCCGTCCCAACAAACGACCGAGATGATCGGCCTGATGCAGCAAAGCTGAATAGGCAATCTCTTCTTCTTCCCGGTCCGGCGACAATCGAATGTCCGACAGGAATTCTCTCAGGTCTATCAAGCCTTGTTCGCAGGGCTCCAAAGCCGCCAAAGGACGGTAATCCGGTTCCGTTGCAAGCGCCGCCGCCAGTGCGCGAAACACCCTGCCCGAAATTGCACCGGACGCAGATTGTGCGGCAAGGATCGCCGAACCAGCATCGCTCAGCAATCGCTTGTCGAGGGTGACGAGGCGTTCTGGCTCCCGCTCGGGAAGTAGCCGACCGACCAGTGCGGCGAACCTGTCGGTCACTGGAAGAAACAGGATCGTGCCGACGAGATTGAAACCGGAATGGAACACAAGAAGAGCCGTCATTTCATCAGTCGCGGCGGCCAGGTTCCGAAGGGGGCTCTGCACCAGCAACAGCAGCGGAAACGCTATTGCCGAAGTCACCACGTTGAAAATCAGATTGGCCAACGCGGTTTGCCGCATAGATGTCGACCCGCCCAGCGAAGCCAGCACAGCCGTGAAGGTCGTTCCAATGTTCATACCGATCACAATGCAAGCCGCTTGCGTCAGGTTGATTGCCCCCGCTGCTAGCATGACCAATGCCAGCGCCAACGCAGCGGTCGAAGCCTGCATCAGAATCGTCAGCCCCGCCCCTATTCCGGCAATTGCAAGAAGCCCGCCAATACCGTCACCGGGCAGCATGTCCGGCGTGATGTCGCGGGTCAGATCGCCCATCCCGTTCTGCATCAGGTCCAGCCCGATTAAGAGCAGACAGGATCCGGACAGAACCCGCCCGGCCCGAGCCAGAGCTCCGCGTGCCAAGAGCCCCGCAAGCGAGGCCGGAAACAGCGCCACCATTGCGGCGGTTCCAAGTTTCAGTTTGAAGCCAAGGATTGCGACAAGCCACCCGATGACGGTTGTTCCGATATTGGCTCCGTAAATGACACCGAGCGCTTGTGACATCGTCATCAGGCCTGCCCCGACAAACCCGACCGTCATGACAGTCGTGGCACTGGAGGATTGCACCGCAATTGTCGAAAGCGCGCCGGTCAGAACACCTCTCAACGGTGTCGTCGTAAAGCGTGTCAAAATCCCTCTCAGATTGGAGCCAGCCACGCTTTTCAGCGCGTTAGTCATGATCTCCATGCCGACAAGGAACATGCCGATCCCGCCAATCAGAAAGTAGATGTTTTCCGCCATCTCACTTGCCCAAAACCCGGCCTCACAATTGCGCAGCCCCCGGCTCCGAACAAGAGCATGAATTTCAGCAGACCTTTGGAGATTCTGCTTGCATATCCACCATACCGGGTATAGGTGACCCGCCACGGTCGGAGTGTAGCTCAGCCTGGTAGAGCACTGTCTTCGGGAGGCAGGGGTCGTGAGTTCGAATCTCGCCACTCCGACCAATAATTCCAGATACTTAGCCAAAATGAAAAAAGGCCCGGAAGGGCTTTATCCTCTTTTTGTCCTCATGTTTCTGCGCGTTTCGCGAGCGATTCCAGCTTGTTCAAAGGCCCAGTTTCAAGAATTGGTCTGCGAGATACTCCGCTTCCTTCATACGCCTTCGGCCCAATTTCCGTGTGCAACCTGTCGTGTCTTCGCCCCCTAAAACCGGGCCACTATTTTGGCTGAGAAAGGGGACTATGAACTGGCTGCGCCACTCACACCGGCGCTGATGTGTCGTATGTCTCCTTCCGTCGCGGCCCTAATTGCTGTGTATGATGCCTTGCCACCCTGAGACTTCAGGTGATTGCGGATGTCGGATCGAAACTGGTTGTCGCGTCCGGTTCTGGCACATCGTAACTACCAAGGAGTGGAGCTGAGACAGAAACACGGAACAAGGCAGAGCCGCGGCGAGAAACTCGTCAAAGACATACGCCGTGCGACACGCAAACAGAATTACCCAGACAACTTCTCCATCGGTGCTCGAACAAGTCGCGCCAGCTCGTCGAATTTTGTATCCGGGTGTAACATCCGTTTGCGCATTTCCCAGATTGCCTGCCGTCGCGACTCAGGTAGCGCCGCAGCCATGATGTGAAACTTCGCCTCAAGCTCGTGCATCTTCAGTGGCGCCTCGGGTCCCCCGCGTGCATGCGTGTCGCCCGATTCCAGCCGCGTGCCGTCATTCAACTCTACGTTGACATCTGACCAGCGGCCTTCGGGAAAGCGCATGGAATGCCGGGCTGTTTCGCGCACTGAAATGCGCGGCAAAATTGCCGCCACCTGCGGGTCTCTCAACGCCGCGCCATTTATCTGATCCGGTCCAATCCGGCCGTGAACGAGCATCGTCGCAACGGCGAAAGGCAAGGAATACTGCGCCTGTGACGTGTTGGCCGGCATTCCCGGGAAAAGTGCAGCCGCTTCGGCAAAGGTGTTCACCTCGATATTGGCGACGTCCCTCGCGTCAAAACGGTTTTCGTGTTTCAACCCGGACAAGGCGTCAAGTGCTGCATGCGCCCAGCGGCATACAGGGTAAGGCTTTACGTAGTTTCGCTCGATCGTCCAGACCTCGTTCAGATCAGTCCAGAAAGGTGCCGCCGCCTCGTCCTCCACGGTAAGGGCAGGTGCGCCGGTGAACCCCCGCAACGCCAACAAACTGGCCATCGTGCCAACCAAAGCACCCATCCCCGAGCCATCATGCAACATTGTGGGGTTGGCAATCTCTCGCATCATCTGACTGCGGGGACCGTGATATTCGGCAATGCCCAGCGCCTGACGAAGCTGATCGGGACTTGCGCCCCCAAGGCGGCACCCCAGCGCGGCAACACCAAGTGCATTCCACGACCCGGAAGTGTGATAGTCAACGACAGAAGCGTGCAGCGCAAAGGCGGCCCGTGCAGCGATTTCATAAGACATGACCAATGCAGACAGCGCGTCGCGTGCAGACAGTTCTGGCCTGGCTTCGGCGAAAGCGAACAGTGCAGGCACGACAGCACATCCAATGTGGCCCTTGGTCGGGTTAAGGCCATCATGCGCATCAAGGTTGTCGATCTGAGTGGCTGCGGCAAAGGCCGCCCCCGGGATTGAAGCGCGGCGCCCGTCGAACAGGATGCTGGCAGCGTTTTCTGGCGTGCTTGCACCGTGAAAGGCAACGGCATAATCCCGCGCGATCCGCCCTGCTTCAAGGCCCACGGCCCCGGCCGCCACACCCAACGTGTCGATCAGCAGCGTTGCGCCCATGACTATCGCACTCTCTGGCTTTTGGTGGCCAGAGAGTGCGAACTCGGCAATCCGGTCAGCCGTCATAGTCGCTTCCTTTCAAGAAGTTGGCCATATCCCCGCAGAGCCTCGTCAATTCCGGCAAGTTGCATCGCCTGAAACATCATGGCCTGGTTCGAGCTGATCACCGGCTTTCCAGTGGCCTGTTCGAGCCGGGCGATGATCTCGACGCTGCGCATATCAGTGCAGGACAAGACCAGCGCTTCGATCTGCGGATGATCGGCGGCAAGACCCAGATCATACACGGCTTGAGGATCCAACGCGCCCTGTCCGAAATTGTCCAGCGCACCACCAACCTCGGACCGTGCCACTGTTTCGATGCCGGCATCCGACAAAAAGGCGATGGCCATGTCATTGATCGCAGGAACATATGGCGAGGCAAAGCCGACGCGGCCTGTCCCAATAGTTTGCAATGCATGCACCAGCGCTCCTGCGGCGGTCACAGTCGCCGCCCCGCTGGTGTCTTTGATCCGCCCGGCGAGGATACGATCAAAGTCGAGTCCATGGGTGAGTGTAGCCGAGGTGCAGCCATACAAGATCACGTCCGGGCACACGCCCTGAAGCAAGCGCAAGGGCTCTTCCAGATCCGCCGCGCCCAGCCCATGCATCTGATCGGCATCAGGGATTTTGTCCTGATCATATCCCCCCATGCGAGCGAAATGCAGCGATACGCCATTGGGGCGCATGAGAGCCATGTCGGGCTCGAGATTGGAGTTGGTGAACGGCACCAAAACACCCAACTTCGCCCGGCCACGTGATTGCGTCATATTACCCCTCCGTCAGCCCAGCGTTCTAAAAGCTTGGCCGCAAGATCAAGCTCCTCTGCCTGCCCGACTGAAACACGCAGGCAGTCGGGCAGCCCAGCACCACCTTGGGCCCGTGCGACTACGCCTTCGGCTCGCAGGGCAGTATCGGCGCCTTTGGCTGCTCGAGCACTGTCAAAGCGGATTAACGCGAAGTTGGTGAAACTCCCAGGCACCTCAAATCCGGCCCTGCGCAGTCGGGTTATAAAGCGATCACGCCGCAGAGCGGTACTGGCGCAGGTTTCGTGCATGTAAGCCTGATCTGCCAGCGCCGCGATCGCCGCAGCCTGCCCGGCGGCCGAGATGTTATTGGGGTTCATCACTTTGCGAACCTCCCGGGCTATGCCCTCGGGAAACAACCCCCAACCCACCCGCATCCCGGCCAGGCCATAGGCCTTTGAAAAGGTTCGCAGAACAATCGTATCGCCATGCCCGACCAGATCGAAAACGAACTCGCCCAGATGGTCGGAAAACTCGCCATAGGCTTCATCGATCACCAACAATATGTCCCGCCGTAGCTCGTCGCGCAGACGAAAAAGCTCGGCACGCGGTATGCGGGTGCCGGTGGGATTTCCGGGATTGGCTATGAAAACGATGCGTGTGTCTGGCTGAACCGCAGCAAGCAGCGCATCGACCGATGCTGCGATGCCGTCCTCGGGCGCGGTGTCGTAGCGCGCCCTTGCATGCTCTGCGGCGGTTCGGAAAAACGGATAGGCATTAGCAGGTGCCAGAACGGCTCCTGTCTCATCTGCAAATGCCATTGTCAGGCAAATGATCAGTTCCATTGATCCGTTACCACACAGGATTCCCGACTGAGGAACGCCGTGCAGGTCAGACAAGGCCGCCCGCAGCGCACCCCATTCGGGGTCCGGATAAAGCTGCACTGCCGTCATGGCCTTTGTCGCTGCGGCAATGGCTTGCGGGCTCGGCGGGCGCAAACTCTCGTTTTGTGACAGTGAGATCAGGCGCTTGCCCTCGGGCGCGCTCAACTCTGCAAGCGCATAGGGTGACATTCGGGCGACATGGCGAGTGGGTTTTATCATGGCTCGGCACCATAGATGTTGCGGGCGGCCACGTGACTGATCAGCCCGTCTTTCAAATCGCGTTGAACCTCCTCGTGGCTGCGCTCCTGCGGATTGCCAAATCCTCCACCCCCTGGCGTTTCGAAGATCAGAGTCTCTCCGGCTTTTACACGGACCTCGCCTTTGCCCGGCAGGTCGGGTCCTTTATGGCCGATGCGGATCCGGCCCGGCGCGCCGTCATTCGCACCATTGCGGCCAAGCGCGGGGTTCTGGATCCTTTCGACTGAGAGAAACACCATGAAGTCTTCGTCTTTCGAGGACCGCATTTCTATATGCTGGCCCAGCCCACCGCGCATGCGCCCGGCACCGCCGCTGTCGGTTTTGAGTTCCCGCCTCGTGATCAAGACCGGCGCCACCGCTTCGGTGATTTCCACCTGAGATCCCCAGACACCGGACGGGAACGCAGTGGCCGAAAGTCCATCCAGACAGGGTCGCGCGCCGGTGCCGCCGCTGAAGACCAACTCCAGGGCGAATTGTTTGTCCCCGCGCGATACAGCTTCGGGTACGTGACGAAGCGGCAGGTCGTACATGCAAGACGCACCTTCGGCTGGAATCTTATCCGGCAGGACCTGCGCGAGGCATCCATAGACCAGATCGGGCGTCATCTGACCCAACGTATGGCGCATGGCTACCGGGGCCGGGGGCTGGGCGTTCAGGATACAGTCCTTTGGTGCTATCACGCGGAAGGGTGCAAGCGAACCGGCATTGTTGGGAATATCGGGGCCGATGATACAGCGAAGGGCAAAGACCGAATACGCTGTAGCATAGTTCAATGGAACGTTGATGCCCTTATTCGACAGACCCGACGTGCCATCGAAATCCAGAGTGATGTGGTCATCCGCAATAATCAGGGCGGCGTGCAGGTCGATCTCCTTCTCATAGCCGTCCACCTTCAGAACGTTGCGCCAGATGCCATTGGGCAGCTCCGCGATGGCCTCGACAGTGCCGCGATGGGAGGTGTTGATGATGTACTCGGCCAGATCGTCCAGATTATCGATGCCGAACTCCTCCATCATACCCGCCAGCCGCTTTGCTCCGGTTTCACAACAGGCGATCAGTGCATAGATATCGCCTTCGTTGGCGATGGGTTCGCGCGAATTGGCCTTGACGATCTCTATCAGTAGCGTGTTCAGCCTACCGGCATCCACCAATTTGCAAGGTGGGATCAGCAGGCCCTCGTCATATATATCCGCGCCCTCGGGGCCCATACCCAGCCCCCCCAGATCCACCAGATGAGACGTGCACGCGGTGAAGCCGACCACTTTGCCGTTAACGAACACTGGCATCATCAGCAGGAAATCATTCAGATGTCCTGAGGCGATCCAGGGATCGTTGGTCATGTAGACGTCGCCAGGCTTCATGTCCTGAAGCTGAAAGCGCCCGCGCAGGGTTTTCACGGCCTCGGCCATGGTGTTGATATGCCCCGGCGTGCCGGTCACGGCCTGCGAGAGCATCCGGCCGTGAAGGTCGAATATGCCCGCCGAAATATCCCCACATTCCCGCACGATAGGGGAAAAGGCAGAGCGGATCAGGGCCTGGCCCTGTTCCTCGACCACGGCGAGAAGTCTGTTCCACATGACTTGCAACTTTGTGTCTGTTGCATTCATTGCACTTCCTCCCTATTGCGAGTGAGCCTGATATTTCCGCCGCCATCCACACAGGCTGAAAAGTCGGCACTAACGAATGTCGTGGTCTGCGGTTCGATGATCAGGGCGGGTCCCGAAAGGAAGTCACCGGATTTCAGCTGGGAGCGGTCATGGATTTCCGCTTCACGCCACTCACCACTGACATCACACAGAATGGACCTGAACCCGAGGGGCATGGCCCGCTGGTTCGCGGCTCCCTCGGGCGGGTGTTTCAAAGCGCGCGGCTCGGACGACACCTCGAGCACCCAATTCAGGATCTCGATGGTCATGCCCGGAACCGCTCGACTGAACTGGCGGCTGTAAGCATCCTCAAAGGCGCGGCGCAGAGCGGGAATGTCCTCCTCCTCCAGCTCTCGGTTCGGAAGCGGGATTTCGATCTCGTGGCCCTGTCCGTGATAGCGCATGAAAGCCTGCCGCCGCTGCATGAGCACGCCCTGAGGTGCACCTGCTCGAACCACCGATCGGGCCTCGGCGATCATATCGTCGAAAAAGTTGTTGAGGCCCACGAGATCAAGCCCCTCGAGCGTGGCATAGCACGAGCGGATAATCTCAAACGAGACCGGCGCAAAAAGGAAACCTACCGCCGAACCCACCCCGGGATCGCGTGGGATCAGGATGCGGTCAACCTGCGACCGACGCGCAACCCGGGTCGCATGAAGGGGGCCGTTGCCGCCAAAAGCGATCATCATCCGTGCGCCCAGATCCTTACCCGATTCCACGGCATGCATTCGGCCCGCGCTTGCCATGTTCTCGTCAACGATCTCGCTGACCCCTTGCGCTGCCCGGGCGGCATCAAGCCCCAACGCCTGCCCGACGCTGCGCTCAAGCGCCACTTGCGCAGCTTCCATGTCGATCGCTAGACGCCCCTCGGCAAAGCGCCCGGGTTCAATCAACCCCTGCATGACGTCGGCGTCAGTTACGGTGGGCTCGGTGCCCCCCTTCGCGAAGGCCGCCGGACCGGGGTCGGAACCCGCGCTTTCCGGCCCGACCTGCAAACGACCCAGCCGGTCGACATTCGCAAGGGACCCACCGCCAGCACCGATTTCAATCATCTCGATTACCGGAATACGCACCGGCATGCCCGAACCCTTGATGAACCGCGCAGCTCGGGCAATTTCGAACTTGCGGGCTTTTTGCGGTCGAAACCCGTCGATCAGGCAGAGCTTGGCTGTGGTGCCGCCCATGTCTAAACTCAGCACCTCGCGCTCATCAGTTTCGGCGGCGATGCGCGCGGCCAGGATGGCGCCACCAGCCGGTCCCGATTCAACCAACCGGATCGGTAGGCGAGCGGCGGTTTCAATTGTGGTCATGCCGCCACCCGCAGTCATCATCAAGATCGGGCATGTCAAACCCTCCCTTTGAAACCGGGCCTGGAAATCCGCCAGGTAGGTGGCCATTAGCGGTTGGATATAGGCATTGGCGATTGTGGTCGAAAGCCGATCAAACTCACGAGCCTCGGGGCTGACTTCATGTGAAAGCGAGATTACCAGATCAGGAAGCGCGTCGCGCAGAAGGTCACGTAACCTTAGCTCGTGCGTCGGATTGGCATAGGCGTGCATCAGGCAGATCGCCACGGCTTCGGTGCCGCTGGCAGCAAGATCTTCAGCCAGCCCGGCAACTCCCCCCTCGACAAGCGGTTGCAGTTCCCGCCCTTGCGCATCCATGCGCCCGCCGATGGTGAAGGCACGCGAGCGCGGTACGAAAAGGTCTGGTTTGACCAGATTGATGTCATACTGACTGTAACGCCGCTCATATGCGATTTCGAGGATGTCGCGAAAACCTTCGGTCGTCACAGTGGCCACGACGGCGCCACGCCGCTCGATCAGAGCATTGGTCGCCAGCGTCGTTCCGTGAATGAAGCCATCGATGCTCGACCAGTCGGCCCCGGCCTCGGCCTGCACCCGTTTTGCCCCATCAAGCGCTCCGAGGGTTGGGTTGCTAGGGGTTGTCGGTATCTTGGCGGTGGCGAGGATTTGCCCCGGACCATCGACGAGGACCGTATCAGAAAAAGTCCCCCCGATATCGACGGCAAGGCGAAGGCCGTTCTTGTTGTGCATGGAAAATCAACCGGAATGAGGAAAGCCAGCGCATGTCCGGACGCCCGGATAAGAAAGTGCCGAAACGGCAAACAATCGGTTTCACGTCACACGACGAGATCACATCCGGTCGCCCGACGCCCTAAGTCTATCCTTAAGCCCTGAGCCAGCATGCGGCCGCCTTAATTCACTCCGATACCCGGAATGCTGCGTGAACTGATGTTCGGTCGTCAATATTTTTTTCACCAGCCCCGCAATGGACATCATGCTCCCCGGCCAGCACGAGAGGGCTGCCGCCAGTTTGCCCGCCGCATTGAAAGAGTATGAGATCACATCGGCATTCAACGAACTCTGCGATCACGCATTGGCGCAGAAACCACACTAGAGTTTTCATCTTTTTTCACGGGAACACGTGTCTGATGCGTTCTGACAAAAACGACAACGTCTGCCCAAAAGCGGACGCACGACCAAACCCAGCGAATGACCGCTTAGAAGACAAAAGCTGTCGCCTATTCATCAACAATTTCTAACTGCCTTCGACGGCGGATGACATTCACAGTGTTAGTTCACTGACAACACGCATAACGGCATTAGCCTGCGATAGATCCACGTTGCCAAAGCCTCCGGCGTCATTGTCCCAATAACGGCCTGAGGCCTTCGCGAAGTCGCCATCCAGGGCAAGGCGACACAGGATGTCGGCTCCGATTTGAAGATCATTGCCGGCGACCCCAAAGCCTTCTTTGACCATTTTCGAGGCCAACAGCGAGCCGGGATTGACCGCGATGAAGACGGGACCGGTCGGATGATTTGCTGCCATTGCCGCAGACCAAAGCGTAATCGCGCGTTTGCTTTGTGCGTATGCTCCCATATCGTCCAACTGCTTCTCACCGGAAAGCGCTGCCAAATCGACTGGGGCCTGCGCCGCGGAGGACAGATTGATGACGCGTCCCTCACTTGGCAAACGTGGGAGCAAAGCCGCGGTTAAAACGTGAGGAGCCAATGTGTTCACGACAAAGCGTACGTCTTGACCATTTGGCAGGATCGGATTGGATGTTTTGTAGACACCCGCATTGTTGATCAGAACATCGATTCGGCCGTGGTCGTCGTTGACCATTTCTGCCAACGCAGATGTCGCCTCCAATGAGGACAGGTCCGCCTCATAGCTCGCTACCTTGCCACCAACCTCCTTAGCAGCGGCTTCCAATTTGCCGGCGCTCCTCCCATGCAGAATGACCTTGTGACCTTGGGCTACAAGGGTTTTTGCGGTCAACAGGCCAATTCCGTCAGTTGATCCGGTGATAAAAATTGTTTTGGTCATTGCGGAGTTCCTTGCACAGGAAATTCTGGAAGCAGTTCTTGGCCGAGGCGCTACATCGTGCCGTCGATGTTTCTTTGACTGAAACGCAGGTTCAGGGCGACATGATTGATCCCGCTATCGCGTAGATCACGAAGGTAGGACATCAGGAAGGGCAGGCCAGATCAAAAGCCCAATGAATGGGTTGGGGCTGAGCATGATCGTCATCCAACAGATCAGCATAGAACCACTGCATTTCGGACTTGAGACCAGTGCCTGTCTTGGTTGAACCGGCGCGGTTATCGCGGGCGGTTTGAGCCTGAGCAGCAACATCCGAGGATTGGTCATCCAGCCATCCCGATAGGCGGCAACCCGGTCCGGACTTTGCAGTGCACCGCCTGTCATCAGGATCGGAAACCATTCGCTGGCGGGTTTGGGCAGCATTTCCATGGATCCGATCAATTCACCATGCGCACCGCTATGTGTCGGATAAGCGCCCCGTTACGTGAGGAGACAGAACCTCATAACGCGCAGGTGCTCGTACGTTCTCAGGCGTGGAATCTCGACCCGTTCTGGTGCAAGATATCTAAGGGTTGCGTTTGCAGAAGTGGGTTTTATGGCACCGAATTCCGACACAGGAACTTGCAGGGAGTATTCCACAGCGTTGGAGACCTTTGATCTGGATTCCGCAAGGTCTTCTTTCTCCGGCAGTTTCAGCGATGGGATCAATGCATGTGTGGAATGCTGTGATGCCCATTTACAGGACAATCCCCGGGCTTTGGACTGGATATCTTTGGACGGGCATCATGAGACCCGCAGCTTTTTGGAGCTGCGTGACGAAGCCGCCCGTTTCGCCAACTTTCTGAAGGAGCAAAGCATACGACCAGGCGACATCGTGGCGGGCTTATTGCCGCGCACTCCGGATCTGGTGGCAGTCGTTCTGGGTGCCCTGAGGGCAGGTGCGGCCTACCAGCCCTTGTTTACAGCCTTTGGGCCCAAGGCTATTCAGGACCGCTTGACCATGAGCGGTGCAAAGCTGGTCGTAACCGATGCCGCAAACCGCAAAAAGCTCGACGGTGTCAAAGATTGTCCGCCGGTCGCAATGATCGTGGACACCCCAAACGAGCTTAACACCGGAGACATTGATTTCCGGCGGGCATTGGCCTCGCAGTCTACGGAGTTTGTTCCGGTATTGCGAAGCGGCGATGATCTGATGTTCATGATGGCAACCTCTGGAACGACAGGGCCCGCGAAGGGCGTACCAGTTCCGCTAAAAGCTCTGCCGGCCTTACGAGCTTACATGGTCGATGGGATCGATTTGCGGCCTGAGGATGTTTTTTGGAACATTGCCGATCCCGGCTGGGCCTATGGGCTCTACTATGCAGTTATCGGACCGCTGCTATTGGGTCATTCAACCACTCTGGTCGAAGGGCCATTCATGGTGGACAGCACATACGATGTGATTTCCAGATTGGGCGTAACCAACTTTGCCGGCGCACCCACTGCGTTTCGACTGATCATCGCCTCTGGAAACGAGCGCGCGTCACAGCTGCGCGATCAAATCCGCTGTATCAGCAGCGCAGGCGAACCGCTGAATCCTGAAGTCATCCGTTGGTTCGAAACCGAGCTGGATGCGCCGATCAGAGATCACTATGGGCAGACAGAAACGGGCATGTTGGTGAATAACCATCATGGGCTCGAACATCCGGTGCGTCCGGGATCCGCTGGCTATGCGATGCCGGGATATCGGGTTGAGGTTCTGGCCGAGGATGGCAGTATAGCCGATCCAAACGAGCCCGGCCAACTGGCCGTGAACATCGCGGGTTCACCCCTCTTGTTTTTTAGTGGCTATCTAAACAAGGGCAACAAATCGATCGAGAACGGGTACTATCTTACCGGGGACACCGTAGAGCGGGATGAACACGGGTGTATCACCTTCGTCGGGCGAAATGACGATGTTATCACTTCTTCGGGTTATCGCATCGGACCGTTTGACGTTGAGAGCGCCTTAATCGAGCATCCCGCTGTCACCGAAACGGCCGTCGTCGGTGTGCCGGACAAAGAACGGACCGAAATCGTCAAAGCGGTTGTCGTTCTGGCGGAAGGCGCAGACGGCAATGACGAGCTGGCTGAAGAACTGAAGGATTACGTCAAACGGCGCCTCTCAGCACACGCCTATCCTCGTCTTATCGAATTTGTGAGTGAACTGCCAAAGACACCGAGCGGCAAAATCCAACGTTTCCTACTGAGGCGCGCGAGTGTCGGCAATACATGATCAAGCCTCTCGGGGGAGCAGGTCCACCAAGTCGTGACATGCTCCCCTTGGAGTCTGCGTTTTCTCTTTAGCTCTGTTCAGGAATTGGCCCTTCTTCTGACCCTTGGTGATACTCCCGTGTGGCGGGGTTGGTCAGACCGTCCTGAAACGGGTTGTCATCAGTTTTGTCACTCATGGTTTGATCATCCTCTCAATCGGTGATGCAGAATAATCGGAACAGCCAGCTCCTCTTCGTCAGTCAGATGACGCTGCAAAAAGGCCTCGATCGCCTGGGCCGCGCCATGAAGCTGGCCTGCTTCGTCACGCGCCTGGGCCTCATCAAGCTGGACAAGTTTGATCGCCCGGTTTGCCTTGCGTGTGAAACCCTCCAATATCAAGTCAAGGTCGGCGTGATCTTTCTCGAGTATCTCAAGCCCGGCATCGAACCGGGGATCGGCCGCAGACAGTTCTGGGAAGAAATTGTGATCTTCCCAGCCATGGTGGCCGTGCAGGTTTCCCACCAGCAAACCGCCAAAATACGACAGACGGCGAGCATAGCCAGAGGCGTCGCTGTTGCCATCAAGATAGGCCTCGGTGTCTTGGCGAACGCGGTCGGCCAACTGGCGAAACATCACGTGCGCGCCCAGCCAATGGCGTGTCTTTTCCTTGAACCCGGGATGGGCCTCCCAGCTGTCGCGAGGATAACGTTCAAGCAGGAATTGCATCTCGCCTGGCATACCTTCTGTGCGGAAATCGTTTGTATCGAGCATGATTTGGCTCCTTTCCGCAGGGATATGAGGCGGGCTGAGCGCCTATGTTAGGTCCATCTGCGCACAGCCAATTTGCTATTTCCGCAGGCCTGCGAAACGAATACCGCTCAGGTCGGCCATTTCACGTTTCCAGGTGGTGATGTCGTTTGAAGTGAAACCAGTCAGCGATGCGTGACCACAGGCGCGCGCCAACACCTGCATCAATTCGACACTTGCCTCGAAGTACCGCGCCAGACGTTCTGCCGAGACTTGAACATCAAGACGTTTGCGCAGTTCGGGTTTCTGCGTCGCTACACCCACAGGACAGTTGTTCGAATTGCACATGCGCGCGGCGATGCACCCCACGGCCTGCATAGCCGAGTTGCTGACGGCAATCGCATCCGCACCAAGTGCCATTGCTTTTGCGAAATCCTCGGCCACGCGCAGGCCACCGGTGATGACAAGCGTCACATCGCGGCCCGTTTTGGCGTCCAGATGATGTCGTGCGCGGGCCAACGCCGGAATGGTCGGAACCGAGATATGGTCACGAAAAAGCAGTGGCGCCGCACCGGTCCCACCACCGCGCCCATCAAGGATGATGTAATCGGCACTGGCTTCCAGCGCAAAGTCGATATCGTCTTCGATGTGGTTGGCCGAAAGCTTGAAGCCGATAGGAATGCCGCCGGATCGTTCGCGCACCTGATCGGCGATGCGTTTGAAATCGGCAGGTTTGTGCAGGTCCGGAAATGTCGATGGTGATATCGCCGCCTGACCGGGTTCCAGACCTCGCACCTCGGCGATTTTGTCCTGCACCTTGTCACCAGGCAGATGCCCGCCCGTGCCAGTCTTTGCCCCTTGGCCGCCTTTGAAATGAAACGCCTGTACGCGTTCGACCAGATCAATGTTCCAACCGAAACGGGCCGATGCCAATTCGTAGAAATAGCGCGTGTTCTCGGCCTGCTCTTCTGGGAGCATACCGCCTTCGCCCGAACAGATGCCAGTTCCAGCAAGCTCTGCCCCACGTGCCAGTGCGGTTTTGGCTTCTTCGGACAGGGCGCCATAGCTCATGTCCGAAACAAAGAGCGGGATATCCAAGGTCAGTGGCTTTGCCGCCCGTGGCCCAATGGTCATCGAAGTTTCCACCACCGCATCATCCAACAAGGGTTTACGCGCCATCTGCGCCGGCAGAACCTGGATGTCGTCCCAATGCGGCAGATCTTTGCGCGGGACACCCATTGCACCCATTTCGCCATGATGGCCCAGTTTCGAGAGCCCATCGCGGGCCAATTCATGGATCCGTGCCACCGTCGGTTCCTCAGGCGTCGCAACAGCAGCAGGTACCTCTCTCTTGGGCTCTGGGGCGGCATCCCCGGGCTCAAGATTTCCGAGTGTCGCATGGGCACCGTCACAATAGGGCGCATTGGCAGATGACTTGCATTGGCACAAGGCTGCCGGGCCATCCTTTTCAGCCGCAAACTTCAGCGGCGTGATCCCGGACCCGGCATGCGACCCGTCACAAAACGGCTGTGATTGAGACTTGCCACACCGACACCAATAATAATCCTTCCCAACCTCAAGGTCTGTTTTGGCAGGGTGTTTTGCCGCGATTATCGGTACTGTCTGCCGGGTCATATTCAGCTTTCCTCGCTAGAACGGTTACGATTATGGGGTGACCCGAAATCAGTATCCGGTCTCACCGACACAACCCGCGACGGGTTCGCCGCCTCATGGCTACCGTAACAGTGTTTCCAAATGCAGGGGATGTCGACCGTGTTGACTGAAAGCGGATGTTAGGTGGGCGTGCATCAAAGTCAGCACAAGTTCCAAGCATTCCCGAAGCAGTCCCACTTACCCGAGTATACTTTTCTTAGTCGTTCACATAGGGATCGGTCTCGCAGACTTATGCGTTTCTCATCTGGCGAAGCACTGTCCATACACGGCGTCGTCGAATTGCCCATGCTCCTGCCGAAACGACGAGCAGACAGAGTGCCGCTTTTGTAAAGTCTCCCATCGTCCCGTCGATTAACCAGGCGTGAACAACGGTTCCCGTGACGACGGTAATAGCTGCAAGGCTATGCCCCAAACGCCAAAACCGCAGGCCAATTCGTTTTCTGAAAACAACAAGTAGGCCGGCAGCGAAAACGCCCCACATCGCAATTGCCCCCCAGACCGAAAATGGTGTTGGCGAACGGAATAGAAGAACATCCACAACATCCGGCGGGCTCGTAATCCAAAGACCAGCGACATGTATGATCACTGCGAGAATTAGCCCCGTGCCCGTCCAGATATGGACGCGCCGCGCCGGAACACCTGGAACCGCGCCGAGTATCAAGAGAGGTTGGACAAGCAAAAGTGCCAACCCAAATATCCCCGAAAACCCTGCCGCGATGTAGATTGGAGACCGCCATTGCAGAAGCGGGCTCTGCGCGGCGACTATCAATGGGATGAAGATGGCCAGCGCCAAAGCCGTCCAAAAGAGCGCAGCACGCGCTGTCATCAGACCGGGAGTAGAACGAATTCGACATGAAGGCTCGTGTCTGATGCCCGCGCCATCACTGGCCGCAGGAACACGGTCTCAAAGCCCCCATCGTCGTAGTCAGCATCATAGGCGAGATGTCCATGCGCCTGACCGAATGCGGGGACGATCTGCGGCATCTCGATACGAAACGTACCCTTCTCGTCAGTAAGGGTTGCGCCATGCGACCTTTCTTCCCGTTCGTGTCCTTCTGTTGTGTGCGCCCAGACTTGAATACGCCGTCCGCCCAAGGGTGCACCGTCACCGGCGCGACGTACCGTGCCGGTAGTAAAAAAGCCTCCGTTTCCAATTCTCTCCACGATCGGCGCGCCAGGGCGGTAATTGTTGGCTCCACCGCGCATCGTCGGTGTGGGCGCCAGAGATTGCGCAAGCGCCGGCGCTGGCAGGCCCGCGGAGCCGACGAGAATTGCGGCACCGGTGGCTGTAACGAAAGCTCGTCGAGTTTGCAGCAGTATCGGCATAACGGTTTTCCCAAATTGGGTTCGCAAATTTCGTTGGTTACTATCCTAATACGAAACAGGCTTTATCCAACCACACCACACGCGGAATTTATTATCGAACTCAAGCGGCAATGAGTTTCCGGATCATGGCCACTATGCGCTCCTAAGAAACGCGGGCCGCCTTTCTTCAGTAGCGTGGAATAGTGCCGTTGTGAAAACTATGGTCCATAGCGGGATAGATATGCGGCTCACTGCGCATATCCGGTCGCACCGCCCCTCGGGCTGCCTCCACCAGTAGCCGAAACACGGGGGCTAGACACCTCTCATGGGCAGGCTAACATCCGGATGGGTCAAGTGTGTGCGATTGTTGCGCAACCCGAACTGGAGCTAGACGAGATGCCGCGTGGGAAAGGCGATTGGGTGGTCGTGGCGCAAAGCGTGCAACTGGATTTGCCGCGCCCTTTGATCCCTGTCGAACTCTATGGGCGGCCCTATGTGCTTTTTCGGGACGAAGAGGGGTGTCTTGGCCTGATTGGCCGTCATTGCCCTCATCGCGGTGCGGACCTTTGCTATGGAAGGTTGGAGGATAATGGCCTGCGTTGCCCTTTCCATGGCTGGCATTTTGACCGGACAGGGCAATGCGTCGAGCAACCTGCAGAACCCGAAGGTTCGCGCATGTACACCCAGATCAAAGTCCCGATGGTTCCTGTGAAAGAGGAACACGGGACGATCTACGCTTGGATTGCCAAGGAGGAGGCCGCCGGATGATCAGCCAAGAGCTCAATGATATGATCACGCGCATCGGCCCTGACACTCAGGCGGGCGAAGTGCTGCGGCACTATTGGCAGCCTGCAGCGCTGTGTGATGAGATCACTGACAACTTGCCGGTGGCGGTGAACCTGTTAGGCGAGCGCCTGGCTCTGACCGAAGCCGAGGGAACGTTGTGTTTGGCAACACGCCATTGCCCGGAAGATGCACCAGCCGCCCACTTCCCCCCTGCAAGCGAGATCCAGCTTGATCCCAACGGACCTACATATCCAGTTCGTGAGATCGGCGGGATCATCTTTGCTTACATGGGTCCCGGTGACGCGCCAGACCTACCCGGCTTTGATTGTTTTCGCGCGCCGGACAGCCATGTCTTTGCTTTCAAAGGGCTTTGGAATTGCAATTGGTTGCAGGCCCTCGAGATCGGGATTGACCCGGCCCATGCCTCCTTTCTTCACCGCTTCCTTGAGGATGAGGATCCGGAAAACAGCTATGGCAAACAGTTCCGCGACAAAGCTGCTCACACCAATATGCCGATGACGCAGGTTCTGCGCGAGTATCCGCGCCCGGTCATCGAAGTTGAAGAGACAGGCTATGGCCTGAAAATTACCGCCCTTCGTCACATGGCGAATGCGCTGACCCATGTTCGGGTGACTAACCAGATCTTCCCCGAAGCGATCTGCATCCCCATGTCACGCGAAATGACGATCACCCAATGGCATGTGCCGGTCGATGATGAAAACTGCTATTGGTACACAATATTCACCAGTTTTGGCGATCCGGTGGACAAAGATCTTATGCGGGCACAGCGGCTTCAGGAACATCGACTGCCCGATTACGCACCGCTTAAGAATCGCGAGAACGACTATCACTTTGACCCCGAAGAACAGGCCAAGTTGACTTACACAGGAATGGGTATGGACATAAACGTGCATGACCAATGGGCCGTCGAGGGGATGGGCGCGATCCAGGATCGCACGCAGGAGCATCTGGGCCGCAGCGATGTTGCCATCATCCGCTATCGTCGGATGCTACGCAAAGCAATTGCGGATCTCGAAGCTGGTCGCCCTGACGCGTTGCCAATGCAGGCCGATCTGAGCGCCCTTGTGGGCCCGTTGTCAAACGACGCCATTGCCGAGACGCAGGATTGGCAAGCCGCCAGCCACTCTACCGATCTGGCGCGTCGGGCTGCCTGTCCGTGGGACGCGTCGATCTGAATGCAGAGTAGAGACAGAGAAACCGTTCTTGCCAAATCAAGTGCGCTTGAAACAATTCGCCTCTGCTTTGTCGACCAGCATGGAATTCTGCGGGGCAAGACGATCGTCGCCGAAATGCTGGATAGCGTCTTTGACAAAGGCATTGGCGTGCCGTCTACGCTGCTACTGAAGGACACTTCGCACCGCACAGTATTTCCCATCTGGCAGGAAGGCACCGAGATCTGCGATCTACCGCTTTCAGGTGCCAGCGATGTTGTGCTCCGCCCTGATCCCGGGCTCTTTTTTCCTCTGCCCTGGGCTCCACATTCGGCGATCATGCTCTGCGACGTACTGGACCGTAACTGCGCGCCGGTCGCTTTTTCCGCAAGTGCGGTGCTGGACCGCGCGGTCGAGGCCCTTGCAGAGGCAGGATATGAAGCGATCTTTGGACTTGAGGTCGAATTTCAGGTGTTTCGCCGAACTGACCCTGCGTTGGAGCACAGTCAGGCCACAATACCGCCCTCCCCGCCTCAGACTGAGAACCTGACGCAGGGCCACCAATTCCTGACCGAGACTCGCTATGGCGAAGCCGAAGCGCTGCTCGATCATCTGCGCCGCATGGCCGAGGGGATGGGCTTCGAACCCCGGACCGTCGAGATCGAGATGGGTCCCAGCCAGTTTGAATTCACCTTTGCTCCGGGCGATCCAAAGACTCAGGCGGCACGCTTTGTCTTGTTCCGAACAATGGTGAAAGAAGTGTGCCAGTCTCGAGGCCTGCATGCGAGCTTTATGGCCAAACCTCGCCTCCCCAATGCTGCTGCGAATGGCTGGCACATGCACCAATCCTTGTTGCATCTCGGTAGCGGAGAAAACGCCTTTACCCCGGCAGCGACTGATGCGCTGACACCTGAGGCCAGCGGTTGGATTGCGGGTCTTCTGGATCACGCAACAGAACTCTGCTTGCTGACCAACCCAACCGTGAACAGCTACAAACGCTTCTCCCCGTTTCAGCTGGCACCAAATCGCATCCTCTGGGGCAACGACAATCGGGGCGCTATGTTGCGAGGACTGATGATGCCCGGCGATCCCGCTGCACGCATCGAAAACCGCGTGGCTGACTCTTCCGCCAACCCCTATTTTGCATTTGCAGGACAGATACATTCGGGCCGGGCCGGCCTCGCCGCTGGCCAAAGTGCGCCGCCCCCGAGCGAGACGCCCTATACCGCTGCGGACGCCCAAAAACTGCCAACCAATCTTGGAGATGCAATCACACTGTTCGAAACCTCACCATTTGTGGAAGCCTGTCTTGGTGCTGACGTGCAGAGCTATCTCACCAAATTGAAACGCGCAGAGTGGGAGCGCTACCTGATGAACCTCTCCGAATGGGAGCATCAGGAATATTTCGGCCTGTTTTAAATGCCCGCGTTCGATGACATCCTGGATGGATATTTCCCGTTGCGAACCTCAATTACCGATCTGATGCAGCGCCGAAATCTCCGTCATGCGGTTGTGAAACTCAGCTTTGCCCCGATCATCGAGGTCGATGGCTTACACCACGACGCGCCGGTCCCGCTCAACATTCGAGGCTGTCGAGCCGGAATGATACGCGCGGCGGAACTCAACGTTGCCGTGGCAAAGCACGGGATTGAGGTGAGCGGGCATGCGCATTGGTTTTGGCTCAACCGCATGCCAACAGCTGACCACCTAAACCCGATGATACGGCTTGCTGAACCCGCACTGGCCCGAGTGATACCACAAAGGACCACGCCAAGCTTCGGGCGAGGTGTTGTCCTGACCCGCAACTTGGTGGATTGAGCGAAAAGGTCAGCCCCAAGGTGTACTGAAAGTCCGACAGAGGGCCACCGGGCCAGTTGGGCATCTGACCCATCAGCAGCAGCAAGCTGGCATCAATCAATTCGTTGCGGTACCGGCTTCGCCCGCAGTGCAGTCATTCAATTGCGTCGTGCTCTCTGCCCTGCTGCAAAGGTTGGATAAGCCACACAGAACCGAAATCCGAATAGGCTGCGGTAGTAGTCCGGTCTGTGTCCAAGGCGGATGCGCTCCCTTTCCGTTCATTGGTCAAGAAAAGTACTGGCGAACGTCACCTTCCATCTTACTGCTCTTCTTCGCCGTAGTCCCTGAGAAGGGCCTTGGTAAACTGCGCAAACAGCGCCACGAAGACGCCGACACCCACAAAGATATAAAGAACCGTGAAGATCTTGCCGATGCCCGTTGACGGAGACAGGTCTCCCAATCCAACTGTCGAGATCGTGGTTGCGCTGAAATACAAAGCATCCACCCAGGACCAACCTTCGACGCTTCGATAAAAGAGTGTGCCAGACAACAAGAGCAGAATTGCGAGAAATAGCGCGCCTCGAAACATGTGGTTTTCCCAAGATCGCGCTATCGCCTTCAAAAGGCGAAAAACATTCAAATACAGTGCAATCATCGAGGTCACCTCCGGTATGTCGATGTATGGACCAGAAACTAGCGATCTATGACGAAGATAAAAGCCGCCAAAACCTGCTGACGCGAACGCAAGTCACTGGTCTGGAGCGCGGAAAGACTTCGGACACGTTTAGGGGGCTCGGCCATTTGAGAGCAAATCGAAAGGGCTGTTACCGCATTGCCTCGTTGGATTCGCTGTCACCCCGTGGAAACTCGGAGGGCAACACGCCATAGACGCTCCGAAACAAGGATCCGAAGCGACCGAGGTCATTGAAACCATTCGCAAGCGATGAGGCTTTTTCAGCACTGCGGGCGTGTCCACCTTTGGACAGCATTTCATGAACTCGCGAGAGGCGCTGGAGCGCAAAGTACTTTGACGAGTTTTTGCCCGTTATGCTTCTGAACGCCTTGATCAATGTCGGCGCTGTAACGCCGGTTTCGCGGCACAGCATGGACATCGAAACTGCGCCTGTTGGGTGCGCTGACGCGATTTCGCGTGCTTCGGTGACCAACCTTCGCATTTTGAGTAGAGAGATCGATTCACATTCCCTCTCGAAGTCCGATGTTACCGCGACGGCTTGAGCAAGCGCATCTGCAATAGCGCCCTGCATTCGATTTTTGTCCCAGTTCGGCGCGAACAGGATGACCTCTTCCAGACGGCGAACCAGCGCCTGATGTGTCAGTGGAGACAGTTCACAGCAGAGAGTCGGAGAGTTCCCGGTTGTAAACTCTCGCCCGGTCAGCTGGCGAAACTTGGCAAGGAACAGCGGCAAAGGGAAACGACCACAGATCGGGTCCCGGTGCTCGGCCAAAACCTCTGTTTCATTGGTGTTCCTATTTTTAAAGATCGCAATGGGCTTCAGAGCCATCCCGTTCACCGACCAACACTCGGCACCGGTAACGGGCACTGAAAAGTGAGCACTCGCGCTATTCTGCGCTGTTCGGACCAGTGTTTTTGGGGCCAGCTTCAATCTGTATATCCGGGTGTCTACGAAGCCCACTCCTCGCCAAATTCTTGAAAACCCTCGCAACCCGGGCTCGGAACTGAGTTACTGGGAGCGAAATATGATGGCGATGGTGTCGGACGGCGCGCCCGAAATCCGCAGGAGAACGCGTGAAATCCTCAAGTTTGGGGCCTCGCAGATTAAAATCACCACCGGAGGGGGCGTATCATCCCAATTCGATCCGCTGGACGTCAGCGAATACTCGGTCGACGAAATTCGAGCCGTGGTCGAAGAGGCCGCAAACTTCAACACTTACGTCCTCGCGCATATCATGACCGACCGTGGGGTACGCTCGTCCATCGAGAACGGTTTCTTTGCATCGCGGAAACACTGGAACTGGTGAAAGAAAAAGGCGCTTGGCTCCGTCCCCAGGCGATGTTCGAAGACGATATGGTCTGGGCCAGCCCGGTAAGCGCCGCAAAATGGAAACAGGTGATGGTCGCGGTCAATTCGCTCTATCCCCTGGCAGTCGAACTCGGCGTGAACCTTGCCTTCGGAACTGACCAGCTCATGGATCCTTCCAAGGCGTGGCAACAGAGTCTCTATCTCGTGAGAATGGGTACCTGGATGTCGCCCTATCAGGCGTTCAAGATCGCGACCTCGGAAAACGCGCGCCTGCTAGAGCTCAGTGGCCCACGTCGCCCATACCAAGAAGGTCCGCTCGGCGTCATTCAAGAAGGGGCTTATGCGGACATCTTACTTGTGGACGGATATCCCCTAGAAGACATCGAACTTATTGGAAATCCGTAAGAACATTTCGACCTGATCATCAAAGATGGCGTGATCTAAAAAAACGAAATCTAATACCCAAAGTAATCCTGCGCCCAATTGGGGCAGGGTCACTGTCAGTCTCATTTTGAGTTCCCGCAATGACGGGCTTTCCGATTCTGGCGCTTCAACCCCAGAATACGTCTTCCGCATACACAGGGGTCAACCAATTGGAGTGAAACCAAGTTATTGATCTAACGCAGACGGGCTGGATCGTCATCCGAATTGCCGACTGAATGCGTCTGCCGAAGAAAATGTTCGCGTCCTTTGCCCCGCCAACGCTTGCTTGCGGACACGTCAGGTTTCGCCATATCGTGACCTGACTTCGATAGCTCTTAACGCTATGCTGACGGACAAATCGAACTCTCTGATCAACGAGCGCACACAATCACGCATGGCTTTGTCGCGACGAATAACTTTCCTTGTTACAGCGCTGATACTCGGTGCCGCGTTCGTGATGTTTGCTCCAAAGGATGCCCGTGCACATGACGCGCATGCTGGTGAACCGCAAGCGTCCACGGTTGTCGTCTTCGAAAGAGCAAATGCGGCCTTCGAGCATTGTCTAGGCGGTATCGCCTGCATTTCCCTGATTATTCCCGGTGGCCAGAAATTCGAGCCGGTTGAGATGCACCGCGGAGAATTGTGCCACGACGGCCGAAATCTACGACCGTCAGGCACAATGCCTGACCTTGACCCACCGCCTCCACGTTTTCTGGTCTGATTTGGCACTTTAGCTATCAGATCCCGAAACAGAGGAAACAACCCATGAAGTTCGCACGACTTTTCTCTGGCGCCACCGCGGCGTCGGTCATCGCGGCGATGGCCGTGGCGCACAGCGGAGCAACCGGCGTCGTTAAGGAGCGCATGGATGGCATGGACGTCATGAAAGACGCCGTGAAGGTCATTGCCCCGATGATGAAAGGGCAGACGGCCTATGACAGCGCAACAATCAAGAAGGCCGCACAAGATATTGGAAAGCATGCCGGTCAACCCTTGCTGACGCTGTTTCCCGAAGGATCGGTGCACGGGCCATCCGAAGCACTCCCTTCGATATGGGAAGATTGGCAAGCCTTTGTCGATTTGGCACTTCGCCTCGAAGAATTGGCAGACGGACTGGCCGCTGCGTCTGCCAATGGGTTCTCGAAGGAGGATCCCGCCTCAAGCCAAAGTTCTATGATGGGAACTTCGATGATGGGGACGGCAAGCGCCGATACTGCGTCCGTGAATGACATACAGACACTTGCGCAGATGCCCGCAGACCGTGTTTTTACCCTGATGAGCCAGACCTGCTCGGCCTGCCACACACGCTTTCGGAAAGAATGAATATGCCACGCCTGTTTAGGCTGGCGGGATTGACTGCGCTGGCTGGCGGCATCGTGATGGTCGCCGCTGCCACTTGGCCAATTGGGCACGAGGCTAACGTCGTGATGGCCGGTGACGCACAAAGGGGCGCGTATCTGGCCCGGGCCAGTGGCTGTATTGCTTGCCACACGGATTTCGCCGCTGGCGGGCCGCCATTGGCGGGCGGGCCCGATTTGCCGACGCCATTCGGAACCCTGTTTGCCCCCAACCTGACCACTGATCCTGAACACGGCATCGGCGATTGGGATCTAAGCAGTTTTGCCAAGGCAGTTCGGCAGGGCATCTCGCCAGACGGAGAGCCCTATTATCCCGCCTTCCCATACCCGTTCTACGCCAACTTCTCTGATCAGGATGTGGCTGACCTCTGGGCCGCGTTCCAAACGGTGCCACCGGTTGCTCAGGCCTCGCGGTCTAACGCGATGCGGTTCCCATTCAACCAACGATGGGGTCTCAAATTCTGGCGTGCGGCCTTTCTCCGAACTCCCGCTACCGAACCCGTGAAAGGCAAAAGCAGCGAATGGAATCGCGGCCGGGCGCTTGTGGAAGGGGCCGCGCATTGCGGGGCCTGCCATACACCGCGCAATCTGGTCGGCGCGCGTAAGGCCAACGCCCGGCTAATGGGAAACGCCGCGATCCCGGGAGAGGGAAAAGCACCCCGGATCGATCCCAAAGGCCTCCGGTCGCGCAACTGGGCCAAAGAAGATATCGCCTATGCTCTGCAAACCGGTGTTACCGTCGACGGAGATGCGTTTGGTGGACCCATGGGAGAGGTTGTCCTCCATGGCACCCAATACCTGACCGAACTGGACCGCCGAGCCATCGCCACCTATCTGTTGGACGAGGAGTCCGAAAATTGACCTTGAATGTGACACGTCGTGAAATGTTGGGCGGTATCGCTGCCTTGGCCGCCGTTCCGGCGATGGCCGGCACCTCGGGCCAGATGACCATTCTGACCGCGCGCGAGGGTTTTGCCCGGCTTGCGCCGTCGGAATACCCCGAAACCGCAATCTGGGGCTATGATGGCGGCGTTCCCGGTCCGTTGATTCAGCTGACCCAAGGCCAGCGTCTGCGGCGCAGGCTGGTCAATGAGCTCCCGCAGCCCACTGCCGTTCACTGGCACGGAGTGCGTGTCGAAAACGCGATGGACGGAGTTCCCGGCATTACTCAGGACGCAGTGCCGACCGGCGGCCAGTTCGAATATGACTGCCGGATGCCGGATGCCGGGACATTCTGGTATCATTCACACAACCAATCTGCTGAGCAGGTCGCCCGAGGCCTGTATGGCCCTCTGATTGTGAATGAACCTCAAGAAGGCGATGTCGACCATGATCTCATTGTCATGGTCGATGACTGGCGCATGACTGATACGGCGCAAATCCACGACAGCTTTAATCAGATGCACGATCTGTCCCACGCCGGGCGACTGGGAAACTATGTCCACATCGAAATGATCCCAAAGGTGACATCGCTCAGTCGCAATGACCGTCTGCGGGTTCGGTTCATAAATCCTAGCACGGACCGGATCTTGCGGCTGCGCCTGAGGGGTATGGAAGGCTGGGTGATGGCCTTGGACGGCATGCCTCTGGAAACGCCGCAACCACTGAATGGTATCGTGCTTGCTCCGGCCCAGCGGGCCGATGTTTTTGCTGACGTTACCACCGAGGCACCGGACACGGCAATGATCCTGCAGCAGGAAGGGGACAAGGGTTACGTGCTGGCCGAGTTCACAGTTACCGGAGATCAGTCCCGTTCCCGTCGTCAGGCGCCAGTGCCCCTCCCGCCCAATCCTGTCGAAAAGGCCACCGTAGATGCAGTCACAAGGCAATTGCCGATGACGATGGAAGGCGGGGCAATGGGTGGTCTGCGTGAAGGTATATACAAAGGCCAAATGATGGGTATGAGAGAGCTCGTCGAGAATGGTCAGGTTTGGACTCTGAACGGGGTTGCCGGACTGCCTGACGCCCCGTTCGCCGAAGTATCTCTGGGCGAAACAGTGCAGATGTCCTTAAAGAACGAAACTGCGTTTCCTCATGCTATGCATCTGCATGGGCACCATTTTCGCGAGCTGCGCCCAGACGGGACCTACGGCCCGTTGCGGGATACGCTATTGGTAGATCGCTCTCAGAGTCGCGAGATAGTCTTCGTCGCAGACAACCCCGGTGACTGGCTGTTTCACTGCCATATGCTGTCTCATCAGACCGCGGGGATGAAAACGTGGCTCAGGGTTGGATAATCAGCACCCGACACGCGTGCTGGCGGGCTGATACTGCAAAGACTTGACATTAATCATGGTGAGACAGGAGAGCGCTGTGAGAGGCTCCGCTCAAACTCACCGCGAACGACCGGGCGAGCACCGGAAAACCATTGGAGGAAAAATGAACCCGATGTGTATGAACCGCCGGACGGTTTTGGCAGGAATTGGCGTAATTGCGGCAAACGTAGCGACACAATCTCTGGCCGCGTCGCAGCCCTCCATCCACGTTCTCAAGGATCCAAATTGCGGTTGTTGCAGTGCTTGGATAGACATCCTGAAACAGGACGGCTTTGACGTTACAATGGAGAATAGTACCGGAACGGCCCTGTTCCGCTACAAGTTCGACAATGGCATTCCCCAGAAAATGACCTCGTGTCACACCGGCAAGATCGACGGCTACATGATCGAAGGGCATGTGCCGCCCGCTGATATCCGACGCCTGCTGCAGGAACAGCCGGACGCGGTGGGGCTGGCCGTGCCGGACATGCCTTACGGGTCGCCCGGGATGGGGCCGGAAAGCGAACGCGAGGCTTACACGGTCTATCTGATCCGCAAGGATGGGCCGCCAGAAATTTTCACCCACTACGAGGCAGCCTGACAACGATTGTTCTGAACCTGCCGATCAGTCCAGTTCGTACTTGTCCTTGTAGTCGGAAATCAATGCTTCGGGTTGGTCGGCCTTTCGCATGATCGTGTTCCCGACAACCAGCAGATCCAGTTCGGTACCCATGAAGCAGTGAAATGCGTCCGTCGGAGAGCAGACGATGGGCTCTCCTCTCACGTTGAACGAGGTATTCACGACCAGAGGGCAACCGGTGCGTTCGTGAAAAGCCGAGATCACCGCGTGATAGAGCGGGTTCGTTTCTTTGTGCACTGTCTGCAGTCGGGCCGAATAATCGACATGGGTAATCGCGGGGACGTCCGAGCGACGGATATTGAGCTTGTCGATACCAAAGAGCTGCTTTTGCTCCTCATTCATCTCTACCCGCCGTTTGTCGACGACATCCGCGACCATCAGCATGTAGGGGCTGTCGCCATCGTGCTCGAACCAGTCCGAAACATGTTCCCGCAACACCGAAGGCGCGAACGGACGGAAGCTTTCGCGATACTTGACCTTGAGGTTCAGAACGCGCTGGGTTTCATCTGAACGGGGATCGCCCAGAATCGAACGTCCACCCAATGCCCGGGGACCGAATTCCATCCGGCCCTGAAACCAGCCGATCGCCTGCCCGTCGGCAAGGGCATCGGCTGTCGTCGCAATCATTGTATCCGTGTCGACGGTTTCCAGTACCGCACCACAGGCCGTGAGTTCGGCCGCGATTGCATCGTCATTGTAGCTTGGACCCAGATAGGCCCCCTTCATGGCATCATTCGGGACTGCCTTGCGCGGCTTTTCCATTTCGTGGTGCCACATCGCCTGCGCCGCGCCCAGCGCGCCACCTGCGTCCCCGGATGCGGGCTGAACCCAGATGTTTTCAAAGGCGCCGTCGCGCAGCATTTTTCCATTGGCAACACAGTTGAGCGCGACACCACCGGCGAGGCAGAGATTGGGGATCTTGTATTCGGCTGCCAAAGACCTCGCCATGCGCAACACGGACTCTTCGGTCACTGCTTGGATCGATGCAGCTACATCCATGTGAAACTGGGTCAGGTCGTCCTCGTCCGGACGCCGCACCGGTTCACCGAACAGGTCCGAAAACTTCCGGTTCGTCATCGTCAAACCGGTCATGTAGTTGAAATAATCCTGATCCAGACGGAACGTGCCATCCTCTTTCAGGTCCACAATCTTGTCGAGAATCAGGTCGCGGTAGATCGGCTCTCCATACGGCGCGAGGCCCATCAACTTGTATTCACCGCTGTTGACCTTGAAACCGGTGTAATAGGTGAAAGCGGAATAGAGCAGACCCAGAGAATGCGGGAAATGCAGCTCTTTTTCGATGGTCAGCTTGTTACCACGCCCGATTGCAACACTGGTGGTGGCCCATTCGCCGACCCCATCCAGTGTCAGTACTACCGCCTCGTCAAACGGAGACGGATAGAATGCGCTGGCAGCATGGCTGAAATGGTGCTCGGAAAAGGCCAGTTGATCGGCCTTAAAGCCCTTGTCGAGTTTGCGCAGCTCCTTGAACAAGAAATCCTTGAGAAAGAGCTTTTCCCGAAGCCAGACCGGAATGGCCCGACGGAACGATGCAAATCCTCTCGGCGCGTTGCCAATGTAGGTTTCCAGAAGGCGTTCAAACTTGAGCAACGGCTTGTCGTAAAACACCACCGTGTCGACATCACCGAAGTCGATCCCAGCCTCGTCCAGCACATATTCGATCGCGCGCTGGGGAAATCCGGGGTCGTGCTTTTTTCGGGTAAAGCGCTCTTCCTGCGCTGCCGCCATGATCTCACCATCGCGCAACAAAGCCGCGGCGCTGTCATGGTAGAAGGCCGATATGCCTAGGATGAAGGTCATCTTAGAACAACGTGTAAATGAACGGAGCCACAGCTGAGCCTTGCGCCAAGACGATCAGGACACCAAACAGACCAAGAACCACAAGGATTGGCACAAGCCAGAATTTCTTGCGGACTTTCATGAAAGACCAGAGTTCAGAGACAAGCGACAACATTGAAATTACCTAAAACTGACGTTGGAAGGGTTGCAGCGGCGTTTCCCGCTGGACCCAATAGGATTGTGCTTCGGGATCCGGGTGGGTGCCCAGCGGATCCTTGCGGAACAGCGACATGACAAGGCCAATCGGCGTAACCACCAGGAAAAATACCCCTGCCATCACAATCGGAGACACGATTGCCCCCAGCAATAGACCGAACTTGAACCAGAGCCGATTGGGTGTGGCGAACACTTGCGGGCGCAAAAACGTGATGGCGAGGAAAACGGCGGAAATTCCAAGCGCCCAGACGCGCAGAGGGTTGCCGTGCAACACCGGGTAAATTGCGATAATCGCAAAGACCGCAGCAAAGACGAAGCCAAAACTCCGTTCTGACCCCATCTTGACATCGATTGTCGCCTTATCCACCGCCACTGTTCTTCTCCGCCCCCGCTGCGAACTGCTTTCTGACAGTTCATTGTCCCTGACTGCAGGTCAAGGTTGCCAATGGGTCCAAACCCCGGTTTCCGTGATGCATTATTGACAATAAAAACCCATTGCAGGCAGGGTTTCCTACATCTGTTCGCTCGCCCCGTCGGCTTCACAACGAAGAGGCTGAGCAGCGAAACCGACCCGCTAAAGACGCACCAATGTCGCGCGCTGACCCTGATTGTTCACAAAATGTGCCGCTCCCGACAGCTTTCGACTTAGAATCATGGATCCAATCCATCTGCCCGCTGAAGTTCGACCTATCGTTTTTACTCAGTCGAGTAGTCGTGTGGAGCCGAGCCGCGATACTTGTTCGTTAACTCTTCGGGCACTTCGGAACCATCGTAGAGAAACGGGAGAATACCACGTCGTAGCGACTTGCCACGCGTTGCCCTGATGTCGTCCTCTGACCGGGTCACCCGCTGCGCCAGTCGCCGCCCCCATTGTGCGAGCTGGTCATAAAGCCGGCTGATCTCGGCCTGATGTGCGGTTCCTTTTGCCAGATCGTGAAACTCTTCGGGGTCCTTGGCCAGATCGAATAGCATCGGTCGGAACCCACCTTCGGCGTGGATCAGTTTGTAACGCCCGTCGAACACCATGAAGAGCCGTGCGTCGCGTGGCTCCAACCCAAGTGCAACACATTGCGGTGTCGCCGAGTAGTCATACTCACTGATCGCAAAACTCCGCCACTCGGGCTTCTCCCCGCTGAGCCAAGGCAGCAAGGATCGCCCTTCGATAATGTGGTCGGGAACCATGCCGCCAGCGGCTTCGACGAATGTCGCGGCAAGGTCCACGGATTCGACGAGTGCCTCGCAGGTGGTGCCACGCGTGTTATCTGCCTCGCGTCTAGGATCATAAATAATCAGAGGGATTTTGACGCTGGGCTCGTGAAAAAGGTCCTTTTCCCCAAGCCAGTGATCTCCCAGATAGTCGCCGTGATCCGAAGTCAGGACAATCATTGTACTCTGCATGCGCCCGGTTTGCTCGAGAAAGTCCAGCAATACACCAAGCTGATCATCGCATTGCTTGATTAGGCCCATATACGCCGGGATAACTTTTTTGCGCACGTCTTCACGTTGAAAGGCCTGAGCAATCCGGTTCTTCATATAGGCCCCGAAAACTGGGTGCGGTTCTTCGCGTTCCACGTCATGCCGAACAGGTTGCGGCACATGGTTCGGTCCGTACATGTCGTGATAGGGAGCCGGGACGATATAGGGCCAATGCGGCTTGATATAGCTGACATGTGCACACCACGGCCCCTTGGCCTGCTCGATAAAGGCGATTGTCTCGCGCGTCAGCCAAGGAGTTTCGCTGTCCGGCTCTCGAATGTTGGCAGGTTTGTCTGCATTCGCGAACATCCAACCTGAAGCTAGGTCGCCTTCGGCGTCGATCCCGGCATTGGCAAAATCCGACCACGGATTTTCCGACGGGTATCCTTTTGACTTTAGATACTCGTTGTAGGGAGACCGTTTCTCGTCATAGAACCCGTCCGGCCCTTCAGCCCAGAGCCCGTCATCCCGGATCCAAGTATCAAAGCCGCATTCGGCCTGCCTAGCGCCGATCACGCTGTCGGGGCTCAAGCCCAGCCGCTCCATTCCCTCGGCATCGGCTTTCATGTGGGTCTTTCCGATCAGCCAGCAATCCATACCTTCTCGCCGCAGGTGATCCCCCAGCGTCTGCTCGCCAACCCGCAGCGGGAACCCGTTCCACTGCGCCCCATGCGAAGAGGCATAGCGGCCGGTGTAAAAGCTCATCCGGGATGCGCCGCAGATAGGCGATTGCACATAGGTGTTGGTGAACCGCACTCCCTTTGCGGCGACCCGATCAAAGTTTGGCGTGTGCAGGTGTGGATGACCGGCACAGCTCAGATAATCGTGACGAAGCTGGTCATACATGATGAACAAAATGTTGATCCCGTCGCCCGAATTGTTCGGTTCTGCATTCATTGAGTGCCTCCTCCGATCGTGAACTTGGCACAAGCGGAGCTGAGACTTAAGCCTGATCTGACACCTGCAGGGTGGTTTCCGCGAACCCGCGCGCCCGGCACCGCTCCGTTCTCACAGCGGAAAAGTTTAGACGCGCGCCTTGCCAAAAAACCGGTAAGTCAATGCCGCAGCCGCCATGGCAAGACCAATGCCATATCCAATCCAGATGCCGTTGGGCCCAAACCCGAAATTGAACCCCAGCGCATACCCGATTGGCAATGCCACCACCCAATAAGCAACAAGCGTAATCACAACTGGCACACGGTTATCCATCATACCGCGAGACGCCCCCAGCATGGTTCCCTGAATGCCATCGGCAATCTGCATTGCAGCGATCACCAGAAACATGGAGACTGCAAGAGATACAACCTTTGGGTCCGATGACAGGCTTGCTGATACAGGCTCACGGCCAACGAGGATCATTACCACAACAAGGCTCATCCAAGAGACGATGACCAACAGTGACGCCAAGCCGATCTCCGTCAGTTTCTCCCGTTCGTCGCCACCAATGGTCTGAGCCACTCGGATCGACACGGCAATGGAAACGCCCATCGGCACCATGTACAAAACATCGCTTGCCGCAGACACAATCCGATGCGCGGCAAGCGCCTCGGCACTGAACCACCCCATCATTAATCCAGCCACCGAATAGGCCGCGCCCTCTGCCACATATCCAAACGAAATGACCGAACCTTCCTTCAACTGGATTCGGACCTCGCCCCAACGGGGCAATGCGAGCATCACCCCACTCCCGTTTCGCCGCATCAAAATCAGAATGGCAACGGCACCAATCAGAGAAACGACTTCGGACAAAAGGCTCGCCAGACCCGCGCCCAAAAGGCCAAAGCCCGGCCAGTCTCCAAGGCCGTGGATTAGGACGAAGTTGGCCGGAATGTTCAGGCCAACCGCCAGAAACGCCAGCCCAACGCCAAGCCATGGCCTGTCTATTGCATCAAAGAGGGCCTTCAGGGCGTAGAAGACTGTAAAAGGGACCAGCAAAAGGCTCATTGCAGTCCAATATCCGCCGATAAGGTCGACAACCTCCGGTGGCTGTCCGATCCAACCAAGTGCAGGCTTCAGCGCCAGCATTGCAGCTGTTCCCAACAAGCCGAGCCCAACTGAGACCGCGACCCCGGCCCAGGTCGCTACGGACAGGGCATCGCCGCTTCCTTCGCCAAATGCCCTGGCCATGCGGACACCGATCACAGACACGAATCCGTATAGGGCCGAATAAAATATGATCAGCACCGAGGTTGTGATTGACACCGCTGCCAGGGGCAATGTTCCGAGCGGGGCAACCATCACGGTATCCACAACACCGATCATGGTTGCCGCGGCAAGGGATATCACGATGGGAAAGCCGAGACGGGCGAGATCACGAGTTTCGCGTTTGACCCCACCCAAGGATAACCGGCCCGACAATTCCGTCTGCTTGTTCGTCATCAGATTGCGCCCGGTTTCTTCCGCTCTTTATGCCGTCTCGGCAAGCAATTCGGGCACCAGACGAACCAGACACCCCCACGCGGCCGCTTCTGCTGCCGCTCTGTCAAGGCTCCCGGGTGCCAGATGAAGCCGTTGCCAGTAGCCGTCGGTCAAGGTTTCCATCCACTCTGCCATCTGGCTCGCCGACAAGGCGTCCTGTTCGGGTAGCAGATCCTGCCAAATGCGCAGCAAGGTTTCGCGCCTGCGTATTTCAAAATGCTCAGCAACCTCGTGATATTGTTCCTGCGATCGCAGTTCGCCCCAGAAAGCGAACCAGATAGGCAGCACGTCGGCTCCACAGGCATCTGGATGAAAGTCCGCCCTTATCAACGCCTTCAACCTGCCGCCCGGTGCTGCGCCCGCATTTTCAAGCGCCGCCATCCAGTGATCTTCGTAGCGCTGGTAGAGATCCCGCAGGGTTTCCGTCAAAAGCCCTGCCTTGGACTTGAAATAGAAAACCGCAACGCCTTGCGAAAGCCCGGCTTCGTTCGCCACGGTCGCAAGCGTCGTTCTTGCCAGCCCGTGCGCCACAATCGAACGACGGGCCGCATCAAGAAGTTGCCGCCGACGGCGATCGGCGTTGCCTTTGCGTTCTTTTCTGGGGCGTCGCTGTTCTGCCTCGGCCAAGTTCATACCCTCCTGCCTGCTTCGCCATCTACAGGTTGCAGAAAACCAGCGTCAACGGTTCAAAATTTATTTGAGCGCTCAAATAAACTTTACGGAACGAGATAGGCTCTGTAAACCAATGGCAAAGGAACAGGGTTTTGACACATCAAGATACATATGACGTGATCGTGGCTGGTGCCGGCCACAACGGGCTGACCACCGCCGCCTATCTGGCCCGTGCGGGGCTTCGTGTGCTTGTGGTTGAAAAGAACGATTGGATCGGAGGCGCCGCCGTCAGCCGGTCATTGCACGAAGGCTGGACTTACTCGAACTGCTCATATGTCTGTTCGTTGCTCAGGCGCGAGATCGCGCGGGATCTTGACCTGCCCAAATACGGGCTTCAGGTCATCCCGTACGAGGGCGGTGCAAGTTTCACCCGCGACGGCGACTACTTCGCATACTACTCGGACCATAACGCGCTCAGGCGTGAAATGACGCGGCATTCTCCCCGCGATGCCGATGCCTATCAAAACTATTCCCAAGCCATCATGCGGCAGTGCCGGTTCATTCGTCCATTCCTGCTACGCGATGCCCCGGACCCCACATCCCTGCGCCCGCGCGACCTTTCGGAAATGGCCTATCTGGTCAAAAAGGCGCATGACCTCGGTAGCCGGGAACTCGGCGAAACTCTGCGGTTCTGGACGATGTCCATCGGCGATTTTCTGGACGAGCATTTCGAAAACGATCTGATCAAGGCTCACCTCGCCGGCTCCGGGATCATTGGCACTGGTCTTGGTGTCTACTCTCCCGGAACAGCCTACGTTCTTTTGCATCACTACATGGGTGACATTGACGGCGGCATTGGTGCCTGGGGTTTTGCACGCGGCGGCATGGGAGCCATTTCCAATGCCATCGCTGCATCCTTTAAGGACCACGGTGGGACGATCCACACCGGCGCGGGTGTCGAAAAAATTCTCAGCACGAACGGCCGCGTACAGGGCGTGGCGCTGGAGGATGGCAAGGTGTTTCACGCTCCGGTCGTTGCCTCCAACATGGATATCAAACGGACGGTTCTGCATCACATTGAGCAATCCGAATTGCCCGAAGATTTCACAAAGGCTGTGAAGAATTTCAAGATCCGGGGATCTTCCGCAAAGCTCAACATCGCTCTTGACAGGTTTCCGGATTTTGCTGCGGCACCACAGCATGCAAGCTTTCTCCGGGGCGATCTGCATGTATCCGAAAGCCTGTTCGAGCTCGAAAGGGCCTATGACGACTGGAAAGCCGGTCGATGGTCAAAAAAGCCCTATGTCGACATGCTCATCCCCAGCCAGATCGACCCGACGATGGCCCCGTCCGGGGCGCATATGATGACCGTATTCGTGCAATATGCCCCTTACGACTTGGAGCTCAACGGGGTCAGGTCCGCTGACAACTGGAGCACTACGCAACGCAAGGCCCTGTCAGAGTCTGTGCTGGATCAGATGACTGTTGCCTGCCCTGATATTCGGGACCGCGTGGTCCATATGGAAGTCCGCTCGCCTTTGGAAATCGAAAACGAGGTCGGCCTGACAGAAGGCAATATCTTTCAGGGCGAACTGACTTTTGACCAGCTCTTTTTCAACCGGCCAGTTCCGGGATGGTCGCAGTATGAACTGCCGGTCAAGGGGCTCTACATTTGCGGATCCTCTGCCCATCCAGGCGGCGGCGTAATGGGCGCTCCAGGAGCGAATGCGGCCCGCGCGATCCTGCGCCGCGAGACCAAGCACGGCCGAATGACGGGGTATGCAGCATGAGCCGCTATGATGCGATTGTCGTTGGCGGCGGCGTCAACGGTCTGGTCGCCGGGACCATTCTGGCGCGGCGCGGCATGAGTGTCTGCATTGTTGAACAAGCCGACCATTTCGGGGGAATGGCCGCGTATTCCTTGAATGGCGGCCCACCGCTTGCCCACTCTCTTTACAATTTGAGCCCACGCGTCCTCAAGGACATCGGGCTGAGCAGCCAAGATGCGGCTTTCTCAGGGCAAACGGTTGCAACCGTTTCATTATCCGATAACGGTCAGCACATCGTCGTTGACGGGTCGCGCGCCAGTTCGATCGACGGAAACACCCTCCCGGAGTCTCAGGCTCTGAAAACACTGTTGGATAGCCTTGTCAGTTACGGTGAACTTCTGCGGCAACTGGCCGAAGCACCGCCACCAGGCGGTTCACACGCTTTGGTCTCGCGCGACGGGCTAAGCCAGCTTCTTCGGTTGGCGAAACTGGGTTTGGGTCTGAAAAGACTGGGCAAACCAAAGATGCGGCGGTTCCTGCAAATCTTGTTGTCCAATGTCTACGACCTGATCCTGGATGAATTGCCCGATGGTCAGATCGCCGGGCTTCTTGCGGCCGATGCCGTGCGAGGTGCAGCGGCCGGCCCGAGATCCCCCGGAACCGTGTTCAACCTGATCTATCGGTTGGGGCATGGCGGAATTGTTTCTTTGCCCCACGGTGGGATGTCCGCCGTGACTGACCTTCTAGCCAAAGCTGCAAGTGACTCAGATTGTGTCCTGATGCCGGACTCAACGATATCGAGAATCCTGACTACAGGAGATTCCGTTTCGGGCATTGAGCTGACAACCGGTGAGACGGTACGGGCGCCTCTGGTCCTCAGCAGCATCGCTCCGCAACAAACATTCCGATTGACTGGGACGGGCATGTTCGACATCGAAGCATCTCGTCGTATCCGTAACATCCGGGCACGCGGAACGACCGCCAAGGTGAACTTCAAGCTCCCGGACGGTGCCCCCCTACCCGGTCTGCCAGCTGATTTGTCGGGATCCCGCCTGGTGTACGCACCGTCGGCAGAATACGTGGAAACAGCATTCAACCCGGCGAAATACCGTGAAATGTCGGACGCTCCTGTGATCGAGGCTGTTCGAACGGTTTCATCCGACGGGTCGCACTGGTTGTCTACAATCGTTCAATACGCCCCCTCCGATATCGAGGGCGGCTGGACGGACGCGAAGCAAGACCGCCTCGGCCGCCTTACGCTGGAGACATTGAACCGCACCCTGCCCGGCCTCTCCGATCTGGTCAAAGACCGGCAGGTCATCACTCCTGACCTCATTGAAACCGCGACTGGCGCCCCCGGAGGCCATTGGCATCATGCCGAAATGTCACTGGATCAATTGTTGACGCTGCGCCCGGCCAATGGAATTGGCCGCTATGCGATGGGGCCAAAAGGTCTGTTCCTGTGCGGCGCAACGACCCATCCAGGCGGCGACGTCATGGGGCTGGCGGGGAGAAACGCGGCGTTGGCGGCGTTGGAGGGTCAACGATGAGCATCTTTACCGACCCCAAGCTTGGGCTGATCCCCGGACCATTCCACCGGAAACTGGAAGAACAAAACCGCGCTCATGGATGGTACGACTGGGCTGGCTATGCCGCGCCGACGACCCTCGACAGTGTGGAGTTTGAGTATTTCGCCCTGCGCAATCAGTCCGCGCTGCTGGATATCTCTCCGATGCACAAATACCGGGTGAGTGGTCCGGAGCGGGTCGAGATGCTGAACCGCCTCGTCACCCGCGACGTGGGAAAGATCGGCGTCGGGCGGGTTGGCTATACGGTTTGGTGCGACGAAGAAGGTATGGTGATTGACGACGGGACCTTGTTCCATCTCACCGATGGGACTTGGCGCTTGTGCTGCCAAGAACCAATGCTGAACTGGCTTCTGGACGCTGCCGCCGGTTTTGATGTCATCGTTCAGGACGAAAGCCACAGCATCGCGGGCCTCGCTCTGCAAGGGCCAACATCTTTCGCCGTTCTCGAGGCGGCGGGGTTGGACGTCGGTGGGTTGAAGCCCTTTGACCTGACAGAGATTGAGCCGGGTTTGACGATTTCAAGAACAGGTTTCACCGGTGATCTGGGGTATGAACTTTGGTGCGGGGGGGATCATGCCGAACCGCTCTGGGATCGAATCTGGGCCGGCGGCGCACACAAGGGGCTGCGTGCCATCGGTTATGAGGCCGTCAACATCGCCCGGATCGAGGCCGGTTTTCTGACCGCCGGGGTGGATTTCCAACCCGTCCACGCCACCGAACGCTTGCATCGGGGTCAGACGCCCTTCGAACTCGGACTTGGCTGGTTGGTAGACTTTCAGAAGGGCCATTTCAACGGGCGCCGATCGCTGCTGAAACGGCGCGACCAGCCCAGATCTCTGTTGATGCGGGTCGATGTTGAAGGCTTCAAACCCGCTCAGGGGGCGTTGATATACAACCGCCGCAAGCGGGAAGTCGGACACATCACATCCGGGGTCTGGTCGCCAACCGCCAAGCGCAACATCGCTCTGGCTCATGTGCGAATGCCCTACGCCAGCGCATCCCCGACCCGGCTTTCTGCGGAAATCTATACACTAGAAGAAGGCAAATGGACGACCAGAATGGCCCGCCTGAATCCCGTTAAATCGGCATTCTATGCACCACCACGCGCCCGGGCAACACCACCAGCCCGAACCTGATGGAGGAACTAACTTGAACTCACTTGGCAATACGCCCACCGACGGAGATCTGATCGATTGGGATCGGGATCATCACCTTCACCCGTGGGCCGGAATGAAAGGTTTCGGAACCGACGAATACATGCGCGTCAATACCGGCGACGGAATCTATCTCTGGGATTCCAAGGGAAAACGCTACATCGACGGACCCGGCGGCATGTGGTGCACTCAGATTGGATACGGGCGACAGGAAATGGCCGACACTATTGCGGCTCAGGTCATGCAGATGCCCTATGCGTCGCCATGGTCGTTCACGACAGAGCCTGCTGCAATTTTGGCCCGCATGATCGCAGAGCGGGCGCCGGGAGACCTCAACACGGTGCATTTCACCACCGGCGGTTCGACGGCAGTTGATACAGCCCTGCGAACTGCGTTGTTCATGAACAACCGGCTTGGCCGACCCGACAAGAAGATCGTTATTGGCCGGGAAAAGGGATACCACGGGTCAACTTTTCTTGCTGCAACAGTCACCGGCAAGGAGCGATTTGAAACGCGGTTTGAAAAGGCGCAGGATCTTGTGCGCTTTCTTCCCGATGTGAACCCCTATCATCGCCCGGCCGGAATGAGTCTCGAGGCATGGTGCGATGCCAAGGTTGCCGATCTGGAAAACCTGATCGCCGAAGTGGGTGCCGAGCGCATTGCCGCGTTCATTGCGGAGCCGATCTTGTGCTCGGGTGGGGTCATCGTTCCCCCGCCGGGCTACCACAAGCGCACGCTCGAGATCTGCCGTGCGAATGACATACTATACATATCGGATGAGGTCGTGACCGGTTTTGGAAGACTGGGTCACTGGTTTGCCTCGGAGGAAGTCTACGGCATCGTCCCCGACATGATCACCAGCGCCAAGGGCCTGACATCCGGATATCTGCCTTTGGGCGCCTGCATCATTTCGGACGCTGTCATGCAGCGTATTTCGGACGCTCCTGGGGATGATGTTTTTTACAATGGCTACACATACTCCGGCCATCCCGTGAGCTGTGCGGCAGCCATCAAGAACATCGAGATCATGGAGCGCGAGGACATACTCGGCCATGTCCGGCGGGTCACCCCACAATTTCAGGCGCGCCTTCAACGGATCAAGGACAAGTTTCCGATCGTCGGTGACATACGTGGCGACGGATTGCTTGGGTGCATCGAGTGCCAGCCCGGGTTGAAGACTGACAGCTACGAAGAGCACCTGAAATTCGGACAGCTGCTAGATGATGCCTGCGAAGAGCTCGGGCTGCTTTTGCGCCCGTTCGGGAATATGGCAGTGTTTTCGCCACCATTGATCATCAGCGCCGCGCAGATAGACGAGATGTTCGACATCATGGAGGCCGGGATGACCAAGGTGAGCGCAGGCTACAGCATTTGACACCTGAAGGGCGCGACGGCCGCTGAAACTTGCTGGCGCACGGATCCCAGCGGCCATGATCTGCCCGATCAAATGACTGACGGCCAATCGATGGGGCCGCCCGCACCTATCTTGGCGGCCTACTCCGGTTTACGTCCGCGAATATGATGCGGGCAGTGTTCGCCTGACTTCAGAACGGGCTGCATTGCGCTCCAGATCTCGATTTGGTGGGCGATGAATTCTTCGCCATGACGCTCCGCCCAACCGCTGCGATTGGGTCCGGTCAACTCAGCCAACTCGGCAGCGGATACTTCTGAATACCACGGGTTTCGGTCGACCAGTTCGACCTGCTCGAACCCCGCCGCTTCCATTGCGCTGCGATACTTGGCCGGTGAGGCCATCTGGAACTCGAGGTCTTCCATTTTCACGTAATGTGCCATCTCTGGGGACATTTCGCCATCATGGTTGGTCAACCAGTCTGACGCAGCAAACATTCCGCCGGGTTTCAGAACGCGAAACACTTCGGCTGCCAAGGAGACCTTGTCGGGGATATGGATTATCGAGTCCTTTGAAAACACGACGTCAAACACTTCGTCATCAAAGGGCATCGGTCCCGGTGTGACCTGAATGATTTCAACCGTGCCTTCGAGTCCGGCCTTGGCCACACGCCGCCGCGCAACTTCGCAAACCGGGGCTTCGACATCGATCCCGACAACTTTGGCCGCCTCGAACACTTTTGCAAAAAGAACCGCAATCGCCCCAGAGCCGCAACCGATGTCGAGGATTTTCTTTCCCTTGAGTTCGACGCCTTGAACGACCTTGGCAACTTCTTCAGGCCCGCCGGGCGAAAGAAACCCCTCACCCCAGAGCTCTTCCAGAAAACCGACGGCTTGATCGTCATAAAGGATTTCTTCGGACATTCGACCTCCCTGAATTTATTTGCTTTCGACCATTTGCCCAGAATCATGCGGCATGCCCAATGCTGCAGGAGGGCACAGGTTGTTCTTACCTCCCGGAACCCCGCTCAGACACGCCCGGGCTCAAGCTGAAACTTCAAGCGGGAAGTGTCTGGGGAAAAAACGGGTCAAGGCATGGAGGCACACATCCCGGTATTCTACCCGATCCGCCAGTTTCGGATAAAGCATCAGGCTAAGCCAGGATCCGTCGGACAGAGCTTCGACACTGCGTGCGGTGCGTTCGACATCGAGATCATCATAGCCACCGTCGGAAATGAGTTCGCCGCACAGGTCGGCGATCCGTTCGTAGCGTTCATTGTCGTACTTATTGTGGATCTTGATATAATTGGGCCGGTACTTGGCCTGCCCCCAGAAAGCAAACCAGACCGCCAGCCGCTTGTGTGTACAGACTCTCTTGTCGAAATCCGCTTCGATTATTGCTGCGAGCCGATGCGCCGCAGTCGGGGCGGCCCGATCAAGATACTTCATCCAGTTTTCATAGTGTTCCCGCGCCAGAAACCCCAAGGTTGCGTCATACAGCGCCTCCTTGCTGTCGAAGTGGTAATTCACAACGCCGTGCGACAGCTTTGCGGTTTCCGTCACATGTTTGAGTGTCGTATCCGAAAAACCCCGCTTTGAAATGGAATCGATTGCAGCCATGATGAGCTGCATGCGCCGAACCTCACGCGGTTCGTTACGTCTTTTTCTTTGAAGTTCATTGGCTTCCAAAATCATTCCTCCCCTCGCTCAGCAATCTGCTGATCCAGAAGGTCCGCCTTATGCTGGCGGAACATCAAAATAGCGGCAATCGCAACGCAGACGGCAATAACGAGAATCATAATTGTCGCAAGTGCATTGATGTCCGGTCGCAATCCAAGCCGAATGCGTGAAAAAATCAGAATTGGCAAGGTGTTCGCCCCCGGTCCGGTGACGAAACTCGCAATGACCAGATCGTCCAGCGACAGGGTAAATGCCAGCAACCAGCCCGATACCAGCGCCGGTGTAAGTTGCGGTATGGTGATCGCAGTCAACACCTTGAAGGGTTTGGCGCCCAGATCCGCCGCTGCCTCCTCAAGCGATTGCCCCATGCCGGTCAGCCGCGCCTGGATGGTCACAGCCACATAGGCCATTGAAAACGTGATGTGCGCAATGGTGATCGTGGTGAAACCGCGCTCGGCCGGCCAACCGGTCAACTGATTGAGCGAAATAAAGAAAACCAGCAACGAAAGCCCGGTGATTACCTCTGGCATCACCAGCGGTGCCACCAGCATTCCCCCGAAAAGGGTCCGCCCCCGGAACCGGCCAAAGCGCACCATTGCAAGGCCCGCCAGCGTACCGAGCAGTGTCGCAAAGGTCGCGTTCACGACGGCGATCTGAAGGCTGAGCGCAACTGCTCGCCAGACTTCTTCGGACTGGAACAGAACTTCATACCAGCGCAGCGACCAGCCACCCCAAACCGGAACCAGTTTGGAATAGTTGAACGAATAGACCACCAGAAGGATCATTGGCACGTAGAAGAATGCCAAACCGAGGGTGAGCATCACGGTCAGAAAGCCGGATCGTTTTCCGTACATGACTATTGATCCCCCGACGCTTTACCCTGGAAGTGCTGAAACACCATGATTGGCAACACGAGCAGGAACAGCAGAACAATCGCCACTGCTGCCGCCACCGGCCAGTCGCTGTTTCTGGAGAACTCATTAAACAGAACGCGACCGATCATCTGGACGTTCCCGCCTCCCAATAGATCTGGAATGACATATTCGCCAGTGGCGGGAATGAATACCAGCAGGCACCCGGCGACGATGCCAGGTACGGTCAAAGGCAGCGTCACTTTGAAAAACGTGTTGGTCGGCCGCGAACCAAGATCCGCTGCTGCTTCGTTCAGGCTGCCGTCCAGCTTTTCCATATTCGCGTATAGCGGAAGGATCATGAAGGGCATGTAGGTATAGACAATTCCGATATAGACCGCGAACTCGGTGTAGAGCATCCGGATGGGTTCGTCGATCAAACCAAGTGAAATCAGTAGGTTGTTGATCGTTCCCTGATCCGCCAAAAGCCCCATCCACGAATATACGCGCAGCAAGAACGACGTCCAAAACGGCAGGATAATCGTGAACAGAAGTATCGGTTTGGCCACTGGTCCCGAGCGCACGATCGCATAGGCAATCGGATAGCCAAACAATAGGCAGAGAAATGTCGAGGTAATCGAGATCTTGAGCGAATTTACGTAGGTATCGAAGTAAAGGCTGTCTTCCCAAATATAGATGAAATTATCGAAGACCAGCCGGATGGTCATCACCCCGTTGCTTGTCCATTCGATCAGGCTGGTGAACGGAGGACTGGCGATGGCCAGCTCGGCTAGGCTGATCTTGGCAACGATGAAGAACGGTGCGAGGAAGAACAGCAAAAGCCAGAAAAACGGAATGATCGTAACGATCTGGCGCCAGTTGTTCTGCGCCCTGCGCATGGCATGGCGATAAAACGACATCTGCTCGGGGCGCCGCGGCTCAGGCCTATGATCCGAGGCTTCGGTCATGAGTTCAGCAACATGGCACTGGACGGATCCCAGCTGATGTTGACACGATCTTCCCACGTAATGCGATGCGTCCGGTTCATCGGCCGCGCCTGATTGGGCGCTGAAACATCAAAAATCTGCCCGTTCTCGAGCCTGACCTTGTAAATTGAGGTTTCACCGAGATAACCGATATCATCGATCACGCCCGCTGCCTGGTTCTGCCCAGACACCGGATTATCTGATTTTTCGAGGCGGATCTTTTCCGGTCTGAGCGCAACCCAGATCTTGGCCCCAACTTGGACGGAATGGCCGTGATCGATGAACACGTCACAGATCCCGGTCTCGACACGTACATGATCCGCACCGTCTTCGACGACCCGACCCTCGAAAATGTTGGCCGACCCGATGAAGTCGGCGACAAATCTGGATTCCGGGAACTCGTAGATCTCGGTCGGGGTGCCGATTTGTTTGAAGCGCCCTGCATCCATGACTGCCATTCGAGTGGAAAGAGTCATCGCCTCTTCCTGATCATGGGTGACGACAACAAACGTTACGCCCACTTTTTCCTGAATATTCGCCAGTTCGAACTGCGTCTGCTTGCGAAGTTTCTTGTCTAACGCGGCCAGCGGTTCATCCAGCAGCAGCAGCTTCGGGCGCTTCACCAATGCCCGCGCCAAAGCTACACGCTGGCGCTGGCCGCCTGACAATTGCTTGGGCTTGCGTTTCTTGAAGTCCTCCAGCTCGACCAGCTTGAGGATTTCATGCACCCGGTCGGCGATATCCAATTTGGGAACGTTGTCCTGCTCCAGACCGAATGCGACGTTCTTTTCCACAGTCATGTGCGGAAACAGCGCATAGCTTTGAAACATCATGTTTGTCGGGCGCTCATAAGCGGGAACATTCGCCATATCCACGCCATCAATTGTGATCGTGCCGGAGTTTAAATCTTCGAAACCGGCCAGCATCCTAAGAAGAGTGGACTTGCCGCAACCGGAACCGCCCAGAAGACAGAACAGTTCGCCCCGATAGATGTCCAGGTCAACATTATCGACCGCGGTCACCTCACCGTACTTCTTCGTGACCCCCTTGATCTGGATCAGCGGCTTTTGATCTTCGTTCTGCAGCCACGGTGTCTCGCTGACAGGTTCGGAAACGGTCAATTTGGGCCTCGCATTTCGCCTGTAGGTCTTGAATTGGCAGCAGCGATCCTTTCGGAACGCGACTGCCAAGCTTGTCCGAGAGGGTTAGTTTCCGGCCTTGAAGTTGGTCCAGGTCCGGGTCTGCAGACGTTCAACCTTGGGAGGCAGAACTGCAGTCGTGTACATCTTGGCAACCTGGTCGGATGTCGGGAAGGCGGCCGGGCTCGACGTCACTTCCTCGTCGATCATCGGTTTGGCCGTCAGATTGGCAGTCGCATACCACGTGAAGTTGCTGTCATTTGCAGCGACGTCCGGGCGCATCATGTAGTTGAGAAAAAGATGCGCGTCTTCCTTGTTAGCCGCGTCCTGCGGGATCAGCCACCCATCGATCCACAACTGCGCCTTGCGGTCACCTTCGGGCAGGAAGAAGTCAAGAACTACTCCGGTATCGGCCTCGGCCGCGCCGGACATGGCCAGCAGGCCATCCGGCCCCCAGGTCGTCGACACGCAGAATTCCTTTTGCGGCATCCGCTGATAGGCGTAGTTGTCAAAGGTCTTGATGTAGGGGCGGATTGCAGCGAGCATCTCGCCAACTTTGGCGTAATCGTCCGGGTTGGTCGAATTCGGATCAAGCCCCATATGAGCAAGGGCCATCGGAATGATATCTCCCGGAGAATCAAGGAACGACACACCGCACTTGGCCAGTTCTTTCATGTGCATGGGATCAAAAACCATGTCCATCGACCCGATCGGAGCGTCTGGGTAGGTTTCCAGGACCAAGTCCTTGTTGTAGGTCACGCCATGTGTTCCCCACATGTAGGGAATGAAATGCTGGTTTCCCGGATCCCAAACCTGGGCCAACTGCCCCATGATCTCGGGGTCGATGTTCTTCACGTTGTCCAGCTTGGACATGTCCAGCGGCGCAACAATTCCGGCCTTGATCAATCGGGCCGTGTCACTTCCTGCGTGGCTGACGACATCATACCCGCTATTGCCGGCCAACAGCTTTGCGTCGATGGATTCAGCAGAGTCATACGGATCGTAAATGACCTTGATGCCGTACTCGGATTCGAAGTTCGCAATCGTATCCTCGGCAATGTATTCGCCCCAGTTGGTAACCTTCAGCACGCGATCCTGTGCGAAGGCCGTTCCGGATATTGCGGAGGCCGTCACTGCGAGCAGTGATAGCCGCAAGGCTTTCTTCATCGAATTCATAAGCTAACTTCCTCTCCCTGATAGATGGTCTTGGCGGCTTCCGGGCCGCAACTTCTGAACGAGGCTCTCGTGCCGGATCTCTTTGGTGGCCAAGTCATCATGCTGCCTGCGCGCAGGAACACCTTGCTTCGTCACCCCGTCCGACTTCTGAACAATCAGTCAAAACGGTAGGGCCGGGGAAATACTCAAGTCAAGCTAACATTCAAAAATTGATCAAATTCCACTCATCTTCTACCGTCATTGCGAAAAAAGGGCGCAAAACACCCCATCCTCTGGTAGTTCCGTGTCAGACATGAAGCCGCATCAACCACTTTGTTTGACTGTCCATTCAGTCAGAATGGGTTGACGGAAGTGACATTTTGCGGGACATGTGAAGCATCAACGGCAGCGCTGGCCGAAATGTGTGCCACGCATCGAACCCTCTTCGGTCGGACAAAGTGGCCTTGATACCATTGGCAAAAGCAGAAACTCATAAAGCGGACGATCCGGATGCGTGACGAAGCGAGAAACACCGAAGTGCCAATTGATTGGGACCGCCGTGGCTTGCCCGGTTGGTGCTATCACAGCCCCAGTCTTCTGGAGCTGGAGAAAAACGAACTGTTCAAGACCCATTGGCAGATCGCCTGTCATATTTCGGATATCCCCGAAGTCGGTAGCTTCCTGTCTTTTGACTTCTGCGGCGAACGCGCGCTTATCCTGCGGGACAGAGACTCAGAGGTCCGAGCATTCCATAATATCTGCCGTCACCGGGGATCGCGCCTGGTTGCCAAGGAGCAGGGAAAATGCGCCAATGCGCTGGTCTGCCCCTTCCACGGTTGGGTATACAATCTTGACGGAACCCTGAGAGGCGCGGCGCGCCCGGAATCGTTCCCGGATCTCGACAAGAACGCATTTGGCCTCCAGCCGTTGGAAATGGAGATCTGGCACGGGTTCGTTTTCATCCGTATGCGCCCCGGCCCCCAGCCAATGGTTGCGGACCTCCTGGCACCGATTGAAGGCGAAATCGCGGCCTATAACATGGCCGATCATGTCCCGACCGACGGCATGTGGACCGAAGAAAGCCCCGTTAACTGGAAATCCATCCGTGATGTGGACAACGAAGGCTATCACGTAGCCCTCGCACACCCCGCGCTTCAGGATCTGTATGGCTCAACCTATGTCGACGAACCATACGTGGATGGCGTCTCGAAATCAGACGGTCGGTTCACACCGACAAAAGGGCGACGATGGGCTGTTCGCAACTACAAGAAGTTCAGCAAACCGCAACCCCACTTATCCGAGCACCTGCACAAGTCCTGGCTCTATTTCGGGATATTTCCCAACGCAGTCATAGCCACCACACCTGAAACAGTTCTGTTTTATCAGGAGTTCCCGCTTTCGGTCGGAAAGTCCGTGATCCGCAGCGCAACCTATCGCAACCCGAACGAGGACCGGCAGCAACGCGCCGCCCGGTACCTTGCCGCGCGCATCGACCGCGAAACCGTCGAAGAAGACATCCAACTCACGATCTGGTCCAACGAATCTATGGCCTCGGACTCGTTCGAAGGTTTCTACCTCTCCGATCTGGAATACGGGGTTCGGTCTCATCACGATCATCTGCGGCGGATCCTTCCCATCTACAACGTGGAAGACACGCCGAGGGAGGATGAAATCGTCAAACTGAATGCATCCCTGAGCGCTGAAGCTCCAAAGTGACTGTCTCAGATTCAGGCGGATCCGAACTTGAACGGCAACAACGCATCCTGATGTCTGAAACCGGGGTTGCCGGTTCAGGAGCCGCCAGATACGCGGCAGCGATGCACCTATATAACGAAGGCTTGATGTCAGCCCAAGTTCTGGAAATCTATCGCAGATGCAGCAAATTCGACAACGAAGACCCGGTCGATCTTGCGAGATTTGAGGGGTTGGAATTCTCCCTTTCCTTCGACGACGATCAGGAAAAGCAATAGAAATGAGTGCCATTCCAAAAAACCCAGACGTCATAGTTATCGGAGCCGGAGTCGCCGGTCTTGCGGCTGCAAAGGCTCTGCTCGAAGCCCGGATGGAACCCCTTGTTCTGGAGGCTTCGGGCCATATCGGCGGTCGCTGTGTAACCGACAACACCTCATTTTCCGTGCCATTCGATCTTGGTGCATCTTGGCTTCATTCAGCGTCGATCAATCCATTGGCCAGACTGGCGGAAAAGACCGGCGCGAGACTGCACAAAGCCCCCTGGAAGCACACGCGGGTCCACGCCTTGGGCCATAACTTGTCCGAAAAGGAAGTCGCAGACTACCAGCTCTATCAAAGGGAGCTTTGGCGTGCGGTCCGGGCCGCCGGGCAAAATGTGCAAGACGAAACGACGGCTTCTGCCATGCCCGACGGCCCCTTTGTCAGCACGGCATGGCACTCGATACCTCAAATGCTTGGCGCGGATGCTGATCTCACCTCGGCACAAGACGCTTCAAACTATGCGGACAGCGAAGGTGATTGGCTGGTCGAAGGTGGGCTTGGCAACTTCTTGGGCAACCTGCATCGGGACGTTCCTGTTGAACTTAACTGCCCTGTGACCAAGATCGACTATTCGGGGCCCCGTGTAAGGGTTGTTACACCACGCGGTACTGTAGAAGCGCGCAAGCTTGTCCTGACTGTATCAACCGGAGTTCTTGCTGCCGGAAACATCAGATTCACCCCGCAGTTGCCCAATTCGAAACTGGACGCAATCCACATGCTGCCAAATGGTCTGCTCAACAAAATCGGCATCGAATTCCTCCCAACGTGGACTCAGGCTGTTCAGGGGCAGATGGCCGATTATCACAGCGGCGACAATGAATTCTGCTCTTTGCTTTTTGGTTTTTTTGGAACCAGCCTCGCAACCGGGTTCGTTGCCGGAAGGTTTGCTGACGAACTCGAGCAGGCAGGTCCGAATGCCGCCATCGACTATTGTATGGAAGCCCTCCGCTCATTCTTTGGCAACGACATCAACAAATCCATATTGCGGACCGGCCAGACATCATGGCGCAGCAATTCCCATGCATTGGGATCGTACAGTTATGCCAGACCGGGAGGGACCTGGGCGCGGTGCGCTCTTGCAGAACCGATTGGAAACAAGATCATCTTCGCGGGAGAGGCGACGATGTCAAACTCTTATTCGACTGTTCACGGGGCTTACCTGAGCGGCAAAGAAGCTGCATCACAGGTTGTCGGCGAACGCTGCGCACATGAACCGATGGGCTAACTCGTGCTACGACGCCGATACATTTGGAATTCCGAAGGTGGGGGCCGCTTTGCCAGCTTGGGTCCGGTGGGTTGTTTTGAAATGAACGAGGAGCGAAGGGAACAAGGCTCAAGCTACGGTGCCGTTCTTCCCGCCCGCTCTGCAAATCGATGTCGGCTTCGTCAGGACGAAACACAGCAGGGCCTGAGAACGCACAACGTGTGTCGACTAGAACTCGGCATGACATTGAAACATCCAAAAGGATGCAACCGTGCGTGTTGAACTGCCAAATTCCCCGCGTGACGTCTTGGAGATTTCAAGCGCCTGGCTACGTTTTATCGTGAACCTGGTCGTTCGAGCCGCTGAACTCGGAGGGTTCTGGAGATATCCGCTTAGCGGATCGGCCGCTACATCGGAAGAAATGAACGCCAGGGACACTTTGTATTGGATCTACAAGTCCAAGAATCCGATTCTGCGATATGAGAAAGGTATTCCGAGTTCAAATCTGCCGGGCTCCTATCTCGGTAAGCCGAAACTCCCAGCCGGCTTTGAGATGCAAACTTCGGTTTCTTTTGCTGCTGTCGGAGACATTCTGCGGTCCAAGGGTATCGAGCAGTCAAAGAACCTTTTGTACGAACACATCAATGACTTGGTTTTTGGTCAGGATGTCTCTTACGCAAATTTTGAATCACCGGTTACGGAACAGGATCTCGTGGATGAAGTGATCGGCGACAAGGCTCCGCCGGTCGAGTGCTGTTCCAAACCCCAGTTCGACATTCTGAAAGGTCACAAAGGGCGCGTATTCGATGTACTCCACACGGCAAACAACCACATGTACGACATGGGGACCGAAGGCGTCGAAACCACACTGAATGTCCTTCAGAGCGAAGGTATTCTCGACGTCGGAACGAACCGAACCCCTGACACGTATGGGCGCGCAAAGACACTGAGTAAAAATGGCATAAAAATCGGATTTGCCTCAGACTGCTTCGGCTTGAACGGGCGCACACTTCCGGTAGAGGAACGCTACAGGATTCACGTGTCAAAACTCCTCTCAAAGAGATCTGCTCCGGATCTGACTCTGTTGCGCAGGCAAATCGAGGATTGCAAAGCACAGCGCTGCGACTTTGTTGTCGCCTCGGTTCACTGGGGGCACGAGTTCGAGTTCTTTCCAAGATTTGTTCAAGTGGAAGCCGCTCGATCTTTGGCAGAACTGGGGGCGGATTGCGTGATCTGCCACCACCCGCACGTCATTCAGCCAGTCGAAACCTACCAAACAATCAGGGATCCCAACCGAACCGCGGTGATCGCGTACTCTCTGGGCAGTTTGACATGGGGCTTTTCCGCACCTCACATTGCTCTGAGCGCGATCCTGAATCTCGGTCTGGTCAAGGGGCGACTAGACGGCGAGAAAAGGACTTTCATCAACGATGTGCGTGTCACCCCCGTCTTTCGCACCCTCACACAAAATGACGGCATTGACGTGACGCGGATTGAACGGCTGAGCGATCACCTGGCCCCAAACGCCAGCCCGTATTCCCAAGAGTATGTCGCCCGCATCAAAAACTATGCGGACCTCGTTCTCGGTGACGACTGGCCATCCAAACAATGGGTGCTTCCTTCGGAACCTTGAAACCGTGGCGGTTATCACCTGGGAAGGGCATAGCGAGACGAGTCACTTTGAAGCGCGCGCTGCGATTTGGGGCGCCAAGAAAAAAACATCCACGAGGCCTGTGTCCGCGATAGCGCCAAACGAAATCTGAGCGACTTCAAGAAGCCAGCCGAAGATGCAGAAGCGCTTTGGCCTGTCTGACATCGTCAAAAACTATGCAATGGCCAGAGTCGGCCCTTACCTTAAACGCCAATAGGAGTAGCGGTTCTAGTATCGCTCACAGGGACATTCTGAAGCCCGCATGGACCGGAGAAGAAACACAGAATTCAGGACACTTCCGCTTGGTTTTTTCTTGGAACAGACAAAAACCCGAGGACCAAGGCTCCGATACTCACTGCCGCTGTCAGCCACGCCAGACTCTGGAACCCGAAACTGTCGGCGAATGTACCTCCGAGAAAGCCGCCGACGCCGAACGCCATTGCCATGGCGAACATCAGAAGACCTTGCGTCAGGCCCGCGCCGGCGGTTGAGGCGCGGGAGGCCAGTGCAGGTTGGGTCATATCGGCCCAGGCGATGCCCTGCATGAAGACGAGATAGATCCCAAGCGGCAGGAACGATATGACCAAGCCTCCTGCGGCAAACGCCAGAACACTCAGCGCCAGCATCATCATGGACTTCATACCCACCGCCGTTAACCACACTGGTGCCGGGCCTGACTTGCCCATCCACCGGCCGATCAGATCAAGCGTGAGCAGGGTCACAACAGCAGAGATCGAAAGCACCAGCGTCGATTGCTCGGCCGCGACGGAGAACACTTTGTCCAAATAGTTCGGAAACTGCCCGGTAATCACCCCGTGGCCGGTCGAGACCAGGAAGATTGCGATCAGCAGGACACCGAAACGGGAAATGAGCAGACTGGAAACTGAAACCCGTGCCGCAGAGGCTTCGCCTTCATCTGAAGCAGGCGCAGTCTTGATGCGCGCCGCGGCCTTGGCATTGGTCAGAAAGACGATGACAAAAGCGGCCAACCACACCGACCGGCATCACATGAACTTCGCAGTGTCCAGACGACCATACTCCCGGAAATCGAAGCTATTCCCATACCTGACGCAAGCAAACAAAGAACTCACTCTGGCGGCCGCCCGATCTCGCGCAGCCGGTGCATTAGAGCTTCTACATGACCCGGATCTCTGAAGATGCCACTCAGCATGCCCTCAACATCCGCTTCCGGCCATGCCCGCTGAAGCTCTGCCAGCTTTTCTTTGGCCTCGGACTCACGACCCAAAGCCTGCAATCCAGCGGCTTGGTAGGCGAATGAAGGCGCGCTGATCGGATCGCCAAAGTCAGCTGCTTCTTGGAACGCCTTCAGAGATTCCGCGTAGTTGCCCAGGTGATAGCTTGATGCTGCGAAAATATTGCGATTGGCAGAGCGCTGGCTGCCAGCACCTTTACCGATCGCAAGTTGAGACGCTTCTGCGGCCTGTTCAAACTCGCCGGAGAATAAGGAGATCGAGCCGTGAATATCAAGAATGTCGCCATCTTCCGGGGCCAGTTCTGCAGCCCTTCCTGACAAGCGCAATGCCTCATCAAACTCTCTGTTTGCGAACTTCGCCCAGGCGCTGGCTGACTGCGCCCACGGATCTGAGGGTTCTCGCCGTATGGCTTCGCCGGCCATTCTGGAGGCCTCTGAAAGGTAGCTCTGCCTAATCTCACCAGGCGGCGTTACAATTGCCAGCGTCGCAGTGGTCTGGGCGGCTCCAGCATATCCTCCGAAATAGTCCGGATCGAGCTCGATCACGCGCTTGAACACCTCGGCTACAAGCTGCTGTCGGGGCGCATCAAAGATCGGAAAGATCATCATCCGAGCCTGTTCCGCTAAATTCACCGCTTGAAGTGAGGCTGGAGATTTCTCCCGGATTGTCTGACGCTCAAGAACTTTGGAACGATCCGGCCCCGTTGCGACAGGGGGCAGACCCGACTGAATGTTCGTAGAGGAAACCGCAATACCGATGGCGGTTCCGACTGCGAAGGTCAGAACTGGCAAGCCGATTGTCAGAAGTTTACCTGAGGGGGGCGCGCCCGTTTGCGGAACCACTCGCTCGAACCGCGGCCTGTATCCCCCAACGTCCATGAACAATCGAACAGGGTCTTCTGCGCCAACGGACTCATAGTAGTGATCCAGCATTTGCCTCAAGCGCCGCGCGTCTACGCGCACAACGTTTTCCGGATCACTTCCGTCATCGGGGGAACGCCCATAAACATCCTGCGCGATGGTTTTGCCCCGGGTAGTATCACCCCGGCCCGCCAATTCTTCTTCAACAACGTATGCCAGGAAGCCTTGCAAGCGTTCCAGATGACCAAATAATTCGCTCTCACAGACAGCCTGCAAAGCACCCCGCTTTTCGCGATCTGAGATGGGCTTATCTGGCAAAATTGATCCAATCATAATCACTTACAGCGTGGTTGAGAGGGATAATGTCCGGAATGCGAGCGTGAGTCACCCCTGTATCACGGTGATTCCGTTACGCACGCGCCCAAAATGCCCGACCCTACTCCTAGGTCGCGTTTTTGCGCCGTCCGCTTGGTGCCTGCATTTCAGGACAGTCGCGAGATGTCTCGTGCATGGGCATGACAAAGGAGGATTTCATAATGAACGATCGAAGAAAGATGCTCAGGTTATCGGCATACCTGGCAGCAGGTGTTGCATTCGGGATGTGGCTGACCACACCAAGTGGAGGGCAGCTGGTCAACGATCTGATCGGCCCTTCCGCAGCCTTGGCGCAGGAGACAGCGGAGGTCTCTCCGGTCAAGGCGCGCGAGAGGGACACGTATTACCCGAACAGTGAAGACCTCGGCCCTGACGAAATGCGCGTGATCGCTTGCGGCACGGGTATGCCAACAACGCGCGCAGCACAGGCCGCAGCGTGTTTTCTGGTAGAGCTAGGCAATGGCGACAAGTTCCTGTTCGACATCGGCTCCGGTTCCGCCGAGCGGATCTCGTCCCTTCAGATCCCTTACAACTACCTCGACAAGGTTTTCATCGGTCACCTGCACACGGACCATTTCGGCGCCCTGCATGACTTGTTTATCGGCGGTGCCCTGATGGGCCGCAACGTGCCGTTGCGTGTCTGGGGGCCGAGCGGCGCAACGCCTGAGCTTGGCACTGCCTATGCCCTTGACCGGATGCAGGAGATGCTGACATGGGACCTAGCCGGTCGCGCAGGGAATGTGGATTTCCGCGGCTACGTGATGGATGTAACCGAGTTTGACTACAAGCTCGAGAACGAGGTCATCTACGAGGACAACGGTGTCACCATCCGAACCTTCCCGGCGATCCACTCAATCGACGGCTCGATCAGCTACGCGCTGGAGTGGAACGATCTGAAATTCGTCTTCAGCTCGGACACATACCCGAACAAGTGGTTCGTGGAATATGCACGAGACGCAGACCTTGTCGTGCATGAGTGCTTTATCGCTGTGCCGGATCTTGTCAACAAGATGAAGTTCACGCCGGAATCCGCGTTGCAGGTCGGCACTCAGGTCCATACAGCGCCGGAGGCATTCGGCAAGGTGATGAGCGAGATCAAACCGCGCATGGCCGTCGCTTATCACTTCTTCAATGACTTCGACACGGCCACGGCGGTTTATGAGCGCATTCGCTCGACTTATGACGGCCCGCTGTCCTTGTCTCAGGACTTCATGGTCTGGAACGTAACCAAGGACGACATCAAGGTCCGCATGGCGGTTACCGAAGAAGCGACCTGGGCACCGCCACTGGGAGCTCCGGCAGAGCCACCATTGGAGTCAGACAAGACCGCAATGGCAGAAAAGTTGGGCGTTGAAACTATCGCCTTCAGCCCGTTCATCGCAGGTGGTGTGTGGAATGTTGACGACGTTCTGCGCCCAATTTTTGAAGAGGCGAGCGAAGTCTTTGGTCGTGAGTTCCCTTATCCTGAGAATTCGCAGCCTAAATAGGCTAGGTAAAAAAAAACCGGCGGCGATCCAAATGACTTACCTGATCGCCGCCGGCCCTGGCAGTGTCTAATGCCAGAACCCGGGCGTCGCTGTTTTGATATTAGTGGCGCCCGATCCCTACGCGGAAAAGGAAGCGCGACATGGCTTTGTTGCACAAATCCTGTGAGGATGGGACTTCCCCTTTCCCCGGACGGATTTAGCCTACGGCTTCTGTGACGGGAATGCCAAGAGCGGTATAGCGGTTGAGGACTGCGACACGGATTTGGATCTCTGCGACCTGCCGATCAAAGTCTCTCGCCATGAGACTTTGCCCCATCAGCTTCACACAGTGCATCTTGGTCTCGACACGGCTTCTTCGGTGGTATCCGCTCCATTGTCGCCAAATGGCGCGGCCCAAGTATCGTGAGGCGTTAACCGCTTCGTTCCGGGCGATGGCTCCGGCGCTGCTGGGTTTCCACGGCTTGGCGTTCTTACGCGGCGGAATGACAGCGTGGGCATTCCGGGCGGCAATCGCGTCATGGCATTTGCGCGTATCATAGGCCCCGTCGCCGGTTACTGATCCGATGTCCTGGTCGTTGGGGATCTGGTTCAGCAACTCAGGCAACATGGGCGCGTCACCGATGTTGCTGCTGGTAACCTCGACCGCTCGAACCTCCAACGTTTCCTCGTCGATCCCTATGTGTATCTTGCGCCAAATGCGTCGTTTGGGACCGCCATGCTTGCGTGCGTTCCATTCGCCTTCACCTTCAGCTTTGATGCCTGTGCTATCAACCAGAAGGTTCAGCGGGCCGGTACTGCCACGATACGACAGGTCCACGTTCAGCGTCCTCTGGCGGCGGCACAGCGTGCTGAAATCGGGAACTGCCCAGTCCAGCCCGACCAACTGCAACAAGCTTTCCACAAAGCCTGTCGTCTGTCGGAGCGGAAGGCCAAACAGCACCTTGATCGTCAGGCAGGTTTGGATCGCAGCATCACTAAAGCTGTGTCGCCGACCGCGCTTGCCGCTCGGTGGCGGAACCCAGACCATATCAGGGTCAAACCAAATCGACAGCGACCCGCGCCGTCTCAACGCCTCATTGTAAGATGACCAATTCCTGGTCTTGTATTTCGTGGGGGCCCAACTGCTCATGACGCACAGCTATCACGCTGGATTCACACAGTGAATCCCTCAACCGATTTGTGCAACAAAGCC
>NZ_JBNAGF010000007.1:0-270016 GCF_049801055.1 Primorskyibacter sp. S87 | reverse complement strand
GGCCCCTGTTTACGTGATTATGATTATTTTCATTCGATCATTGGGAGCAGTTTGTCGAGCGACGCTTTTGCGTCTCCGTAGAACATGCGGGTGTTTTCCTTGAAGAAGAGGGGGTTTTCGATGCCGGAATATCCGGTTCCCTGCCCGCGTTTCATCACGAAGACCTGCTTGGACTTCCAGCATTCCAGCACCGGCATGCCGGCGATGGGTGAGTTGGGGTCGTCCTGTGCGGCCGGGTTGACGATGTCGTTCGAGCCGATGACGATCGAGACATCCGTTTCCGGGAAGTCCTCGTTGATCTCGTCCATCTCCATCACGATGTCGTAGGGCACTTTTGCTTCGGCCAGCAGCACGTTCATGTGTCCGGGCAGGCGCCCGGCGACGGGGTGGATGGCAAAACGGACATTCTTGCCCTTGGCGCGCAGCTTCTTGGTCAGGTCGCTGACTGCAGCCTGCGCCTGTGCCACGGCCATGCCGTAACCGGGGATGATGATGACGCTGTCGGCCTCGTTGAGCGCGGCGGCCACGCCGTCGGTCTCGATCGCAACCTGCTCGCCCTCGACCTCCATCTGCGGCCCCTGCTCGCCGCCGAAGCCGCCGAGGATCACAGAAACGAAGGAGCGGTTCATCGCCTTGCACATGATGTAAGACAGGATCGCACCCGAAGAGCCCACCAGCGCACCGACCACGATCAGCAGGTCGTTGCCAAGCGAGAAGCCGATCGCTGCCGCGGCCCAGCCCGAGTACGAGTTGAGCATCGAGACAACCACCGGCATGTCGGCGCCACCGATGCCCATGATCAGGTGATAGCCGATGAACAGCGCCGCGATGGTCAGGATCAGCAGCGGAAAGAAGCTACCCGAGTTCAGGTACCAGATCAGGCACAGCAGCGACAGCGCGGCCGCACTGGCGTTCAGCACATGGCCGCCAGGCAGCTTGGTGGCCGCCGAGGTCACCTTGCCCGAGAGCTTGCCATAGGCAATCACCGAACCGGTGAAGGTCACGGCCCCGATCCAGATGCCCAGCGAGGCCTCGACCCGCAGGATGTTGATCTCAACGCTGTCCTTCTTGGCCAGCAGCGCGGCAAAGCCTTCCAGCGCTTTCTTTGCGGTCTCGTCCATCGCCATGACGTTGCCCAGTTCGAAATGGGCATTGAAGCCCACGAACACGGCAGCCAGACCGACCAGCGCGTGCATGCCGGCCACCAGTTCCGGCATCTGGGTCATCTCGACCCGCGACGCCAGCTGATAGCCGATCATGCCACCGGCCGCGATCAGGATGATCGACAGCCACCACAGGCCTGCACCGGGACCGATCAGAGTGGCAAACACCGCCAGCGCCATGCCGACAATTCCGTACCAGACAGCGCGCTTGGCGCTTTCCTGGCCCGAAAGGCCGCCCAGCGACAGGATGAAGAGAACAGCAGCGACAACATAGGCCGCAGTCGTAAATCCGAAGTCCATTGTCCTCTACTCCTTCAGGATTTCTGGAACATGGCGAGCATGCGCCGGGTCACGAGGAAGCCGCCAAAGATGTTGATCCCGGCCATGAAGACCGAAAGCGCGGCGAGGAGGATCACCAGGAACGAGCCCGATCCCATTTGCATGAGCGCACCCAGGATGATGATCGACGAGATCGCGTTGGTCACCGCCATCAGCGGCGTGTGCAGGCTGTGTGCCACGCCCCAGATCACCTGGAAGCCGACAAAGACCGCCAGCACGAACACGATGAAATGCTGCATGAAGCTGGCCGGGGCCACAAGGCCAACGCCCAGCATCAGCGCCCCGCCAATGGCCAGCAGGGTCACCTGCTGCTTGGTCTGCGCCTTGAACTCGGCAATCTCCTGCGCCCGCTTTTCTTCGGGCGTCAGTTCCTTGACCTCTTGCTTGGGCTGCGCCGCGATCGCCTGCACCTTGGGCGGCGGTGGCGGGAAGGTAATGTCGCCCTGATAGGTCACCGTGGCGCCGCGGATCACGTCATCTTCCATGTCGTGATTGATCTGACCGTCCTTCTCGGGCGTCAGATCGGCCATCATGTGGCGGATGTTGGTGGCGTAAAGCGACGAGGACTGTGCCGCCATCCGGCTCGGGAAGTCGGTATAGCCGATGATGGTTACGCCATTGTCGGTCACGATCTTCTCGTCAGCCACGGTCAGCTTGCAGTTGCCGCCCTTCTCCGCCGCCAGATCGACGATCACCGAACCCGGCTTCATCGCCTCGACCATGTCCTTGGTCCACAGCTCCGGCGCCTCGCGGTTGGGGATCAGCGCCGTAGTGATCACGATGTCCACTTCTGGCGCCAGCTCGCGGAACTTGGCCAGCTGCGCTTCGCGGAACTCGTCGGACTGCACCGAAGCATAGCCGCCGGTCGAGGCGCCGTCCTGCTGCTCTTCCTCGAAGTCGAGATAGACGAACTCGGCCCCCATCGACTCAACCTGCTCGGCCACTTCGGGGCGCACGTCGAACGCATAGGTGATCGCACCGAGACTGGTCGAGGTGCCGATCGCGGCAAGACCCGCAACCCCGGCGCCGACAACCAGAACCTTGGCCGGTGGGACCTTGCCCGCCGCCGTGATCTGGCCCGTGAAGAACCGGCCGAAATTGTTCCCGGCCTCGATCACCGCCCGGTAACCCGCAATGTTCGCCATCGACGACAGCGCGTCCATCTTCTGGGCCCGGCTGATCCGGGGAACCATCTCCATGGCGATCACGTTGGCCCCCTTCGCCTTCGCCGCCTCCATGCCAGGCTCGTTGCCAGCAGGGTTGAAGAACGAAATCAGCGTCTTTTCCTTCGTCAGACGCTTCAGCTCCGTCTCGTTCGGCTGACGCACCTTCGCAATGATGTCCGAAGCCTTCCAAAGACCCGCCGCCGTCTTGATGATCTCAACCCCGGCAGCCGTATAAGCCGCGTCCGAAAAACCCGCAGCAGCTCCGGCCCCAGCCTCAATCGCGCACTCATAGCCAAGCTTCTGCAACTGAATCGCAGACTCAGGCGTCATCGCAACGCGAGACTCGCCCGAAAATGTCTCTCTAGGTGTCCCTATCTTCAACCTTCTTGTCCCCCTTTGACGCCCGGTCTCTCCGCGCGAGTGTGGTACAGTTTGTAACTTTTCGGTCCTATCTCGTGAACGACAATTTCGCAAGTGCAGCATACCCGGGTGCGGCATCCAAGACGCCCTAAGATGTCAAAGCCAGCGTCTCGTTTTCATTTCGTACCGTGCAAAATCTGCCCTGAAGATACGCCGCAACCTGTTCTCTTCGGGTACGATGAAGCGTCGTTCCAGAACCCAGGTAAAAACTGGTATCAAATGCAGGGACAGGACTGCATCGAAGCGCAGGATAAAGCCCGCCAGAACCATTACGTCGCCCAGATAGATCGGGTTGCGGGAACGCTTGAAAATTCCTGTCTGCACAAGCTGTTGCGGATCTTCGTGGGGATGGATCGTGGTCTTTTGACGGCGCATTTCGACGACGGCAAGAACCATCAGAATGACCCCGCCGCCAACCAGAAGGCCGCCAGTGAAATCGGCCCAATATCCGCCAAATGTGAAGCGCATGGGGAAATACGTGGCCTGCAACCAGGCCAATACGATGCAGCCCAGCAGCCAAAGCGGCGGCAGGTCTAACCGCCTCAAGAGAACCTCCGGCCCAGCACCTGCGGCTTTTTTACCGGGCTAGCAAAAACGCCCATGTTTCATTCCCACTCCATCTCTTCAAACACCCGGCCCGCATTCTTGGTGGCCAGTTCTTCAAACGTGTCCAGATGGGACCATTGCGACTGATCGACATAGTATGCCCCGGCCAGATCGCCGCCATCTTCGATATGTGCGCCGACCTTAGCGCGGAGATCTTTCAGATACTCCACGGTATAGCGCCGCACCTGCGCCATGTTGGTCGGATGGCCGTGACCGGGGATCACGTAAGTTGCCTTCAGCGGCTCAAGCCCGGTTTCCCATGTTTCGATCCAGCAACTGGTGCAGGTGTGTTCAAAGATCGGCGGCATCCGCTCATGAAAGGCGATGTCGCCGGCAATCATGATGCTCCATTGTGGGATCCACACCTGAGTGTCCCCCGGATCATGAGCAGGGCCAAGATGCAGTACCCGGATCTCAACCCCTCCGAGAGTCAGCGCATACTCGTCGTCAAAAGACAGGTTGGCATGTTCCACCCGGCTGCCCTCGGCCCGCTCCCGGTTGTAGGACTGCATACCTTGAAAGATGAAATCCCCATTTTCCGTGGTCTCGGCGATCGCATCTGCATGAGCCAGAATATCAACGCCCCGATCGCGCCAGTATCCATTTCCCAGCATGGCATGACCTTGACCATTCTCATTGATCACCAGAACGACAGGCTGGTCAGTGACTTTTCGGATTTCATCATGCAAGGCCGCGGCCAAGCGGGACGACGCGCCCGAGTTGATCACAACAACGCCTTCATCCGTTACAATGAACGACAGATTGTTGTTGTGTCCGGCATTCTCATAGGTGGGCGGTGCTGTTGCGCCGATCGCTGAGAACACGTGCGGAATGACCTCGACCGGTTTCGAATAAAGCTCGGATTGCGGATACTGATCCGGGATGTCCTGGCTGGCAAAGGCAGGAAACATTGAGGCACCTGCCACAAGCATGGACATCATCGACAACGGGCTTGGCATCATAAAATTCGGCACGGCGTTTTCTCCGGGACAAAACAAACACATTCGTATGTCTGAATTTAATGGTGGAGAATTTGGCGAATGTAAATACCCGCAGGTTCGGAATGCGCGATTTGGTCAGATGGAGTGGCAGGTAGTGGGCAGGTCATTCAGCGACTCAGCGCGGCAGCAAGCCTGCCCCGACAAGTTGCGCCAGCTGGTCCACACGGGTCCGATACTCATCGTAGTTGGCGGCCGTCGTCTTTATCCCCTTGAGGGCAGATGTGATGGTTGCCGAAATCTCATCGGCTGGACCAGACAGTTTGACCTGTCCCTGCGCCGCCTGCTTTGATAGCCAATCAGCATAAATCTGAACAAACCGAGCCTCGCCGGCAACGTTGAGATCCCCCGAAATCGTAGCCCCGGTATCCAGCAACTCCATTCCATGAGGAGAGGTCAGCATGGCTTCGACGGTCGCTCCACCCTGCGCATGAAAGGCCGCAGCAAAGACATCTTGCGGCGTTCCTTCGGCCTTTAGGGCCTCTGCCAATCGGACCGTGCCCTCATCATAATAGTACTGAACCAGCGACCGAAAGATGTCTTCCTTGTTGCGGTAATGCAGATAAAGCGCCGGGCGCGACATCCCAGCACCGCGCGCGATGTCGTCCATCGATGTCTTGCGAAATCCATAGGTTGAAAAGGCCGTCCAGGCGGACAGCAAGATTGTTTCCTGCTTCGGATCGTTGCTCAGGTTCGCCGGCCCCGCCTCCGCTGGTTCGTTAATATCTTGGTTCATTCTGCTCATTCCTGAAGGATTGACACTTTTTTATCAAAATGTCAATTGACACACTGACAAAAGTTACTATTTATGTCAAAACGACAAGCAACCGGGAGGCAGCCATGTCCACAGATCTCACCATCAACGGCAAACTGCACAAAGTTGATCTACCTGACGATGTCCCACTGCTATGGGTTCTGAGAGATGAAATCGGCCTGACCGGAACCAAATTCGGTTGCGGCGTCGCGGCCTGCGGGGCCTGCACAGTACAAATTGAAGGGGAAGCCGTCCGTTCCTGCCAAGTGAACCTTTCGGATGTCTGGGGGGACGTCACGACGATTGAAGGCATCGGCACACCCGAAACGCTTTCGACCTTGCAGCAGGCATGGGTCGATCATCAGGTCGCACAGTGCGGATACTGCCAATCCGGGCAGATCATGCAAGCCGCTGCACTGCTGGCCGAAACCCCAAAACCGAGCGACACCCAGATCGACGAGGCCATGCAGGGCAATCTGTGCCGCTGCGGCACCTATCCGCGGATCCGGGCGGCCATCCATTCCGCCGCATCGCGTTTGCAGGAGGTTTGATCGATGTCCCGTCCCGAAAAGAAATCCCGCTTTGGAAAAATTGCCCGCCGCAGCTTTTTGATCGGATCGGCGGCCCTTGTCGGCGGCGTCGCATTTGGCGCATGGCAGGTGGCACGACCCGCTCCGAACCCACTGATCGCTGGCGATGGCGAAGCCGTTTTCAACCCGTTCGTAATGATCTCGGACAAACAAATCACATTGATTGCGCCACGCTCCGAAATGGGTCAGGGCGTCAGTACAACATGGGCTGCATTGATTGCCGAAGAACTGGATGTGGAGTTGGACCAGGTCACCGTTCTGCATGGCCCCGCCGCAAAAGCCTATTACAACAGCGCGCTGGTCGGAGAGGCTCTTCCCGGCAAGGGCTATGACAGATCTGCCTTCCAGCACCGGCTGGGTGACACGCTGGGTCACCTCGGCAGGGTTCTCGACATGCAGATGACCGGCGGCTCATCTTCTATGAAAGACGGTTATCACCGCATGCGAGAAGCCGGCGCATCTGCCCGCGAAACCCTAAAAGAGGCCGCAGCACGACGGTTTGGAATCAAGCGCGAGCAGTTGAATACAGCCAAGGGCAAGGTGATCGCCCCCGACGGAACCGAGATCGCCTATGGCGACCTGGCCCGTGAGGCAGCGGACATTGCGCCGATCGAAGCCGATTTGCGGCCGGCGTCCGAGTGGACGTTGCTGGGCCGCAACCAGCCCCGGATCGACATGGTCGAAAAGGTCACGGGGACAGCTGAGTTCGGTATCGATGTGCGCCTGCCGGGAATGAAGTTTGCGTCGGTCAAGATGAACCCGAATCTGGGTGGCGCCATGACCGGGTACGACTCTTCGGAGGCTGAGGCGATACCCGGAGTCGAGAGGATCATTGATCTCGGTGGCGGTGTGGCTGTTGTTGCCAACAACACCTGGATCGCCATGCAGGCGCTCGAGGCAATCACATTCGAATGGGGTGACGCCCCCTACCCGCCCGAAACAGACCGGATTTTCAATACCATCGTTGCAGCGTTCGATGGAGAGGTCAATTCGACGATGCGGGACGATGGCGACGTCGATGCGTTGCCCGAAGGTGCAACCCTGATAGATGCCGAATACTCGGTCCCCTATCTGGCCCATGCAACAATGGAGCCGATGAACGCAACCGCTTTGCACGACGGAGATCGGCTGCAGGTCTGGTGTGGAAATCAGGCGCCAACCTACGCCCGTTCAAAATGCGCCGAGGCTGCCGGGCTCGATCCGGACGCTGTGGACTTCAATGTGACCTATCTTGGTGGTGGATATGGTCGACGGTTGGAGTTTGACTATGCCGTGATCGCTGCGAAAGTCGCCACTGCCATGCAGGGCACGCCAATTCAGGTCACGTGGTCTCGCGAAGAAGACATGCGCCATGACATGTTCCGCCCCGGCGCAATTGCCCGGTTCAAGGGGGCCGTAAGAGATGGCAAAGCGCTGTCCCTAGACGGGCAGATCGCGGCGCAATCTGTGATCCGGTCATCCTTGAAACGCATGATGGGGATCGAGGGCGGCGGCCCGGACAAGGTCCATGTCGAAGGCGCTTACAACCAGCCATACGCCATTCCGAACTACCGCACCCGGGGCTACATCGCGGAAATGGACTTGCCCGTGGGATCATGGCGGTCGGTCGGAAATTCCTTCAACGGGTTCTTCAATGAGAGCTTCATCGACGAAATGGCCCATGCCGCAAACCAAGACCCGCTGGATTTCCGGCTGGAACTGGCACGAGCAGAATGGGAACCTGCGGCAAAGGTTCTGGAAACCGTCCGCGACATGTCCAGTTGGACCGGCAAAACATCCCAAGGGGTCGGGCGCGGTGTCGCCATGAGCTATAGCTTCGGCACACCGGTCGCCGAGGTGATCGAGGTCATTGAGGAAGACGGCTCGATCCGTATCAGCAAGGCATGGATCGCGGCCGACCTTGGTCTTGCACTTGATCCCGAAAACATCAAGGCACAACTATTTGGCGGAATGGTCTATGGCCTGTCTGCTGCGTGTTTCGGCGAAATCACCTTTGCCGGAGGTGCGGTCGAACAGGGCAACTTCCCGGACTATGATGCCATTCGCATGCACACTATGCCGCAAACAGAAGTCGCAATCCTGCAGGTGCAGGAACATATGGGCGGCGCGGGCGAACCGGGCACGCCTCCGGCCGCGCCGGCTCTGGCAAATGCGCTGTTCGACCTGACCGGAAAGCGACCAAGGCGCCTGCCACTGATGCATGATTTCGACCTTCTGGTCTGATCAAGCCAACGGGGCGCTGCTGCAGGTTGTGGCGGCGTCCTGACCCACATGTTCCGGACGGAAACGATCCCGGGCCAACCCAGCGAATTGTGGCAATACGGCCAACAATGGCCACGCCCCCTCCTCATTCCCTCCCAACTGCCGCCGCGCAGCACCGTTACTTCTCAGGATGAGGCGGTCCATTTGGGCCGCTTGATCACCGGTCAGAAGAGCCGGAAATGAGGACGAGAAACCATGCCATTCGGCTATTTGGTGACATTGGGAACAGGAAACACGCTGGGCGCCGAAGACGCCATCGGTGCCACCTGGACTTCGTTCACCACAGATCAGTCGCTGGGCAGCGGAGAGTGGGCCTTTACCGGAACGGTTGGCACAACAAACTATTACAATGAAACCGAAACCGGTGAATACTATCTGGCGCTGGACGGAAATGTTTACTTTATTCCCGACCTCGGCCCCGTCACCACGGTCACAAGCGCCGAAACCGTTTCCGCACCATTCTTTGCCGATGACAATGTAGTTCTGGGAACCATCGCCGGCGATACGATCGACGGCAGCTATTCTGACATAAACGGAAATTCTGTCGACAGCGGTGAGGGCGGTGGACCTGACGGCAATGACGACACAGTTCTAGGTCTGACCGGCGACGATTCCATCGAGAGCGGACTGGGGGATGACCTGGTTGTTGCAGGCTCCGGCGACGACACCGTGGATGGGGGCGACGGCAACGACGTCATCTGGGGCGATGCGGTGTTCCTTGATGAACTCGATGATTTCTATAGCGAAACCGAGTCTCTGAACTGGTTTGCCGAAGGTGTGGACGGCACCGATCTGAGCGCCGGGTTTACCCAGACCACTGGTGGTATGGATGTCTCGGTCAGCTTCAACGACGACGGCAACAACAGCCCCGAATACCGTGTCGAGACAACCGACGAGATCTATCGCGACGGTGACGCGCATTCGGACCACTCGGCCCTGTATCTCTATGGTAGCGGCGACGGGGCGACGTCGACCACGACAATCAACTTTGCCGCCAACGCAAACGCCGATCTTCAGGACGAAGTGGCGAATGTCACCTTCCGCATCAATGACATCGACTGGGCGTCCGGAAACCACGAGGATCAGGTTACCGTCAATGCCTACGACGCCGACGGAGCAGCAGTCACGGTCACGCTGACACCTTCAAGCTCTGGGCCCAATGCCGATACCGTCTCCGGCAACACGATCACTGCGGGTCAAGCCTCGGAATCGCAATCCGATGCAGATGGGTCGGTCCTTGTCGAAATCGCTGGCCCTGTTGCCGAGATTGAAATCGTCTACGGCAATCTCCTGAGTGGCACGCAGGCAATCTGGGTCAGTGACATCTATTTCCAACCACTGCTGCCGATCGGCGGGGATGACAGCATCTCGGGCGGTGATGGTGATGACAACATCCGGGGCCAGGCCGGCAATGACACGGTTTTTGGTGACGCGGGCGATGATACCCTTCGCGGCAATGCTGGTGACGACAGCATCGAAGGCGGGACTGGGGCAGACCAAGTGCGCGGCGGCGGTGGGGCCGATACGATTATTGCTGCCCAGGGCGACGACATTCGGGGCGGCGGTGGCGACGACTACATCAGGCTGGCCGATCTTGCCGAAGCCGGCACTGCTGGCATCTCGATCACCGGAAACGAGAACGGTGAAACCGACGGAGACACGCTGGATTTCGGTGGTGTTGCCGATCTCAGCACGCTGAACCTGACAGTTGACCAACCCGATGAAAAAAGCGGCACGGTCGAGCTATACGACGGCACGTTGGTTACCTTCGACAACATCGAAAACATTATCTGTTTCACGCCCGGCACGTTGATCCAGACAGCAGGCGGGTCGCGCCCTGTGGAAGATCTGCAGCCCGGCGACCTCATTGTCACGCGGGACAGCGGATTGCAGCCTTTGCGTTGGGTCGGCAGCAGAACCGTTCAAGCCGAGGGTCGCTTTGCACCGATTCGAGTGGGCACCTCACTTTTGGACGGTGCCGAAGCGCCATTGCTGGTTTCGCCGCAACACCGGTTGCTCTGGAGCGGCTCGCGAGCACAACTTCTGTTTGGCGACCGCGAAGTTCTGGTCGCGGCACGCCATCTGCTCGACCATCCGGCGGTCAGCCAACTTGAAGGCGGCGAAGTCACCTATCTCCATCTGATGTTCGACAGGCATGAAATCGTTTATGCCAACGGTGCCGCAACCGAGAGCTTCTATCCCGGCGGTCAGGCACTCGGCGCATTGTCCGACCCCGGACGAGAGGAAATGTTCGCTCTGTTCCCAGAGCTCCGCAGCCACGAAGGCGGATTTGGCCCGACCGCGCGCCTTTGCCTTCGTTCGCACGAAAGCCGTGTATTGGCCGCCTAGCTCCTAAACTGGGGGCGCAGCACCGCCAATATTGCAAAAAACCAAGGTCAATTCCCCCGATCGCTTTGCAGGCGTTAAATCACTGACCGCAGCACCGGATCAGTTTTGCGTCCGGCCCAATCCTTGACGGCGGCCCCGAACGCTTCGAACAATGGGCGCGAAACGGGATCGTTAGCTGCATCCCATTCCGGGTGCCATTGCACCGCAAGTGTGAAGCCCACTGCGTCGGCCACCCGAATGGCCTCGGGCGTGCCGTCCGGCGCATGCCCTTCGATAACGATACGGGCACCGGCTGACTTGATACCCTGACCATGCAAGGTGTTTGTCATCACCTCGCTTGCACCAAAAAGCCTGTGGAACTCTCCGCCGTCATCAAAACGCACGCAATGCCGCAAAGCGAACTTTTCTTCCAAGGTGCCATCAGGGGGCATCCGATGGTTCATCCGCCCCGGCAGGTCCCGAATTTCGGGATACAGTGTGCCGCCCATTGCGACATTGACCTCTTGGAAACCTCTGCAAATTCCAAGGAATGGCTGCCCTCGCTCCACGCAGGATCTAACCAGCGGTAGCGTAATCGCATCCCGGGCCCGGTCAAACTCTCCATGGGCCTCGGTTTCGGCCTCACCATACTCGGCCGGATGCACATTTGGCCGCCCGCCCGTCAACAGAAACCCGTCACAGGTGTCCAGTAGCTCCTCGACACTGACATATCGCGGGTCGGCAGGGATAAGCAGCGGCAGGCAGCCTGACACATTGGCCACCGCATCCGAGTTCATCGTCCCGCCAGCATGGGTCGGGTACTGATCGTTAAGCAGGTAAGAATTGCCGATAATGCCGACGATAGGACGCGCCATGTTTACCCCGGAAAGATGATTTCGGGCAGATTACTGCCCGCATGCCAGAGCGGCAACGGGCGGCAGGCTCAATCAGGGCGCATCCGGTTGTTCAGAAATGCACAGGCCAAGCGGCCTGTGGCTGGCAAAGCTACGCTTCTCCGTTCAGTCCGGTGGCCTCGACACCCGACATCGCCGCCACGGCATCATTGTCAGATGTATCACCGGTTACACCGACCGCGCCGATCACGGCACCTTTGCGGTCGCGCAGCAGGATCCCACCGGGAACCGGTACCACCTGCCCTCCAAAAACGCCGTTCATCGCGGACATGAAATAGGCCTGCTGCTCGGCCCGCGCCATCTGTGCGGTGCCAGCCATTCCCAGCATGACCGAGCCATAAGCCTTACCGTGGGCAATCGCGAACCGTCCGGGCGCTGCGCCGTCCTCGCGTTCGAAGGCAATCACGTGGCCACCTGCATCCAACACCACGACGGACAGTGGTTTCAGGTCCATCTCTCGACCTTTTTCCAACGTTTTGCGAATGATTGTGCGTGCGCGTCTGAGTGACAGTGCCATTCCGGTTCCCTTTCATCTGCCCCCGGTTTCGCCGGGGCTACACGAGAGGATCGGCCCCTCGCTGCCTCCATGTGCACCATAAGTGACGTAGCGTTCAACTGCATCGGACCGCCTGAACACGAGCCACTGCTCTTACCGCATCTTGCGCCAAACCGGTAGAAACCGGTGTGAGATCCTGTCCTTTCCAGTCGGTAGAGTGCAGACACCGGTGACGGGCAACTTCGGTTATAGAGAGGGTGCTTTAGCTTGTTTCAGCACTGTTCCTCGGACCAGTGAGGCCCAGCTTTTCTGTTTTCTTTCAATTCATTAACAATCAGAAACCCCCGAAGTCCGTCCAATTTCCGGCTCGCAAAGCAGTCGAACTTGCGGCCTACCCCACGCAAAGATCAAGGCGCCGAGTTCGCTGTTTTTCATTCTTGAAACTACAGGAAGAATAATATGGATTTCCGGTCTGAATGATCCCGATTACACCACAAGTACGCGAAACACCTTCTTCGGATCAAACGTGCGGATCGCCCGTTTTCTCACCGAATTGATGGTCAAACCGATACATCACACGCGTGATCGTTGTGCCGAACATCTTATCCGGAGTCCGCCTCACTGCTCTGCTTGCGGCGGGTCTGCGAAGTTTCTAACGTCGCCGCGAGACAAAACCAGACGAGGCCCCATGATGCGCGACCCTGCCCCCACGACAATCTACCTCAAGGACTACAGCCCGTTTGGCTATTTCGTGGACAGTGTCGACTTGACCTTTGACCTTGCGCCCAACGCAACGCGGGTCAAATCGCGTATCGAGTTCCGACCCAATCCCGAAGCAAGCGAACAGCGTTTCTTTTTGCACGGAGAAAATCTCGACCTGATCCGGGCCGCGATCGATGGGGAACCTGTTTCTCCTGAAATGGTGGACGGTGGCTTGATCTGCGATGTACCGCCAACTCCGTTTGTGTGGGAAGCCGAAGTGGAAATCGACCCGGCCAATAACACCGCACTCGAAGGTCTCTACATGTCGAACAGCATGTATTGCACACAATGCGAGGCAGAAGGTTTTCGCAAGATAACCTATTATCCGGACCGACCGGACGTAATGTCCACCTTCACGGTTCGGATCAACGGCCCCCAACCCGTTTTGCTGTCGAACGGAAACCCGACCGAGCAAGGCGACGGCTACGCTATCTGGCACGACCCCTGGCCAAAACCGGCTTATCTTTTTGCCTTGGTGGCAGGTGATCTTGTGAACCACCCTGACCGGTTCACCACCAGATCGGGAAAAGAGGTGGACCTCAACATCTGGGTGCGACCCGGCGACGAGGGGAAATGCGGCTTCGGAATGGACGCGCTCAAGAAATCGATGTCATGGGATGAAGAAGTCTATGGCCGCGAATATGATCTCGACATCTTCAACATTGTCGCCGTGGACGATTTCAATATGGGCGCGATGGAGAACAAGGGATTGAACATCTTCAATTCCTCTTGCGTGCTCGCTAGTCCCGAAACCTCGACAGACGCGAATTTCGAACGTATCGAAGCAATCATTGCGCACGAGTATTTTCACAATTGGACCGGCAACAGGATCACCTGCCGCGACTGGTTTCAACTGTGCCTGAAGGAAGGGCTGACCGTGTTCCGCGATGCCGAGTTCACTGCAGATATGCGGTCGGCGCCGGTCAAGCGGATTTCGGACGTGATCGACCTGCGCGCGCGCCAATTTCCAGAAGACAATGGCCCGCTGGCGCATCCGGTGCGCCCCGACAGTTTTCAGGAGATCAACAATTTCTACACGGCCACGGTCTACGAAAAAGGCGCAGAACTGATTGGCATGTTGAAGCGGTTGGTGGGGTCCGAAGGATACTCCAAGGCTCTGGATCTCTATTTCGAGCGCCATGACGGGCAAGCGTGCACGATCGAAGACTGGCTAAAGGTTTTCGAACAGGCGACCGGCCGTGACCTCTCACAGTTCAAGCGCTGGTACGAGCAGGCCGGAACGCCCCGGCTAAACGTGTACGAAGCCTGGTCGCACGGCACCTATACACTGACCTTCCGCCAAATGACTCCCCCCAGCGCCAACACCCCTGATCCCAAGCCACAGGTGCTGCCGATCGCTGTCGGCCTTCTTGGGCCAAATGGCGACGAAGTGCAGGAAACCACGCTGCTTGAGATGACAGAGACCACCCAGTCCTTCCGCTTCGAAGGGTTGTCGGCGCGGCCGGTGCCTTCGATTCTTCGGGAGTTTTCCGCCCCGGTAATCCTGGAGCGCGACAGCGACAATGCGGAACGCGCCTTCCTGCTGGCGCATGACACGGATCCGTTCAACCGGTGGGAAGCCGGCAACGCTTTGGCCAAGGAAACCCGGCTGGCAATGATCACAACGGGCGCGGCGCCGGATGCGGATTACCTCGATGCCCTCCAAAAGCTTGTGCGTGATGACACACAGGATCCGGCCTTTCGTGCACTTGTGCTCCAACCGCCCAGCCAGTCGGATCTGGCACAGACCCTGCATGACCGCAGCGTCATTCCGGACCCGCAAGCGATTCATGAAGCTGCGGAAACCTTCGCCCAGACACTGGCTCAGACGCTGTCGGACAGCTTGCCGCGTCTTTATGCCGACACCACAATCGAAGGTCAGTATCAACCCGATGCCGTTGGATCCGGCAAGCGGGCCCTGAATTTCCGGATTCTTTCTCTGTTGTCTCGTCTCGATGGCGGAGATCAGGCGCGGCGCCAGTACGAAGACGCGGACAACATGACCCAGCAGAACGCGGCACTTACATGTCTGCTCACAATTGATCGCGGGATCGCACAGACCCAGGCATTCTTTGAGCAGTGGCAAGAAGACAGGCTGGTCATGGACAAATGGTTTGCCCTGCAAATCGCATGTGCAGCGCCCGCAAAAGCAGCAGCCAAAGCCGAAAAGCTGACCCGCCACCCGCTATTTGACATGAAGAACCCAAACCGGTTCCGTGCTGTAATGGGAGCCCTGGCAATGAACCATGCCGGGTTCCATCATTCCAGCGGGGCTGGATATCAACTGCTTGCCGATCATCTGATTGCGCTAGACCCGCTGAACCCCCAGACAACCGCGCGCATGTGCACACCATTCCAGAGCTGGAGGCGCTATGACGCCGACCGGCAGGCATTGATTTCCGAACAGCTTGACCGGATTGCGGCAACACCCGATCTCAGCCGTGACACAACCGAAATGATCACTCGTATTCGAAATGCCTGATCGGGGACGAACAGCTCACACAACGCATGGCGTTCGGGCTGGCGTAAGTTGACCGTACCCTTTCATCATGTCCGTCAGGGTCGTTCCGCCCGGGCTGCAACTCTGATCGCAGTTTACTATGGAGGGCTGGTCGTGCTGCGGCTCACGTTGCAGGCGGCAGATTGGATACTGGTCTTTCTGGCACTGCCGGGGCTCCCCGCACTGTGGGATTTTGTATCAAACCCTGTCTGGCGGCTGGAATTGAACGACACCATGCTAAGCTGGACCGGGCCGCGCAGCGATCAGATTGCGTTGAGCGGGATCGATCACGTTCGGTTGGACACACGTTGGGATCTCTCGGTTCGGGCAACCATCTTTCTGGCTTCGGGGCACAAAATACGGATCCCCGACCCGGCTCTGCCACCCCATCGCCGTTTCGAGACCGAGCTGAATGCCCAAGCAGTGCGAACGGAGCGGCATCATTTCCTTGTATTCTGAACCAAAGTCAGACCGATCAGCATCGGTGTCACGCAAAAATCCCAATTGGCGTCCTGAAACTCCTTAGCAACGCCATGATTGCGCCCAAAAGATCCGGCAGTTTCTCTATCGAATAACAACAAATCATCGAGCCGCACCCATGCTCCATCGCGCCCGTCACGCTCTGGCCCAGATTATTGCGCGCCTGCCGTTGCTCAGTTTGCCGGCACCGGCCGTGCAACTTGCTCTGCCAGCGCCCGCGCCGGATCCGTCGCGACCCAGGCCCGAAGATCACCTGAGCATCCCAATAGTTGAATTCACCAAGGACGACCGGATCTGCCGGACTCACCAGGATCGCGGGCAGTTCCTGGCCAGGCAAGACCGATGGAGAGAACTGGCCGACGAGATCCGGGCTGCTGATATTGCCCGCAGCAAGACACCGGGCGGGATGCCGGTGGCGGAGTTGCTGGCCTATGGCGCACGCGCAGATGTGGTCCACGCTGTAGAGCACGCCCTGATCGACGGGCGCCCATCCAAAGATGCCCCGTTGATCGATGGAATCATGGGGTTGGAAGCCGTAAGAGCGGAGTATCGTGGCGATGCCTATATCTCGCTCATCGTTGCGCTTGCGCATATTGATATTGCCTGGGCCTGGCGCGGGACTGGTTGGGATACAATCGTTCCGAAGTTCAATCGCGGCCGTTGCGCTGCCCATTTTGATCGCGCCAAGGCCCTACTCGCCCCCTATAGCGGTGACGAGATGGACAGCCCGCTTGTCGGCGCCGCTTGTTGTGCTTTGCTGACCTCTCGGTCCGATCCCGCGCACCGCATCGCAAATGACTATGAACGGCTCATCGACCTTGATCCACATAACCATCGGCATATGCGCGCCTTTGGCAACCATATGTTGCCGCGCTGGTTTGGCAGCTATCAGGACCTCGAGCTGGAAGCTCGCCGAACTGCCGCGCGCACACAGGATATCTGGGGCAATGGCGCCTACACTTGGGTTTGTTTCGACGCCATTGCCATGGACGAGGACGCCTGTGCACGGATCGACGTAGACTTTTTCGTGGATGGCTTGAAGGACATTGCCAAACGACGCCCGGAACAGGAGATGATCAACCTTCTGGCCGCCTATTGCGCCGTTGCTCTGCGCAACGGGCTGGGAATGAGCCAGGATGCCGACCTGCCGCGGATGCAGATCGCCGAATGCGCGGACTGGCTGATCCGCGATCACCTGACCGAGTTGCACCCCATGATCTGGGCACATGCCGCTGACGGGTTCGACAACAACACCCGCATCACGTCACCCAGCCGCTTCGCTGCGCGAGGTCGCGCCGACGCCCTGCAGGTTATTGCCGATCTCTTCCATGACGAGATCACCCGGGGCCGCCGGGTGACGTTCACCGCCAACGGACCGCAGGTCGAGGCGATCGGGTAGCCAGGAAAACTGGTAATTCGCCCTCCCGTGCGGATGCGCGACGCATCGGCATTATCTTAAACATGTCTTGTCCAGCGCGGTGACGTTACCTGCTTGCTCTTGCCCCGCCTGCGGCAGTGGCCTAGAACGCGGGCCGAACGACCCGCGGAACAAGAGGCGCACAAGATGCTGGACCTGACTTTCGAAACGCCCACACCCAAGACAATTGCCGGTGCCAAGCACGACTGGGAATTGGTGATTGGTATGGAAGTGCACGCGCAGGTTTCATCGAATGCGAAGCTGTTTTCCGGAGCTTCGACCCGGTTCGGGGCCGAACCCAACTCGAACGTTGCTTTCGTGGACGCCGCGATGCCGGGCATGCTGCCGGTGATCAATGAGTTCTGCGTAGAACAAGCCGTACGCACCGGACTGGGCCTGAAAGCCGAGATCAATCTGAAGTCAGCTTTTGACCGCAAGAACTACTTCTATCCCGACCTGCCACAGGGCTACCAGATTTCGCAGCTTTACCACCCGATTGTGGGCGAAGGTGAAGTGTTGGTTGAAATGGGTGATGGCACTGCGCGCAGGGTGCGCATCGAACGCATCCACATGGAGCAGGACGCTGGCAAGTCGATCCATGACATGGATCCGAACATGTCCTTTGTGGACCTGAACCGCACCGGCGTTTGTCTGATGGAAATCGTCAGTCGCCCCGATATACGCGGCCCGGAAGAAGCCGCTGCATACATCGCCAAAATTCGCCAGATCATGCGTTATCTGGGCACATGTGACGGCAACATGCAGAACGGCAACTTGCGCGCCGACGTAAACGTGTCGATCTGTCAGCCGGGCGCCTATGAGAAGTATATGGAAACCCAGGATTTCTCACATCTCGGAACCCGCTGTGAAATCAAGAACATGAACTCGATGCGGTTCATTCAGCAGGCGATCGAGGTCGAGGCGCGACGCCAGATTGCGATTGTCGAAGCCGGGGGAGAAGTCGAACAAGAAACACGGCTCTACGATCCGGACAAGGGCGAGACCCGGTCGATGCGATCCAAGGAAGAGGCGCATGACTACCGTTACTTCCCGGATCCGGACCTGCTGCCGCTCGAGATCGAACAGGCATGGGTCGATGATATCGCCGCCCGCCTTCCGGAACTCCCGGATGAAAAGAAAGCGCGTTTTATTGGCGATTTCGGGCTGACCGACTATGACGCGTCGGTGTTGACCGCCGAGGTGGAAGCGGCGGGTTACTTCGAGACTGTGGTCAATGGCGGTTCCGGCCGCGATGGCAAGATCACGGCCAACTGGGTGATTAACGAGCTTTTTGGTAGGCTGAAAAAGGAAGATCACGATATCACCGAATCGCCGGTCTCACCTGATCAGCTCGGTGGCATCATCGACCTGATTGCCAAAGGGGACATTTCGGGCAAGATCGCCAAGGACCTGTTCGAAATCGTGTACACCGAAGGCGGCGACCCAAGCGAGATCGTCGAAGCACGTGGAATGAAACAGGTCACCGACACCGGTGCAATCGAAGCGGCGGTTGATCAAATCATTGCCGACAACCCGGCTCAGGTCGAAAAGGCCAAGGTGAACCCGAAGCTGGCCGGCTGGTTCGTTGGTCAGGTCATGAAAGCCACGGGCGGCAAGGCCAACCCGAAAGCCGTGAACCAGATCGTTTCGGCCAAGCTGGGCCTCTGACCCCAAGCACACCCGATTATGGCCCCGCAATGATGCGGGGCCTTTTCCGTTTCAACGGCCTTTGTTACACCACAGGGGCAACCGGAGACCGCTGATGCCCCGATACGAATACAAAGTTGTTCCTGCCCCACAGAAAGGGACCAAGGCCAGAAAGGTCAAAACGCCCGAAGCGCGGTTTTCACTGTCGATTGAAAACCTTCTCAACAAGATGGGCGCCGAAGGGTGGGAGTATCAACGGGCCGAACTGCTGCCCAGCGACGAACGCACCGGCCTGACCGGCTCGGCAACCAACTGGCGCAACGTGCTGATCTTTCGCCGAGCGATCGACACTGTCGAGGATTTCTCGCCCGAGGTGATCGACCTGCCCGAGCCGTTGGCCGAACTGCCGGCTGTTGCAGCACCGGCTCCAATCTCCGAGTCCGTGGACGAACCACCTATACATTCGGATCAGGACGCGCCCGAACTCGAAGAACCCGAGAACACCACGGAAGGCACCGACGAGACCGACGACCCGGAACAGACCGAGGACGTGCAGCCGACCTTCCGCCGGAGATCCAGGAGCGACGACGCATCGGACGATTCGGATGATCCCGATCAGGACAAAACCGACAAAAGCTAGGACCTCGTTCTAGACGTCGATATCCAACGCCAGCGCATGAATGCGCGGAACCAGATCACCCAACGCATTGTGGACAGCGCGGTGGCGCGCCACGCGGGTCTGTCCGGCAAAGGCATCCGCCCGAATCCGAACATTGAAATGGCTTTCTCCGCCCTCGCCCCGATAACCGGAATGTCCCCGATGGCTTTCGCTGTCATCCACGACGTCCAGTTCGCGGGGATCGAACGCCTCTTGCAAACGGGTGTAGATGGTTTCTCTGATGGTCATTCTGCCCAGCGACAAAAAATTTCTGCCGCCCCCTCTTCTATCTGCCGCCGCTTAGATTAAACTGCTGCCTCCGAGTCGGAAAGATGCGTAACAAGGGTTTCCAGTATGAGCAAATCAGATCCTTTCGGTTTCGACATGTCGGTCTCTTCTGCAAAGAAGAAAAACCCGCGTGGTCGCCGCGGTATGTCAGGAGCCTCGGAAACTTCGGTGCGGCTTTGTGAGCACGAGGGATGCGAGGAACCGGGAAAGTTCCGCGCGCCAAAGGCGCCGGATGTGTTGGATGACTTTTTCTGGTTCTGCCAGCAGCATGTGCGCGAATACAATCAGAAGTGGAATTTCTTCGACGGCACCACCGAGGCCGAAATGAACGCACAGCGATCAAAGGACAAGGTCTGGGAACGGGAAACCAAACCGATGGGCGACCCCGAAGCCCGCGCATGGGCTCGTCTCGGAATTGAGGACCCGCATCAGGTTCTTGGAGCCAATGCAACCCAGAACCCGGGACGAGCAACCGGCGGCAGCGGCCGTCGTCTGCCCCCCACCGAACGTCGTGCCATTGAAATCCTTGAAGCCAAGGACAACTGGACCAAGGCCGAAGTTCGCAAGGCATACAAAAAACTGATCAAAGTTCTGCACCCGGACATGAATGGCGGTGACCGCAGCCAGGAAGAACAGTTGCAGGAAGTGGTCTGGGCGTGGGACCAGATCAAGGACAGCAGGAACTTCAAGTAATCTCTTATACCGATTAACAAAAAAGGGCGCCGCATGGGCGCCCTTCTGCGTTTTCGTATGGTGCCTCAGCCGCCCTGATTGCGTTGCAGGCTTTCAAGCACCTGATCGATCGAGAAGCTCGCCGGTTTCTGGCGGGGTGGGTAATCTTTGAACGTACCCAAAAACTGCGCCACGAAAGCCTGGGCGGGGACCAACAGATAAGTTCGGTCAAGTCGCCATTTCGAATAACCTATGGCCTCGTGATCGGCCCGCTCGAACGGGTCGGAATAGAGGTCCATGATTTTCGGCAACCTCAGGAACGTCAGCGGTTCTTGCCAGACGTTGAATCCATGCTCGCGCTGTTCAGCGAAAATCACTTTCCAGCGATCATAGCGTAGATTCATAAGATCGCCGCCATCCGAAAAGTATAGAAACTCGCGGCGTGGTCCTTCTTCCGTCTCCCCTCGGAAATATGGCATGAAGTCATAACCATCGAGATGAACCGGCTCGTTGCCCTCGCCAAACGGCGCCTCGGTCAGCATCCGCTCTTTCATGTCCTCATCGCCAAGCGCCGACATGAACGTTGGAAACCAGTCGAGATGACTGATGATCTGATTTGATTTGCGACCCGGTTCGATGACACCTGGCCATTTGATCATCATCGGGACTCGGAAGCCGCCTTCCCAATTGTCATTTTTCTCGCCCCGGAACGGAGTTGTGCCACCATCGGGCCATGAGAACACCTCGGCACCGTTATCGGTGGAATACATCACCACTGTGTTGTCGGCGATGCCAAGCTCGTCCAGCTTGTCGAGCATCTGACCCACCATACCGTCATGTTCGACCATGCCATCAGGATAAACACCAAGCCCGGTTACGCCTTGGCTTTCTTCCTTCAGATGCGTGAAGATGTGCATTCGAGTGGTGTTGTACCACAGGAAAAATGGTTTCTCCTGTTCAACCGCGCGATCCATGAAATCCAGCGCCCCGGCAGTCACCTCTTCGTCGATCGTTTCCATGCGTTTGCGTGTTAACGGTCCCGTGTCTTCAACACTGCCATCAGCAGAAGACCTGATAACTCCCCGCGGCCCAAAGTTCTCGCGGAAGGCGGGGTCTTTGGGATAGTCGACGTTCTCAGGCTCTTCCTCGGCGTTGAGATGATAGAGGTTGCCGAAAAACTCGTCGAATCCGTGGTTTGTCGGCAGCATACTGTCGAGGTCACCCAGATGGTTCTTGCCATACTGCCCGGTCATATAGCCTTTGGACTTCATATATTCCGCAATGGTCGGATCCTTTTCAGACATGCCCTCCTTGGCCCCCGGCAGGCCGACCTTCAGCAGGCCCGTGCGGAACCCGGACTGCCCCATGATAAACGAGGCGCGTCCGGCCGTGCAGGACTGTTCACCATAGCCGTGGGTGAACAGCATGCCGTCGTTTGCGATCCGGTCGATGTTGGGGGTTTCATAGCCCATCATGCCCTGATTGTAGGCGCTGATGTTCCAATAGCCGACATCGTCGCCCCAGATGATAAGGAAATTCAGCGGCTTGTCTTGCGCCATCGCGCCTGTTCCCAACAGACCCAAGGCGCCGATACAGAATAGTTCTGACAGCTTCATCGGAATAGATCTCCCTGAAATAAATGAATACCGACATGATAACTCCGGCAGGTGATCTTGCAACATTGTCATTCAACGCGCTTGGGCCTTGCTCCCAACGGGATGATCCGACGCGCCCGAATGAAGGCAAATCCGCTGCCTTCCCCTTGCTCTTGTCCGCATTATGTTGCACGACACCCGGGTTGCCCCGGAACCGGGGTCCATACGAATGACAAGGACGACAGGCATGGCTGACGGATCCATCGATATGAACGCAAAACCCACCGAGGAAATCTCGGTCCGCGAAGTATTCGGCATCGACACTCCGATGACCGTAAAGGGCTTTGCCGAGGTGACCGAACGGGTGCCAGCAATCGACCACACCTACAAGTTCGACCCGGAAACGACACTGGCGATCCTGGCCGGTTTTGCACATAACCGCCGCGTCATGATTCAGGGCTATCACGGCACTGGTAAGTCGACTCATATCGAACAGGTCGCGGCCCGGTTGAACTGGCCGGCCGTGCGCGTCAACCTCGACAGCCATATCAGCCGGATCGACCTGATCGGCAAGGATGCGATCAAACTGCGTGACGGCAAGCAGGTCACCGAGTTCCACGAAGGCATCCTGCCTTGGGCTCTGCGCAACCCGGTCGCCATCGTCTTCGACGAGTATGATGCCGGTCGTGCCGATGTGATGTTTGTGATCCAGCGGGTTCTTGAACATGACGGCAAGCTGACCCTGCTCGATCAGAATGAAATCATCACGCCGAACCCGAATTTCCGCCTGTTTGCAACGGCGAACACCGTTGGTCTGGGCGACACGACTGGGCTTTATCACGGGGTTCAGCAGATCAACCAGGCCCAGATGGACCGCTGGTCTCTGGTCTCGACGCTGAACTATCTCAGCCATGACGCCGAAACCATGATCGTCCTCTCCAAGGCGCCGCATTACAACACCGAGAAAGGCCGCAAGATTGTCAGCCAGATGGTTACGGTTGCCGACCTGACCCGGACCGCGTTCATGGCCGGTGATCTGTCGACGGTGATGAGCCCACGAACGGTGATCAACTGGGCCCAGAACGCCGAGATCTTCCGCGACGTTGGCTACGCCTTCCGTCTGTCCTTCCTCAACAAGTGTGATGAGCTGGAACGCCAGACCGTGGCCGAGTTCTACCAGCGCTGCTTTGATGAAGAACTGCCCGAAAGCGCAGCGAGCGTGGCCTTGGCCTGATCAAAGTCTGCGCCCGTTTTGGGCGCGGATCTTCCCCATCGGCGCCACCTGCCGAACAACGCATTATCGGGGATAAGCAGACCGGAAATAAACCGGGACAGACATGGGCACAGATTGATCCGGGCGGCCCGACACGTCTAGCATCGGGGAAGGATGGGAAACATGGCACAAAAGAACGACAACCCCGCCGATCCTTTCAAGAAGGCCTTGGCCGAGGCCACCAAGGTCATGGCCGAAGACCCGGAACTGACGGTGAACTACACCGTCGATCCCTCTGGCATGTCCGGCGACACCATGCGGCTGCCTCAGGTCAGCCGAAGGATGTCCCGCGAAGAAGTGTTGCTGGCACGCGGAACAGCCGACGCCCTGGCCATGCAGCGCAAGTACCATGACGAGGGTATCCATAACCGCTATGCCCCGCCGGGCGACATGGCGCGGGATCTGTACGAGGCGATGGAAACTGCGCGTTGCGAGGCAATGGGCGCGCGCGATATGCCGGGCACTGCCAGCAATATCGACGTCAAGATCTCGCACGAGGCCATTCGGCGCGGCTATGACCAGTGCAAGGAAGCATCTGAGGCACCGCTTCCTGTGGCGGCCGGGTATCTGATCCGGCATCTTGCCAGTGGCCGCGATCTTCCGCCTGCGGCTGCCAATGTTATGGAACTGTGGCGTGGGTTCATCGAGGAGCAGGCCGGCGGCACCCTGGACCACTTGCAGGATATCCTCTCGGATCAAGCCGAGTTCGCCCGCTTCACGCGGCAGGTTATTACCGATCTGGGCTACGGGGATCAGCTGGGCGACGATCCCGATCAATTCGACGACGATCAGGAAGATCAGGCCGAAGAAGATGCCGAAGAGCAGTCCGATCCGGACAGCACCGGTCAGGACGATTCCGAGGACGAACAGACCGAAGCCGATCCCGAGCAGTCGCAGGAACAGCAGACCGATCAGGCGCAGGCTCAGGTCACGATGGACGAGATGTCTGACGACGAGATGGGCGACGAGATGGACATGCCCGATGGTGAAGCCCCCCTCGACCCGCCCTCGCCACCCCCGCCGTCAGAAGCTGATCCGGATTACCGCGTCTATTTGGACACCCATGACGAAGAGATCTCGGCAGAAGATCTGGCTGAACCGGCCGAACTTGAAAGGCTGCGTGCCTACTTGGACCAACAGCTCGAGCCCCTGAAAGGCGCGGTGAGTCGACTGGCCAACAAATTGCAGCGTCGGCTGCAGGCGCAGCAGAACCGCAGTTGGGAGTTCGACCGCGAAGAGGGTATTCTTGATGCCGGACGGTTGGCCCGGGTTGTTGCCAATCCGACCACACCGCTCAGCTTCAAGGTAGAAAAAGACACCGAGTTCCGAGACACCATCGTGACGCTGCTTCTGGATAACTCCGGATCAATGCGCGGCCGGCCGATTTCGATCGCCGCAATCTGCGCCGATGTTCTTGCCCGAACGCTGGAACGCTGCGACGTCAAGGTAGAGATCCTCGGTTTTACGACCCGGGCCTGGAAGGGCGGGCAAGCGCGCGAGCAATGGTTGGCTGACGGACGCCCGCAGACACCGGGGCGTCTGAATGATCTGCGTCATATCATCTACAAGGGCGCTGATGCGCCTTGGCGGAGAGCCCGGCCCAATCTGGGCCTGATGATGAAAGAGGGGCTGCTGAAGGAAAACATCGACGGTGAGGCGCTGGAATGGGCGCATCGCAGGATGGTCGCCCGACGTGAACAACGAAAGATTCTGATGGTGATCTCGGATGGCGCACCGGTAGACGATTCAACCCTCAGCGTGAACCCGGCAAACTATCTGGAAAAGCACCTGCGCGACGTGATCGCCATGGTCGAAAAGCGCAAGATCGTGGAATTGTTGGCAATCGGCATCGGCCATGACGTGACGCGCTACTATGACCGCGCTGTGACGATCACCGATGTGGAGCAGTTAGCAGGAGCCATGACCGAGCAATTGGCTGCCCTGTTCGACAGCGACCCTCGGGCCAGGGCGCGAGTAATGGGAATCAAGCGCGCTTCCTGATCCGAAAATTGGCAGCCAGGTTGGACTTCAACCGCCGAAACAACACCTGGATGGCAGCTCTCGGGATATCCGGGGCGGAAATCTCCGGCAGCGATGTGCGTGGCGGCTGTGCATGACGGAGTAGGTTCGTATCGGTCGGCAGCATCATCGGTTCTCTCCAACTGTGATGCCCTATCTTGCCATTGCACCGAAGCAAGCGCTTGAAGACCAGCCTTAGATTTCCCTTGGATTTCCTTTAGATATGTCGCGAAAGCTTGAGTAAGGCCCTGCTCTGGTGTCTTATTCATCCATGCGGTACTCTTTTGCAGATTGTGTTCTGGATACGGGCCAGCGTGTTCTGACGTGCGCCGGACTCAGACAGAATATCGAGCCGCAGGTGTTCCAACTCCTCCTGTTGCTGCTTCAGCACCCCAACCGGGTTGTCACACGTGACGAATTGGTCGATGCGGTTTGGCAGGGCCGCTTCATCTCAGATTCCGCAGTCAGCGCGCGCATTGCTGCGGCGCGAAAAGCGGTTGGTGACACCGGCAAAGATCAGAAAGTTATCCGTACCGTTCATGGGACAGGCGTGATGCTTGTTCCCAAAGTCGAAATTGGCGACGCGGCACACAACCTGCAGCCCGTTTCCTATCAAACAGATGATATTCAACGCATCCGGTTCACTCGAAACGAGCATGGTCAACGACTGGCTTTCTCTGTCACCGGGAGCGGCTCACCTGTGATGGCCATGGGAGTTCTCCTGACACGGGACATTCACCACGAATGGGAGAACCAACCGGAACGGAGGCTCATCGACGCCGTTCGGGCGCGCCACCGGCTGCTGCGTTTCGACAACCTGGGATCAGGACAATCCGACCGGGTTCCGGTCGAGATCAGTTTTGGCGCAATTGCAGACGAGGCGAAACTGGTCGCCGAGGCCGCCGGGTTCGAACGGTTTGCGATGTACTCGGAATCTGGAGGCGCGCTGCCAGCGATCCATTTCGCTGCAAAATATCCGGAGATGCTGGAAAAACTTGTGATCATAGGCGGTTACGCAGAGGGACGATCGCTGAGGGCTCAGCGACAACGTCCTGAACTCATGCGCGCGCTGATCGAAGAAGGGTGGAACGAACCATTGGGCGCGTTTGCCACCGCTTTCATGACTACATACTTTCCCGAAGGCCCATTGGAGTCGGTGCATGAATTGGTCGATATGATGCAAAAGTCGTGTTCGCCGGAAACCATGCTGAAGCTGAGAGATGCGATCAACGAGGCATCGGTGTTGCACCTGTTGCAAAGGGTCCAATGCCCGACCCTTATCATCCACTCCAGAAACGACGCGGTGCATCCCCTGACCCAGGCGCAAAAGCTGGCGGCGGGCATTCCGAACTCTGAACTGGTGGTTTTGGACTCAGCCAATCACGTCCCACTTCCCGGTAATGCCGTCTGGGACTGTTTCCTGGCCTCGTTTCTGGACTTTCTCGAAGACTGACCACCTCTACTTGTTCCGCAGTTCATCAAACGGCTCATAGTCGGCCCCATAGCAAGGCGACAACAAACCGGTGACATTTCTCAAGGTAGCTTCGCCCTCGCCGGATGCGGGCACCCGAACTTCCCAATAGTCGAGACCAATGAAGCTCCCGTTTTTGTTGAACGCATCGGTATTGGCACAGAAGATCGCCGTTTCGCCTTCGCGGTGCGCTTTGGAAATCTCCGCCTTACCCTGCTTGCCCGTCCGCGAAACCGCCTTGCCGAGAGCCTCGGCCGCAAGCTGGCGGAGTTCAGAATCCGGCACGGATTCCTGAGCATAAAGAGGTGTCGAAGTAATCAATGACAGGATCAGAACGAAACGGGTCATTTCGGCTCCTTGTTACCGGATGCCCGACCATAGACGCGAAGCCCCGGATTTGACCACTGGACATTTGCCGCCCGGACACTCACCTTCCGGTCGACCGAGGACAATTCGCAACAGGGGGGAGCAGATGTATCAGACTTTCGAGGTAACCGCCCGACCTGAACAGGGCCCGCCACGTCTGGCCGCGCTGCGTGAAGAACTGCTGCGCGAAGGGCTCGATGGCTTTCTTGTCCCCCGCGCAGATGCCCATCAAGGAGAGTATGTGGCCGCCCGTGACGAGCGTTTGGCCTGGCTCACCGGATTCACCGGATCGGCGGGGTTTTGCGCCGCCCTTATTAACGTGGCGGGTGTATTTATCGACGGGCGCTATCGCACTCAGGTCAAAGCACAGGTGGCAGACGATTACACCCCGGTACCCTGGCCAGATGTGAGCCTGCCCCAATGGCTGCGCGAGCAATTGCCTGAAGGCGGGCGCATTGGGTTTGACCCCTGGCTCCACGCCGCCGGGCAGATCCGCAGCTTGGAAAAAGAACTGGACGGGTCGGACATCGTCCTGACGCGCTGCGACAACCTTGTGGACCGGATCTGGCAAGATCAGCCGTCGCCTCCGATGCAACCTGTTCGGAATCACCCAATGGAATTCGCCGGCGAGAGCGCCGGGGACAAAGCCCGGCGTCTGGCCGAAGACCTGCGCAAGAACGAGCACAAGGCGGCCGTTGTCACGTTACCCGACTCAATCATGTGGCTGCTTAACATCCGGGGTTCGGATGTCCCGCGAAACCCGGTGGCGCATGGATTTGCAATTCTGCACGATGACGAGCGCATTGACTTGTTCATGGCGCCAGAAAAGCTAAATGACCTCCCTGAAGCCCTCCCAAAAACGGTTAAACCGCGCCCGGTCGATGATTTTCTGCCTAGACTCGAGACCCTGGAAGGTCCCGTTCGGATCGACATGGTTTCTGTTCCGCAGATCGTCGCCGATCGGCTGGGATCCCGCGCGACGGAGGGGCCAGATCCTTGCGCTCTGCCCAAGGCCTGCAAGAACTCGGCAGAAATCGAAGGAAGCGCCGAAGCGCATCTGCGCGACGGGGCGGCAGTGGTGGAATTTCTTGCGTGGCTCGACGTGCAGCCTCCGGGCAGCTTGACCGAAACACAGGCCGTGACCCGGCTCGAGGAGTGCCGCCGCAAGGACAATGCGCTTCAGGACATCAGCTTTGACACCATTGCGGGCACGGGCGCCAATGGAGCCATCATGCATTACCGCGTGACCGAGGAGACCGACAGTCGCCTTGAAGAGGGTCATCTTCTAGTGCTCGACAGCGGTGGCCAGTATCTCGACGGTACAACCGACATCACGCGAACGATCGCCATCGGGGAACCCGGCGAAGAAGAATGCGCCGCGTTCACCCGCGTCTTGCAGGGGATGATCGCTATGTCGCGGTTACGCTGGCCGAACGGGTTGTCCGGTCGCGAGATCGAAGCCATTGGCCGGATGCCGCTGTGGCTGGCCGGGCAGGATTTCAACCACGGGCTTGGCCACGGTGTCGGAACCTATCTCAACGTCCACGAAGGCCCGCAACGGCTCGCACGAACCTCGAATGTTCCGTTGGAGGCGGGGATGATCCTGTCCAACGAGCCGGGGTATTACCGTGAAGGCGCATTTGGCATCCGGCTTGAAAATCTGATCGTTGCAGAAACGGCCAAGCCCTTGCCCAGTTCGGACCCCGAGCGCGAGATGCTGTGCTGGCGCACCCTGACCTTTGCACCAATCGACCGCCGCCTGATTCAGACAGCACTATTGACGAATGATGAACGCAAGTGGCTCAACGCCTATCACCAAGACGTTGCCGAGAAAATAGGCCCAAGGGTTTCACCCGAGGCGCGGCTGTGGTTGGATGCTGCAACGGCCCCATTGTGACAGGCGCCGTGCCAGCGTGAAGGACGACACATGACCGACATCAAGATCCGCAAAGCCCAAGGAAAGTGGTCCGTGCGATCGGGCGGTGCCATACTTGGCGAAAGCACGAACGCGCTGGAACTATCCGAGGGCAGCCTTGAACCGGTCATCTACTTTCCGCGCGAAGACATCGCCATGGCCTTGCTTGACCGCACCGATCACGTGACGCATTGCCCTCATAAGGGAGATGCAACCCACTTTTCGATCGCCAACAAATCCGCAACGATCCCGAACGCGGCATGGAGCTATGAAGACCCCATTGCCGATATGAGTCGGATCAACGGACATATCGCATTCTATCGGCGAGATGATGTGACAGTTGAACAGATCTAGGCCACGCAAGGCCCTGATCATTTTCGAAATCCGTTCCGAAAGACCCGTCAGGAGTGCTCTTCAGCCGCAGTAGCCGCGAGTGCCCGGTTATAGGCCTTGAGCGCGTCGACGTGGAACAAGGCGCCCAGCAGCTCTGGATCAACGGGGTCGCCGTTATCGTCGCTCCGTGTAGCCACGACCGGAACAAAAGGAATATCCGCCCGGTCAAAGTAGGGCATTGTCGCCTCAAGGGTTGCTGACGCTTCGACAGCCAGCCCCTGCCTGATCAATTCCCAACAGGCTGCTTCGTCTGCGCCCCGGGGATCGCCCATTGGCCGCATCACTGATCCGGCTCGGAGCATCGCCAACAAATAGGCCTGCGGTCCGGCCGCAAGATGGATGCCTCGCCGCTCAAGCTGTGTCAGGAAGAATGAACGATCGACCAGCCGCGAGGCCAATGCTGTCGACATCGATACCGAGACCATTACAGCCAAACCGATCTGCCAGTCACCAGTCAGTTCGAACACAATCAGTGTGGTGGATATCGGAGCACCCAGAACCGCAGCTGCCACGGCCCCCATGCCGGCAAAGGCATAAAGCGTGTGAGTGCCCGAAACGTCGGGCAGAAGACCGGTCGCAATCCAGCCAAATGCAAGCCCGGACAAGGCCCCAACCATCAGAGAGGGCGAAAAAACCCCGCCGCCCATGCGGCCGCCCATGGTAATGGCGACAGCCAGCGTCTTGATGACCGCATAGATTATGGCGGTGCCTAGAACGAGATCACCACTTAGGGCCAGCGCAGTCGTTTCATACCCAACCCCGATGATGTGCGGGAACCAGATCGCAATCAGCCCCAGAAGTGCTCCGGAAACTGCCGGCCTTAGCCAGCGCGGCAGGTGGAACCGGTCCTGCATGTGATTGGCCACATCCTCGGCAAAGAAAATCGACCGCATCAGGGCCACCGCGATCAATCCGCATAGCAGCCCCAGCAGCAAAAACGCCGGCAGTTCAACGTAGAACTTGAGCGAGCCCGGCGTGTTCAGAACGAACTCGGTGACGTCTCCGAATTCCAGCCTGCTGATCACGGTCCCAGCTACCGAGGCAATCACGATCGGTGCAAAGGCGTGCACCGCAAAGTGGCGCAGCACGACCTCAAGAGCAAATAGTGCCCCCGCGATCGGTGCATTGAAACTGGCCGATACAGCCGCTGCCACCGCGCATCCCAGCAAATCGCGTCCGGTGATACCGTCAGCATGAATCCGGTCACTTACCCATGTGGAGATTACCCCGGCCATGTGAACTACAGGGCCCTCACGCCCCGACGAGCCGCCTGAACTGAGCGTTACGAGCGAAGCCAGAAGCGAAGCAATACCCGCGCGTTTCTCTACCCGCCCGTCGGTGAGCGCGGCCCCTTCGATCACGTCGGCGACCGATCGGACACGGCCATCGGGCGTGAACACATGCAGGATCAACCCCACCAGCAGACCGCCGGTGACCGGTATACCCAAGAGCCAGTACCACGGGAGTTGCTCAGCGAAACTGTGTAGCAGCTGCACATCCTCGGTGCCATAAAGCCACGACTGCAGAAACCGGATGCTCTTGCGGAAGAAAAGAGCAGCAAAGCCAGCGGCTATCCCGATCGCCAGAGCAATAAACCAGAACTGAACCTGGCTTGGCCCGCGATGAAGCAGAACACGCCAACCGTCTCTGAAGGCGGTTACCGCCTGACCAAACTGGTCCGAGAGCAATTTGCGTGTTGATTGGGGCATCCAAACCTCGCCGTTCCACCCTGTTTAATTCGCTTCATGGGTAGTGTGAAACGGTTTTCCGGATTGTTTGCTTGCCTTGGCAACGGGTTGAGCCCCTATTCCGTTCAGGAACGCAACTGACGGCTGCTGCTGCATTGCCCCGGTTTGGACCTTCAGAAATATCGGTTGGCGTGAACGCAGATTTCGTCGGAACTAACCAGCCAGAAGCGCCCGTGCGGCGGAACGAGCTTCTTCGGTTACGGTATCGCCGGCCAGCATACGCGCAAGTTCGTCGACCCGTTGCGTGGCCGGCAGCGGCACAACCGACGAGAGCGTGATGTCGTCTTTTACCTGCTTCTGAACCCGCCAGTGGTGGGCGCCACGGGCTGCGACTTGAGGGGAATGGGTAACAACCAAAACCTGTCCGCCTTCGGCAAGCGCGGCGAGGCGGCGCCCCACAGCATCGGCTGTTGCCCCCCCTACCCCGCGGTCGATCTCGTCAAAGATCATGGTGCGGGCCCCGTCCTCTCCCGTCAGACATACCTTGAGCGCCAGCAGGAACCGACTTAGTTCGCCACCCGAAGCAATCTTGCTGAGTGGCCCGGCCGGAGCGCCTGGATTGGTCGCCACCATGAAATTCACTGTATCGCGGCCGTCGGGGCCCGGTTCGGCGTTTCGTACCTGTGTTTCAAACAGGGCGCGATCCATTTTCAGAGGCGCCAGTTCAGCCATAACTGCCGTGTCGAGCCGCCCGGCAGCAAGGCGGCGCGCTTCGGAAAGCTCTGTCGCGATGCGGTCATAAGCCTCTTCGGAACCGCGAAGCGCAACTTGCAGCTCATGCAGGTCAGCTTCGCCCGCGTCCAATGCAGCAAGTTTCTCGCGCAGCACTTCTGCATGGGTCGCCAATTCATCGGCGGTCACATCATGTTTGCGTGCCAAGGCCCGGATAGCGAACAACCGTTCCTCGACCTGCTCCAGGTCTGTGGGATCGATATCAAGCGCAGCAAGGCAGCTTTCGACACCGGCCTGCGCTTCGGATAGCTCGATCATGGCTCGTCCCAGCGAAGCGATGGGATTTTCCAACTCACCTCCGGCCTGATCCGAAACCCCTTCGAGCCAGCGCAATGCATCGCCCATAGCGCTTTCGGCTCCGTCCGCTCCCAACAGCGAGTTTGCCCGAAGAATATCGTCGCGAATCCGTTCGGCCGCTTGCATGCGTCGGCGACGGCTGTCCAGTTCGGCATCCTCACCCGGCTGCGGATCAAGCTGATCCAGTTCGGCCACGGCATGTCGCAGAAAATCTTCTTCCGCCCGGACAGCTTCGAGAGCTGCCGTAGCCGTTTCCAACGCCGCCCGACACTGGCGCATTCCGCGCCATGCTGCGGCGGCCTTATCAAGCATTTGGGACAGCCCGGCGAACGTGTCGAGCATCTGTTTGTGCCCTTGCGGGTTCAACAAACCCCGATCATCATGTTGGCCGTGAAGCTCCAGCAGGGTTTCCGATAGCGCGCGCAGCACTTCTCCCGAACACCGCCGGTCATTCACCCAAGCCGTTTTGCGTCCGTCCGAGGAATTGACCCGCCGCAGGATCAGTTCATCCCCGGCTGGCAGGCCCGCATTTTCCAGAACCTCCCGGGCCGGATGACTTTCAGAAAGGTCAAAAACCGCAACCACCTCGCCCTGATCTGCGCCCTTGCGAACCAGCTCGGCGCGGCCCCGCCACCCAAGCACAAATCCGAGCGAATCCAACAGGATCGACTTGCCTGCACCAGTCTCTCCGGTCAATACGTTCAACCCGGGTTGAAAGTCGAGTTCCAACCGGTCGATGATCAGCAGATCCCGGATTTCAAGCGTGCGCAGCATGATCCGGTCCCATCGCCGTCCCCCACTGGCTGCGCGTTACAGCCACTGGCCCTTGACCGACTGGCGGTAGATCTGGCTGAGCCAGTTGTTGCCCTTGCTCTTCAGCTTGAGACCGGCAGCCGTCAGCAGTTTGTAGCTGTCTTCGTACCATTCCGTCGACTGATAGTTGTATCCAAGGATCGCCCCGGCCGTTTGCGCCTCGTCCAGAAGCCCAAGGGAAAGATAGGCCTCGACCAACCGGTGCAATGCCTCAGCGGTATGCGATGTGGTCTGGAAGTCCTCGACCACCACACGGAACCGGTTAATTGCGGCGGTATAGTGTTGCCGGCGCAGGTAATAGCGCCCGATTTCCATTTCCTTGGCGGCCAGATGGTCGAACGCAAGATCGAATTTCAGAATTGCCGAAGACGCATACTCACTGTCGGGATAAACTTCGATGACCGTGCGCAATGCCTGAAGCGCCTGAAAGGTCAGACCCTGATCGCGCCCGACCTCGTCAATCTGGTCGTAATAGCTGAGCGCCAGAAGATACTGGGCATAGGCTGCGTCTTCGTCCGTGGGATAGAAGTCGATATACCGCTGAGCTGAGGCCCGGCTATTTTCATAGTCCCGACCGGCGTGATAAGAAAACGCCTGCATGATAAGAGCGCGTTTTGCCCAGTTGGAATACGGGTAAAGCCGTTCGATCTCCGAAAAATACCAAGCCGCGTCTTCCGACCGTTTGCGAGCCAACTCAAATTCGCCCCGGGCATAGATCTGTTCAGGCGTGTAGACTTCGAGATTTTCGGAACGATCCGTTCCCGAATTGTTGCCACAGGCCGCAAGCATGGCAACAAGAAGAAGAGCCGCAATTGTTTTGGCCCGTGATCCACCGCCGATCATGCTTGCCTACCCTCGTTGACTTGCCTTAGGGCGTTCAGCCCGATTGGGCCTTGGTCTAGCACATTAATCCGTGCTGCAAAACGCCCTAATCGCATCCGGCGGGAACAAGTTGAAGGGTAAAACAGAGGCTTCAGGCGACCTGTGGGATTTCATCCCAGACCAACCCCTGCCCCGGCAGCAGAGCAGCCGTTTCCGAGTCGCACAGAACGGGTTGAACCGCACCAGGAGTCGCGAACAACTCGCGCAGCAGCGTGTTGGTCAGTGCATGTCCGGCACGTTCCCCCACGTAGCGGCCCAACAGCGGACCACCGGCCAGTGCCAGATCACCCAACGCATCGAGCATCTTGTGACGCACGGCTTCGTCTTCGTGGCGCAGCCCGCCGGGCGTCAATACAATGTGTCCATCAACGACCACCGCATTGTCGAGCGAACCGCCAAGGGCCAAACCGTTCTCGCGCATCATGTCGACATCGGATTTGCGGCAGAATGTCCGGCTGTCACAAAGTTCGCGGGCAAAACTGCCATTGCGCATGTCCAGCGTCTTGCTCTGCTTGCCGATCGCCTCGTCTACAAAATCGATGTGGAATTCAATCTCAAGACGCTCCGAAGGCAGCAGCGTCGCACGCGCACCGTCTTTTTCGACAGTTACCGGCTTGAGAACCTTGAAGGCCAAGACCGGTGCTGCCTGCCGGCGCACGCCCAAAGCCATGATGCCGCGCACGAATGGGGCCGAAGAGCCATCAAGAATCGGAACTTCCGGGCCGTCGATCTCGATCAAAGCGTTGTGAACACCGCAACCAGCGAGCGCAGCCATGACATGCTCGACCGTCGAAACCGATACGCCGGCACCGTTCACGAGTCGGGTGCAAAGCGGAGAGCGCTCAACAAGATCATAAGAAGCCGGGATCATAGCATTGCCCAACTCGATATCCGTCCGCTTGAACCAGATCCCATGCCCGGCGGCAGCCGGACGAAGAGTCATGTTCGCCGGTGCACCGCTGTGCAATCCGACACCTTTGAAGACGACCGAGCTTTTGAGCGTATTTTGCACCCTGTGCCTCTTACCGCAGTTTCCAGCCTCGACGAGCTGTGTTGACCATCACGTAATGGGAGGGGGTCCAAGGCTCAACTCACTCTTTGCAACCAAATGAAACATGACTGTATTGAATCGGCGCCGGATTGCGCACACAACCTTAGATACCTGAAAACAAAATAAAAAAGGCCACCCGAAGGTGGCCCTTTCTTTACCTATTGTGACCGGTTCAGTTGGCCTGACGGCGCAGGAAAGCGGGAATCTCGATCCGTTCCTGATCCGGATCCTGCTCTGCCTGAGGCTGAGCAGCGGCCCCGGCCTGCCCCATCGGAGGCTGCTGGCGAACTGGAGCAGCAGGACGCTCGTGCGGTGTTTCAGCTCCTTGTCCGGTCATCCGGTTGAGCAGATTATTGATACCAAAACCTTTGCGCCCAGCCGGTTGCTCCGCGCCCCGGTAGGCTGCAGGATCCTCCTGCGGAACCGCCTCGGGTGTCTTCGCGGCTGCCATGTGAAGCCGGCGCGTCGTTTCCTGCGAAGGCATCCCTCGGGAGGGTGCGACGAAGCTTTCGGCGGTCTGGTCTTCACGTTGCATCGCGCGCGGCTCAAAGGCCGGAACCTGCGGGTGTTGCGGAGCAGGCTGATAGGCCGGCGGCGGCAGGCCATCTTCTTCCAGCAATTCCGGTTCGTCAGCGGCAAAGATGTCTTCGCCCAGATCTTCGGCGGCGGCTTGCTCCACTTCGAAATTCTCGAACAGGCTCGGCTCTTCTGCCACGTCGGCTACCTGCTCGACCATTGGCTCTTCCAGCGTCAGAGGTGCTGCTGCCGCCACGGGCTCCGGCGTGACTTCTGCAACAGTTTCTTCCGCCACGACTTTCTGCTTGAGCGGCTGCGACAGAGGACGGCGCGGAACCGGAACGTCGTGCTGGACCTCGGATGCGTCGATGCCGGTTGCAACAACCGAAACGCGCATCGTGCCATCCATGTTGGTGTCCAGCGTGGAGCCCACAATAATGTTCGCTTCGGGATCCACCTCTTCGCGGATACGGTTGGCAGCCTCGTCCAGTTCGAACAGGGTCAGGTCGTGAGCACCAGTGATATTGATCAAGACGCCCTTTGCGCCACGCAGCGAGATCTCGTCCAGCAGCGGGTTTGCAATTGCCTTCTCGGCTGCCTGAATCGCGCGGTCTTCGCCATCGGCCTCGCCGGTTCCCATCATCGCTTTGCCCATCTCGTCCATCACGGCACGAACGTCGGCAAAGTCGAGGTTGATCAGGCCAGGGCGAACCATCAGGTCAGTCACACCTTTGACGCCCTGATACAGAACGTCATCGGCCATGGAAAATGCCTCGGTGAACGTGGTCTTTTCGTTGGCCAGGCGGAACAGGTTCTGGTTCGGAATGATGATCAGCGTATCGACAACTTTCTGGAGCGCATCAACGCCGTCCTCGGCCTGGCTCATCCGCTTTGCGCCTTCAAACTGGAAAGGCTTGGTCACGACGCCCACGGTCAGAACTCCCAGTTCACGCGCCGCCTGAGCGATGATCGGAGCCGCGCCGGTACCGGTGCCACCTCCCATTCCTGCCGTGATGAAACACATATGTGCGCCGGCCAGGTGATCCACGATCTGTTCGATGCTTTCTTCGGCAGCCGCAGCGCCCACTGTTGCCCGCGCGCCGGCACCGAGACCCTCGGTTACCTTGACACCCAGTTGCACCCGGGCTTCGCTCCGGCTCTGCTGAAGGGCCTGCGCATCTGTGTTTGCCACCACAAAGTCAACGCCGTCGAGCTGTTTCTCGATCATGTTGTTGACTGCGTTACCCCCGGCTCCGCCCACGCCAAATACCGTGATCCGCGGCTTCAAATCGTCCTGTCCGGGCATCGAAAGATTCAATGTCATGCTCTGTCCGCCTGTGTTGTGCGCCCGCCGGCGCATTCATTTTTGTTACCTATCCACAACAATCCTACCCTGATGTGGATAGGTCGTCATCAAAAAAACGCAAAAATACCGCAAAATATGGGCAATCTTCCGCCGGTAGACGCGGGATTTCGTTTGATACGCGAGATCTTGCGATCACCAGTTGTCCCGGAACCATTGCACCGCCCTCTTGATCGAGCGCGACGGGTAGCGATCAACGGGAATTTCAAAATCCCACCATTCATCCTGCGGGTTGGCTGCAAACAGGCTCAACCCGACCGCCGAAGAAAATCCCGGCCCTGTTGCCGATTGCGGCAGGCCATGAACGCGCAGCGGCCGCCCCAGACGCACACGCTGCCCCAGAATACGACTGGCCAGCCCGTCAAGCCCCATGATCTGGCTTGCGCCCCCCGTAAGAACAATCTGCTGGCTCGGCAGGTGGTCGAAGCCCGCAGCATCAAGGCGGGCGCGCACCTCTTCAAGGATCTCTTCTACCCGCGGCCGCATGATGCCGATCAATTCCGCCCGGCTCACTGTCCTGCGGTCATGTTCCCAATCCCCGGTGTCGCCACCAATGTCGATCATGTCACGGTCGTCGGCACCTGTGGCGTGAACACCGCCGCAGAACGTCTTGATCCGTTCGGCATTGGATGCCGGAATTCCGAGCCCCATTGAGATGTCGCCGGTGACGTGATCGCCACCCATCCGAACGCTATCGGCAAAAATCATGTGCTTTTTCATGAAGATCGAAATCGAGGTCGAACCGCCCCCCATGTCGATACAGGCAGCACCCAGTTCCTGCTCGTCCTCAACCAGCGAGGAAATGCCAGATACATAAGCCGACGAGGCAATGCCCGCGAGTTCCAGATCGCAGCGTTTGATGCAATGAACAAGGTTCTGGATCGATGGCGCATCCACGGTCAGCATATGCATGTCGACCGCCAGTTCCTGACCGAGCTGCCCGCGCGGGTCCGCGAGGCCCGAGCGGTTGTCGAGCGCGAAGTTCACGGGCTGCGCGTGCAAAACTTCACGCCCTGCCCCGTATTCCGGGACGTCACAGGCACTCAGAACCCGAGCAACTTCGCTCTCGGTAACGACCTGCGTTTCAAGTTCGATCTTGGCATCAAGGCCGTAGGATCTCGGTTGAGCACCGGAGAAACAGGCAATGACGTGGTCGACACGTATCTCGGCCATTTTTTGTGCGGCCTGAAGCGCGGTCCGAATGGCCCGCTCGGTTTCCTGCATCGCATTGATTTCGCCGAACTGCACGCCACGTGATCGGGTGGTGGCCGCGCCAATCACCCTGAAACCGCTCTGTCCCGCCATCGACCCGATGGAGTTGTCTTCGCTCAGCCGTCCGGTGCCATCAAAGCGCAGAACCAGACAGGCAATCTTGGAACTGCCTACATCAAGGATCGCGACGACGCCGCGTTGCATGGCTTGGCGCCTCATTTGCCGCATGGCTCGCTGGGACTGATAGAGGTCCGTCATCATCACTGCCCGTTTCCACTTGCCTGTCTAATTTGCCACCAGCTTTCTACGGCGGCTTCCGTCATCCGCAGGGTCGGACGCGCGGAGATCCGCATGTCTACAGCTGCAACATCCCGTTCCAGCAAATCCTGCACCTCATTGAGAACCAGAACCCGCTCCAGAGCGCGCACCGGCTTGTCCGTCGGCAGCAAAACGCGCTGCCCACGGTCCAGAACCACATCCCATCGGCGCTCACCCACGCGAACCAGTCCGCGCAACCGGTGACCGAGAGGCCGCGCGGTTTCCAAAAGACGCAGGGCCTCGCCCACATGCGCGTCTGCCCCAATGCCAGCGATCAGAGGCAAATCGGGACGCGCGGCGCGGCTCGGCAGGTCGTCTACATGGGCACCTGTTTCATCCAACATCTCAACCCCGTCACGGGTACGCCAGACGATCACCGGTATCCGCTCGCTCACGTTGATCTGAAGAATTCCGCCGGGGCGGACCATGACGCGCGCGCTCTTGACGGGATCCAGCCCGGTTATCACTTCGCGGATCTGTTCCACATCTAGGTTGAACGAACTGACCGGGAAATCGATCGGAACAACCTCGCGAATGTCCTGCGCCAGGCTTTTGCCGGCACCATCAATGGCCATCAGGTTGACCATGAACTCCGGACGCTCCTCAAAAGAGGCGCGCATGTCGGCCACAAACTGGTTCAAAGCATCGCTGCGTTTTTCGTCCGCCAGAAAAGCGCTACTCAAGGCAAAGACCAAGCAGAAAGGGACGCCGATCCGCAAGCCGAGCCGAATGCCCGGAGTCAGCATCCATCGTTGCATTCGGTAGCTGAGCCGCGAGGGAGCGGGATCGCATTTCCGACCGCCGGAGTTCAATTCCTGCGCACCATCGAGCCGGAATGCTCCGGGCCGCTCGCCGACGACCTCGCCGCTTTCGAATTCCGCGTCCACGCCTTCCAGCGGCTTGCCTCTGAAGCGGACGGGCAGAAGAGACTGCACTACCGATCGCATGAGGCATCCTCCACCATCCACGCGCAAAGCTGACCAAAACTCATTCCCAACTCCGCGGCTTGCTCCGGCACCAGAGAGGTCGGTGTCATGCCGGGTTGGGTGTTGACTTCCAACAGATACAAGCCGTCCACTCCGCGGCTTTCGTCCCAACGGTAGTCCGTTCGGCTGACACCCCGGCACCCCAAGGCTCGATGGGCACGCAGAGCATAATCAAGGCAATGCTCGTAAATATCCGCTGGAACATCTGCGGGTATCACGTGCCGAGACCCTCCGGGTTTGTATTTTGCGGCGTAGTCATACCAGCCGTCGGTAACAATATCGGTGACCGAGAGCGCTCGGTCACCCATTACAGTCGTCGTCAGTTCACGCCCCGGCACATAAGTTTCCACCATGACCTCGTCAGGCATGTCATCATCCAGCTTGGGAGGCCGGTTGGCGCTTTCGTGAACAATGTAGATCCCGACCGAAGACCCTTCGTTGTTGGGCTTGACCACGTATGGCGGCGCCAGCACATGTGCCGCTTCGACTCCGGCCTTTGGAACGAGAACGCTTTCCACCACCGGCAGGCCAGCAGCGCGAAAAGCTTCCTTGGATTTCTGCTTGTCCATCGCCAGAGCGGAGGACAAAACCCCGGAATGAGTATAGGGCAGACCAAGCCATTCCAGCATACCCTGCACACAGCCGTCTTCACCCCAGCGCCCATGCAGCGCATTAAAGACGACGTCCGGCCGGATGTCCTGAAGACGGGCACAGAGGTCGGGACCGGCATCCAGTTCCGCCACCTCAAATCCCTGCTCCCTCAGGGCGGCTGCGCATTCACGCCCGCTGGACAACGACACCTCGCGCTCGCGCGAAGGTCCGCCCATCAATACCGCCACTTTGGGGTTTGTCCTGCTCGACTGACCCACAACGTGCCTCAATGTTCCGAGCCAGATCAATTGGCCCGTGCTCTTATTATTCCCACCCGTCCCGGTTTTTGCCTGATCGGTTCAACGGCTGGATCTTTTGTTCATTGGCTATCCTGCGGCTCACCGACCCGCATGATTTCCCATTCTAGCGTTATGCCGCTGTTCTCGTAAACCTTTTTTCGCACCTCCTCGCCCAGCCCTTCAAGGTCCGCTGCGGTCGCGCCGCCAGTGTTGATCAGGAAGTTCGAGTGTTTCTCGCTCATCTGCGCTCCACCCCGCCGTGCGCCGCGCATTCCGGCATCGTCTATAACCTTCCACGCTTTCAGATCGTGTACGTCATCGGCCTCCCCAGTCGAGGAAAAACCGGCCGGGTTCCGAAAGGTGGAGCCGGCGCTGCGGTCCTTGGTAGGCTGGGTTTCGTCGCGCTTTTCCAGCTGGATATCCATCCGCGACCGCAGCTCAGCCGGGTCGCCTTCGGGCCCCCGAAATACGGCCGAGATCAGCACCGCACCGGCAGGCAGGTCACTGGTCCGATAGCGAAAGTTCAAATCCGCCGACTGCAATTCCTGCAACTCTCCGGACCGCGTCACTATCGTGGCTGACTGCAGCACATCGGCAACATAACTGCCGTAACACCCGGCGTTCATCCGAACTGCACCACCGATCGAACCGGGGATGGTTCGCAAAAAGGTCAGGTCAACGCCTGAATCCGCAGCCTTGCGCGCCACATGGGCATCCAGTGCAGCCGCCCCCGCTGTCACGCGCTGCCCTTGGATTTCGATCCCATTGAACCCACGCCCGAGTCGGATCACCACCGCTCTGACGCCTCCGTCGCGCACGATCAGGTTCGATCCCACGCCCATGGGAAACACCTTTACCCCTTTCGGCAACATCCGCAGGAACGCCTGCAAGTCTTCTGTATCGGCTGGTTGAAACAGGTAGTCTGCCGGCCCGCCGACCCGTAACCAGGTCAATTCGGACAGCATTCGTTTCGGCGTCAGCCGCCCTTTGACCTTCAGTTCTTCCAGATTCATCTTCTGTCCTGTCAGCTACCCACATGGGCGACCAGGTCACCCCTAGCGCAGTTGACCGACCGGAACAACGGCGGCGGGCAACGTTCGGGCTGGCGCTGCGATCAAGAGCGGCGCGCTGAGCCAATCCGCTGCCGCAGCCAACGGCCGAGATAGACGACCGGCCAGCGCAACACGCTCATACCCGCAGCCAAAACCGCCAGGCCCCACCACGGCCCATTTTCGTAGGTGACGTATCCCAAAATCGGAATCCCAACCGCAATCAATCCATACGCCCGGGCCCAGTGGTTGTCCCGGCTGGGCAGCATGGCGAGCAGATTGGCAATCACGGCCCAGAAACACGCGAGAGTCAGCGAAGTCGTCATACACCCGGCCCTCCGGTTTCCAGCCCGCGGAACCGCCGCCAGAAATACCTAAGCGGATTGCGGAACATCGACAGAAATGCCGCAAGCCCCGCCATTGCTGCAATCCAGCCCAGTTCATATCCGAGAAAGCCGATAAGAACCGGGGCAAGTACAAGCAGGATCACTCCGGGCACGTATTGCAGCCGCATCGGCAGCAAAGCGACCAGCGTCGCAGCCAGCACCCAGATTGCCCCCAAAATAACTGACAGGCTCATATTGCCCCTCCGATTGCCACAGCCAGCGCCGATACGGACAGAATCAGGCCGCTCACGGGCACAATCATGGGCACTTCGAACGGCGCACCTGGCGCGCGGCGCTTTTGCAGGATCAGCGCGAGATTTACCAGAGTGAATACACTCAGTAGAATTGTCGATGTTGTTCCGGCCAATGTTTCCAAGGGCACGAACAGCGCTGCAAGGATGACCAGACCGCCAATCAGAAATGTTGCCAGAGCCGGGGTCCCGAACCTCGGGTGGGCGCGGTGGAAAACGGCAAGAGCCCTTTCGCGTCGGCCGAGGCCAAACAGGACCCGGCTGGCCATCACGATCTGCGCCAAAACTCCGTTTAACGCAGCAAATACCGCGATGGTCGACAAGAAGGCGCCGCTGCTGCCTTTTGCGGTTTGCCAGACGAGCGCGAGCGGGCTGTCGGACCCTGCCAGCGCCTCAAGAGGAACCGCCCGCACCGCGGCCCAGCTGACCAGCATATAGATCGCGGAGGTAAGACAAAGCGAAATCAGGATCGATTTGGGCAGCGTGCGAAAAGGATCGCGCGCTTCTTCGGCCATGTTGACGATGTCTTCGAAACCGATGAAGGCGAAGAAGGCCAAGACGCCTCCCAGCCCGATACCAACCCAGTGCGGCTCAGCTGACAGCTTCCAATCGGCCGAGGGCTCGGCTCCGAAGCCGGCCCAGACGACCAACCCAAGCCCAACCAGTTCGATCACGGTAAAAACGGCCGCAAGTGCAAGGCTTTCCAGCACACCGAATATCGCTACAGCCGTCAGCGCGGCGCCAAGCAGCAGGATCGCCAGTTGCGGGCTCATGTCGACAACCGCCGTTAAGTAACCGACGCCGCCCCGCAGAACGGCGCCCGCCGAAATGGTCCCGGCAGCAACGATGGCAAGCCCGACCAGAACCGCCAGAAATTCACTGTTCAATCCCGTTCCGACATAGGCAGCCTCGCCAGCGGCCTCGGGGATACGGGTGGAGAACTCGGCATAGCTGAGAGCCGTCGGCGCGGCGATCAGGCCGGCCAATAGAAAGGATAGAGGAGCCCAGATTCCAGCATCGCCGGCAACCGCGCCGACAAGCACATAGATGCCGGCCCCGACCATCACCCCGACGCCATAAGCGGTGAGTAGGCCCGGCCCTAGTCTTCGTTTGAGCGGTTCATCCACGGATTCACCCTCCAAACACCTCGCCATGCAGGCACGGAGAGGCAGAATCCATCTGTTACGACGCCTTTTTCATCAAACGCCCCGGCAGCCCGTTTGCCCATGCGCTAATTGTCCCAGCACCAAGGCAAACGACCATATCACCGGGCCGCGCCTGCTCACGCACGAGGCGTTCCAGATCGTCCTCGCTCAGGATCGCACGGGCATGACGATGGCCGTGCCGGATCAGTCCGGCAACAAGATCATCGCGTCCGGCGCCCTCGATCGGCTCTTCGCCCGCTGCAAACACCTCTGCAATTGCGACCACGTCGGCCTCGTTGAAACAGGCGCAGAAATCTTCGAACAGGTTCGACAGACGGGAATAGCGGTGCGGCTGATGAACGGCGATGACGCGGCCCTCGGTCGCCTGCCGCGCCGCCTTGAGCACAGCGGCAATTTCAACCGGATGATGGCCATAGTCATCGATGATGGTAACGCCCTCAACTTCGCCCACCTTGGTGAACCGGCGATTTACACCACCAAAGTTGGCCAGCGCCTCGCGGATCTCGACGGTCTTCATGCCCAGATGCCGCGCGACGGCCACCGCTGCCAGCGCATTTGATACATTGTGATCACCCGGCATGGGCAGGGTGCAGCCTTCGATCATCTGGTCTTCATGCTGAAGCAGGATATCGAAATGCGCGACACCAGCCTTGTAGGTCAGGTTCACGGCCCGGACATCCGCCTGCGCATTAAAACCATAAGTACGCACGCGCCGGTCAGTGATGCGGCCCACAAGCGCTTGCACTTCAGCATGGTCCGTGCAGCAAACGGCCAGACCGTAAAATGGAATGTTCGAAACAAATTCCAGGAATCCGTCGCGCAAGGTATCGAAATCGCCCCAGTGTTCCATATGCTCCGGGTCGATATTGGTGACGATCGCGACGGTTGCCGGCAAACGGTTGAAGGATCCATCGCTTTCGTCTGCCTCGACGACCATCCACTCGCCCTGCCCCATCCGCGCGTTCGAACCATAGGCGTGAATTATGCCGCCATTGATGACAGTGGGATCGAAATCACCAGCCACCATAAGTTCGGCCATCATCGTCGTCGTGGTGGTTTTGCCATGAGTTCCGGCGATAGCGACGTTGGATTTCAGTCGCATGAGTTCGGCCAGCATGTCTGCGCGGCGAACCACTGGCAGCCCACGCGATCGGGCCTCGTCCAGTTCCGGGTTCCCCCGTTTGATCGCAGAAGAAATCACCACGACCGCCGCGCCTTCAAGGTTTTCCGCTTTTTGGCCAACAAAGATCTCGGCCCCCAGATCCGAGAGCCGGTCGGTGATCTTCGACGCCTTCAGATCCGAGCCCTGCACCCGATACCCGAGATTGAGCAACACCTCGGCAATGCCAGACATGCCGATCCCGCCGATACCGACGAAATGAATGGGGCCAACGTCCTGCGGAAGTTTGGTTGCGGGGTTCATGCGGTCTCCTTTTCGGCCTGTCGTTCAGCCAGACCTTCGACAAGTGCAACCAGACGCTCAGTCGCGTCGGGGGCACCGACGGCGAGGGCGGCGTGGGCCATCTGGGTTGCAGCCTGAGGGTTGGTCAGAACCGTGGTGATTTGCGCCGCGAGGCTCGCGGAGTCAAGTTTGCTTTCAGGGACCATGATCGCGGCGCCAGCCTCGACCAGTCCGCGTGCGTTGGCGGTTTGGTGATCTCCGGCAGCCGCAGCAAAGGGAACCAATATCGAAGGCCTACCAATCACAGTGAGGTCCGCGATCGACGAGGCGCCGGCCCGGCTGATCACCAGTTGAGCTTCGGACATCCGGGCAGGCACATCGTTAAAAAAGGGCTGCACATCTGCGTCGATGCCGTGCTCAGCATAATATTTGGAAACCCGTTCTCCGTCCTCGTCACGCGCCTGATGCGAAACCCGCAAATGGTTGCGGATCTCCTCCGGGAGGCCAGCAATTGCCTGGGGTACAATGTCCGAGAGAATTCGGGCCCCCTGACTGCCGCCCATGACAAGGATCGACATCGGATAGTCGCCCGGCGGGATGTATGCCGCGGCGGCACGTTCCAGCACCGCTGCGCGCACCGGGTTCCCGATATGCGCACCCTCTGCGCCTTCTGGCAATTCCGTCGGCCAGACACCACAAGCGACACCGGCCACGCGTTTGGCAAAGATCTGGTTGACCCGTCCGAGAACTCCGTTCTGTTCGTGGATCATTCGCGGCACGCCCAGCAAGGTCGCCGCCCCCAACGCCGGGATTGACGGGTAGCCGCCAAAGCCGACCACCACGTCCGGGCGATCCCTTTGCATTTGCAACGCCATTCCAAGTACACCGGCCGCAATCTTGGGTCCGACCATGGCTTTGGCGGCGATACCGCCGCGAGAAAAAGTTGCAGATGTCGCCTCGGTGATTTCAACCGAATGCGGGAACCCGCCCGTGTACCTGGATCCGCGCTCGTCGGTCGACAATCGAACCCGCCACCCGCGTTTCAGCATGGCCTCGGCGAGCGCCTGTGCGGGGAACATATGTCCTCCCGTACCACCAGCCGCCATCAAGAGGTACTTACCGCCCATCAGCCCCGCCCACGCAGAATATCGGCGATCTCGCCCTGCGGCCGCGTTCGGGTAAAAGCCAGCAGCATGCCGACGGCAATCCCGCCCGCGATAAGTGAAGACCCACCATAGCTGACAAAAGGCAATGTCATGCCCTTTGCAGGGAGCAACCGCACGGCAACCCCCATGTTGATCATCGCCTGGACGCCGAACATGCAGGCCAATCCCGTCCCGGCAAGCCGGATGAACGGATCGCGCTCACGCATCAGACGGAACAGGGACCGGACAACAATCAGCCCGTAAAGAGCGATGATGATCAAAACAAGGATCAGGCCGTATTCCTCCGCCGCGACAGCAATAATGAAATCCGTATGGGCGTCAGGCAGAGACCATTTTACTTCGCCCTCGCCGACTCCAACGCCAAACAGACCTCCTTCGCGGATCGCGTTGGTGGCATATCCCAGCTGTGTTGTGGGATCGACCTCGGGGTTCAGAAACCCGTCGATCCGGCGCGCGAAATGCTCGGAATTCGAATAGGCGACCGTGCCGGCGAACACCACCAACCCGGCCATGATCACCAGCAAAAGCATGGGTGCCCCGGCTACGAAGTACATCACGCCCCAGCCGAACAGCACAAGGCAGGCCTGCCCGAAATCCGGCTGCGCAACGAGCATTCCCACAATGGCCATGCACAGGGCGAAGGACCACAGAGTTCCCGGCGGGCCATTGATCTGCTGGCTGGCCGCCATCAGCCACGCCGCGACAACGACAAAACCGGGCTTTAGGAACTCCGAAGGCTGCAATGACGCGAAACCCAGCGAGTACCAGCGCACCGCTCCCTTGCCGAAATCCGTTCCGAAAACCGGCAGCAGGGCCAGTGCTACGAATGCCACCAGAAATCCCAGCACGGACAGTCGCCGAACCAGTGTCGGAGACATCATCGAGGTGATCAGCATGGCCACCAAAGCGGCCCCGCCGAACACCATCTGGCGTTGCACATAGTGAAACTGCCCAAAGCCGTTGCGTTCTGCCAGCGGCACCGATGCTGCCAGCGCCAGAAGCAAACCGATCCCGAACAGGATTAACACGCAGGACATGCTCCACTTGTCCAGCGTCCGCCACCACTTGGGAAGGATAGGTTCGCCGCGCTGGTCCGGGACCGCGCCATACACCATCTCTGTCATAGGCCTTTACCGCTCACTGCCTCTGTACTGCCCCGTTTTTCGGGGTCTGTGCCGGATTCTACAGGGAAACTGGCGATCAGACCAGCCTCTTCCTCTTGCCATTGGCAGCATTCCGCGTCAGGTGGCCTGTTCATGGGGAAAGCGACAAGATACGAGACCATCATTCTCGGCGCCGGCGCCGCCGGCATGATGTGTGCGATACAGGCCGGGCCCGGCACGCTTGTGCTCGATCATGCCAAGTCACCGGGGGAAAAGATCCGCATCTCGGGTGGCGGGCGGTGCAACTTCACAAATCTGCACGCTGGACCTGACAACTTCCTTTCCGAAAACCCGCATTTCGCAAAATCCGCTCTGGCCCGTTACACTCAGTGGGATTTCATAGATCTTGTCGACCGTCACGGAATTGCGTGGCACGAAAAGACGCTCGGGCAGCTTTTTTGCGACGGATCCGCCAAGCAGATCGTTTCAATGCTGCGCGCTGAAATGGAGCGCGCGGGTGCAAAGCTTTGGCTCTTTACCGCCCTGGCTGACCTGCAAAAGACCGAAGATGGCTTTGCCTTGTCCGTGGATCGTGAAGGGGAGCGTCTGGAGCTTTCCTGCCGCAACCTTGTGCTGGCAACCGGCGGCAAGTCGATCCCGAAAATGGGAGCCACCGGGCTCGCCTATGACATCGCCCGGCAGTTCGGGTTGCGCGTCACGGATACCCGCGCCGCTCTGGCGCCGTTCACTTTCAGTGACGGGCGATTCAAGGCGTTGTCAGGCCTCTCGCTGCCGGTACATGCCGCCAATGATCGCTGTGGTTTTGAAGAGGCGCTGCTGTTTACCCATCGCGGCCTGTCTGGGCCGGCCATACTTCAGCTTTCCTCCTATTGGCGCGAGGGAGAAGAAATCAGCATTGACCTGCTTCCCGGCGGCGACGGGTTGGAAACCCTGCGCTCCCGACGGCAGTTCGAGGGCCGCAAGGCACTCACGACCGAGCTTTCCCGCCTGTTGCCCGCGCGTCTGGTTGATCATCTTGCCGAAGATGCCGATTTCTCCGGCAATCTCGCGGACCAGTCGGACCGACGCCTGAACGAGATTGTCTCCGGGTTGCGTAACTGGCGACTGACCCCATCCGGTACCGAGGGATATCGAACGGCAGAGGTTACACTTGGCGGAATTGACACGGCGGAACTGTCATCGCGCAGCATGGAAGCGAGCTCTGTTACCGGTCTTTTCTTCATCGGCGAAGCCGTGGATGTCACCGGTTGGCTTGGGGGTTACAATTTTCAGTGGGCTTGGAGTTCGGGGCATGCGGCCGGTCAGGAAATCCGGCGCCGGACCGACTGACCTCCGAAAAAGAGCCTCAGTCACATTGGCCCTTCAGCTGCCTGACGAGTCCATACCCAAACGGGACGCTACCTCGTTGGCAAAATCAGTTCCGCGTTGTTCAAAGTTGTCATATTGATCGAAACTTGCTGCGGCAGGAGCTAACAAAACGGTGTCACCCGCCTGCGCCTCACTCATGGCGCGTTCAACTGCAACAGCCATTGAGGTGCAGATTTCCGTTTCCACTTTGAGCTGCAAGGCGAACTGCGCGGCCTCGCGCCCGATTACATACGCCTTTACGACAGCCCCAGCAGCCGCGTTCAATGCCGCAAGACCACCCTCTTTCTCCAAACCGCCACATATCCAGCGGATACTGGAAAAAGCGCTCAGAGCCTTGGCCGCGCTGTCGATGTTGGTCGCCTTGCTGTCGTTGACGTAGGTGACACCACCGGATTCAGCGATGATCTGGCTGCGATGTGGCAGGCCGGGAAAGGTGTGAAAGGCCGCCTCGATCACTCTCGGAGCCAGTCCCAGCGCCCGGCAGGTCGCGTAAGCAGCGCAGGCATTCTGATGGTTATGTGCTCCGGGCAATCCCTTGATCCCACGCAGATCGATAGACCCGGCCTGCCGACCCTTGCGATACTCCGACAGGAACCCTTTGCGCACAAAGACCTGCCAGCCGGGGCCGGACAACTTGCGTCCTGCACTAACACGGATCACCCGGTCATCAGCTGCGCCTTCGGCAAGTTGCCCTGCAAGGAACCGACCTTCTGCCTCGTCGACGCCAATGATGGCGCGATCCGGACCACCTTCGGAAAACAGCCGGCGTTTGGCTGCGAAGTACCCCCCCATGCCGCCATGCCGATCCAGATGATCCGGCGACAGGTTGGTAAACACCGCCACGTCCGGGGTCAGGGCCCGGGCAAGTTCGGTCTGATACGAACTGAGCTCCAGAACAACCACTTCGCCATCCTGCGGCGGATCGATATCCAGCACGCCACGACCGATATTACCTGCCAGCTGGGTGGGACGGCCGGCTTCGGTCAGGATGTGATGGATCAGGGCCGACGTCGTCGATTTGCCGTTCGAGCCGGTCACCGCCACGACCTGCGGCATGGTGTCAAACTTTTCCCAACTTTGCGAGGCATAGGACCGGAAGAACAATCCGATGTCGTTGTCCGTCGGAACACCTGCCTCCAGCGCTGCTGCCACCATCGGGTTGGGTTCGGGATAGAGATGCGGAATACCGGGCGACAGCACCAGCCGGTCAACGCCGTCGAAGGCGCCGGGTTTTCTCAGGTCACGGCAGGTGAACCCCTCTGCTTCCGCAACTTCGCGGGCGGCCGGATTGTCATCCCAGCAGACGGGGCTTGCACCACCTGCCTTCAGGGCGCGCGCAGCCGACAGGCCGGAACGGCCCAGGCCGAGAATGGCCACCGACTGACCTTCCATCGTTTTGACCGGGATCACCGTGCGTATCCTCCCTGTTCAGGCTGGTTCGGAAGCAACCCTGTAACGGGCGGGGTTAGGATTGCAAGAGCTTGTCCCGCGCGGGGGCGCAGGCGCGCCAGCGCCTGCCGGGCCCAACGTCTGGCAGGAGGGCGCAGCCCTTCGAAGGCGGTGGGAGCGCCTTACCGCACCTTCAGCGTCGCCAGGCCGATCATCGCGAGGATCAGCGAAATGATCCAGAAGCGGATCACGATGGTGGGTTCGGCCCATCCCTTTTTCTCGTAGTGATGATGGATCGGCGCCATCAGGAAAACCCGTTTTCCGGTGCGCTTGAAATAGAGAACCTGAATGATGACCGAAAGTGCCTCGACCACAAAGAGGCCGCCGACAATCGCCAGCACGAGCTCGTGCTTGGTGGCCACGGCAATCGCGCCCAATGCACCACCCAGCGCCAGAGATCCTGTATCGCCCATGAATACTGCGGCGGGCGGGGCGTTGTACCACAAAAACCCGAGACCGGCACCGAAGAGCGCCATGGTAAAGATGAAAATCTCACCCGTGCCCGGCACGTAATGCACGTCGAGATATTCGGTAAAGTCGACCCGCCCGACCGCATAGGCGATCACGCCAAGTGTCGAGCCGGCAATCATCACCGGCATGATCGCCAAACCATCAAGACCATCGGTCAGATTGACTGCGTTGGCAGCACCCACGACGACCACCACTGCGAACGGGATATAGAGAATGCCCAGATTGATCAGCGTATCCTTGAACACCGGCAGAGCCAGCTTGTTCTGCAACGGCTCGGGATGGAACTGTGCCGCCCACACGGCAGCGATCACCGCAATTAGAATCCCAAGCGCCAGCCTGAGCTTGCCCGGTACGCCCTTGGTGTTCTGCTTGGACACCTTTGCGTAGTCATCGGCAAAACCGATTGCGGCGTAGGCCAGCGTTACAAAGAGAACCATCCACACAAAGGGGTTGTCCCAACGCGCCCAGAGCAGGGTTGAGGTTACAAGGGCGCCGACAATCAGAAGGCCTCCCATTGTTGGCGTGCCAACCTTTGCAATATGCGCTTCGGGACCGTCATCGCGGATCGGCTGCCCCTTGCCCTGCCGCTTGCGCAGAACGTTGATCAGGGGCTTGCCGAACAGAAAACCAAAAACAAGAGCGGTAAGAAAAGCGCCGCCAGAGCGAAATGTAATGTAGCGGAACAGGTTCCAGATGTCCCCGCCATCCGACAATGCGGTCAACCAATAAAGCATATCACCCTTTCTTTGCCCTGCGCGGGCGTCGTTCAAGCGCGCTCGCCATGACCCATTTTCCGGATGGCGTCAACGATCCGCGCCAATCCCATACTGAGCGACCCTTTGACCAGCACGATATCGCCATCTCTCAGCATGTCGGGCAGCCGGGCGGCCAGGTCCTCGCAGGTCTCACTCCAGAGGCCGCGCCGGCCTTCCGGCAGAGCCGCATGCAATGACTGCATCAGGGGACCAACACAATGGACCGTGTCGATAGATTTCATTGCCGGAAGGCTGGCAAGTCCGGCGTGGAGGGCTTCGGCCTGCGGGCCCAGCTCTTTCATATCGCCCACTATGGCAATATGACGCTTGCCGGAAGCGCCTGCCAATACGTCCAGCGCCGCCGCCATCGAGGCGGGGTTGGCGTTGTAACTGTCATCAATCAGGTCCAGCGAACCAGTTTGGCGCGTTATCGTCTCGCGGGCTCCGCGCCCTTGGAACGGCGTCCATTTGGACAGGCTTTCGGCAGCGCGCTGCAGATCGGCGCCCAGCGCCACACAGGCGGCTAGGGCTCCCAGTGCGTTTGATGCAAAATGCGCCCCGGCCGCATTGAGTTCGATAAACAGCGGAAAGCCATCAATACGTGCGGTGCCGCTCAGACGGTCGCCCTTGCGTGTCAGTGTCTCCAGATGGTTCGGAGCATCCTTCGGACCAAAGGGCGAAAGCCGTGCCCCTGACTTTTCGGCAAGATCCTTCAGGATCGTAGACTGGGGCAGGCCAGCATTGTAGACGGCGACGCTCTGAGGCAACAAACCTTGGAAAATTGCACCTTTCTCGCGGGCAATGTCATCAACCGAGTCGAAAGCCTCGAGATGAGCCGCCGCCACAGTGGTCACCAGGGCGACATGTGGTCGGGCCTGACGCGCCAACGGCTCGATTTCTCCCGGGTGGTTCATTCCGATTTCAATGATTGCAAATTCGGTGTCGCGGGGCATCCGCGCAAGGGTCAAGGGAACGCCCCAATGGTTGTTGTAGCTGGCAACACTGGCATGGGTACGGCCCTGATCGGACAGCATGACCGACAGCATCTCCTTGGTGGATGTCTTGCCCGCACTTCCCGTCACCGCCACCACTTTGGCGGCAGTGTGCGCGCGGGCAGCGGCGCCCAGTGCTTCCAGCCCGGCCTGAACATCTTCGACAATCAACAGAGGGGCGTCTTCGCTGACCCCGTCTGGCACTCTTGAGACCATCGCCGCAGCAGCCCCTTTCCCCAGCGCCTGCGCAACGAATTCGTGCCCGTCCCGCGCCGCGGTCAACGCAACAAAGAGATCACCGGGCTGCAGCGTGCGGGTATCGATCGAAACCCCGGTTGCTTCCCACGTGCAGGTCGCCCGCCCGTGGGTCGCTGTTTCAGCGTCCTGAGATATCCAGAGCGTCATGCCATCCTCCCATCCAGCGCGGCAACGGCAACGCTGGCTTGTTCCACATCATCAAAGGGCAAAATCTGATCGCCAACGATCTGCCCGGTCTCGTGCCCCTTGCCGCAGATCAGCAACGCATCACCGGGCTCGAGCAGGTCTGCGCCGCGCAGGATCGCTTCGGCCCGATCGCCAACTTCGGTTGCATTCGGGGCACCACCCAAAACTGCAGCCCGGATGGATCCGGGGTTCTCGCTACGTGGGTTGTCATCGGTCACGATCACCAGATCCGCATTCTCGGCCGCCGCCTGCCCCATCAATGGGCGCTTGCCCGTGTCCCGGTCGCCACCGGCACCGACGATGGCCACAAGCCGGCCCATCACATGCGGGCGCAGGGCGCGCAGCGCCGTCGAAACCGCGTCGGGTGTATGCGCATAATCGACAAACACCGCCGCGCCGTTGTCGCGTGTCGCAGCCAACTGCATGCGCCCGCGCACCGTTGTCAGATGAGGAAGGGTCTCAAAAACACGTTCGGGATCTTCGCCACCGGCGATGACCAGACCGCAGGCCAAAAGCACGTTTTCCGCCTGAAACCCGCCAATGAGGTGCAACCGGGCCTGATAAGGTCTGCCCTGCCACGAAAACCGAAGATCCTGACCGGTCGCGTTAAAGCGCTGGTTCAGAAGGACCAGATCGCTGCCCGTGTGCCCGACGGTCAGGACGTTCTGACCTCTTGCCGCCGCGATGGCCCGCATTTCCGCACCGCGCGGGTCGTCCAGGTTGATGACCGCGGTGCCGTCCTCGGGCAACACACGACGGAACAAACCCGCCTTGGCCGCGAAATAGGCCTCGAACGTGTCATGATAATCAAGGTGATCCTGAGTGAAATTGGAGAACCCGGCAGCCTTCAGGTGGACACCGTCAAGCCTGCGTTGTTCGAGCCCATGACTCGATGCTTCCATCGCGGCATGTGTCACGCCCGCCTCGGCAGCTCCGGCAAGACAGCGATGCAGAGTTATTGGCTCAGGCGTGGTGTGTGCCAGCGGCGCGGTCCACGCACCTTCAACCCCGGTTGTGCCAAGATTGACCGCCGCGTGACCGAGTTCCATCCAGATCTGGCGCACAAATGACGAAACAGAAGTCTTTCCGTTGGTGCCCGTAACCGCAATCATGGTTTCGGGCTGCTTGCCAAACCAAAGTGCGGCGGCACAAGCCAAGGCCTGACGCGGATCCTCGACAACCACCAGCGCGACATCTGCCCCGGACAGAGCATCCGCTGCCAGAGCCGCGCCCTCCGCGTCCGTCAGGATGGCCGCGGCGCCAAGCTCCATCGCCCCGAGAACAAAACGTGCTCCGTGAACCTGAGTTCCGGGCAGTGCCGCGAACAGATGTCCGGGTTCCACCGCGCGACTGTCTACGGAAAGCCCCGAAATCTGCGGATCCAGTGCTCCGCGCGCGGTCAGGGCCAGCTGGCTGAGAGGTTTTGCCTGTTTGCCCGTGACGTTGCCCATATTCTGCCCACCCGCTACTGCCTAGTTCGAGGTCAGCGTTATACCAGCCAGCTGTCCCGGCTCAACCTTCGGCCTGAGCCCGAGAAGCGGCGCCACGCGACCGATCAGTTCGGCTGCCACCGGCACCGCCGTCCAACCCGCCGTGCGTCGCTCCTCGCCATGCGCAATGACAGAGGGCTCATCCAGTGTAACGATCAGCACGTATTGCGGATCGCTGGCCGGAAACATCGACGCAAAGGTGGCGATCACCTTGTTCTCGTAGTACCCGCCGCGCGGTTTGGGTTTGTCCGCCGTGCCGGTCTTGCCAGCCACTTCGTATCCCGGAACTTCTCCGAAACTGGCGGTGCCGCTGGTCACGACCTTGCGCAGCATCAACTGTGCCTGACCAGCGGCGTTCGCTGACATGACCCGCGGACCGTGTTGCGACCCATTCTGCTTCAGGATTGTCGGGCTGACATAATGTCCGCCATTGGCGATCGCGGCGTACCCGGCCGCAAGGTGCATCGGGCTGGTCGAAAGACCGTGACCGTAGGAAATGGTGACAGTGCTCAATTCACCCCATTTTTTTGGCTTCAGCGGTTTGCCACCGGCCGCCTCGACAATCTCAAACGGTGTTGCATCGAACATCCCAAGCGCATCAAGAAACGCCTGCTGTCTTTTCGACCCGATCTGCAATGCCAGCCGCCCTGTGCCCCGGTTCGAGCTTTTGACGATGATGTCCGCGACGCTCAGATCGCCATAGTTCTTGTTGCGAAACTCTCCAATCGGAAACCGACCGATCCTCATCGGGCCGGATGTGTCGATGATGGTTTCCGAATTCACCAACCCAAGATCAACAGCCTGCGCAGCGGTAAAGATCTTGAACGTGGAGCCAAGTTCGTAAACACCCTGCACCGATCGGTTGAACAGCGGGCTGTCGGACTGGTCTCCTTGCGTCAAGGGAACAGGCCGGTCATTCGGATCGAAATCCGGCAGCGATACGACTGAGATGACCTCGCCCGTATGCACATCCATCAGCACCGAAGTTGCGCCTTTTGCGTTCATCAGCTTCATGCCGCCGTAAAGAACCTGCTCGGCCGCAGCCTGAACCGTAAGGTCCAGCGACAATTGTAGCGGCTTCGCACCGTTGGCCGGGTCGCGAAGATAGCCGTCGAATTGCTTTTCGACGCCTGCCACGCCGATCACTTCGGCGGCGCTCACACCCTCTTTGCCGAACCCGGCTCCGCCGAGCACATGCGCAGCCAAACGCCCGTTGGGATAGAGGCGCATCTCGCGCGGCCCGAAAAGCAGCCCGGGATCGCCGATGTCATGGACGGCCTGTTTCTGTTCGGGACTGATACGCTTCTTGATCCAAAGGAACTTTCTTTTGCCCGTGAAGTCCTTAATCAGGCGGTCTCTGTCGAGATCTGGAAAAATCGCCACCAACTGCTCGGCCGAAGCGACCGGATCAACCATCTGTGGCGGTTGAGCATAAAGCGAATGCGTTTCGAAATTGGTCGCCAGAATGTTGCCGTTCCGGTCCAGAATATCTGCCCGCTGCGTTGCGATGGTCGCGCCGCCGGCGCTGGCGCGCGGCTCGGCCGCTTCGGACGTGGCCAGAACACCCATGCGCCCGCCGACGAGCGCGAAAGCGCAAAAGAAAAAGGCACCCAATACGAACAGCCGACCTTCGGCGCGGGCGCGCGTGCGGTCTTGCATCTCTTCGTGACGGCGGCGGATGTTCTCCTGCTCGATAACGTCGGTGTTTTCGCCTCGAGCGCGCGCCGGAAGAATTCGCGCCAGAGGGCGCAGGGGGACTCGAGTCATGGGAACTGCTCCTGCGGCTGAGAGGAGACGTCGATTGCATCAAGGAAGCCAAGCGGATCCTCTTTGCGGGGATAGGCCACCTGATCGACGCGACCGAACTGATTTGGCGTCAAAGGCAACAGACCGAGGCGGGTAAAGTTGATCTCGGACAGTTCCCGCAGGCGGTCGGGCCGATTGAGATAGGCCCATTCCGCCCTCAGAACGCTCAACCTGACCTGCGCCGCACCAATTTCACGCTGCAAGCGTTGCGTATCCTTCAGCACTTCCTGTGTCCTGTAGTTTTCCTGATAGGCCCAGAAGGCGAGCCCGAAGACGCCCAGCGCCGTCAATACATACAGAAGGCTTCTCATGTGCGGCTCTCCTTCAGTTGCGGCATCCCGATGGCGCGCGCATCGATTGTGCCTGCGGGGGCATCTGTCCGTTGCGCCACCCGCAACTTGGCAGACCGAGCGCGCGGGTTTTCTGCCAGCTCCTGTGCATCCGGGCCAATCGCCTTGCGTGATTTCAGAACAAATTGCGGCGCATCCTGAACTGTTTCAGGCGCGTATCTGTTGGCGCGCCCTGATTGACCGGCCCGCGCTTGCAGGAAGCGTTTCACCATCCGGTCTTCGATGGAATGAAAGGTTACAACAGCCAGTTGCCCACCCGGCTTCAAGGCCCGCTCAGCGGCCATAAGGCCCTGAAACAGCTCATCATATTCAGAATTCACAGCGATACGCAGCCCCTGGAAGCTGCGGGTCGCCGGATGCGACTGGCCGGGCTTTGCCCGCGGCAGGCAGGATTCCACGATGGCTGCAAGTTGCAGGGTGGTGGTGATCGGCGCCTCGGCACGCGCCCGAACGATGGCCTTTGCGATCCGGCGGCTGGCGCGTTCCTCGCCGAAATGAAAGAGAATGTCGGCGAGGAGTGCTTCAGAAGCAGTGTTGACCAGATCCGCCGCGCTTTCACCCTCCTGGCTCATGCGCATGTCCAACGGCCCGTCTTTCATAAAAGAAAAGCCGCGTTCAGCCTGATCCAACTGCATTGACGAAACGCCGAGATCCAGAACCACGCCGTCGAGGTCCGTGGCATACTCATCCATTCGCGAAAAGACGCCCGCCTGCAATACCAACCGGTCGCCGAACTTCCTTGCCCAATCTGCTGCCATCTCGAAGGCCAGCGGATCCCGATCCACTCCAATGACCTTGTCCGCCCCGGCCTCCAGCAGTCCGCGCGTGTATCCGCCGGCGCCGAATGTTCCGTCCAGCCAGGTGCCGGTAACCGGAGCCACCGCTGCCAGAAGCGGGCGCAGCAGGACGGGAATATGAGGATCAGTTTCGGGGCGGGCCGCAGCAGCCATGCCGTCACGCGCTCCCGGTTTCGGCGGGACCGGCACCGTCGAGGAATTCCATCGGGTCGAAATCGTCACCCTGTTCGTCCAGCCACTCGTCCGCGCGAGCAAGTTCCTCGCTCTCGTAGGTGTCCGGATTCCAGATCTGGAAGGTATCCCCGGCTGCGATAAAGAATGCCTCGCCTTCCAAGCCGATTTTCTTGCGCAGCTTGGCCGGCAGGACCAGGCGGCCGGTCTCGTCCACATTGGTAGGAAAGGACTGCCCGTGGAACATGCGCTGCAACGCCTTTCGCTGCATCGAGCCACGCGGCAACGCGTCGATTTTGGCGTCGACCTCGTCGATTGCCTCCATCGTATAACACTCAAGAAACGCGCGGCGATGGTCGGCGTATACGATTACCAGTTCGGGATTGTCTCCGGATTGCCAGTTGGGATCGCCCGCTTCAAGCACACGGCGAAACGAGGCCGGGATCGACACCCTGCCCTTGCTGTCCACCTTATGGTGGCTTTCGCCTCTGAACCTGCGCGCCAAGCCGATTGTCCCTTTCGCCTGCGCCCCCTAAAATCTTCCCCGGAATGTGAAAACGGCGGGTTGATCTGCTGCCACTGATCAACCCGCCGCCTTAGCCCGCTTTGCGGGGTGTCCGACTGCGCGCGCCACCTGGGGGGATGTCTGCTCGCTCGCGCGCCGGATCTCTTAGTTCGATGAAAGCGAAGTGCCTGTATGAAACCGTTTTTTTATTGGTTGGGGTCGTTTGGCGCCCCTGCTGCCTCGTCCTCATCGGATGAACTAGGGATGCCATGGGAATTTATGGAAATCAATAGCCATCATTGGGAAAATTTCACTAAGCCACGATATGAAAGCAGCTATTGCAGAGTGAAATCAAGTGAGCGGCTGCTGAAATTCAGCCCTGATGGTGTATCAAGCAAACAGATACACCATATATAGTGGCATAGATGTTGCCTTAAATTTTTCCCACGATTTCCCGGAAAAATACAAGCCCAACCAAGGAACCACTACGCGTTCCCTCATTGTTCCCCTCACATATGGAGGAATCAGCCGACTCGACTCCACGAGCGCCCCATGATTCGGCCCTCTTTGGGGCATTTCACGGGTAGCGTCCCACCTTTTCCCACGCCCCTTCCCATGCATTCCCAGATCTGGCCAGCATCGTCTGTTCCAACGTCTTCGATTCACAGTTGGCCTCAGATCAACTGCAACTGAGCCATCCTCCCCACAAAGAATGGGCAGCTTTTCGAGCGCGGACGTTGCGTCGCAATCACATACTCCCTGCTCTTGACCCTGCGTAAAAGAACCGAGTCAAGCCAACTGAACCCTCAATAAAACATGAGCATCCGATCGGTATTCAAAAATCCTCAGGCAATCTATGCACTTGCTGCATAGCAGCATTGACCTCGCAAGCTATTGTGCACTTGCAGCATTTGCCTATCTTCATCCTCACCAACCGCGGCGCAGATGCACCGCAAGACGAAGACACGGAAACGAGAACATGGCCCTGACCACGGAATATTCCGCCTCCCAAACTGCGGCGTTCAACCTGAAAGCAGTGGCAGAAGCACTGAACAACCGGTTCGCGTGCTACCGGGTATACCGGAAGACCTACAATGAGCTTTTCGCTCTCAGCAATCGTGAGCTGGCGGATCTCGGTCTTCACCGTTCGTCTCTGCGCCGGGTTGCTTATCAAGCCGCCTACGAGGCTGGCGCATAACAGATTTCGGGTTCAGATCCCTCTCCTCCCTTGGGGTCTGACTTAGGCGGCGGCATCTTCCTCCTCCCTGATGTCGCCGCAAAAATACCGGCCCAAACCGCCGGACGCCATACACCGGGTCTCTCCTCCTCCCTGGCCTGTGTGTTGTGCAAGCGGCGGCGCCCCTCCTCCCTGGGCGCTGCCGCACCACCCCATACCAGTTGGTAGAGATGCGCCGGAACACTCCTCCTCCCTGGTTTCGGCGATGCAAGAGAACGGCGGCCCCACCTCCTCCCGGGTGCCGCCGTTTTTCATTCTTGGGACTGGGATGAACCGACAGCACCGCAACAATCCGCCGAAAGCGACCTTGGGGTCACGGAAGTTTCCAAACCGCGCTGCGGGCACAAACGTCCGAGGAAACGCAAAACTTATCAGATCCGGCCCCAAAAGGCCGATTCAGAACGGAATGTCATCGCTCGCAGACAGAAAACGTGCCAGAACCTTTTTGGTTCCTGCCTTTTCAAAGTCGATTTCGAGCTTGTCGCCTTCGATGCCAATCACGGCACCATAGCCGAATTTCTGGTGAAACACCCGTTCTCCCATTTCGAAACTGGAAACGGCGTCAAGATCAATGACCGAATTCCGGGTTTCCTTTGGCTGAGAGAGGCCCCGCTGCCCCTGCCGCGCCTGCAGTCGCTTCCATCCCGGTGAGTTGTAGACATTGGCTTCGGCGGCGCGGGTTTCGATACCGGCCTGCACCGAACCGGCGCCGTGGCCCCCATAAAGCCCCGACGGGGTCAGGACATCCACATGGGCCTCGGGCAATTCGTCAATGAACCGCGACGGCAGGGCCGATTGCCATTGCCCGAATACCCGCCGGTTGGCTGCAAAAGAAATCGTACACAGTTCCTCTGCCCGGGTAATGCCGACATAGGCCAGCCGCCGTTCTTCCTCGAGCCCCTTGATCCCATTTTCATCCATCGAGCGTTGCGATGGAAACAGGCCGTCCTCCCAACCCGGCAGGAAAACGGCAGGAAATTCGAGCCCCTTGGCGGCATGCAGGGTCATGATCGAGACTTTGCTTTCGGCGTCCTGCTTGTCGTTGTCCATGATCAGGCTGACATGTTCCAGAAACCCTTGCAGGTTCTCGAAATTGTCCAGTTGGTTCACCAGTTCCTTGAGGTTCTCCAACCGCCCCGGCGCCTCGGGCGTCTTATCATTCTGCCAATGGCCGGTGTAACCGGATTCGTCGAGAATGATCTCGGCCAGTTCGATATGGCTGACATCGGATGTACCACGCGGGGTTGGCTCGAGCGGCAACCCATCGTCAAGCACTTCTCCGTCTTCGGGCTCCAGAGTGCGGACCGGTCCCTGCATCATTGACCGCCAGCGCGCGAGGCCTTCAACCAATTCGCGCAAGGCCGCGCCACCCTTGCCTTTGATCAGGCCCGTTTCAACGGCGATACGCGCTCCGGCCAATAGCGGAACATCGTTAGCGCGGGCCGTGATCTGGATGGTCTGTTGTGCCTTATCACCCAGGCCGCGCTTAGGTGTGTTCACAATCCGCTCAAAGGCCAGATCATCATCAGGACTGACCACAAGCCGGAAATAGGCCATGGCATCACGGATCTCCATCCGTTCGTAAAACCGAGGGCCGCCAATCACACGATAAGGCAGGCCGATGGTCAGAAAACGGTCTTCGAAGGCACGCATTTGGTGGCTGGCGCGCACAAGAATGGCGATTTCGTTGAGGCTCACGGGCCGCATCCCGCGCGTGCCACCCTGCATGGAATCGATTTCCTCGCCGATCCAGCGCGCTTCTTCCTCACCATCCCAATGACCGATCAGGCGGATTTTCTCGCCCTCTTCCTTGGCGGTCCATAGCGTCTTGCCCAGACGCCCCTCGTTTCCGTCAATCACACCCGAAGCCGCAGCGAGAATGTGGGGGGTCGAGCGGTAATTCTGCTCCAGCCGGATCACCTTTGCGCCGGGAAAGTCCTTTTCGAACTTCAGGATGTTTCCGACCTCGGCACCCCGCCAGCCATAGATTGACTGGTCGTCATCGCCGACGCAGCAGATATTCTTGTGTCCCGCCGCCAGCAGTCGCAGCCAGAGATATTGGGCGACGTTGGTATCCTGATACTCGTCCACGAGGATGTAGCGGAACCACCTTTGGTATTGTTCCAGCACATCCGGATGAGACTGGAAGATCGTCACCATATGTAGCAGCAAATCACCGAAATCCACGGCATTCAGCTGGCGCAGGCGTTCTTGATATTCGGCGTAGAGCTTTGGTCCCTTACTGTTATAGGCCCCGGCATCCGCGCCGGGGATTTTATCCGGTGTCAGAGCCCGGTTTTTCCAGCTGTCAATAATTGCCGCCAATTGACGGGCGGGCCAACGTTTGTCGTCAACGCCTGCTGCCGACACCAACTGTTTGAGCAGGCGCAGCTGATCGTCGGTGTCGAGGATCGTGTAGTTCGATTTCAACCCGACCAACTCGGCATGGCGGCGCAACAGCTTGACGCAAATCGAGTGGAACGTTCCGAGCCAAGGCATGCCTTCTACAACTTCGCCCAACTGACCGGACACCCGCTCTTTCATCTCGCGTGCGGCCTTGTTGGTAAAGGTCACGGCAAGGATCTCATTCGGACGCGCCGCGCCTGTGTTCAACAGGTGCACGATCCGGGTCGTCAGCGCCTTGGTCTTACCCGTGCCGGCTCCGGCCAACATCAAAACCGGCCCGTCCAGTGTTTCCACCGCAGCGCGCTGTTCGGGGTTCAGGCCGTCCAAATAAGGCATCGGGCGTGCGGCCATGGCACGGGCGGACAGCGAGGCGCCCTCAAAGGCGTCCATTTCGTCAAAACTGCTCATGGCAGCGAACATAGCGCGATTAGGCAGGCCGTTAAAGATCCGTTCTCTCTATGTTCGCCCCGGATACGGATGAAACTCGCCAGCGACTGGACAAATTCTCAACTTTGTCGCTTTCTTCGCGCCATGGATCTTCACAGCGGATATCCCGGGATCGACGACCTGAAGTGGCGCGCGCGCCGCCGACTTCCCCGGTTTGTCTGGGAATACCTAGACAGTGGAACCGGTCAGGAACAAACCAAGGCGCGCAATCGAGAGGCGCTGGATCGAGTAATGTTCCTGCCATCGGTGCTGCAAGGCGCGCAGGCGCCGGATCTTTCCACCGAGTTGTTTGGAAACCAGCATTCGCTGCCGTTTGGCGTGGCACCGGTGGGCATGTCCGGGTTGATCTGGCCCGACGCCGAAGGGCATCTTGCCCGTGCTGCGGCCGGGGCCGGAATCCCCTTTGCCCTGTCTACCGTCGCCAGTCAGTCGCCGGAAGATCTCGCACCGCATATCGGGTCGGACGGCTGGTTTCAGCTGTACCCGCCCAAGAAAGAGGACATCCGCCGCGATCTGCTGGACCGTGCCAGACAATCCGGGTTTTCGACCCTTGTTCTTACCGTGGACGTACCTGTCGCCTCCCGCCGGGAACGGCAAACCCGATCGGGCCTAACCCAGCCGCCGAAACTGACACCACGGCTGTTGTGGCAGGTTGCCCGCCGCCCCTCTTGGGCGATGGCCACGGCACGGCGCGGGATGCCGCATATGCGAACTCTGGACAAGTATGTTCAGGGACAAAGCAACCTGCCGCCGACCGCCCATATCGGATACCTTCTCCGCACGTCTCCAGACATGGATTATGTCAAATGGCTACGGGACAACTGGACAGGGCCGTTTGTCATCAAGGGTGTGCTGCGGCCAGAAGATGCCCAAGCCCTCGAACATGTTGGTGTTGACGGGATCTGGGTTTCCAACCATGCGGGCCGCCAGTTCGACGGGGCTCCCGGGGCCATTGAGTGCCTGCCTGCTGTGCGAGAAGCGACCCGCTTGCCGGTGATCTTCGACAGTGGTGTCGAAGGTGGGCTCGACATACTCCGAGCGATGGCGCTGGGCGCCGATTTCGTCATGCTCGGTCGTGCCTTTCATTTCGGCCTCGCCGCGCTGGGTGCGACCGGGGCATCCCATGTGATCGACCTGCTGAAAAAGGACATCGAGGCGAACATGGGCCAGCTCGGAGCGACCCGGCTGAGCGAGCTCGCTTCCAAGCTCATCGCCTGAAGCCCCAGAGCAGAGATTTCCGTTCGCCTATTGGTTCCATTCGCGGGTGGACGGATTCGCTGTTGAAGTGGTCGCAGACATGACAGTTCTGAAAAGACCGCGCCGCTATCAGTCCGCAGGGCCGAAAAACCGGCTATAAATGCGGAAATCTCCGTAACAGTTGGTATTGCTTTGCAGTGCAGCATCGCATTTGGTTCGCGCAACATTGACCGGACAGACGCCAAACGGGAGGGCTGCCCATGCCGGAATTCAAGAAAATCCTGATCGCCAACCGCGGTGAGATCGCAATTCGCGTAATGCGTGCCGCCAACGAGATGGGCAAACGCACGGTCGCGGTCTACGCCGAAGAAGACAAACTTGGACTGCATCGCTTCAAGGCGGATGAAGCCTATCGGATCGGCGAAGGGATGGGGCCCGTGGCCGCCTACCTTTCGATTGACGAAATCATCCGTGTCGCCAAGGAATCCGGAGCCGACGCGATCCACCCCGGATACGGCCTGCTATCAGAAAACCCCGATTTCGTGGATGCCTGCGTGCAGAACGGCATCACCTTTATCGGACCCCGCGCCGAGACCATGCGTGCGCTGGGCGATAAGGCAAGTGCGCGCAAGGTGGCGATTGCCGCCGGAGTTCCGGTGATTCCGGCCACGGAAGTTCTCGGCGACGACATGGACGCGATCCGCGCCGAAGCAGGCGAAATCGGGTATCCCCTGATGCTCAAGGCGTCATGGGGTGGCGGCGGGCGCGGCATGCGCCCGATCCAGTCTGAAGACGAGTTGGAAGAAAAGGTTCTGGAAGGCCGCCGCGAGGCCGAGGCGGCCTTTGGCAATGGCGAAGGTTATCTGGAAAAGATGATCATCCGGGCGCGCCATGTCGAGGTGCAGATCCTTGGCGACAAACAGGGCGGCATGTATCACCTGTTCGAACGCGATTGCTCGGTCCAGCGCCGAAACCAAAAGGTCGTCGAACGGGCCCCTGCCCCGTATCTGACGGAAGAACAGCGGGCTGAAATCTGCGATCTTGGTCGCCGCATCTGTGCCCATGTAGATTATGAGTGCGCTGGTACGGTCGAATTCCTGATGGATATGGAAACCGACAAGTTCTATTTCATCGAGGTGAATCCTCGTGTTCAGGTCGAACACACCGTCACCGAGGAAGTGACCGGGATCGACATAGTGCAGTCGCAGATTCTGATCGCCGAAGGCAAATCCATCGCTGAAGCGACCGGCAAGGCATCGCAGCAAGATGTGTCGCTTAATGGCCATGCCCTGCAGACGCGCATCACCACCGAAGACCCGCAGAACAATTTCATCCCCGACTACGGACGTATTGCCGCCTACCGCTCGGCCACTGGTCTCGGCATCAGACTGGACGGCGGCACGGCTTATTCCGGCGGTGTGATCACCCGGTATTACGATTCTTTGCTGGTCAAGGTAACCGCTTGGGCTCCGACCCCGGAAAAAGCAATTGCCCGTATGGACAGGGCACTGCGCGAGTTCCGAATTCGCGGCGTTTCCACCAACATCGCATTCGTCGAAAACCTGCTGAAGCATCAGACCTTTCTTGGCAATGAATACACAACCAAGTTCATCGACGAGACGCCGGATCTGTTCCAGTTCAAGAAACGCAGGGACCGGGGTACAAAGGTCCTGACCTATGTCGCCGATGTCACGGTGAATGGACATCCGGAAACCAAGGGCCGGCCCCTGCCCGCTGCCAATCTCAAGACGCCAAAGCCGCCGGCCAGAAAGGCGGAACCCCAGATGGGAACCCGCAACCTGCTGGAACAGAAGGGGCCACAAGCCGTTGCCGACTGGATGAAGGCGCAGCGCCAATTGCTGATCACCGACACCACGATGCGCGACGGACACCAGTCTCTGTTGGCCACGCGGATGCGGTCGATCGACATGATCAAGGTGGCACCCAGCTATGCGTCGAACCTTCCGCAACTGTTTTCGGTAGAATGTTGGGGGGGCGCGACGTTCGACGTGGCTTACCGGTTCCTGCAGGAATGCCCCTGGCAACGCCTGCGCGACCTGCGCGAAGCGATGCCGAACCTGATGACCCAGATGCTTCTGCGTGGTTCGAATGGGGTCGGATACACGAACTACCCGGACAATGTCGTGCAGGAATTCGTCCGGCAGGCATCAGTAACCGGGGTTGACCTGTTCCGCGTGTTCGACAGCCTTAACTGGGTCGAAAATATGCGTGTGGCAATGGACGCGGTGCTTGGTCAGAACAAGATCTGCGAAGGCACGATCTGCTACACTGGGGACATCCTTGACCCCGAGCGGTCCAAGTATGACCTGAAATACTATGTGGGCATGGCGCGGGAACTGCGCGACGCCGGCGCTCATATTCTGGGCCTCAAGGACATGGCTGGCGTTATGAAGCCCGCTTCGGCCCGTGCACTTGTGAAGGCGCTGAAAGAAGAGATCGGTCTGCCCATCCATTTCCACACCCACGATACGGCTGGTGTGGCCTGCGCGACGATCCTCGCGGCCTCCGAGGCCGGTGTTGACGCGGTAGACTGCGCAATGGACAGCTTCTCTGGCAACACCTCTCAGGCCACCTTGGGGACAGTGGTGGAAACCCTGCGTCACACCGATCGGGACACCGGGCTGGATATCGGGGCAATTCGCGAGATTTCCGACTATTTCGAAGCCGTGCGGGCGCAGTATGCTGCGTTCGAGTCGGGGCTTCAGGCCCCCGCGTCCGAGGTCTATCTGCACGAGATGCCCGGCGGCCAGTTTACCAACCTCAAGGCGCAAGCGCGCTCGCTCGGGCTGGAAGAACGCTGGCACGAAGTCGCCCAGACCTATGCCGACGTGAACCGGATGTTCGGAGATATCGTCAAGGTAACGCCTTCGTCCAAAGTGGTTGGCGACATGGCCCTGATGATGGTCTCTCAAGGGCTGACGCGGGAGGAAGTGGAAGATCCCGACGTCGAGGTCGCGTTCCCGGAGTCTGTTGTCGACATGTTGCGGGGCAACATCGGGCAGCCGCCGGGCGGTTTCCCAAACAGTATCGTCAGCAAAGTTCTCAAGGACGAAGCCCCCAACACCGAACGCCCGGGAAAGCACCTCAACCCGGTTGACCTTGAGGCTATCCGGGCGGAGGTTTCCAAGGAATTGGAAGGTAAGGAGGTCGATGACGAGGATCTGAATGGTTACCTCATGTATCCAAAGGTTTTTCTGGACTACATGGGACGGCATCGCATCTACGGGCCGGTGCGCACGCTGCCGACGCGAACCTTCTTTTACGGTATGGAGCCCGGCGAGGAGATCTCGGCCGAGATCGATCCGGGCAAAACGCTGGAGATCCGATGCCAGGCAATTGGCGAAACCGATGAAAACGGAGAAGTGAAGGTCTTTTTTGAACTCAACGGCCAGCCCCGCGTGATCCGCGTTCCGAACAGATTGGTGAAATCCTCGACCGCATCACGTCCGAAGGCCGAGCAGGGCAATCAGAACCATGTCGGCGCACCGATGCCCGGGGTTGTGGCCAGCGTGGGTGTAAAGGCCGGACAGAAAGTCAGCGCCGGGGATCTGCTTTTAACAATCGAAGCCATGAAGATGGAAACCGGCATCCATGCCGAACATGATGCGGTTGTAGCCGCTGTTCATGTTCAGCCCGGTGGCCAGATCGACGCCAAGGATCTTCTCGTCGAGCTTGGCGAAGCCTGATCGCGACCTGCTTCGGGTCTGCCTTTTTTGGTTGAATCGGAGCAGGTTACACCTTCGCTGCGCCGACTTGCCCAACCGGATGGAGAAAATGCGCGTCCTGATCAGAATATCATACGCACTACCACGGCGATGCAGATCGCAATCGACAGCGACATGGTTTTGATGGTCTCACGCGCAGCCATATATCCAGTTCCCTCTGATTTGCCAGACTGTTTCCAGTCTTCACGCGCCAGATGTCAGTTTCCGTCGCGATCGCAAAAAATTCCGGGCTCAGGTGATTTTCCTCTTGCAGCTTGCGGCCAGAGTTTATACTTCACGGCTCACTCAAGGAGGCGGGCGTAGCTCAGGGGTAGAGCATAACCTTGCCAAGGTTAGGGTCGTGAGTTCGAATCTCATCGCCCGCTCCATTGAGAGACATTTCTGTTTGCGGGCGTAGCTCAGGGGTAGAGCATAACCTTGCCAAGGTTAGGGTCGTGAGTTCGAATCTCATCGCCCGCTCCAGAAATGACCTTTCCACCCACTTGTGACGTACCGGCAGCTAACGGTTTAATCTGTTCTCTGGCGATACCTCTGCTGGAAATCAGCCCGGTCCGTGCGTAGATAGGGGCTGAATGCGCGTTTTGCGCCCAGACGGGGATTCCGGTCCGACATGACACAGACTGATCTGCAAACCGAATTCGACAGCAACACCTCGGCCCGCAGGGTTTTGTCCATCGAGGCCGAAGCCCTGCATCAACTGGCCGCTGAATTGCCAGAAGACTTCGAACGCGCGGTTGATCTGATCTATCACAACAGCGGCCGTGTGATTGTATCGGGCATCGGTAAGTCAGGCCACATTGGCAACAAGCTGTCGGCAACACTGGCTTCGACTGGAACGCCATCCTTGTTTGTTCACGCGGCCGAAGCCTCTCATGGTGATCTGGGCATGATCGGGGCAGACGACGTCTGCATCCTGATCTCGAATTCCGGTGAAACGGCGGAACTAAGCGATATCGTGGCCTACACGCGGCGCTTTTCGATCCCAATGATCGCGATTTCCTCGAAGCCAGAAAGCACGTTGATGAAAGCTGCGGATCTGCGATTGTGCCTGCCGCCCGCGCCCGAAGCCTGCTCCATCGGCATGGCCCCGACGACGTCGACCACGATGACATTGGCAATCGGTGATGCGCTGGCCGTTGCCCTGATGGAACGCCGCGGATTTGCCGCCGAAGACTTCCGCGTCTATCACCCGGGCGGCAAGCTTGGCGCCCAGATGGCTTGGGTTGAGCAGATCATGCACGGGCAGGAGGACTTGCCCCTGGTCAAGTCAGATACCCCTATGTCAGAGACGCTGATCGAAATGACATCCAAGGGCTTTGGCATTGCCGCCGTCGTCGACACCGAAGGACGGCTGACGGGGATTGTCACAGATGGCGACCTGCGCCGAAACATGGCCAATCTGATGACCCATGACGCGGGCAAAGTGGCCACACAAAACCCGATCACTGCGCGGGCAGACGACCTAGCTGCACAGGCGCTGGCGGTAATGAACCAAAGAAAGATCACGGTGTTGGTGATTGTCGACGACGAAAACAAACCGATTGGCATACTGCATTTGCACGACTTGCTGCGCGCCGGCGTAGCCTGACCCGCCTTCCGAAAAGGATACTGCACTCATGGATATTCTTCAGACCCGTTCTGTTACCGTCGGAGATATCGAGATCGGCGGCAACGCCCCGATTTCCTTCATTACCGGACCCTGTCAGCTGGAAAGCCTCGACCACGCGCGCATGATGGCCGAGAAAATTGCCGAGGCATGTGCGCCAACCGGCACGCGCTTCATCTTCAAGGCCAGCTATGACAAGGCCAACCGATCTTCCATTTCCACGCAGCGCGGTCTTGGAATGGAGAAAGGACTGGAGATCCTCGGACGTATCAAGGACGAATTCGGGTGCCCGGTTCTGACGGATGTGCACGCGCCCGAGCAATGTGCACCCGCCGCGGAAGTCTGTGATGTTCTTCAGATCCCGGCCTTTCTGTGCCGCCAGACCGACCTGTTGCTCGCGGCTGGGGAGTCCGGTGCCGCCATCAACGTCAAGAAAGGACAGTTTCTGGCGCCCTGGGACATGGGCAACGTGGCAGAAAAGATCGCTTCGACCGGCAATGAACGCATCATGTTGTGCGACCGGGGTACGTCATTCGGATACAACACGCTGGTTACCGACTTTCGCGGCCTGCCCACAATGGCCCGAACCGGCTATCCGGTCGTCTTCGACGCAACGCATTCGGTACAGCAACCCGGTGGACAGGGGACCACAAGTGGTGGTCAGCGAGAGTTCGCCCCGGTGCTGGCGCGTGCTGCATGCGCGGTCGGCGTATCGGCACTGTTCATTGAAACACATCAGGATCCGGACAACGCGCCCTCGGACGGACCGAACATGATCCCGGTGGACCAGATGGGCGAATTGATCGCTCGACTTCGAGCCTTTGACGCGCTGGCCAAGGGACTGTCCTGAACTCAGCCAAGCATTTGCGGGATCTGGCCCGGCCTCGCTGGGTCCGGTTTGTTGCTGGTTCTGATCAGTCGATCCGATAGACAAAACTGACGTTTCGTCGTTTCCCGTCAGGCGGCCGCGGGAACGGGGCCGCTTTCTGGACCTGCGCTTTTGCGGCGCGCTCGATTTCAGGCGAACCGGAGCTGTCGAAAATGTCGACACGGGCCAATGAGCCATCCGGGTTGATGACAAAGAAGACCCGAGCAGACCCGCGCGCGGATACCCGGACGCCGGGGGCGTTGTTCAGATGAACAAGCACGCGGCCGATGTAGTTTGTGACATCGGAATTTCCGGGTCCTGTAGATCCCAAAGACCCGATCCCGCCAGAAACTGCCCTGCCCCGTCTGCTGAACGTCAGATCAATGCCATCGCGTTGATACACCGTAAGCGGCGACTCGATCACCTGAGTCGGTTTGGCGTTCGGGTCGGAATTCTGGTCGGAACCGTCGCGCACACCTTGCGGTTCTGCTTCGGGCCTCTGCGTCGGTAGCCGCGGGCGCAGCGACAATGCCACGGCAAGTTCAGACCCCTCGCTGTCCTCCGGGGCAGTGGCCTCTTCCGGTTCCGTTGCCACGGTTTCTTCGGGAGGGGTTGGATCGGTGGTCTCGCTTTCGGACGGCACGACTGGGATCACGGACGGCTCTGGCGTCGGCGTAACAGGAAGAACCGGCGACTGCGGAACAGGCAATGCCGCAACCTGCTCTGAGGTCTCTGGTTGCGGAGCTGCCGGCTCGGAAACCTCGGAACCTGTTTCCGCGACGATGGTTTCGACCGGCGGCGTGGTCGTATCCGGATTCCCTTCCGGAGCTTGCTGGGTCGGTTCAGGCGTGACCGGAGAGGCTCCGGATCGTTCGTCACTTTCACCGTTTTCGCCATCGGAAGGTTCTGCGATGTTGGTTTCGTTCACGACGCCCAGTTCCGAATTGCTCGACTCGTCCGTAACCGGTTGGACTGTCTGTGACGGCCCCATGCCAGGCGACAGCGTATCCTGGGGGCTTTCCGACGCCACCAGCGCATCAGAGGTCGGGATCTCAGCTTGCTCAGGTTCTGCCGGTGTTTCGACAGGCGGTTCCGGGGCCGGAGCCTCTTCGGGTGGTGGCGGTTCTGAAACGGTTTCGGCAATATCTTCAAAGGCATTGCCCACGGCAATCACGTCCGTTTCCGGTTGGCTGACCTGCTCTTCTGGCGCCCCCCGCGAGACAAAAAGCACACCCAAGGAATGCACCATGAGCGACAGCAGCAGCGCCACCGCCGCAATGAAAGCCGACCTCCGGATCATTCCAAGGCCCGCTCGGTCACGAGGACGATCGAGGGCGCGCCTTGGCGACGAAGATCTCCGGTAATCTCGATCAGCCGCGGCGCCGCGACGTTGCGATCAGGAACGATCCGCACCGGCCCGCCCTCGTGGCTGGCCATGTAGGCCTCGGGGTCTGTCGTCGCTCCGCGGAACCTCAGTGTCCCGTCTGCAAGCAGGACCAGTGCGTCAGGCGGTTCGCGCCCCTCAAGACCCGAAGTGTCGACGAGGTTCAGCTCCGGGTCCAGTGGTGGCGCCACGGTTCCTGCGATCAGAAAGAAGATCAGCATCAGGAAGACGACATTGATCAGTGCAATTGTCGAATCCCGTTTACGGCGAGGCGCGGTCGGACGGATCATACGCTCACTCCAGAACCAGCACGGACAGGCCTTCACGGCCCCTCAACCGGACCAGAAGATCCACTAGCCGCTGCGCTGTCACGTCGGCATCAAGGCTGACGAGAATCTGACCCGTATCGACGTCCGAAGCCAATTCATCCAAAGTCAGCGGCGCCCCGTTCAAAACCAGCCGGTCAGCCCCGAGCTGAACGAACAGCCTTTCCGTTTGCGACCCTGCCGAAGATTCCCCAGACGCGGCCTGGCTTAGTTCAATCTCGCCGTAGGTCGAAAAGGTCGACGACAGCATGAAAAACAGCAAAAGCAAAAAAATCACATCGATGAGAGGTGTCATCGACATTGGACGTCTGACAAAGGGAGAAACGTTACGCATGCCCGGGTGCGGCCGGGGCAGCCCCGACCACCCGTGCCGCCGATGTAACAGCCTGCGCAGGCGTCAGAACGGTTCGCAAAGCCTTGTCGGCAAAGACCCTCTCACGCGAGGTTCGGCTCTCGAACCAGGCAAGGATCATCGAGGTGGGCATCGCAACCGCAAGGCCGACAGCCGTGGTCAGCAATGCCACCCAGATACCGCCCGCCAGAAGGGACGGATCGACCGAGGATCCGGCTTCCTGCAAGCTCTGGAATGCTTCGATCATACCGAGCACTGTGCCGAACAGGCCAAGCAGAGGCGCAAGCTGTGCTACCGTGTCGAGTAGTCGGAAACCGCGTTCCAGACCGGCGAGCGCAAGGCCGGCCTCTGCATCAAGGCGATTGTCCAGCCCGGGCAGATTTGGCGCATCCATTGCCGCCCCGACCAGGGGGGCAAGGTAGCTGCGGCTCTCGGTCAAGCGGGCCCGGGCCGCTGGCTGGTCGCCCGCATCCCATGCCGCCAGCGCCTCGGACAGCACCCGATGACGACCGACACCCGAAGCCATGAACTGCCAGAGCTTGTACAGCGTAACCGACATGGTCAGCACAGACATGACAAGCAACACAGCGACAACTGGCCCGCCAAGGGCCAGAATTCCGCTCAACGCATCAAGGAAATTCATCCAAGCAACTCCACAGTTATCCGGCTGCCAAGCTTGAGTGCCTCGTGGCACACAGGACTTTCAGCACCGTCCACGATGCACGTATTCGCGCCGTTGATAAGCGCCTGACCAATCGTGTCACAGGACATCCCAGCAAGATCAAACTGGCGGACCCTCGGCCTATCTGCCGGCAGGTCTCTGAAATCAAACAAAGACAGGCTTATGACCCCACCAGAGGTGTCGAAAATCACGGTCTCGTAAACGGCCTTGTCGATTGTCGTTCCGGTGTCGTTTTGCGCCAAGAACGTCAACCGGCAGGCCTCGCCGACATCCTGAACCGTGTTCAGTTCCAGCGTGAGACGCGACGATACATCCTCGGCAGATTGAGCAAAGGCCGAAACCGGCAGAGCCCCGGCAAGCAGGCTTGCGATAATGAGGCGTCGAATTGACATGGGCATGTTCCTCTTTGTGCGGCGCATTGCGAGCCGATCTTCGACGCCACACAGGCGCGACAAAGGCTTGTTGCTTTCCACTTAGCGCAGACAGCAGTGACGCGGAAGACACGCCGGCATCATTGTGATTGATCGGACGTCAGGGCATTCGACGCGCAGGTACCCGCGACACTGCCGGAGTCGCGTTATAGAGTTGGCCCGCGTGTCTGCGCCCTGCAAGTGTTCATCGCGCTCATCGCATGACAAACGGGTTCGCCATCGGCGCATCGGACGTGCTGATCCAGGTTGTTTTGGTTCTTGTGTAGTCCAGAATGGCCTCCACTCCGGCCTCGCGCCCGTAACCTGACTGGCCGAAGCCACCGAATGGGGCGATCGGGGAAATCGCACGATAGGTGTTGATCCAGCAAATCCCGGCCCTCAACCTGTCTGATACACGGTGCGCCCGGGCGAGGTTCTGAGTGAACACACCTGAGCCGAGCCCATAAGGTGTGTCATTGGCCAGAGCGATCGCCTCCTCTTCGGTATCGAACGGCAAGATCGACATGACAGGCCCGAACATTTCAACCTTGAGCGTTTCGGTTTCCGGCGTCGCGCATTCCACCAGTGTCGGCGCCATGAAGTTTCCCGGGCGATCCAGAGGCGTTCCGCCAAATCTGATGCTTGCCCCCTGTGCCCGAGCCTGATCGAGCGTTTCAACAATCCGGTGGATTTGCGCACCGGTGCAAAGCGGCCCGACATGGGTGTCCGCCACAAGCGGATCGCCGACATTGATCCCCTTGGACTTGGCTTCGATCAAGTTGGCGAGGTCCTCGAAAACAGACCGTTGCACAAACCCGCGCGACCCGGCCACACAGCTTTGGCCCGATGCGCCAAAATTCCCTGCAATCAACCCATTGGCCGCACCTTCCAGATCCGCATCGTCAAAAACCAGAATGGGGGATTTCCCCCCCAGCTCCAGTGTCGTGACGGCGAAACTCTCGGCCGAATTCCGAACCACATGACGGGCCGCATCCGGACCGCCGGTAAACGCAATCCGATCCACATCAGGGTGGCGGGTAAGCGGAATTGCACAGTTTTCTGCATCACCTGTCACGACGCTGACCACACCTGGCGGAAAACCCGCCTTGTCGATCAGTCGCGCCAGTTCGATCATCGGTGCCGGAGCCTGCTCGGACGCCTTGAGCACCACAGAGCATCCGGCAGCCAGTGCAGGGCCAAGCTTGGTCGCGGTCAGAAACATCTGTGCATTCCACGGCACGACGGCCGCCACCACACCGATGGGGTCCCGGCGGGTGAACACGTGCATATCCGCCTTGTCGATCGGAAGAACCGCGCCTTCGATCTTGTCTGCGAGACCGGCATAGTAGCGGTAGTAGTCTGCCACATATGCGGTCTGACTGGCGGTCTCGGCCAGTAATTTGCCGCTATCCGCGGTCTCGATCCGGCCAAGGGCCTCGGCATTCTGTTCGATCAGGTCCGCCAATCGGAACAGCAACTTGCCGCGCTTCGTCTGGTTCAGGTCGCGCCATCCGGGTTCGCCCAGCGCGCGCCTTGCCGCCGCCACGGCGCGGTCGATGTCCTCAGGCGCGGCACAGGCGAATGTCGCCCAGTCTTCGCCGGTCGCCGGATTGACCGTTGCCATGGTCTGCCCATCCGCGCCCTCTGACCATGTGCCGTCGATGAATAGCTGGTAATGCGGTTTCGTGGTCATTGCGTCATCCTTTATTGGAAAGCCGGCATAACGTCGTCAATGAAGCGGGCCAGCGAGGCACGCTTGCGTTCAGTCTCCATTCCGGAATCGACCCAGAAGGCAAACTCGTCATAGCCAAGATCTTCGTATCGCTTCAGGCGGTCAATCACCTGCTGTTTGGTCCCGAAAACCAGATCATTCTGCAGTGTTTCCGGAGCGATCATCGGGTTGGAACCAAGTTCTTTCTCGGTCAGGGTCTGGATCAGCCCCTGCTGCACCGGCCGCTCGTTTTTGAACCACGCAAAGAAATAGGCGTAGTAGCGCGATATCTCGTGGGCCGCACGGGCCACGTCTTCTTCATCGCTGCCGACATAGGTGTGCTGAAGCAGCATGATCTTGGGGCGCGGCCCCGCATACCCGGTGCAGGCAGCATTGAACCGCTCCATCAGGCTTTCGACCTCGGCCATCCCCTGCCAGAGCGGTGTAACCTGAATGTTGAAACCGTTTTGCACGCCAAACTCGTGACTGTTGGGATCCCGCGCGGCAATCCATATTGGCGGGCCATCCTGTTGAACCGGTTTCGGCGTTGCCGTTGTGGCGGGAAACTGGAAATACGAACCTTCATGCGCGCAATCGCCTTTCCACAGCTGCGGTACAAGAGGCGCCATCTCGCGCATGCGTTGTCCCGCGTCCCACGCGTCCATGCCGGGCATCAGTCTTTCGTATTCGTAACTGTAAGCGCCCCGGGCTATTCCCAGTTCAATGCGCCCACCGGTCAGTTGATCAGCTGCGGCAGCTTCGCCAGCCAACCGGATCGGGTGCCAAAACGGGGCAATGATTGTTCCTGTTCCCAGCCGGACATTCCGTGTGTGATGCGCCAGATCGACCAGCGGCAGAAAGGGGTTCGGTGCGATGGTAAACTCCATCCCGTGATGCTCACCCGTCCAGATCGCGCGCATGCCGCCCTCGTCGGCCATTTTGCAGAGCCCCAGAAAATCCTTGTAGAGAACATCGTGCGGCTGATCGGGGGTCAGGCGCTCCACATGCGCAAAAAGAGAGAACTCCATCACTGCCTCCTTTCAGGTCTTGTGCGTATCTCCCGCATCTTCATCGCCCAGATACAGCGTGAAGGAACGGGTTCGGGTTTCGGTTGCAAAGCGGGACATCATCGTTGCGATCGCGGGAGTCGCAAAACCGAGCCGGGATAAATCGTCAGACGCGACGCAGCGCAAACCCCGCATGTCGGTCGGCACCGGAGCGGTGGCCAACACATAGGTGTGGTGGGTTCCAAGCCGCCGGTCGTCATAGGCAGAGTAGACCCGTCCCAGATCGACTTTCATTCCGCGTACGGCCAATCCGTCTGAAAGGCTTTCCAACTGATTGGTCCGGCTGTTTGCCATGACCTGCGGAGGCCGAAGGCCATGAGGGGTTTCCTCCAAAAGGACTCCGGCCGGGGTCTCAACAATTGCCCCGACAACGGCTCCGCTTGGAGGGCTCTCGCCGGCAGCTCGCTCAAGTCCGAGACTGAAGTATCGCCCGTCTGCATATCCCAGCCCGCCGCCACTGTGGTGATCGAACCCGGTCACTTGGCCAACAAGAACCGTATGATCGCCTGCGGGCATCACACGATGGGTTTGACATGAAAACCATGCAACGGCGCCATTAATGACCGGAACGCCGTTCAGGTCCTGCTCGTGCGGTATTCGGGCAAACCTATCGCCCTTGAAGCCGGCGAACGTGTTCGAAACTTCCTCCTGTCCTTCGGCCAGCACGCTGACGGCGAAATGCGTGGCATTTTCGAACGCATCGAAGGAAGACAGGAACTTTCCGGGGCACACAAGAAGAAGCGGCGGATCCAGCGACACCGAAGTAAAGGAATTTGCTGTGAACCCAACAGGTGTTCCATCGTTGGCCCGGGTTGTGACCACGGTAACGCCGGTCATGAACCGGCCAAATGCCTTGCGTATTTCTTTGGGGTCGAACGCTGTCATGGCCGGCATTCCCTGACGAAACCTAAAAGGCTGCGGTTGACTTGTCGGGGATGTGTCATCGGCATCATATGTGCCGCACCTCGGATCACTTCAGAACGCCCGCCGGGCACCAGCGCTGCCATGTCCCGAGACATTTCAGGTGTCGAATTCGGCTCCTCGCTGCCGGTCAGAAACAGGGCCGGAACACTCAGAGCCATCAACGCCTCAGATGATGCCCCGTCCTCTTGGGCAAACACCGTGTATGCGGCCTTGTATCCGGAGGGATCACAGGACCGCAGCCAGAGCTCACAAGCCGAACGTTCGGGAGAGGCTGCGCCGCCGAACCACCGTTCCAGCGTTTCGGTAGGGTCTGCCCTGTGCACACCATCCAAGGCGGCAACTCTTGCCTCAACCGCTTTCCTCGCCCCAGGGTTGCGCCGGAACACTGCGTTCATTGCCACAACACCGCGCACGAGATCCGGATACCGGGCAGCCAGATCAAGAGCGATCATGGCCCCCATGGAATGCCCGACGACAATTGCAGGCTCATCAAGGCCTGCGGCTACCGGATCGGTATAACCCTGAAGGCTGCGCGGTATTGGGACTGTCGGGCTTCCACCATGCCCCGGCATATCCGGCGCAATGATCCGGTGCCCCTCAGCCAGCAGCGCATCGACCTGCCGGTTCCAAGCCTCAGCGCGCAACCCAACGCCGTGAAGCAAAACCAGCGGAGCGCCCTCACCGGAGGATATCGCCGCCAGCGCTCCGAATTCAGACCGCTGCCGGGTTGTCCACGTCATGGCCCAGATCCTTCAGGTCCTGATATCGGTCACCGATACGGTGATGAGGACGACCGCTCGTTGCCGCCCCCAGCACAACGACAATTTCGTCGGCACGGGGCGCATCGGGAATTGCGAACTGGATCGTCAGATAGTGCGACCGACGCCCCGCATCATTCTTGTCCATCAGCGGCACCATGATCGCCGCGTTGGCCCCACCCCTTGTGTTCGTGAAGGCCAGATATGATTTCGCTTGGACCGCCTCGCGGTAATGGTTGCCAAACCGCAGGGTGTGAATGAGCCCCGAAGCGTGCTCCACCTCGCCGTCCAGTCCGACAACTGCAGCCTTTCCATAAGCCTCTATCCGGTCTCCGCCACCGGCGAGCATGATCATCCTCTTGGTCAGCATCTCGCCCAATACCGGCCCATAGGCCCGGATCTCAGGGGTCAGATCCTCAACATACCGGCCCGACCATGGATTGCGCACAACAGCCGCAACCGCAAACATGCGCCATGGTTCTGTTGCTGAGCGAAAACCCTCGATCAGAACCTCTTCGTCATAGGTTACAATCTTCCGAATTTCGGGATGCATTCATATTCTCCTGTCGCGCTCAAAGGTTGTCCGACAGGGCCCGGTTTTTGACAAACAAAAGAATTTTGGGCTAAGGCATAAGTGCAACTAATGGGTGACTTGACCATGGCAAGATCCCTACCCCCGCTCAACTGGTTTCGCGCGTTCGATGCCGCTGCACGCCACCTCAGCTTTACAGCAGCAGCTGCCGAAATCGGTATGACGCAATCTGCCGTCAGTCAGCAAATCAAAGCGCTGGAGACACGGTTGCACGTCACCCTGTTCACCAGAAAAGCCCGCGGGCTGGCATTGACCGACGATGGACGGCGGCTGTTGCCGCAAGTCAGTGCTGCACTGGAGCGGCTGAGCATCGCAACGGACATGTTCGACGCTGGCCCGACCGAGGAGGTTCTGACCGTCGCCATGTCGGTCAGTATTGCCCAATGGGTTGTGGTTCCGTGCCTCAGTGAATTCACCGAAAACCACCCGGGACTGCGCCTGCGTATCCTGAGCGCGATCTGGCCTGATGATTTCAACAGCGCCATAGCAGATGTTGAAATCCGTTTCGGGTCGCAAAAACAGGCCGGAGAAGGCGCGCAGAAACTTACCCCAAACAGGCTGGTTCCGCTTAAGGCCGCCACTCTGATCACACCGTTATCCGAGGCCCCGCTGATCGAGACTGTCGGCACATCCGACGGTTGGGCGCGCTGGAGCGAAGCGAGCGGAATAGCCGTTCAACGTCCTTCCCTGTTTGTCGACAGCTACGGGATGGCCCTTCACCTTGCCGCGCAGGGCAATGGTATCGCACTCGCCAGCGAGATCCTGAGTGCCCACGCCCAAAATGCCGGACGGCTTACGGTGGCGCACGACGTATCGATCGAAGGCAAGGAGGGCTTTTTTCTCAGGATCAACCGCCCCTCCCCCTCCGCTCGGAACTTTCGAGACTGGTTCATTTCCCAACTGAAAGCCTGAGACAGCAACGCAGTAGTGATCAAATCCGCTGCCCCTGTCTGAGCGCCATCAGCAAATCGGAAATGGGTCCATTTCCCGGCAGATGTCATTGCCGTCAAAAACGTGCACGGTTCCAAAATGTTGCAAGACGGCCTCGGATTGAGTGGGCCAGAACACGAAGTGGCCAGGAGCTTCTGCATGACGCGGTAGGCACAGCCCGTTCTGGTTCGAGGACGCATCGAAGAACGGGCTTTTTGCAAGGCCTTCCGGATACACGGGCCTGGCCATCCATTTGCCACCATAGGCAAAGCTGATGCGGTCGCGAATGATCCTTGTGCCACGCAACAAGCCCGATAGTCGGGGATGCCCGGGCAATCCGTGCAAGCAAGTCTTGAGGACCGGCGTGACAATAAACAGCGCAGGTTCAATCGCAGCGTTCAACGTCTGATCGAAATCGGAGGGTTTTAACATCAACGAACCCAGCGTGAAATCATTTGCCGGCCCGTTGCCCGGCAGTCCAAGAACCGTGTTGCTGCCTCCGGTGTTGATTATCTGACGCTGCTCCGGCGACAGGCAATTGACGAATGCACCTAGCCGGTTCATGGCGTGTTCTTGCGCCTGCGCACCACCACCCAGAAACTTTGGCAGCGCATTCACATGGGCTTCGTATCCCATCAGGCCACAGGGGATGAGCGGCGAGGTATCGCTGAGACACGCCGCGAGCTCTTTTGGGGTCTCAAACCCGCCGCGACCGAGACCAATATTCACTTCGAAAGCAACGCGCAGGCTCGTCCCGGTTTCAACCGCAAGCGAACGATATTCAGCAAGAGTTGCGGCACTGTCGATCAACCAAGTCACACGTGAGGCGTCCGGGCAGTTGTTCAGGAACTCCGCTGCTGCGGCGACGGGCATCGGCTTGCCCATGAGTGCATGCGTTGCTGGAAACCGCGCCAGAACTCTGGCGGTCAGTGGCAGATGAAATGACATGACCTGATCGGTTCCAAGCGCTTGGAATCCATGTTCCAGAAGATCCGGGACCGGCAAGGATTTGTCAGCCAAACGCAGGGCAATTCCCGTTGGCAGGTTTTCCCGCAGACAGATCAGGTTGGCGTTCAAACGCATCTGGTCAAGTACAAGGACAGGCCGATGCAAACCGGCGTTTTCACACGCGTGGATCAGAGTTTCGAAATAGCGGCTCACAGTCCCAGAAGCCTCGCAATATAAGGAGTCACGAACCGGCTTTCCGGGTCAAGCTCTCGCCGGGCTTCTATGGCCATGTCCCATTCGGGGTAGAGCGGGCGAAGGCCCGAGGCGGTGAGCGAGTGCAACTTGCCCCAATGAGGGCGACCTTCATACTTGTGAAAGACCGTTTCCACTGCACGCAAGAGGTCTTCAAAGGGCTTTCCGGCTTCGTGATGCACGGCGATCGACATTGTATCGCGTTGGAAGAACGGGCTCAGGCTCAGGTCATCCGCTCCTACGGTCCTCACTTCCATCGGAAAGTAGACCTGTGGGAATTCCTTTTCCACCAATTCTACAATTTCGCGCAATGCAATCGGGCCCATTTCCAGTGGCAGGTGATATTCCGTCTCATTGAAACGGATACCGTCACGATCGGTCGGGAAGGCCCGGTGCCAATCCTCTATGAAGTGTTCGCTGGTGTGCGATTTTATCGCCAACCCCAAGGTGAAGCGCCGCAAAGCGGGCAACCGGGCAAACAGTTTTCCTGCAAGGCGCAGTTGGGCCAGACCTTCCTGATCGCGATCTTCGGGTCTGGCAACCGGGGCCGCATCGCTTGCTTCGCTTTCCATCACCAGCGCCTGTCCCGACCCGGTGATATAGTAGAATTCCACATTCCGGCATGCATTCATCCGGGTCGTGAAGTCGTCCAGAAAATCATTGAGCGATATCGCGTATCGTTTCCGATCCAGGCGGTAGGGTTGCGTGGTTTTGACCAGCGCTTCGGTCACGATCCCGCCTGTGCCGATACCGACGGACATAGCGCGGAAAAGGTCTGTCTGGGACGCACGGTCGATTACACGTTTCTCACCTCGACCGTCGATCAAGGTCAGCTCGGACAACATCGCCGAGTAACAGCCAAACTTGAGTCCGGTGCCGTGCGTGGCCGTTGCGAGGGCACCGCCGAGGGTTTGGTCATTGATGTCGCCCATGTTTGAGAACGCATGGCCCAGTTCATGCAGTCTCGTGGCTATCGCACCGAGTTTTCCTCCTCCGCCGATCCTTGCCTGATCGGACCCTTCCGGTTCGACGTGATCAAATCCGTCCAGAGATACGAGTGTTCCACCCTCGACCGCCGCGATCGGTGTAAACGAATGGCCGGATCCAACCATGCGGATCACGCCAGCGGTATCCTTGACGACGGCGCTCAGTTCCCCTTCGGAGGCTACCGCCAACTGACGCGCCGGCCTTGCAACAGCGCTGCCCGACCAGTTTGACCACTCTTTCAAGGTAATTCTCCCGTGTTTTCCGGCATCCACTGACGGGAAACTACCGCCAAAAATCCTGCACCGATACCGCTTTGTCGCTAACTTTCAGGCATCACATGCAATACACTGGATGTGCCTTTGTGGCCCACCGGCAGCCATGTGTCTATCGCCAGCCGAATGCCCCCCCGGTTGGCCTTGAAACAAACGCCGACAATGCTCTCAATTGCAGGAGTTCACAGACTAGCGGCGTCTCCAGGACTGACCGAATGACGAGTTTGACCTGCGCTGAAACAGAGTCGCGCATTCCATTCCTGTTGGACCAACTCATAATGCCAGCTATCTTTGCACAAAGGCTTTATTGGGAGGGAGTTTTTGGATGTCGCATAATCTCAGACTTCTCTGGCTGGCCGGTTTCATGCTTTCAGCAGCGGCCGTGAGCGCACAGGACACTGCCGACACAATTTACTCCGGCGGGCCGATCCTAACGATGAACGACGCGCAACCCAAAGTGGAAGCAGTTGCGGTCAGGGACGGGCGGATTCTCGCAGCGGGGGCGTTATCAGATTTGTTGGCGCATCAAGGCGACACGACAGAAATCCACAATCTTAACGGGCGGGCGATGGTTCCGGGCTTTGTCGACAGTCACGGGCACGTAGTTTTTGGCGGCCTTCAGGCCCTGTCCGCAAATCTGCTTTCGCCACCAGATGGCGCGGTGACGGATATTGCCAGTCTGCAACAGACGCTGCGCAACTGGATCGATGAAAACAGCGATGCCGTTGAGAAAACTGGCGTTATTATCGGCTTCGGCTATGACAACGCCCAACTTGCGGAACAGCGGCACCCAAACCGCGATGAACTTGATGCGGTCTCGCAAGACCTGCCCGTCATCATTGTTCATCAATCCGGCCATATCGGCGTCGCGAACTCCAAGACGCTCGAGATCGTGGGTTTTGACGCATCAACAGCAGATCCTGCAGGCGGAATCATCCAGCGCGATACCAACGGCGAACCGAACGGAGTTCTCGAAGAATACGCATTTTTTGGCGCTCTCGTTCCCGTCTTGTCCAAACTGGGTCCGGAAGCCTTCGAAGAATTTGCAGTTGCAGGTTCAGAGCTCTGGGCGAGTTACGGCTATACCACCGGGCAGGACGGGCGGTCCTCAGGACCCAGTGTCGAGGCGCTGAAAGCCATGGCCAAGAAGGGTCGAATTGCAATTGACGTCGTCGCGTACCCGGACGTTCTAGAGGCCAGGGACTACATCAGAGACAATGCGTCCAAGTCATATGAAAATCGCATTCGGGTTGGAGGCTGCAAGCTGACAATTGACGGCTCTCCTCAGGGCTTTACCGCCTTGCGCGATCGTCCCTACTACGACCCGGTTGGCGATTACCCGGCAGGTTATGCGGGCTACGCCGCAGTCAACATGGAAACCGTTCAGGATGCCGTGAACTGGTGTTACGAGAACGAATTTCAGATCATCACCCATGCCAATGGTGAAGGGGCCTCGGACATGTTGATCGCAGCAATCGAGGCTGCACAGGAAACGTATGGTGACCCCGGAAACCGGCCTGTCCTGATCCACGGTCAGTTCCTGCGCGAAGACCAAGTCGATGCCTACCGCCGGATGGGTGTGTTCTTGTCGTTGTTTCCTATGCACACGTTTTACTGGGGTGACTGGCACCGAGATCACACAGTGGGTCCAATCAATGCCGAGAACATTTCACCAACTGGCTGGCTGATCGAAAGAGGGATGATGTTCGGGTCGCATCACGACGCCCCAGTTGCGTTTCCGAACAGCATGCGAATTCTTGACGCCACCGTAACTCGCCGCACGCGGTCGGGAGACATCCTTGGGCCCCGGCACCGGGTCGACGTCATGACAGCGTTGAAATCGTTGACAATCTGGCCCGCTTGGCAACATTTCGAAGAACAGGACAAAGGTTCAATCGAGATTGGCAAACTGGCCGATTTCGTCATTCTCTCCGACGACCCGACGGCTGTTGACCCGGAGAAACTTGACGAGCTCAGTGTGATTTCGACCATCAAGGAAGATTTGGTGATCTACGAGATCGGCGACGAGACAAGAAAGGGTGAAATTCGACGATCTCCCTTCGTGAGCGATCCTGTGACGGCGCATCAGTTTCTTCACGCGATGTATCAGGCAACCAGCGTTGAATGACGTATGCGTCGCAAGCCTCACGCTTTTGCGTGATCCAAAACGGCTGTTTTTCACCGTCTTGCGATTGATAGAGATGACCGGCCGTTTCGCCTGAATTGAGATCGATGCTGCGATCAGTGGGACCGATGCGCAATTTGCGCATTTCTGGCGATCGATCACGCGAACATGATTGAGGGGCCCGCGAAGCGCAGGAATCCATTCAAGAGACATCGTATCCCTCCTGGGATCATGCCTATGGCGGTACGCTGGTACTGCTGAGTAGCCTGATCTGACTGGTCCAAGTTGATTTTTTGGAGCAACATTGGCCTTTGACCCATTGGGATGGTGATCTCCGGGGCTGGTGGGCGATGGCCCAGAGCAGAGTCCCGCAAAAAACGGCTTTGATCGAGTTGCGGGCGAAGCCGCCATTGTCTTCACTTGCAACTTTTAAAAATCGGAAACTCGAGATCGCGCTAAACGCTGACTTTTTTGTGTTCCATTGTCAGGCAAATTCGCCCTATCCAAGCCACTACCCAATTGCCGTGGCGGGTGAGCACAAATTGAGTAGACGATAGCCTCTCCGATCTTACTTTGGTGGCAGTTTTTTAGAGCGGACAATGACTCGGTTCTCAAGTTTCTTGGCGGCGACCTTTCTGGTAGCGAACTCAGCCTTTGCACAAAGCGCTGACATAGTTTTCACGACTGCCAGAGTTCTGACCGTGGACGAAACCACCCCAACCGCCGAAGCAGTGGCCGTGACCGGAAACAAGATCACCTATGTCGGTGATGTGGCGGACGCCGAGGCGATGGTGGGGGACAACACCGAAGTCTTCGATCTCGGGGGCGATTCCCTCTTGCCGGGCTTCGCGTCAGGCCACGATCACATTGTTGCCTCCGACTGGACTTCGCGCGGTATCAGCCTTTTTGGCGTCGATACGCTGGAAGAGGCCCTGGCGACCATCAAGGACTACGCAGACGCGAACCCGGATGAGGAACTGATCCTAGGCTATGGTTTTGATCAGGTGTCCTTTGGCGGCTGGCCGACCAAAGAAGACCTTGAGTCTGTTGTTCCTGACCGTCCCGCCTTTATCCTCGATTTCACCATTCATGACGTCTGGATGAACTCCAAGGCATTCGACGCCGGGAAGGTCGATCCTGATGAATCCGACCAGGTGCCTGGCGTGATGTTCTGGCAGCGTGATGCTGGTGGCAAGCAGACCGGGATCGGGATCGAGTTCCAATTGGCTTCCGCCTTCCGCAGCGCAGGCGCATGGGACCCGGCCGGAGAAATCCCCGACATTCAGAAGCGGCTCTACGATCAGGCGGTCAAGACCGGCATCACCGCCGTTCACGTGCCTCTCCTGGCAATGCCGACCGTCACCGATCTGTCGCTTGTGAAAGAGGACGAGAAGCTGGTGATGGCGCATCTGCACGAGCTTGAAAAGAAGGGCGACCTGTCGATCCGCACATTCGTGGCAACCGGGTTCAAGGACCCAAACGCACGGGCAGATGAAATCGTCGGGCATACGCTGGATCTGCGCGAACAATATGACAGCGGCATGTTGCGAATTTGGGAAATCAAGATTCACCCCGAGGGCAACTGGAGTTCGCAGACCACCTGGATGATGGAACCCTATACCGACGGCACATTCGGAGGCGCTGCCATTGAGGGATCGATGATCACCTCGGTCTACCTGCAAGCCAACATGGCCGGGTTGCCTGTCGGCACCCATGTGGACGGCTCGCAGACGGTTCGAAACGTGGTGAATGCCATTATGACGGCCCGCGAAGCTGGCTATGACGTGCCGAACAACCTGCTGCACCACTATTTCTGGGTGTCCGATCTGGATCACGAGACGGTCATCGGAAACGAGATCATGGTGAACACCACCCCCATCTTCAGTGTCGACTGGGAAACCCAGGACGTGAACGCGCCCGATCTGTTGGGCCGGGCTCGGGTCGAAGCCACTTTTGCCCGCTACTCTTCACGGATAGCCCTTGGCCACAACGTGTCGATCTCCTCCGACGTCCCGTCTTCTCCAATTGATCTGATCGGCCCGCTTCTAAATGTCGAGATCGCCATGACATTGCAGGATCCGCTCAACGAAGAGTCCAAGCCCTTCCCGTTGTCACGCAAACCGGCGTCTCTGGAGGAGTCCCTCAAAGCGGTCACGATCTATCCGGCGGCCCAACAGCGGATGGAGGACAAGATCGGCTCTATGACAGTCGGGAAATACGCGGACCTCGTCGTTCCTGATCAGGACATTACTCAGGTCATCCCAGGGGAAATCTCGAACATCAAAGTCTTGGGAACGATCATGGATGGCCGTTTCACCCACCGTGAGGGCCTCTGAGTTTGGGTGTCCAAACGATGCACAATCTGATCAGTGGGACTGTCGTCGCAACAGCCATGGCAGCTCCCTCAATCACAGTTGCGGACGTCGCCTTCATCGCAATCCTGACTTTCGCCACCTGATCCGTGTTTTTTGTTCCGTATGCTTCCGGTTAGGCCTCTTTGAGAGCTGCAACATGTAAATTCTTGGTGTTTGACTCTGCTGGCTGATACGTTTCATAGGCATGCTGAATGGCGATTTGATCCGCGATGAATTTGGCATCGTGCCAGACCCCCCAAATGAAAGATGAGCCGCGCCGCGACTGCCAAGGCAACCCGAGGAAGTATACGCCGGGCTCACGCGACACACCGCGCTGGTGCAATGGCCGTCCGCGCTCGTCGAAGGTGTCGACCTTCAGCCAGCTGTAATCGACAGCGAAGCCCGTCGCCCAGAGGATCGTGGTGATTCCGGCCTGCTGCAAATCAAGCTCGCGTGTCGGATCTGTCAAGCACGCAGGGTCGGGCCAGCGCTTGCGCTCCTCGGGGTTTTCGGGAAGGTCAAGGCCGTGGCGCGCAACGTAGGCATCGGCCTCCTCCAGCAAGGCCAGGTGGTTTGCATCACCGTTCGCAATGTTCTCGGCCAAATCATCGGCAAACCGGACCGTTCCGTCCTTGTAGCTTTCCGTCAGGCCCAGCAGATGCATTCCGCCTGCGGCGAAGCGTCTGAAATCCACAGTGCGTCCGCCATTAGCGCCACTGACCGCAATGGTAACATGTTCTGTGCCGGCTCCTGGCGTTTGCATATCCCACTTGCCCAGCACGCCGAGCCACCACACGAAATCGCGCCCGCGATAGCGCCGCGGTGGACGGTCATGCGCGCCGATCGAGATATAGACCTGCCGTCCTGCCTCCATCAACTCTTCAGCAATCTGGGCCCCGGATGACCCCGCGCCAACAACCAGCACAGCCCCCTCGGGCAGTTGTTCAGGGTTGCGGTAGTCATTGGAGTGCATCTGATGAACCGGTGCATCGGACGGAACGAGCGGCGGAATGGCCGGGTTCTGGAATGCTCCGGTAGCAGCTATGACATGACGGGCTTCAAACGCGCCATCACTGGTCATTATCCGGAAGCCGCCCCCGTTTGAGGTCCGCTCGACATGTTCGACGGTGACGCCGCAGCGCACCGGTGCCTTGATCTGTTCAACGTAGTCCACAAAGTAATCTGCGACGGCTTCCTTAGGGATGAAAGCGTCATAATCCGGGTCATCGAAATCGCGATTTGGAAAGCGGTCATGCCAGGCAGGACCGTTGGCAACCAGAGAGTCCCATCGTGCCGAGCGCCATTTTTCCGCGATGCGATTGCGCTCCAGCACGACATGCGCAATCCCGTGATTGCTCAAGTGCTCGCTCGCGGCAATGCCCGCCTGGCCGCCCCCAACAACAACGGTGTCTACTTTTTCCACAGCCATGACATCCCCTCCAGGGTTTCAACTTGCTCCGACCGTAGGGGGCGCGCGTCAGTTGCGAAAACAGTAATTCATTCAGCACTGCTTAGGCTGAACCTAAAGCCGGGAAATCCTCACCCGGCCGAAGCCTGCTTAGGCACACCCTAATCGCAAATGAGGGACTCCGTGCTTTTTCATTGCATCAATTCAAATATTCCTGACGCTACGCCTGAAAGCCGACATACGACCTCTTGTTGGTCCGTCACACATAAAGAGGGAGCTGGCATGACCCATACCCGAATTCGAAAGTTCAACACATCGGACACCTACCCCGAGCAGAACCTCGACAACGATCTGTGTCAGGCTGTTGTCACCCAAGGCGGCAAAACGGTCTGGCTGCGCGGCCAATGCCCGCAAAATCTTGATGATGCCGTAAACCTGGACAGTCACGACCCTGTAGCGCAGACCCACAAGGTGATGCAGAACATCAAGCAACTGATCGAGGAAGCTGGCGGCCAGATGGAACATCTGGTCAAGGTCGTGGTCTATATCACAGATGTGCGCCATCGCGAGGCCGTCTATCGCACCATGGGGGAATACATCAAAGGCGTGCACCCCGTTTCGACAGGGTTGGTCGTGCAAGCCCTGGCGCGCCCTGAATGGCTGGTCGAGATTGACGGCACAGCGGTGATTCCGGAATGACGTTCTCGCTTGTGGCCCGCTGCTCCGACACAGGTATGTTCGGTGTCGCTATCTCGTCGTCTTCGCCTGCCGTTGCGGCGCGCTGTTCCTACACGCGGGCAGGCGTTGGCGCAGTGGCCTCCCAGAATGTGACTGACCCGACACTGGGGCCGCTCGCGCTGGATCTGATGCAGGGTGGCATGACTGCGGCCGAGACCATTGCAGGTGTGCGCGATCAAGGCCGTTGCATCGAATACCGGCAGGTTTTGGCCGTGGACAAGAACGGCCAGACGGCCATTCACTCCGGTCCCAACTCGCTGGGAATCTGGACGCAGGCGCAGGCCGAGAATGTGGCATCAGGCGGCAACCTGCTGGCCAATGATGCTGTGCCTCAGGCCATCGTGGAAGGCTATCTCGCCGCCACGGGCCACATAGGCGACCGTTTGATTGCCGCGCTGCGCGCAGGGCTGGCAGCGGGTGGCGAAGCCGGGCCCGTGCATTCCGCAGGTCTACAGATCGCAGACAAGGTCAGCTGGCCTGTAGCCGATCTGCGCTGCGACTGGACCGAAGACTGCCCAATCGAGGCAATCGCTACGGCTTGGGATGTCTACAAGCCCCAGCTCGACGCTTACATCCAGCGCGCTCTTGATCCGCAGGAGGCACCTTCCTACGGCGTGCCCGGCGACGATTGAACAAAGGAACCAACATGCTTGATCACACCCACCAGGAGTGGAAAACCCGCGCATCCGGGCTCGATTTCCGGTGCCAGGCCTTTATCGACGGCAGGTTTGTGGATGCGGCTTCTGGCAAGACCTTTGACAGTGTGAACCCTGCGACGGGGACGGTTTTGGCTCAGGTGGCGGAAGGCGATGCAGAGGATATCAACCGCGCAGTTGCATCGGCAAGGCGCGCTTTCGAGGCGGGCCACTGGTCGCGCATGCCCCCCGGTGACCGCAAGGCGGTCATGTTGAAGCTCGCTGATCTGATCCGCAAAAACCTTGCGGAAATGGCTCTGCTCGACAGTCTGGATATGGGCAAGCTGATCACCGATGCCGTGACCGTCGATGCCCCCGGCTCTGCACATTTCTTCCAGTGGTATGCCGAAGCCATTGACAAGGTTTATGATGAAGTGGCCCCGACAGGCCCCGGAGATCTTGCGCTGGTGCGCCGGGTGTCTTTGGGTGTGGTCGGCGCGGTCACGCCTTGGAATTTCCCGCTCGACATGGCCACATGGAAAGCGGCGGCGGCTTTGGCCGCAGGCAACTCGGTCGTCTTGAAGCCCGCCGAACAATCCCCGCTGTCTGCCTTGCGCCTTGCCGAACTGGCCGCCGAAGCAGGCGTGCCCGACGGGGTGTTCAACGTTGTTCCGGGCTTTGGGCACATCGCAGGCCGCGCGCTGGGGCTGCATATGGATGTGGATTGCCTTGCCTTCACTGGCTCAACCGCCATCGGCAGGAAGTTCATGGAATACTCCGGCCAATCCAACCTCAAGCAGGTCTGGCCCGAAACGGGCGGCAAAAGCCCTAACATCGTGTTCGCCGATTGCGACAATCTTGAAACGGCAGCCGATATGGCGGCATTCGGCATCTTCTTCAATCAGGGCGAGGTCTGCTCGGCCAACTCGCGGCTCTATGTGGAGCGCGCCATAAAAGACGACTTTGTCGCCATGCTCAAAGAGCGCGCCGATGCGATGCAGCCGGGCGATCCGCTTGATCCCGCCTCGAAGATGGGCGCGATTGTCGATGAAAAGCAAACCGCAAGCATCATGCAATTTGTCGAAGAGGGCAAAACTTCGGCAAACCTCGTGACAGGTGGCGCGCGTGTCACGGTGGATGGCAAAGGATGCTTTGTTCAGCCCACGATTTTCGACGAGGTCACGCAAGAAAATCCGCTTGCGCGCGATGAAATCTTTGGGCCAGTGCTGTCTGTCATTGCCTTTGATACCGAAGATGAGGCGGTGAGCATGGCCAACGAGTCCATCTATGGTCTTGCCGCCTCAGTCTGGACCGACAACCTGAGCCGCGCCTGCCGCATAGCGGACAATCTTCATGTGGGAACAGTTTCGGTGAACACCGTCGATGCGCTCTCTGCACAAACCCCCTTTGGCGGTATGAAGCAATCAGGCTTCGGGCGCGATCTGTCCTTGCATTCGTTTGACAAATACACAGCGCTCAAAACAATCTGGATCAAGTATAAGGCCTGACGCCGAAGGATAATCTCTCATGCTGCGCTTCACCCTGCGCCAATTGGAATATTTCGTTGCAGTTGGCGAGATGGGCAGCATTGCGCTGGCCGCCGAAAAGGTCAATGTGTCCTCGCCCTCTATCTCGGCGGCGATCAACCAACTTGAGCAAGAATTCGGCCTGCCGCTTTTCGTGCGCCAGCACGCGCAAGGACTATCGCTCACGACAGCGGGCCGCGAAATGCTCAAGCAAGTCAAGATCGTATTGCAGAACGCCGAAAAACTGATCGACCTCGCAGGCGACATTTCTGGCAATGTGCAAGGCCCGCTTTCCATCGGTGGGCTGTTGACCTTTTCTCAAGTTGTCCTGCCCTCCCTCAGGGCCAGTTTCGAGAAGCTCTATCCCACCGTGCGCGTCAAGCAGCATGAGCTGGATCAGGCGCAGATCTTCAGCAAGCTGCGGCAGAGCGAGATAGATGTCGCCATCACCTACGATCTAGAACTGCCGAGCGATCTCAAGTTCGAGCCGATCGCCTCGCTGCCGCCCTATGCCATACTGGGCGCGGGGCATTCGCTTGTCGGACGCAGCAGCGTCACCGTGCAAGACCTTTTGCCCCATCCGATGGTGTTGCTCGACCTGCCCTTCAGTTCGGAATACTTCCTCTCTTTCTTCGGCGCAGCCGGGCGCAAGCCAATCATCGCCGAACGCACACGCGATATGGCCGTGATGCGCAGCCTTGTGGCCAACGGGTTCGGGTATTCCATCGCCAATGTGCGCCCCTTGAATGACCTCTCGCCCGACGGCAAACCCCTGCATTTCGTCCCTCTCGAAGGCGAGGTGCGTCCGATGCAGATGGGCCTATTGTCATCGCGCGAAGCAGACAGCGTCAGCGTGATCCGCGCCTTCATCGAGCATTGCAAGTCCGAGCACCAGAGCGGGCGTATCGTCGGTCTCAACACGGGCTGACTGACCCAAGCTTGCGCGTTAGTCCTGCCCTAATCAGGGATTTAGTATCGCTGTCTGTCGCCTGCCCGTCCTGCGCGCTAGCTTGCCAGAAAGCCAGTTTTCAGGAGCCATCCCCATGCGCGATCCCCGCTATGATATCTTGTTCGAGCCGATGGATATCGGACCTGTCACATCGAAGAACAGGTTCTATCAGGTGCCGCATTGCAATGGCGGGGGCTATCGTGACCCATCGGCTGCAGCAGAGATGCGCGGGATAAAATCACAAGGCGGCTGGGGCGTTGTGTTTACCGAGCAGTGCGAGATGCACCACACCTCGGAGATAACGCCCTTCATCGAGCTGCGCCTTTGGGAAGACAAGGACATCCCGATGTTGCGCAATATGTCGGAGAAGATGAAGGAACATGGCGCGCTTGCGGGCATTCAACTAGCCTACTCGGGAATCAACGGCCCGAACCTTTATACCAAGGAAGTCCCGCTGGCCGTTTCTGCCGCCCCCATTCGCACCTTTACCAACGATCCCGTGCAGGCCCGCGCGCTCGACAAATCCGACATCCGCGACCTGCGCCGCTGGTTTGTAAATGCAGCCAGGCGAAGCAGGGATGCAGGCTTTGATCTGATCTGCCTTTATGGCGCGCATGGCTTCGGGATCTTCCAGCATTTCCTCTCCCGCGCCACCAACCAGCGCAGCGATGAATACGGCGGAAGTCTCGAAAACCGCGCGCGGTTCGTGAACGAGGTGATCTCCGATATGAAAGACGCCGTTGGCGACACCCTGGGCATTACCTTGCGTGTATCGCTCGATGAGACCATCGGCGATCTTGGCTTTTCCAACGCCGAAGTGCGCGATTTCATCGAGATGAATCGCGATTTGCCCGATCTTTGGGATCTGGCGCAAGGCACTTGGGAAGATTGCTCTGGTCCGTCGCGGTTCAAGGATGAGGCCGCACAGGAACAGCTGGTGCGCGGCATTCATGAGCTGACGGACAAGCCGATCGTGGGCGTGGGCCGTTTCACTTCGCCGGATGTGATGGCGAAGATGGTCAAATCCGGTACGCTGGATTTCATCGGCTGCGCGCGCCCGTCGATCGCCGATCCGTTCCTGCCCAAGAAGATCGAAGAAGGCCGTATCGAAGACATCCGCGAATGTATCGGCTGCAACATCTGCATCACCGGCGACATGACCATGTCGATCAGCCGCTGCACGCAAAACCCCACTTTCATGGAAGAATGGCGCAAGGGCTGGCATCCTGAAAGGATGAATGCCAAGGGTGGCAGTGAAAACGTGCTTGTCGTGGGCTCCGGCCCCGCAGGGCTTGAGGCGGCGCGCGCGCTGTCCGAACGTGGCTATGACGTGGCCATTGCCGAGGCGGGCACCGAAATCGGCGGGCGCGTGACGCGTGAACGCGCTTTGCCCGGCCTCTCGGCTTGGGGCCGCGTTGTCGATTACCGCGAATACCAGATCAGTCAGAAACCCAATGTCGAAACCTATTTCGACAGCGAGCTGGATGCAGACAGCATCCTCGAGTTCGGTTTCGAGAATGTCTGTCTCGCCACGGGCGCCAAGTGGCGAGCGGATGGGGTCAGCCGCCAGCATGTCGTGCCGATGCCGATGGATGACGCGATGCCGATCTTTACCCCCGATGACATCATGTCGGGCAAAAAGCCGAGCGGCAAAGTGGTGATCTATGACGACGATCACTACTACATGGGCGGCGTGCTGGCCGAGCTGCTGGTCTCCGAAGGGTGTGACGTGACAATCATCACGCCCTCCGCTTATCTTTCCGACTGGACGGTCAACACGCTGGAGCAACATGCCATTCACAAGAAACTTGCTAAGATGGGCGTGAACATTGTGCTCAACCGTGGTGTTACCCAAATCGCCTCAGGCCATGTCGTATCTGATTGTGTCTACACTGGAATGACCCAGGACTTTGATTGCGGCGCTGTGGTCGTCGTTGCCTCCAAGCTGGAGATCAACGGCGTTTACAACGCGCTGAAAGAACGCGAGGCGGAGTGGGCCGATGCGGGCATCAAGTCCGTCAAACTGATCGGCGACGCCAACGCACCCGGCCCGATCGCATGGGCCACCTATGCAGGCCACCGCTATGCCCGCGAGCTGGACGGGGAAGACATCGGTGACGCACTGCCCTTCCGCCGCGAAATCACGGAACTGGCCTTGGATTGATGCGATGTCGCTGACCCTTGAAACACTGGAGCGGCTTGTCGGTTTTGAGACAGTCAGCGCCAAACCCAACGCGGAAATCATCGCTTACATCGAAGATTTCCTCTTAGCACGCGGCGCGCGCTGCGTGCCGCTGCCTTCGCCTCAGGTGGGCAAACTCGGACTTTATGCCGAGATCGGGCCTGAGGGGCCACATGGTGTGCTTTTGTCGGCCCATACCGATGTCGTGCCCGTCGAAGGGCAGCCCTGGACGCGCGCGCCCTTTGCCTTGAGCCGCGAGGGGACGCGCCTCTTTGGGCGCGGCACAACAGATATGAAAGGCTATGTCGCCTCTATGCTGCACGCGGCAGACCAGGCGGCAAAGTCTGACCTTAATGAACCACTCAAGCTCATTTTCTCTTACGACGAAGAAATCGGCTGCGTCGGCATTCAGGAAATGATCGGCAGGGTGCCTGATCTGATCGGCAGTCCGCGCGCCTGCTTCGTCGGCGAGCCGACAGGGATGCAGGTGGCAATTGGGCACAAGGGCAAGGCCGCACTGGAAGCTGTGTGCACCGGACAGGCGGGGCATTCCTCGCTTGCGCCCCGGTTCGTGAACGCGCTGCATCTGGCCGCCGACATGATCGCAGGGCTGCGCGACGTGCAGGACTGGTTTGCGCGGAACGGCGCGCGGGATGAGGCTTATGATGTGCCTTTCAGCACAATCCACGTTGGCAAGATGGAAGGCGGCACAGCGTTGAACATAGTGCCGGAGCGCGCGAGCCTGACATTTGAATTCCGCCATCTTGCGAGTGATGCGCCGGAGATGATCATGGCGCGGATCACGGAGGTGGCGGGCCGCGTAGGCGCGCACTATCGAGACCGCTTTGACGGGGCTGACGTCTCGATCACCCAGCTCAACGCCTATCCGGGCCTCGACGCGCCCGCGGCGTCTGAGGCATCGCAGCTCGCAGCGCGGCTGCTGGGCACGAACGACACCACGAAAGTGGCCTTCGGCACGGAGGCCGGATTTTTTGACGCGCTCGGCGTGCCCACAATCGTCTGCGGCCCCGGCTCGATGGCTGGACAGGGCCACAAGGCGGACGAATTCATCGAGCTTGCCCAACTGGAGGCCTGTGAGCGGATGCTGGACGGCGTGGTCAAGGAGCTGAGCGCATGATGGATGATCTGCACTGGGCCGACATCGTCGGCCTTTTCGGTTCGGTCTTTATCATTGTCGCCTATTACTTTGCGACACGGGGCAAGCTGAAGGCCGATGAAATGGCGTTCAACCTCTGGAACATTCTCGGCGGATCGCTTGTAATGGTTTCACTTGTTGCGCGGCCGAACCTCGGGGCGATCGTGATCGAGGTCATGTTTCTGTTTATCGCGGCAACCGCAGTGTTGAGAATTCTGCGCGCAAAGCCATGATTTCATAGCAATCCCATCCTTGCGGGCGCTTGTTAGGTTTTGCCTAACGGAAGCTGAGGAAGACGATGCTTACCGGGCGACGAAACGCCACATAAGGTTCCCGGATACTCACCGCAGGGGGGCCGGACGTGTCGCAGCAGACAACGAATGCTATTGATGTGCGCAACGCCGTGAAGCGCTACGGCGATTTCACTGCGCTCAAAACGATTTCCCTTTCCATCCATGACAATGAGTTTTTCACTCTTCTGGGGCCATCGGGCTGCGGCAAGACAACGTTGCTGCGCATGATCGCGGGGTTCGAGGACGTCACCGAGGGCGAGATTTTCCTTTATGGCGAAGAGATTGAAAACCTTCCCCCGAACAAGCGCCCGGTGAACACGGTATTTCAGAACTACGCCCTCTTTCCCCATATGAATGTGATGGAGAATGTGGGCTTTGGCCTCGAAATGCTCGGCAAATCCAAGTCCGAGGCACGCAAGCGCGCAGGCGAGATCCTCGAGCTTGTGCAGCTCACGCAATTTGCAAACCGCAAGCCATCGCAACTGTCTGGCGGCCAGCAACAGCGTGTCGCACTGGCCCGCGCCCTGGCACCGCAGCCCAAGGTTTTGTTGCTCGACGAGCCGCTCTCGGCACTTGATCTGAAGCTGCGCAAGGCGATGCAGCTGGAGCTAAAGCATCTGCAACGCGAAACCGGCATTACCTTCATCTTTGTCACCCACGATCAGGAAGAAGCGCTGACAATGTCCGACCGCATCGCCGTCATGTCGGCGGGTGAATTGCAGCAGCTCGGCAAAGCGCGCGACATTTACGAGCGCCCCCGCAACATGTTTGTGGCCGATTTCATTGGCGAGACGAACCTTCTGGAAGTCACGATGGACGAGGTGCGCGAGGGCCGCGCCCTGTGCCACCTTGGCGGCGGGCACGCGCTCACCTGCGACGCGGTGGATGAAGTCAAACCAGGTGCAAAGGTGCACATGTCCGTGCGGCCCGAACGGCTCTTCCTGTCGGAAAAGGCCGTCGAAGACGAAAGCCTGGCCGCAACTGTCAAGGAAAATGTCTTCGTCGGAACCGACATCACGACCATCGTCACCCTCAAGGACGGGCCGGAGTTCAGCATTCGCACGTCCAATTCCGAACGTGGCAACCGGCGCATTTTTGAAACTGGCAACGATGTGTTTGTCAACATGGAGTATGGGGCCGCGCGGCTCCTGGTGGACTGATGGCAGGCGGAGCAGCAAGCGGCGGTAGCAGCCAAGGCGACACATACAAAGAAGCCCGCAACTGGCTTCTGGCGCCTGCTTGGGTGACACTGATCATTCTGGTGCTGGTGCCGGTCCTCCTCATGCTGGTTTACTCCTTTTTGACAAAGGAGTTCCGCGGCGGCGTCATCTGGGAGTTTTCCTTTGCCGCCTACGAGCAGTTTTTCTGCGATCGAGGGCTGTTCGGCGATGAGCCTTGCACCATCGAGTGGACCTATATCACCATCTTCTGGCGCTCGATCTGGCAGGCCGGGCTGGCCACTTTACTCAGCTTGCTGATCGGCTTTCCCACCGCCTATTTCATCGCGACACGTCCAGAGAACGTCCGCCCGCTTTGGGTCTTCCTGATCACCATCCCCTATTGGGTCAACCTGCTGATCCGCACCGTTTCCATGCGCTTCATGCTGCGCGAAGAAGGGCCGCTCAACAATGCGCTGATGTGGACAGGTTTAACCGACAACCCGCTTCAGATGATCAACACCAACTTCGCCGTGCAGGTCGGGCTGTTCTACTCCTACCTGCCCTTTATGGTGCTGCCCATATATGCCGCCGTCGAGCGCTACAATTTCTCGCTCAGCGAAGCTGCGTCCGATCTTTATGCCTCCAAATACACAACACTGCGCCGCATCGTGCTGCCCGCCGTGCGCCCCGGCGTGGTAGCGGGCTGTATTCTGGTGTTCGTGCCTTCCATGGGCGCCTTCCTTGCGCCCGATCTCTTGGGCGGCGCCAAGAATTTCATGATCGGCTCGCTGATCGAAGAACAGTTCAAAGGCAACGCCGGCAACTGGCCCTTTGGTGCTGCGGCCTCGATGATCCTACTAACGCTCGTTTTGATCATCCTGATCCTCTACGCCCGCCAGCAGGCGCGCCCTGAAAAGCGGGAGGGCTAGGCCATGGCCACGCGCAAATTCGACGTTCGCTCTTACCCGGGCTTTCTCGCTGTTACCGTTCTTTGCCTGACCATCCTCTATGTGCCGCTGGTGGTGGTGGCGGTCTATAGTTTCAACGCCTCCGATTCCATAGTGGTCTGGGAAGGCTTCTCGCTCCAGTGGTATGCCGATGTCTTCACCGGTTCGGAAAGCGCCAAGTTCAAGCTAGCGGCGCGCAACAGCTTTGTCATCGCTATCATCGCCGCAACCGTTGCCACGGCCATCGCGACACTCGCCGCCACGGGCATGATCCGCGGTGGTCCGTTCAAGCTGCGCACAGTGTCCTTCGGTCTGATTTCCCTACCGCTGATGGTGCCCGAGATCGTAACAGCCGTTGCCACGCTCATCTTCTTCAATTCGATCGGGTTCGAACGCGGAATCATGACGATCCTGCTGGCGCACATCGCGTTTTGCATTCCTTTCGCCTACCTGCCGATTTCGGCACGCATGCAAGGGATCGAAGACACCTACGAGCAGGCGGCGATGGATCTTTACGCCACCAAACGGCAGGCTTTCACCAAGATCCTGATGCCCTTGATGATGCCCGGCATCATTTCGGGCTTCCTGCTCGCTTTCATCATTTCTCTCGACGACTTCATCATCACAAATTTCGTGAAAGGTGCAGGCGTCGAAACATTGCCGACCGCCATCTTTGGTGCCGTCAAACAGGGCATCAAGCCCAACATCATGGCCATCTCGACCATGCTTCTCGCATTCTCGATCGTGATGGTCACGATTTCCTACTTCGTCAGCAAGTCAGGCGAAGACAAGTCATGAAAAACAGGGAGACCAACATGAAAAAGTTCCGCACATCAACCGTTGCAGCCGCTGCTCTGGTTCTGGCAGCGGGCACGGCCCATGCCGAAGGCAAGCTGTCGATCTATCACTGGTTCGAATACATTCCGCAGGAGCTTCTCGACAAGTTCGCGGCCGAGCATGATGTCGAGGTTGTCATGGACACCTACGATTCCAACGAATCCATGTTGGCAACACTCAAGGCCGGCGCGATGGGCACTTATGACGTGGTTGTGCCCACCGATTACATGGTCTCTATCCTGATCGCGGAAGGTATGGCCGACGAGATCGCCGAAGGCGCGCGCAAGAACCTTGGCAACGTCAAGGCAGAGTTCACCGACCCCGCTTATGACCCGGGCCTCAAACACTCGATCCCCTACCAGGGCGGCACAACGAGCTTTTCGGTCGATACCGCAGCCTATGACGGCGACATCAACACAACGGACATCATCTTCAACCCTCCGGCTGAATTGCAGGGCAAGATCAACATGATCGACAGCCAGGGCGAAGTGCTGGCTCTGGCGGCGGTTCACATGGGCATCCCGCAGTGTTCCACCGATCGCGAGCAGCTCAAGGCGCTGGACGCGATGCTTCAAGCCGCCAAGCCGCATTGGGCGTCGTTCAACTCCGACACGGCAAAAGAGGTTCTGGCCGCAGGTGATGTTGCAGCAGGTATGATCTTCAACGGATACGCAGCCAAGGCAGCTGAATCGCGCGATACGCTTCAATATGCCTTCCCCAAACAAGGTTGGGTCAACTGGATGGACAGCGTTGTGCTGCTCAAAGACGCCCCGAACCGCGAAAACGCGATCCTATTTATGGATTTCCTGCTGGAGCCTGAAAACATCGCAGCCGTGACCAACTTCGCGCGCTACCGCGATGCGGTCAAAGGATCGGAGGAGTTCCACGACCCTACATTGGCAGACGAACCTGAGGGCAACCCGCCCGCCGGCATCGAAGGCGTTTTCGTCGAGACATGTTCAGAAGAGGTTCAGGCCGTCTACGACCGCATCTGGACCAACCTCAAGAAATAAGCATGTGACGTTTCGGGCCGCGCAGACCGCGTGGCCCGTTTCTCTTTTTCAGCGGGGAGCATGGCGATGGAAACGATCTACACCGAAAAACACAAATTGCGTGATGCCAAGACAGAGCTCTTCGGCGGCAAACTCGTCCAACCCCATGAACGCCCGAGCCGCGCCGAATATGTGATCGACCGGGTGCGCAAAGTCCGGCTTGGCCCCGTGTCAGACCCCGATGATTTCGGTATGGACCCGATCCACGCCATCCACGAAGACCACTTTACCGAATTCCTCAAGACTGCCGCCGCCCGCTGGAAGGCCGAAGGCTTCGAGGGCGAGGCGATCCCGACCACATGGGTCGCGAGGCGCATGTCCAACATCCGCCCGAACTTCATCGAAGGGCAGCTCGGCTACTACGCGCTCGCTGGCGAGACCAGCCTGACTGAAGGCACATGGGAAGCTGCCTATGCCAGCGCTCAGGTGGCATTGACGGGCGCAGAACGCATCCGAGACGGCGCACGCAGCGTCTTTTCGCTCTGCCGCCCCCCCGGCCACCACGCAACGGCGGACATGTATGGCGGCTATTGCTTCCTGAACAACGCGGCCATCAGCGCGCAGCATTTCCTGGACAAAGGCGCGGGCCGCATCGCCATTCTCGACGTTGATTTCCACCACGGCAACGGAACGCAGGACATCTTCTATGACCGCGATGATGTGCTGTTTGTCTCGCTGCACGGAGACCCGCACGAGACCTTCCCCTACCACCTTGGCCATGCAAGAGAGAATGGCACCGGCAAGGGTGACGGGTTCAATCTGAATTTCCCCATGCCCCCCGGCACACCTTTTGATGTCTGGCGCGCCGCGATGGCAAAAGGGCTCGAGCGTATTGCCGATTACAAACCCGATGTGCTGATCATTTCGCTGGGTGTCGATACGTTTGAAACCGACCCAATCAGCTTTTTCAAGCTCAAGAGCGATGATTTCAAGACGATGGGAGCAGACATCGCTGCAGCGAACCTGCCCACGCATTTCATCATGGAAGGCGGTTATGATGTGGACGAAATCGGCGTCAACGCGGTGAATGTGTTGCAAGGGTTTGATGCCGCAGCGGGCGCTTAAGGTGCGCATCTGGATCTGGCAAGACGAAACGCCGAAGGGCGGCATTGATGCCGCTTTGTCTTGTGTGGATGGCTCCTGCAAAGCAAGACATTTTTGAGGTAATTGGCATTTTGTCAGAAGCGGTCTTGTGTTCGGCCTTTCGACGCGGTGCATGTGACCGCTGGCCCTGATGGTTTCCGCGGCCCAAGTCCCCATTCTCGCAAACGGACATAAGTTGTCCTGGACAAAGCCCGGGGTGTCTTGGGATTACGGCTGACGCATTTGCCATCACTTCATTGGTCTTGCTATCTCTGTTTCTTTTTTCTTCCGATGTCAGACTGTCCTGATCCTGTAGGGTTCGTTGCGCGTGAGTACAGCCCAGATGATCCGCGCTGTTTTGTTCGCCATGGCCACTGCCGCAAGCTTGGCGGGTTTGCGCTCCAAGAGCTCCGTAAACCAAGGATCAAATCGTTCAGGCGCGCTCTTGATCTGTTTCATACGGGAGGTCATGCCAACGACCATCAGGTGGCGAATGTAGCGGTCGCCCATCTTCGATATGCGGCCCAGCCGCTCTTTGCCTCCGGTCGAACGGTTGATCGGCGTCAGGCGCAACCATGCGGAGAAATCCCTGCCGCACCTGAACTGTGCCGCGCTGCCAACCGTCGCGACGATGGCCGACGCTGTGATCGATCCAATGCCGGGGATCGTCTGAAGCAAAGCGATCCGGGGTTCGGATTTGGACGCCTGTGTTAACTTGCGACCCTATCAGAGCACCCGCTCGTGCAGGGTCAAAAGCTGTTCACTGAGATCGATGATGGTGTCCAGCGCAACCGGCGGAAGATCCAGGGCTTGCCCTTGGATTGTGCACTTCGCGAACAGGACGGTTCCGCGTTCTCACCAGCATGTCGCGCACTGCATCAACCTCGACCTGCCGGATCGGTGCGGTGGCCTCGATATCCACGATGACCGCATTGTCCAGATCGACAAGGTAGTTGGTGCTGTAAGCGAAGAAAGGTCTGTCGCCATTGGCCCCGGTCAGTCGCGCTGCCGGGTCGGCGGGAGAGATTGCCTTCGGCTTTACTGGTGTCACTGCACCGAAGGCCGCATCATCGAGCATGCTGAGGTATTCCTGCGTCGCCCGATTTGCAACGCCGGCTACCGACCACTAAGCGAAGTCCACCTTAGTATAGCGGCTGGCATCTGCCTTGATGAGTGAGGCGTCCGCTCCAAAGCTCTCACCTCCCACCAGGCCCTCCGCAATGCAGCGTGTCAGCACTTCCTCGAAGAGACGCCGGAAGAGGTTGCTCTCACGGAACCGTCCGTGCCTGTTCTTCGAAAAGGTCGAGCGATCCGGCACCGGATCGGTCAGATCAAGGCGGCAAAACCAGCGATACGCCAGGTTCAGATGCACCTCTTCGCACAACCCCCGCTCCGACAGGATGCCCATGGCATAACCCATTATCAGCATCCGGATCATCAACTCGGGATCGACTGAGGGCCTTCCTGTCGAGCTGTAGAAAGGGGCAAGATGGCGGCGCATGCCACCCAAATCGACAAACCGGTCGATGGACCGCAGAAGGTGATCCAGCGGCACATGATCTTCCAGTGAAACTCGTAGAACAGCGCGCCTTGCGCCTCTTGCCTCGGTCCCATCATCGCAAACCACCTCCATCAATGTTGGAAGTGAATCTGCCTGTTAAATCTCAATCAAGCAGGAGTTTTTCAACAGCATCAGCCCAAAGCAGTCCAAACGAATTCTGGGCGTCTTGCAAAAATCCGACTTGATCGACAGGTCGGCCCGACAAACAATGACGTGCCTTGGCTCAAGACTTCAAAATTTTTTGGGTTGCATCGAACCAAAGTTTTGAACGGGACGCGCTAGCGCGCCCCGTTCACCATTTTTTAGGGAGCTCTGACGAGTTCTACACGTCGATTTAGCGCACGCCCTTCTTCTGTTTCGTTGCTTGCAATAGGGGCAAGGAAGCTTGCACCCGCGGCGAACAGACGCGCGCTGTCGATGCCGTAAGTGTTGATCAGATCGGCAACAACGGCGTCAGCACGCTGTTTGGAGAGGTCAAGATTGCTGTCATAGCCACCAACATTGTCTGTATGACCGACCACCGCAATTTTGAGATCCGGTAGCTCGGACATCATTTCGGCAATCGCAGCCAAGGTATCTTCCGAACCCGGCAGGATTGAAGTGGAGCCGGTATCAAACTGAACGCCGTACACCGCCACGCGTCCATCGACCGCTATGCGCAGTGAAATGTCTTTGGCGGTTTCGGTGTTTGATGACGCCTCTGAGGAAGCGTATTCAACCAGTTCAATGTCTCCCGGACGCCATGTCTGGTCGAACCATGATTCAAGTGGACCGTAAAGACGGAAGATTGTGTTCCAGCCTTTGCCCGGCACAGTTTGAACCCAATTGCTCTCCTTTCCTTCAGGAGCCTCAGGCGCAAAGTAGATGTCGTACGATCCGTCCTCGTTCTGAACAACACCTGTGTCGTTGCTACCGATGGCCGGGAACTGCGCGTCTGTTTGAAGCATTGAGCGCGTCTGGTTGTCGTACAATGTAAAAGACCAGAAGTCTTTCGCTGGTACGTTGGCAGGAACGTTGACCTTATAGGTCCTGCTGCCATCCAGAGGATTGCCGTTAGAATCGACGTAGGTGAAGGCATATTGTGAGCCTTTCCCGACTTTTTTCAAAGCCATCGCAGGTGTGATGCCTGTCGCGTAGAAATGGAACGCGGCACGAATATCCTGAATTGATACGCCGTCCAGTTCCCAGGTGTATGCGCCACCGGGAAACGCCGTTTGCCAATAACTTTCACCCGGATACCAATAGAACCGCTCATCTTTTGGTTTGGAGATAATCGTTTTGACTGTAACCGAGCCTGCTTTGGCAGCCGCGTCCAGGATGGCTTGCATTCTCTCATCGGGTTCAAAAGGCTGGCCCTTCACGATACCGATGGCCGCGAGGTGACCAAGCAGTTCAGGATTTTCGCCCATCAGAGGTTCGGCCTGAACCACGTCATTGATCTCGTTGAATATCTCTGCATCCATCCGGTGGATTGTATTCATCTCCTTTCCTGACGCGTTTACGAAAGTCATTTCAGGCGGATTGTCCTTTTGAGAGAGCGGATACATGCGGAACATGTCCTTGGTCTGGCTGATTGCCAAATCGGTTGTTCCGTCTTTTTGATAACCGCGCCATAACACCCAGTTGCCATAGGTGTTCGTACGAGCGACGTGATATCCCTCTGGTACTTCGCCGTCATAGCCTGGCGGTAGCACAAGAAACTTACCACCTTGTCCTTCGTCTGGGCCAAGGTTGCCAAAGTCGATCACGTATCTGAACCAGTGATCGTTAATAAACCCAAGCACATTCGGTGGTGTTTCGATCACCATCGGTTCGTCCCCGAGTTCCAGCCATGAGAACATATAGACGCTGGTTGTGTTGGCCGTCAGAAACAGCGCTTTTGAATCCATCAGCCCTTCGAACAGAACGGCCGTTGTATTCGCAGGTCCGAATTCAAGAATTCCCTTTCGGATCGCATCCATCGAAGCAATTTTGGTGCCGTCAAGAAAAGCTTGATACGCGTGTGTAAAGTCCAGAAGGTTGTAAACCTTCTGAGCGGATTCCACATCCGGCACACCGTCAAAAAAGTTAAGCTCGCCGACCCTCGTCTGGATGTTGTCCGGTGTCGTTATCCCTTCGGGTATGACAGTCGTCATCTCCATTTTCGAAACTTCTTGTGCCCAGACGGGTGACAGCCCCAATCCTCCAATTATGGCTGCAAAGCAGGTAATACCTGCAAGCCGATTTCTGAGTTTCATAGATCTTTCTCTCCCTTGATTTGGACAAAAATTAACTGTTGTTCAAAGACTGACTGCTGAAGAATTTAAGCGCTCCCATCGCTTTTGTTTCCAATAACGAATTGCGCGTCGAACGGGTAAAGCGCAGCCAGCCAAATACGTGTGATGGCGGATCGAACTTCCTCTTTCTCAGCCTTTGGATGCGCACCAAACGCATTGATCAAAATGCCGGCATCCATTCGGTTCAAGGCACGTGCAACTGGAAGAGCATCAAACTCCGGAGTGACACCAATGGCTTGGTCCTGCTTGATGCGTGCTGTAACCACCTCGTCAAATGACTTCAGGAAGGTCTCCCAAACGTGTTCAAGTCTTTCGTCGCTCGGCGCGGCATCCGAGACCGCTTTGAGAATAGTCCCATGCTCATAGCCAACATCGACAAGTGAACTCAGGCTCTTTTGCAAATCTGATACCCCGTCACTTTCGTTTGACAGCCACGTTTGAGCCCCTTCGACGATGCCGCCCTTAACTTCGTCCAAGAGCGTTTCCAACAATCCATGCAGATCATTGAAATAGAGGTAGAACGTCGGACGGCTGTATTCTGTGGCTGCCATTAGAGTGCCAACCGTCAAATCTCTAAACGGTCGGGTCTCTAAAAACGCGCTTCCAGCGTCAAGGATAGCCGAGCGGGTCAACGCGGCCTTGCTTGGCAGCATGTGACGCGAAGATGGATGTGTTGTAGAAACGGGCTTGGCACTTTTTGACATTATGTCAGTAAATATGACAAAGCGTCAGGAGTCCAGAAAACCTGAAGTTTCTAGTACTGCCTCACTGCACTCGGGGATATGGCTTTCGAACGACGGCAATGTCCGGTTTCCGTTGAAAAACTCTCCCTTGATCGGGTCGCCAGCGACTGATTCAATTCTCTTGACGGGCGGGAGGGTTTGCGATGATGGGACGGAGGCAAGAGGTGCAATCGGCCTTGTTCTACCAGTTCTCGCTGGAGGAGCATGTTCCGCATGATCACCTGCTGCGGTCGATTGATCGGTTCGTCGACCTGAGCACCATCCGGGCACACCTTGCGGATTTCTACAGCCACACGGGTCGCCCATCAGTCGATCCTGAACTGCTGATCCGGATGCTGTTGGTTGGGTACTGCTTCGGCATCCGGTCAGAACGACGGCTCTGTGAAGAGGTGCACCTCAACCTGGCGTACCGCTGGTTTTGCCGCCTCGACCTGACGGATCGCATCCCGGACCATTCGACCTTTTCAAAGAACCGCCACGGTCGCTTCCGCGAGAGCAACTTGTTGCGCCATGTGTTTGAGACAACTGTCGCGCGTTGCTTGGCGGAACGGTTGGTTGGTGGTCATGGCTTCGCCGTCGATGCCAGCCTGATCAGTGCCGATGTTCAAAAGCAGAACTCGAGTAATCCTGAGGACTGGGCGGCTCGTGAGATTGATCCTGCAGATGCTCCCCGCGCAGTGCGCGAGTATCTAGATGTGCTCGACGATGAAGCGTTTGGGGCCGCCAGCGAGGTGAAGCCGAAGTTCACGGCCCATGTCGATCCTGCAGGCCTATGGACGGCAGCCCGGAAAGGTCCAGCGTTCTTTGCCTATTCGGACAACTACCTGATCGATACCGATCACGGGATCATTGTCGACGTGGAGGCCAGTCGATCAGTTAACACAGCCGAAGTGGGCGCGCTGCGTAGGATGATTAATTGGACCAAGGAACGGTTCGGGCTGAAGCCGGACTGGGTTACTGCCGATACCGCCTACGGCTCCGCAGAGAACCTCGTCTGGCTCGTGCTGGATCGACAAATCCTGCCGTTCATCCCTGTCTTCAACAAATCGAAACGTCAGGATGGAACGTGGTCGCGCTCTGATTTCACCTGGGATCCCGACAATGACAGGTATCTTTTTCCCGAAGGGAAAGAACTGAAGCGCACCCGGCAATACCACAAGGACCCACGCAACAAGCGGCCCCGGACGGGGCGGCGCAAATACCGCGCCAGCAAGATGGTTTGCAGTATCTGCCCTGCGAAGGAGAAGTGCTGTCCGAAGGTCGATGCACGTTCCGTCACCCGCGAGCGATTCGAGGAGGTCCGGGAATTTGCGCGCAAACAGCGTTTTCCAAGGCTTCGCTCACGACGGCGCGTGCAAGGTAGTTGGCCGCCGCCCGTGATACGGACTCGCCCGGATAATCTGCATCCGGCATCGTCAATACGCGAACGAGTTTTTCCTCTGCTGCGCCTCTCACGCTGCGGCTCAGGTTCTGGTTGGAAGGCTGCCAGAGTGATCTTTCGGATGCCGCCGGTTCGCGGTAGTCCAAAACCTTCCTAGACTGTGTGAAACGAATGCCAACCAGCTTGCCGGCGGTGTTGAGAACCGGCGCGAGGCATTCAGTTTGATAATGAAAGCGTGCCGGGTGATCGGAACAAACGAGGCTCAAGGCTCTCCACCTTGGCATATTCCTTGATCAGGGCGGAACCTCCCTTGGCCCTAAAGCGCTGTTGAAAGACCTTCCTTCCCACGGCCTCCTGAACTGCTAGGGGAATCCTACGGCGATATCTGAGAGACCCGTCCTTGAGTCGATCTACGTGCTTTAGTTTGGTCATTAGAGCCATATATGTGTCCGCCCTGTGTTACACAATGTGTTACAGGAATGACGCGGGAGGCCTTATCTCCTTAGCTTTCAGGTGCTTGCTAAGGTGAAGTGGTGCCCCCACACGGACTCGAACCGCGGACCTACTGATTACAAATCAGTTGCTCTACCAGCTGAGCTATAGGGGCAAGCCGCAAGGCTTTTGGCCTTCTGGCTGAGCAATGCACCGGTGTCAATTGTCGATTTCAAGATTGGTGAACTTGAGCTACAGACAAGGCCGGAACGACGCTGGGGTGCCTTCTATTCCAAGTTCTCACTGCTGGCAAACCGAAAATTGAGTATGCTCCAAGCGGCCCCTACCCTAGTTTGCCCGTGACTGAACTGCATTGCGCATTCTCAGTTCCCGCCAGCCTGAAAAAGTTTCAATCAGCGAAATTTCCGGCCTTACACAACCCGTTCGAGATTGGCCGCGGGAAACTCTGCCATCAAGCTCGTCAAGCCTTGGTCGGACAGTAGGCAAGCCGCGGTCGAAAGCCCGTCGGCCAGGGCCGCGGTCGGCGCCGAAACCGAGACCAGTTTGCGCAGCGCCTGCTCTCCGTTGGGACGCAAGATGTGCCTTGAAACCTGCTCATTTCCGGGCATCGCGAATACCGGTGCCGACGTTGCGAGGGCACGGTCTTGCAAAATTATTCGATGGCGCACCTTTCCATCCGGGTCACTTATCCCGGCATTCCAGAATGATCCGTCCGATTTACGGCCGAAGGCCGCAACCTCCCCCGTATCCAGCAATACATCGCGCAATCCGTAAGTGCGCAGTAGCGCTGCGATCTTGTCCGTAATGGCACCCTGGGCAATTCCGTTTAGCGTCAGCCCCATGCCCGGTTCAGAGAAGGCAATGCGCTTCGGGTCTACCCGCAGCTTGCTCCATCCCACAGCAGCACGCGCTCGGCGCATCCCTTTTCCCTCCGCGCTGGCAAGCCAAAGCGGCTGGACCGTCGGATCGAAAACCCCACCGGACGCTCGATGCAACGAGGCAGACAGGCTCAGCACTTCGAGCAGTTCCGGAGAGGGCGTCGTTATCTCTCCATTAAGATTGAGCTGGCTGATCTGCGAGCCCGGACGATAAAGGCTGAAGACATTCTCCAAACGCAACAATTCGGCCTCGACCGCGGCAAAGACCGGATTGGCAGCTTCCTGCGTCAGCCCTTCAAGCTGCATCGTTGCCGATGCGCCCAAAGCGGTTCCGCGCCAATAGGCTGTTTGTCCAGTTCCGGCGTAACCCGGCAGCGCCGCGGCCGAAGCGGCAAGGGTCAAGAAGCGGCGCCGATTCAACCTCGTCATGCCGGTGTCTCCAAAACTTGCGTCAGATCGACAGGTGCAAGGGCAGCCTCGTCAGGGATCGCGGAGAGCGGCACAGGCTCTCCGCCGTAACGAGAAATGAATTCTGCGGCCCCTTGTTCGGTAGCAAAGGGGACGATTTCGGGGGCACCCATTCCCCCTGCGACACCGGCCCCGATCACGAAGGTTGCGGCTTCGGCGGTTATCCAGTTGCCTGTACCGGGGTTTTTCCAGCTATTTGCCTGTGCCATGTCGCTAACATAGACGGCTGTAATCTCGGCATCACGCTCTGGGCTCTTGAGATACGCCACCATGTCCCTCACCTGCGCAAAAAAGAGAGGTTGCGGGTAACCCGCCAGGTGTATTTGCCCCTTGGGGCCACCGTGTTCTGCAACGTTCATCTGGCAGAAGAAACTCAAAGTCTCCTCGGACAATTCGGCCGGCGGCGGCACGTCAGCCACGTCTTCCTTGCAGGCCGACAGCACCAAGGGCGCAACAAGTGTCAGGATCAACAGGTGCCTCATGGTTCCACCCTCCGAAATGCGGCACGGGCAAGGCCAAAGCCAACAACCGGCCAGATCAAGAGCGAGGCCGGGGCCGCCCAAGCGGGCAACGCCTGCGCAGCACCGCTCATACCAGATGCCATGGCAACACCTTCTGTCGCGGAAATGTTCCACAAGCGGAATGCGTCGGCCGGGTTGGCCACCATCACCCAGGGAAACACCGTGCGGGTGAATGTGCCGTCGCCATCCATGACTACGGCCCCCAGCAGACCGAGATCATAGAGGACAACGAAGATGAGCCAGAGCCCGGCCGACAGACCTGCCGCCGCCGTGGCTCCCCCACCGAGGGCAGACAGCAGGTAACCCAGCGCGAGAAAGACCGCGCCCAGCAGAATCGACGTGAGTATCAACCGCAACAAGGCCAAAAGGCTATCGGTACCAGCACCACCAAACCATGCGGCGACGGCGCCTGCGGTTCCGAAACCGACGATCATCGCAAAGGCCAGAGCCGCCAGATGTGCGGTAAACTTTCCCAGCAGGATCTCACCGCGACCGGCCGGATACGACAATAGCAAGGCCAGAGACCCGCGATCCGCGTCACCTGCAATTGCATCGAACGAAATCATCAGGGCCAGCAGCGGGGCGAGGTAAACCGAAAGGGTTGTCATGGACGCGACTGAAACGGTCAGCATGTCGACCCCTAGCGTGCCGGTTGGTGCACTGCCGGCAAAGGTCAGGGCCAATGCAAACAACACCATGATCAGGGTCGCGACAAAGAGCCAGCGGTTGCGACGCAGGATCAGCATCTCGGCGCTTGCGATTGCGAGGAAGCGTGTCATTGCAGGCCCTCCCGTGCGTAATGTCTGTAGAGATCTTCGAGGCGCGGCGGCGTCATCTCGACATCCGCAACGGCCTCGCCCAGCCCGGCAATGCGACGCAGGGCTTCCATCTTGTCTGCCGGGGAGCAAAGCAACTCAACCGAGGCACCATTGACGCGCGTGCCGCCGATTTCTGCGGCCAGTGCATCCGCGTTTTCGGCTGCGCGAACTCTCAATCGGATCGGTAGACCGGCCAGTTCCGAAAGGTTGGCAAGCGTATCATCGGCGACCTTCACCCCGTTTCGCAAAATTGCGATCCGGTCTGTGCGCGCCTCCACCTCGGTCAACGCGTGCGAGGCGATCAGAACCGCCGTCCCCTGCCCTGCCAGCTCGTCAATGATTGCGTAAAGATCCTGACGCGAAATAGGGTCCAAGCCGCTTGTGGGCTCGTCGAGCAACGCCAGTTTCGGTCGCCCTAGCAACACCTGGGCAAGACCCAGTCGCTGACGCATGCCCTTGGAGTAGGTGCCGATCCGTCGATCCAGCGCCGCGCTCAGACCGACGCGCTCCAGCAGGCCGGCAATGTCAGCCTTTTGACCCGAAAGCCGGGCAAACAGCGTCAGTTGTTCGCGCCCTGTCAGGGCCGGGTGGAATGACACGGCTTCGGGCAGATAGGCGGTGTCCCGTCGCGCCGCTGCGCTACCGGGTTTGGATTTTCCAATTTGGATGGATCCGCTTCCGACCGAAGTCAGTCCGAGAATGGATTTGATAAGGGTGGATTTGCCCGCTCCATTGTGCCCAAGCAGCGCAACGCGCTCGCCCGGTACAAGAGACAGGTCGATATCGCTCAGGACGCGTGATTTTCCGCGATCCTTGCAAACATTTCTGATTGTCAGGGCCTTATCGGTCATGAGGCACCTTTTGTATAGCTGGGGGTGAATTGGGGGTCATAAGTGGGTTGCTGTCGATCACGCCGCCCGGCAACAGGGCTGGAAAGGCGGATTGAGACCAGCGCACCAACTGCACGGCGGGGGAACCGAGCAGTAGCTTGGCCGCAGGTTGCGTCCAGAGCACGTGATCCATGCTGTCATTCGGACGATAGGGCGCATCGGCGATTCCGTTGCCGTCCACGTCAAAAGCGGCAAAGTCCGACCAGTGATTGCCACGGCCATCCACTGACCACTCATGCCACTTGGTCGAAACGAATTTGACTTGTGTACGATTTCCAACGAACGAGTTGCCAACAATCTGGTTGCCCTCGGACCCGGCTGTAAAGTGGATACCGATACCGCAGCCCTGAAACCAGTTGTCGGTGAACGAGTTCTTGTTCGCATTGTAGAGGAAGGTGCATTTCTCTTTTGCACCAATCACGACATTCCCCGAAATCTCGCTGCGATTTGCGTAGTTCAGCATCACGCCGTGTTCTCGGTCGTTGACAGAGACATTGCCAATCACCTTGACCCGCGAAGTGAACATGACCGCATAGCCTAGATCGTTGCCGATCGAGACATTTCCAGAAACCTCGGAATGATCGGCATACATGTAGTGCACAGCGAAGCGCAGGTCGCGGAATAGGTTGTTTCTAAAAATGTTCTTCTTCGAAGAGTTCACGAAGATGCCATCGCGGCCATATCGGACGTCATTCTCCTCGACCACTGCACCCGGCGCGTTCCATATATATATTCCATTGCCACGCGCGTTCATGTGGCGATCTTGTCGGCCTTCGATCCGGTTGCCTTTTACAAGGCTGTCCTTTGCACCGTGGACATCGACGCCATAGAGGTTTCCGAGCAGAACATTGTTTTCAACGATTGGCGCAACCGCCGACTTGGTCAGCTTGATGCCGCTGTCGATATTTTCGTGATCTGAGCCGGAACCGATTACTGTCAGCCCTCGCAGGATCACACCCGGACCGGTCACGGTAATCACGCTGCCCGAGCCCAGCCCGTCGATAGTGGCTTGTCCCTGCCCGTCAATTGTGACGGGCCGGTCCAGAACCAACTGCTCATTGTATGTGCCGGGCGACAGGCGGAGAACGTCACCCTCCTCCGCCTGCGCCAGAGTTTCGGCAATGGCCCCTGCCCGGTTCGGCACGTTCCAATCCGCCGCCCAGGCAGGAACACCAAGAGGCATGCAGACAAGTAACGATAGGATCAGGGGCCAACGCATCGGTTTATGCTCCGCGGGGTTCGACGAACATCCGGCCGCGCATTTCCATGTGCAGCGCGTGGCAGAACCACTGGCAATAGAACCAATGCACGCCCGGACGATCTGCAATGAATGTAATCGAGGCGGTTGCCTGCGGCCCGATCTCCATTGCGACACCATAGTTGGCCATGCAAAGCCCGTGGGTCACGTCATCCACATCGTCGAGGTTGGTCACGTAGATCGTCACCTCGTCACCCTGCTTGACGGTGAACTTCTCCATCGAGAAGGTCGGCGCTGTCGAAGTCATGTAGACCCGCACCTTGTTGCCGTCCCGGATTGGCTCGTCGGCACCGTCGTCGAGGTTCACGCCATCGGCTTCGGCCTGTTTACGCGCATCTTCCCAAGTCGGGTCGTTGCGGTCCCAGACATTGACTGGGTTCACCTTGGAACGGTGGACGATGATCGAGTCATGCGGTTCGGCAAAAGTCGGGCCATCGTGAACCACCTTCATCTTGTCGCCCGAGATGTCGATCAACTGCTCGTTCTCTGGCTTCAGCGGACCCACGTTCAGGAACCGGTCTTTAGAGAACTTGTTCATCGAGATCAGCCACTTGCCGTCGGCTTCGGCGGTTTCACCCATCGAGGTCGAGTTGTGACCCGGCTGATAATGCACGTCGACCTTGTCCACGATCGGGTCCACATCAGCACCGGCGAAGGCTTCGATCGCCTTGGCGATGTCCCACTTCACAACCTGGCTGTCCAGGAACAGCGTGGTGTAGGCATTACCTTTGCCATCGAACGCAGTATGGAGCGGGCCAAGGCCCAGCTGCGGCTCGGCCACGATGCAGGAGCGTTCGTCGGCACCATCGGCAAACAGCGCATCGACTTTTTCGACGTCGATCACCGAGACGGTGGGCGACAGCTTGCCGTTGATCATGATGTGCTTTTTGTCAGGTGCCGCGTTCACGCCATGGGGCGAGTTCGGGATCGGGATGTAACGTGTAAAGTTGCTGCCCGCTTCCTTGCGACCGTCGACAACCTTGGCCCCTTTCATCTCCTTGTAATTGCCCGCGGCAATGGCTTCTTCGATTGCCTTGATGTTGAACACCACGACATGGTCCATCTCGGCTTCGGTCATCTCGGCCAGGTTCATACCCATTTCCGAGTTGTAGGAGGTCGAGAAGGCGTATTTGCCCTGATAGTCGCAATCGGTGTTGTCGAGGTTGCCCGACACGATCACCTGCCATGCAACTTCCATGGTGTCGCCATCGATTGCGGTGAAGATGTTCACATACTGCGACGGATCGTCAAGAATCTGACCGTCATTGACCAGCGGCGCTTCGTGCTCACCATTGGCAAAGACATAACCGGTACGCGGATATTTCTGCGGTCGCAGGCCGTGAATGTCATGCGCATTCGGGATTTCGATGATCTTGTCGCATTTCATCACGTCGCAGCGGACGCGCGCCACTCGCGTGTTGGCCTTGTCGTTCATGAACAGGTAACGGCCATCATAGGTGCCGTCGGTGAACGACATATGGGGGTGGTGCAAGTCGCCGTTGTCATAAGTGACCTTGCCGTTGGCTGCGAGGAACTGCTTGGTTTCCGGCAGCAGGCCCTCGGTCAACACTTTCAGCGACTCGTTGGTCTGACCCCAGCCGGTGGCCGAGCAGCGGTTGAACACCGGCACCCGCATCAGTTCGCGCATGGACGGCACGCCAAGGATACGCAGTTCCCCGGTCTGGCCTGACGACCAGAAGCCGTAATACTCGTCCAATTCACCCGGTGCGAGGCTGGCGTTTGCAGCAGCACTGGCCTCCTTTGCGGTCATCAGCGTGGCACCGAGACCGGTCCCGGCCAGAACTGCCCCGGTTGCGCTGGCACCCAACAGGCCCCGACGGGTTAAGTTCAGTTTGTTTTCGTGTTCCGACATATCTTCCTCCTTTAGGAAACGACTGTATTTTTGGCGTTCGGATGGTTCGCCGGTGGCTGTCCGAGAGACCCCGCCGGGTCGGTTGTCCCGGTCTTTGCCCGCCGCTTGAGTTGGCGGATGATGACGGGGCATTTGCTCTCGGACTGATAGAGAACCTGACAATGCAGGCAGGTGACGCATTCGTTCGGGTTGATCTCACCCGTGGGATGGATCGCCTGAACGGGGCACTCGTTACGGCAGGTTTGGCAGGGGCTTCCGCATTCCTTGTAGCGCTTGAGCCAGTCGAACATGCGGATCCTTGCAGGGATCGCCAGCGCCGCGCCCAGCGGGCACAGGTAGCGGCAATAGAAACGTTCGACGAACAGGCCGATCAACAGCAGGATCAGGGCGAAGACCACGAACGGCCAATCGCGCATGAATTTCAGGATGATCGCGGTCTTGAAGGGCTCGATCTCAGCATAGGTTTCCGCCATAGATATCGACACCATTGAGATCCCGAAAAGCCCCAGAAAGATCATGTACTTCAGCGGCCACAGCCGTTCATTCAGGCCCCAGGGTAAGGTCCATTGCGGAACTCGGAGCGCACGCGCAATCTTGTTGGTCAGCTCCTGCAGGGCGCCGAATGGGCACAGCCAGCCGCAATAGGCGCCGCGCCCCCAGAAGATCAGTGCAGCCGCTACAGCGAACCACTGGATGAAAACCAGCGGATCTAGCAGGAAGGCATCCCAGGTGAAACCGCTGCGCAGCGACCCGGCCAGTGCCATTAGGTTGACCACGGAGAGCTGAGCGTTTGCGTACCAGCCGAGAAAGAACAGGGTGACCGTCAGATAACCGACACGGAACCAATAAAAGACTCGTGCATTGGCGGTGGCCTGAAACTGGAAGAAGAACACGGCGGTCAGCACAGCGAGCATGACACCCAGTGCTGCGATTTCGACCTGCCGGTCCCGCCAGATTCGCTGCCACAGCGCCGACTTGGCTGCCGCTTCGCTGCTGGCATCGTCGACCACAGCAGGTGCTGCGACCGGCAACAGGTACTGTTCTGGCAGGCGATAGCCGAGGTCGAAAGTCAGGAATGTTTTCTCAACCGCTCCGATGGCCCGCTGCACCAGAAGCTGAAGCCGAAACGGCTCCGCCGGGTCGAATTCCGCATCGGCGGGTATCTTGAAGACATCCAGTTCGACGAAGCTGGGGGCGCCGTCGGCGGCAACCTCACCGAGACGTCTTTGCTGTTTGTCAAAGAACCGGACCGAGCGATCCCCTTGGATCAGCTGGATACGATCAAAAATTCCGCCGCGCACATAGCCCGACCCCTTGAAGCTGTAGGAACCGCGGCCAAGAACGAGGATGGCATGTTCGCCCTCTTCAAGCCAATCGGTCAGGTTCTTGTATTCGGCTTCGCCCAGCAGCGACTTACCGATCGAAGGGACCGAAACAAGCGCCATGTGCATGTCGATGAACGTATCGTCCGGTTCGCCGGGTTCCGGTCGCTTGATGGCGCGCTGGTCTCCGGTGGCCTCAAAGGCCGCGTTGACTTGCCCAACATCCAGCGTCATCCGCCGGACCGAGCCGTCGCCGGATAGCGTGTGCCAATCCTCGACACCCTGCTTCCCCATATCGATCTCGCGCTTGGGTCCGCCCGGTGTCAGGGGCGACAAGCCACCAAGTCCCAGCGCACGCGCCACTTTGAGGCCACCGCGCACAAGGCTGTCGTCGATTACCATGATGGTTACGGTTGCGCCTGAAATGATGTCGAGGTCGTGCCCTTCACCGCCAGTCTCAGCTTCTCGCTTGAGATCCAGACCTGCATATCCTTCGGTCAAAGCGACCATTTTCGAGTTGGGAATTCCGATCAGCACGATTGGTTCGGAGTGAGCGACCAGCTTGACACCGGTCAGAACCGCATCGGCATCAATGGCGGCGACCACATGAATGGGCTTACCCGAGTATCCTGTTGTGCCGACAAAATCCGATGTCAGAAATGCCCAGGCAACTGTTTCGCCACCCTTCAGAACAGGGGCGACTTTGACGTCCTCGCGCACCGGTCCGAACGCATCGGCGCCGGGTGCAAGCTCTGACGGAATAATATCGGGCAGGAAGGAAGCGAGGCTGTCCGCGCTCGCCGGGCTGGTGACCAGATTAGCCAGTAAAACTGCGACAATGGTCAGGCCGGATCTGAGGATGCGCGTCATGTCCACGGCACACCTCCTGTCTTGAAAGTTGGAGCCGCGAACGCGCACATCGCGCGTTGTTTTATGTCATTGGGTCCAGTCGGGGGGCCGCGGCCAGATGGCCACAGAGGCGCAGAGCTGGCAGGAACCACATCCAGTGCCTTTATCAGGGAGCCCTCTGCCAGACGGGCGGGAACCTGTGCGGTTTTCGCCGCCGAATTGAGCAGCCCACCACCCACGGCGCACATCGTGCAGCTATCGCATTTCGGGCATTCCCCTTCGACCGGCTCGCCGGTTTCCGGGTCGATCTGCACGAGGATCACGCCCAAATCGGCGCAAACTTCGATCCAATCACCGGCGGAATACGGAGCTGCAGAAGAAAAGGAGGGCACCAGCAGTTGCAAAACCAACGCCAGCACCCCCAACAAACCGGACAGAACCCGAGCGGAACCAGCCCGGGGAGGAATGGACTGTCTCTCATAACTTGGCAAAGGGAGCCGCGCGAACATGGAACGAACCGGTTTCAGTTTTCTACAGTGCTTGTTTAGGCCCACCAAGCCCCGCGCGAATTGACAATTGTCATGCGCGAAGAGAAATTTTGATCATGCCCTTGGGTAAGCCTTAAGTATTTGAATTTATTGAGCAGCCATCGGCATCCGGGCAATCTGGCATCGTTGCCAGAGGTCGGACAGGGCAGCCACCAGATGATCGACATCAGCGTCCGTGTGAACGGGTGACGGAGTGATCCGCAGCCTCTCGGTTCCCTTGGGCACCGTCGGGTAGTTGATCGGTTGAATGTAGATCCCAAACTCGTCCAAAAGCGTGTCGGACAGGAATTTGCATTTCACCGGATCGCCCACCATGACCGGGATGATGTGGCTGGGGTTCGGCAAATGCGGGATCCCCTGCGCGTCAAGACGCGCTCTGACCTGAGCAACCCGCGCTTGCTGCGCCTCGCGTTCAACTTGCGACACCTTCAGATGACGAATCGAAGCTGCTGCACCCGCTGCAATCGCCGGAGGAAGCGCCGTGGTGAATATGAAACCGCTGGCAAAGCTGCGCACGAAATCACACAACGCGGCAGAAGCCGCGATGTACCCTCCGACAACACCATAGGCTTTCCCAAGCGTTCCCTCGATGACCGTAAGGCGGTGCATCAGGCCCTCGCGTTCGGCAATTCCGCCGCCCCTCGGGCCATACAGGCCAACTGCATGAACCTCATCGAGATAGGTCATCGCGCCGTATTTGTCCGCCAGATCACAGATCTGCGCGATCGGAGCAATATCTCCATCCATTGAGTAGACGGATTCAAACGCGATCATCTTGGGCGCGTCGGGGTCCGCTGCCGCCAGTTTTTCTTCGAGATCAGCAAGATCGTTATGTTTCCAGATTACCTTTTGTGCACGGGAATGGCGGACACCCTCAATCATCGAGGCATGGTTGAGGGCGTCGGAGAACACGATCATGCCGGGGATCTTTGATGCCAGTGTTCCCAATGCCGCCCAGTTCGACACATAACCCGAGGTGAACAGCAGCGCGGCCTCCTTTTGGTGAAGGTCCGCAAGCTCAGCTTCCAGCAATACATGGTCATGGGTGGTGCCCGAAATGTTTCGTGTCCCACCTGCCCCCGCGCCGCAGCGATCAAGCGCATCGTGCATGGCGGTCAATACCTTGGGGTGCTGGCCCATGCCGAGATAGTCGTTGGAACACCAGATCCGCACGTCACGTCGAACAGCGCCGTCAGTCTGGCTGGCATTTGGAAAGGCGCCGCAACGACGTTGCAAGTCGATGAAAACCCGATAATTTCCGTCCTCGCGCAAACTGTTCAGGCTTTGTGTGAAAAATCGATCGAAATCCATGACGCGCTCCCGACACATTGCATGTTGGGAGAAAGGCTAGGCGCCGATCCCGATCCTTTACATGACTATAGTCAAGCAAAGGGCCGGAGATTCCGCCGGGCCAAATTACCGGGTGCGAAGGGCGAGACTTTGGCATAGTCTGTGCGGCAACCTAAAAAACGCACGGCGACTGATCGAGTTGTCGGAAACGGGAAGGAACCGGCCTTTGGCGCATGAAGCCCACAAAGCGATTGCCCGCAATTCGCTGCTGATAAAGTCACTTCCGGAACAGCATGTGGAAACCCTGCTGTCTCAGGCCAGCTGGCGGCACTACGAACGCGGAGAAACCCTGTTTCTTCAGGAAGAAACCGCAAAGGTGATTCATGTGGTTCTGGATGGATGGATCAAGCTGTTTCGGATGGCGCCCACGGGCTCCGAAGCTGTCGTGAGCGTCTTTACCCGCGGCGAAAGCTTTGGCGAGGCTGTCGCACTCCGCAACTCGCCTTATCCGGTTTCGGCGCAGGCTGTGACCGCATGCGAAGTCATGCAGATCCCGGCTCAGGTCTTTACCTCCCTGATGAAACGGGATCCCGAAATCTGCGTTTCGATCCTGGCCTCTACATTTACACATCTGCACTCTCTTGTGGCGCAGTTGGAGCAGCTGAAAGCCCAGACCGGAGCCCAGCGGGTGGCCGAGTTTCTGCTGACCCTGTGCGACGACGAGGCAATTAGCTGCGACGTCACGCTGCCCTACGACAAGATGCTGATCGCAGGACGTTTGGGCATGAAACCCGAAAGCTTGAGCCGCGCCTTTACCCGGTTGAAAACGGCGGGCGTCGTGGTCAAACGCAACCACGCCGAAATCTCGGATGTTTCCGCATTGCGCGATTATGCCGAAGCCGATCCTGCCGAAAGCTGGAGCAAGTCATGAGTGACCGGATGCAGATCGTTCTGAACGCGATCGACGCGGCCAATGCCGTCGACCCTAAAACCGACGAAGGACAGCCCGAGGCTTTGCTTTACGGAGAACGCATGAGCGCGGAATTGGCGGAACGACTGCCGGATGCGTCGGAACTGTTGCAGATCGCGGCGCGCGGGCAGCATGTCGAACGCTGGAAACTGCCCCGCAGCGCGTATCCTGAAGGCCGTGCCGGTTACCTGGCATGGCGCAAGGCGCAGGCTGTTCACCATGCAGAAGTGATTGCGAAAATGATGATGGCCGCAGGTTACGAAGCGCCAGAGGTCGACGCGGTTGGACGCATGCTTCGCAAGGAAGGTATCAAGCGGGATACTGAGGTGCAGGCACTGGAAGACGTCATCTGTCTAGTTTTCTTGAAATGGTACTTCGCGCCGTTTGCGGCCAAGCATACCCCGGAGAAAATTCAACGCATCGTTGAAAAAACCGCACGCAAGATGTCGGCTGAAGGTCGGGCACTGGTCTTGGCGGAATTCGAATTGCCCGATCACTTGTCCAAAGCGTTTGCCGACTAAACTGAACGTGCAGTGGCGGCCACCGCTGCATCATGATCATAGCAGTAAAAGCGCACCGACCAGCAGAACAAACCCTGTCAGCGTGACCGTGAAGCCGCGCAAAATGACCGGGCACCGCCGCAGCTCAAGATAGCGGCTCAGAATGACTCGTGCCTTGACCAATGCCAGCAGCAGAATGCCCACACCAATTGCTTTAGGCGGCACGGGCAACATTGTCAGGGCCGCAGCCGTGAGACTCAGCACAAGCAGCAAAAGCCAGGCTGCTGCGAGCGGGTCCGAATGCCTTTGGCGAATGGGTCGTTCTTTTGATGACGAAGTTGGCATGTTTTTCACCCCAACAGATAGACGACGGGGAACAACAGAACCCAGACCAGATCCACCATGTGCCAGAACTGCGCACCGGCTTCGATGTTTCGCGGGTGATCCCGTAAGGCCACCAGCAGCAGAAGGAACACCCCGGCAAGCACATGTGCGGCGTGAAATCCGGTGAGCAGGTAATAGAACATGAAGAACGGATGCGATTCCGGGGTGATCCCCTGCCCGGCTTTGTCAGCATATTCCACACCCTTCACGACGAGGAAAACAACGCCCAACGCGGCTGCCACTCCAAGCGCGGACTTTGCCGCACCGCGCCGGCCTGCCCGACGCCACACCAAGGCTTTGGCGGCAAGAAAGCCCGAAGTGACCAGAACGACGGTGTTCAGGGCTGCTCCGGTCTGGTGAAGGTGCGTCTGTGCCTCGGCGAACCCGACAGGATCGGTCAGACGCACGGCCATGAATGCGACAAGCCCCGCGCCAAAGACCAGCAACTCACTGACGATAAGAACCCACATGAGCAATTCGCCCGGCAGGTCATCAACCAGCGAGGCGTCGCTCATGCTCCGACCAGTTGCCGATAGATCTGAGGCAAGGCCATGGTCAGCCGGTTCGGATCCGGGATAACCGCGAACCCACCCTGCCCGAACATACGTGGAAACCAACTTTTCCCGGTTTTGTCGATGGTTACGCCAAAGACCGACTGGCCTGCCCGGCGGGCCTCGCGAACAGCCATCGTGGTGTCTTCGATGCCGTGCCGCCCCTCATAATGGTCGAGATCGTTGGGCTTGCCATCTGTAATCACCAGCAACAACCGCCGTTTGCGGGACTGCGTCGCCAGATCGGCCGAACAGTGCCGTATGGCGGCGCCCAACCGAGTATAAAAACCCGGGCGAAGCGAGGCGATCCGTTGTTCAACCAACGTCCCCATCGGTTCGTCGAAGGCCTTGCACCGTTGCACGTAGACGCGCTGTCGTTTCAGCGAACTGAAGGCGTGGATCGCAAAGTCGTCACCACAGGCATTGAGCCCCCAAGCCAGCGCGGCCAGTGCTTCGCGTTCGATGTCGATCACGGCGCGATCCGCGACCGCACTTTCGGTGGAGCGGCTCACATCAAGAAGGATGGAGACAGCGAGGTCGCGTGCTTCGGGCCGAGATTGCAACCAGACCCTTTCATTTGCCTCTCCGTTTGCCTGTCGATCAACCTGAGCCCGGACTGCGGCTTCGATATCCAGTTGATCGCCGTCGAGATGCCCGCGGGTCATCACGCGCCCCGGCCGCAGCGCCTCGAATTGGCGTTTCACGGCCCGGACGCGGCGGGCCGTGGCAGGGTCCTTGCCAAACTCGGCCGCATCCTCGCGGATTTCCGCGTCAGAGGTCAGAACGTTGACATGATCCGGTAGATACTGCCCCGTCCGGACATCCCATTCCGGGTAGAGAACGCGACCCGAAAGGCGTTCGCGGTCAACATCCTCCGGCGCAAGATCGAGATGCAGTTTCAACCGTGTGGGCGGTGCTTTGGAAATTTGGCCCAAACCGATCTCATCCTGATCGTCCGCGGCCTTCTTGGCATTGTCGGGATCATCATCGTCGACACGCCTGTTGAGATTGAGGAACTCGGCCCAGCTGAGAATGGCCTCGAATTTGTGCAGGATGAAGCTGTCGTTTCGCTCGGCCTGATCCGATTTGCGCCGACGGGCGCGGTGGGTCTTTTCCCCTGATTCCTCGGGCGGACCTTCAGTGTCGCGGCTCTCGGCCTCGTGGTGTTCCGAAAAGCCGACCTCGCGCAGTTCAGGCCACAACGGCACAGGCCGGAAAGGTTGATACCCGCGCGGCGCGGCTGAATTCTCTGGTGCACCCATCAAGTGTTCGACTTCCGGCGCCAGCGGCGTCGGGTCGCCCAACATATTCCGCACAAGGGCTTCCACGGCAGCTTCGGCCGGTGGAAGATCGGGTTCAGCGCGATGGTGCAACAGCCCCTTGCACAGCTCGGTGTAGAGCGGGCGCAAACCCGGCGCATCGTCAAGGGTCTCTTCGACCATATCCCGGGCCGCGTCCAGAGCCCTCAGATCAGCACGGAGCGGATCATCTTCGGAAACCCGCGCCCCGGCATGAGCAGCGGCGGCAGCGAGCCAGACATAGAGCGCGCCATTCGCCTCTCGCGACGGATACACGGCCAGACGGTCCGGCAGGCGCAGTACTTCGCCGTCAAAACTGGTGCGTGGCAACAGCTCCGCTTCGGTGGCCAGCCGGCGCCGCCAGCTCAGCCTGTGGTGGGATAGTTCTGGCGAGACCGGGCGGATTTCAACTTTCGGACTTCCGCCCAGCCCGCGAAAAAGAACGGCCAGCCGCCCGCCGACCTCTGAAAGGTCGACACCGGCTCCATCGTGCACCTTGGGTGCATCCAGGCGGCTGGCAAGGGTGTGCCACAGTTTCCCGATTGTTTCTTCGGGTTCCCATGGCTCAAAGTCGATCTTGACCATTGGCCGGCCTCACCCAAAGACGGCCGTGACAAGATCGAGGAGCCCGCGTTTGATATCCTCGTCATCAGTCAGAGGTTCGATCATAGCAGCCAGTATGGCGCGATCGGTAGACATGCCCTGCGCGATCAGGGTTGCGGCATAGACCACAAGCCGGGTGGAGACTCCTTCTTCAAGGTCCTGCCCTTTCAGACCGCGCAGCTTGTTCGCCAGCCGCACCAGCGGCTTGCAGCGTTCAAGGCTGAGACCGCTTTCCTCGGCGACGACCTTTGCTTCCAGATCCGGCGCGGGAAAATCGAATTCCAACGAGATAAAGCGCTGGCGCGTCGAAGGTTTCAGGGTTTTCAGAATGTTCTGATAGCCAGGGTTATAGGAGGCCACCAGCATGAAGCCGGGGGCGGCTTCCAGTTCTTCGCCGGTGCGGTCGATTGGCAGAATGCGTCGGTCGTCTGTCAGCGGGTGCAGCACAACAGTAACGTCTTTGCGCGCCTCGACCACTTCATCGAGATAGCAGATCGCGCCTTCGCGCACAGCGCGGGTCAGAGGCCCGTCCACCCAGACAGTTTCACCACCTTTCAGAAGGTACCGGCCAATCAAATCGGCAGCGGCCAGATCGTCGTGGCAGGCGACCGTATAAAGCGGGCGGCCAAGCTGCGCGGCCATATGGGCTACGAACCGGGTCTTGCCACAGCCCGTCGGCCCTTTGAGCAAGACCGGCAGGTTGTTCGCATGCGCGGCGGCGAAGACATCGCATTCGTCGCTCTGCGCGAGGTAGAAGGGGGCGGTGGCCGCCCCCGTCTCCAGGTTCATTGAACCGTCCATCTTCATCACTCCGCCGGGGTTTCGGCTGCGCCGGGTTCAATGACCTCTTTGCGCGGCACCCACATTGCGTAGATGAAGAGCAGTGCGCCGATCACCACGACCAACCCGGACCCGAAGCGCATCCAATAGAAGATCGCGACCTGGTCCTGCACGTCCATGAAGTAGTCGCCAAGAACGCGCTGCAGGTGGGTCTGGATGGTGCCGGCAAAGGTCAGCACGAAGGTCATGAAAACCATGCCGCTTGTCATCAGCCAGAACGAAGCCATGTTCAGAACCTGATTGTAGGGATCTCGGTTGCGAAGGATTGGCATCGCATAGCTGAAGATCGCCAGGTTCAGGGCAACATAGGCGCCAAAGAAGGCTAGGTGACCGTGTGCGGCCGTGATCTGGGTACCGTGGGTATAGTAGTTCACCCCATGCAGCGTGTGCAGGAAGCCCCAGACACCGGCGCCGAAGAAGGCAAGCGTGGCGCAGCCCAGCGACCACAGAAGAGCGGCCTTGTTCGGGTGGTCACGACGGCCCTTCCAGACCATGACGAAGGCAAAAGCCATCATTCCGAAGAAGGGGATCACTTCGAGGCTTGAGAAGATCGAGCCGATCCACTGCCAGTAGCCGGGTCCGCCGACCCAGTAGTAGTGGTGGCCGGTGCCGAGGATTCCCGAGAACAATGCCGCGGCGACGATGACATACAGCCATTTCTCAACCACTTCACGGTCAACACCGGTCAGCTTGAGCATCAGGTAGGCCAGAATGGACGCCATGATCAGTTCCCAGACACCTTCAACCCACAGGTGGACAACGTACCACCAGTATTGCTTGTCCAGCGCGAGGTTGGACGGATTGTAGAAGGCAAACAGGAACAGCAATGCCAGTCCCCACAGGCCGAGAAGCAGGATATTGGTGATCGCCGTCTTCTTGCCCTTCAGAACCGTCATCGAGACGTTGTAGAGGAAGATCAGCGCGGCAACGACAATACCTGCTTTGACCCATTTGGGTTGTTCAAGGAACTCGCGGCCTTCCTTGCCCAGCAGGAAGTTGCCTTCGAACAGGTTGAAGACATAGGTGACGACGACGCCAAGCGTGCCAAGCACCAGAATCGCGAGCTGGATGTAAGCCAGCTTGGTCGAATGGATTTCACGCTCCGCCTCTTCCGGTATCAGGAAGTAAGCGGCGCCAAAGAAACCGAGGATCAACCACACGATCAGCGAGTTTGTGTGCAACATGCGAACGATGTTGAACGGCAGCAATTCCGACAGCGTGTTCGGAGCGACGTAGATCCAGCCTGCTAAAAGTCCGCCGATCACCTGGATCGCAAACAGCCCCATGGCTACAGCAAAGTAGACCAGAGCAATTTTTTGAGATTCGTATTTCATTTTGCGTCCTCCTTAGCCGGCCTCGTTGGGCGGCCAGCCCTGAGTGTCGATAGTGTTGGTCCAGAGAAGGAAGTCGCTCAGATTGCGCATTTCCTCGTCACTCAGGTCGAACCGGGGCATCTGCCGGCGTCCCTCGATGCCGGTAGGCTGAGATTCCATCCAGACCTTGAGCGCCTCATAGGCTCCGTCGGGATCATCCAGAACGCCCCAGCGCTCCATGACATTCCCGACCTCAGGGGCAAAGTATGCTCCTTCACCCAGAATCGAGTGGCAGTTAACACAGGCATGTTTTTCCCAAATATGTTTGCCCGCTTTGACACTATCCGTCAGCGTCTCGGCGTTGGTCGAGGTGGTGACGATATAGCGGTGTGAATGGGCCGACAGGCCCAGGAAGATGATGATGAAGAACAGTGACCCGCCATAAAATATGTTGCGGGCCATGCTTTTGGTCATGACTTCGCGCATCGCGCTCTCCTTTGCGCAGCGTTGAGGATGAACAGAACCATCGCGGCCTCGCTCCCAAGACGCCTTAACCAAAGTCAAGAATTCGGCGGAGAAATCTCCAGACTAGAAAGATCAGGCCAAAATCCTGGTTCGGATGGGCCTGACTCCGGTCGCTCGACGATTGTATGACAAAGACTGCTGCCACCCCTAGAACTGGTGCTGCGAACCTGCCGCCATACGCATGTCCCGAAGATTCAGATCATCTTGGATCAGCGAACCCGGCGGAGATCCGACCTGCAGAAGAACCACGTAAGTTGCATCAAAAAGTCAAGTTTTTCAGGTGCGTGCGGCGTCTCGATCCGATCGGTTTCTGTCTCTCTCGTTGACTTTGGTCAAGGAGCGCGACCTCTGAGTGTCTCAGTCTCCGCCTTGCCTCACCACGCATATTGGAGAGTGATCATGTCACTTGGAATCAGCTACAACAAAACCGGCCGCGCTTTAGGGGTTGGTTTGGCAATGCTGCTGGGCAGCGTTGCCGCACCGGCCTTTGCCGAAGGGCCTCAATTGAGCGAAGAAGCGTTCGAAGCATCCAAACAACTTTACTTTGAACGGTGCGCGGGCTGCCACGGCGTCCTGCGGAAAGGCGCCACCGGCAAGAGCCTCGAGCCGGAAGTGAAAGTCAAGAATGCCGACGGCACCATGACCGTATCCGGCACCTTGAAACTCGGCCAAGAGCGTCTTGAAAAAATCATTGCCTGGGGCACCGAAGGCGGGATGAACAACTTCTCGGACATCATGACCGAGGATCAGATCCGCGATATGGCAACCTACATCATGATGGAGCCGCCGAAGCCGCCGGAAATGTCGCTCGAGCAGATGAGACAGACCCGCAAGGTTTATGTTGAGCCCGAAGATTACCCGACCGAGCCGCTGCATGGCCGCAACTGGGAAAACTTCTTCGTCGTTATCGAGCGTGACGTAGGTAAGGTAGCCGTGATTGACGGCGACACCAAGGAAGTGCTGGCGCACATTCCGACCGGTTACGCGGTGCACGTGCTTAAGGCCTCCGAGCACCACAAGCTGGAAGAACCGGAAAACCCGGGCCGCTTCTGGTACACCATGGGCCGCGACGGCAAGATGACCAAGATCGATCTCTGGCAGACGCCGGACAAGATGCTGGTTTCCGAAGTTTCCATTGGCTATGACGCCCGCGACGTGGCTGTATCCGGCGACGGTAAATACGTCATCGGCGGCGCCTACTGGCCTCCGCACTTTGCCATTGTCGATGCACAAACCATGGAACCGGTCAAGGTCGTTTCGACCCGCGGCGTGAACGTGGACGGCGACTATGTGGAAGAAGCCCGTGTGGCCGCAATCTACACCACCCCGAACGAGCCGACCTGGATCGTTGCCGTGAAAGAACTCGGCCAGCTGTGGCAGGTCGATTACACCGATCTCGACAACCTGCGGATCGACAAGATCAACTCGGCCAAGTTCCTGCATGACGGGTTCTTCGACCCGACAGGCCGGTACTTCCAGATCGCCGCAAACGCGTCGAACAAGATGGTTGTTGTCGACACCAAGGACCACAAGCTGGAGGCCATGATCGACACCGCACCGCTGCCGCACCCCGGCCCGGGCGCCAACTGGATGGACCCGAACTGTGGTCCGGTTGCCGGTACGACCCACCTCGGCGAAGGCACCGTGACCGTCTGGGGTAACGACCCCGAAGGTCATCCGGACGCAGCATGGAAGACCTGCTACGAAGTTGAAACCGACGGCGCAGGCCTGTTCATCCGGACGCACCCGAATTCGGACTACATCTGGGCTGACCAGACCAAGCACCCCGAACCCGAAGTGCAGCAGTCCGTTCAGGTCATCTCGAAAGAGACCGGTGAGATCGTTAAAACCATCCAGATCACCGAAGAGGAAGGCAACGTCGCCGTTCACTTCGAGTTCAACAAGGATGGCACCGAGGTCTGGGTTTCCAAGTGGAACCGTGCAACTTCGAAAGAGCCGAACGGCGAAATGGTAATCTACGACGCCAAGACGCTTGAAGAAATCGGCCGGGTGAAGGGTCTCTACGCCCCGACTGGCAAGTTCAACGTCTACAACCGTTCGAACCACGTCACCTGACGGATCGGTTGCGTGAATTCGGAGAGGGCGGGCTGCTCGCCCGCCCTCTTCCTGTTTTTCGGGACACAGCTCCCGGTCACCAATCAGCCAAATCCATGGGCCTGACTACCTGAGGCCAGACGAGACAAAAACGGAGCCTGGATATGACCCAGTCCGAAACGGATAAGAAAAAACCGATCTGGCGCCGGTATTTCCTGTGGGGAATGCCCGTTGCCGGGATTGCCGGTGCTTTTGCCGCAGGCATCATCTTCTGGGGCGGGTTCAACACCGCAATGGAAGCCACGAACACCGAGAAATTCTGCCTGTCGTGCCATGAGATGCGCGAATATGTGTATGAAGAATACAAAGGCACCATTCACGACGTGAACCGGTCCGGTGTGGGAGCGGTCTGTTCCGACTGCCATGTGCCGAAGGACTGGACCCACAAGATGATCCGCAAGATCAAAGCATCCCGAGAGCTGTGGGGCAAGATGGTCGGCACCATCAACACACCGGAAAAGTTCGACAAGAAACGCCTCCATCTGGCGATGAACGAATGGGAAAGGATGAAATCCACAGATTCGATCGAATGCAGAAACTGCCACGATTTCGAATCGATGATGCCCGAATTCCAGAAACCCCGTGCGCGCCAGCAGCACCTGAACGCGATGGAAGTCGGACAGACCTGCATCGACTGTCACAAAGGTATTGCGCACTCGAACCTGCGTGATCGTGCTGCCGAAGAGTATCTTGAAGAGCTCGAAGCTCCGAACCCTGCATTCGCCCGCCCGATCCCGCCGGAATATCTGGTGAGCCTCGAGCGCGTCGAAGCCAAGGAGGCCGCCGAGGCCGAGGCCGAGAAAGCCGCCAAACAGGCGCAGCAGGAATCGGTTCAGGCACAGATCGCATTCGCCGTGGATGCAGCTGTGGCCGAAGAACGTGCCAAAGCCAATGGCGAAGCCACTCCTGCCTCTGGCGCAGGCGGCGGCGAAGATGTGGCAGCGGGAATCGACTGGAACTCTGTCGCCAGCGCAGATCTGAAGCTGTTCTATCCCGGTCAGGCCTCGTTTGAATGGGTGCAGAATGGCAAAATGCACGGCGGTGCCCGTCCGCTGACCAAAGGCGGCGATGCCTGTTCGACTTGTCACGCCAAGGAACTGGACACGATCGGCAACAAGATTGTTGCAGGTGGTGAACTGGAACCGACGCCGATCCCCGGCAAGCGCGGCGTCATCGACGCGACCGTTCAGGCCGCCCATGACGGAGAGACCCTCTACGTTCGTCTGCAATGGCCGGATGCTGGTCACTCCCCTGCCCCGTTCGTCGATGGAGGTAAAATGGATCCTGACAACCAGATCAAGGTCGCCATGATGATCACCGGCGCTGGTATCGAACTCGGTGAACAGGCTGGCTGCTGGGCTTCTTGCCACGCCGATAACACCTTTATGCCCTTTGATCCGGGCGCCGAAGCGATTGCCGCGAATGCAGATGTCGCAGGGCGCCTGACCGCCGAAGGCACTGTGACCAAGTATCTGTCCGAAAGCCGGACCAAGGTTGAAGTCAAGGGGCGTCGCGGCAAGGCTCTGGGCGGCTGGGACCAGCTCAAGGCCGAAGCCGAGATCGAGCAGTACCTCGCCGATGGCACCATCCTCGACCTGATGCGCGTCTATGCGGATGGAAGCTCCAGCAATGGGTATCTTCTGGAACAGCGGATCGTGAACGAAGGCGAAATGGCAGCCTCTGCCAACTTGGCCGCCGGCATGTGGACCGTGGTGTTCTCGCGGCCTCTGGCCAACGGCGCCCCCGGTGACGTGCCACTGGAAGCCGGTCAGACTTATACGGTCGGCTTTGCGATCCACGACGACTATGCCGCGGCACGGTTCCACCATGTGACGCTCGACACCAGCCTTGCGCTGGATGACGAAACTGCCACCGTGAACGTGGTCGGACAATAACGAAAAGGGGGCCGGTAGATCCGGCCCCTTTCCATCCTGAAAAGGAGTGTTGGACAATGAAGACCCATAGCCTTCTTCCCGCTGCTCTGCTGCTGATTATCGCTACGCCCGGACTGGCCGCGGACGACGAAGCCGCTGCTCTTTGCGCCGAAGCGGAAGAGCGCTACGTCGAGTTGTTCGGATCGGCCTCCGAAGCTGTGGAGGATGCGGAAATCGTATTGATGTACAAATACAGTTTCTGCCCCGCCGCGCTGACCGTCAAAGTCGGCACCACGGTGCGCTGGGTGAATGTGGACAAACGCACCAGCCACAGTGTTCTTCTGAAGGATGGCAGTGAACCGGAAAGCGATCGGATTTTTCCGGAGGAAACCGTGGAGATGACCTTCATCGCTCCTGGCCCGGTTGACTACCTTTGCGGGCCGCATTGGGAAACCCAGAACATGATCGGAATGATCACAGTCGACCCCTGAGCCGAGGCAGATTGCAGGCAAGTAGGAGAAGCGCGGGAGCAATTCCCGCGCTTCTTAACGAAAGTCAAGGAGGCTGTGTGGCGATTGGGCCACTCTCTCGCTATGACACACCCGAATTGCCAGCAAAACACTGTTTTCGCTAAGATTTCAAGTCGCACAGATGGCTTGGAAAACCGGGTTTTTACGACATTCAGAACAAGCGAGTTGGCTCATGAGCGGTAAGGTTTTTCTGATCGGCGCCGGACCGGGTGACCCCGAGTTGATGACGGTGCGCGCCCTGCGGATGCTTCGCGAGGCCGATGTGGTGGTTTACGATCGTCTGGTCTCGGACGAAATCCTTTCCATGCATACCGAAGGAGCGAGGTTGATCCCGGTCGGCAAAGCACCCAAATGCCACACCGTTCCACAGGACCGGATCAACGAAATCCTGTTGGAACAGGCACGCGCGGGTCACACCGTGGCGCGCCTCAAGGGCGGCGACCCGATGATTTTCGGCCGCGGTTCCGAGGAAGCGGCCTATCTTATGGGTCACGGCGTTGCCGTCGCCTATGCGCCGGGAATCACGGCAGCACAGGGCGCCTCCTGCTCGACCGGAGTGCCTCTGACCCATCGCGGTCTGGCAACTTCGGTCCAGTATGTCACTGGCCACCGTCAGGCCGACAAGGTGCTGGATCTCGACTGGAAACGGCTGGCAGATCCGGAGTCTACGCTGGTCGTCTATATGGGCGTGGCCAATATCGGCCAGATCGCCATCGGCCTGATGACAGAAAACCTGCCCGGCGGGACGCCCGTTCTGGCCGTGGGCAAAGCGACCACACCCGATGAGTTCCGAATGGTGTCGCGGCTAGACCGGCTGGCAACGGATGTGCGCGATGCAGGTCTGACCACTCCCACCCTGTTCATCATTGGAAGGGTTGTATCGCTCTATCAGGATCAGCCAGTTGCAGATCTGCTGGACCAAGTGCAGGCCCATGCATAGCCCCGGCCACCGCACCCGCAAGGGACCATCGGCATCTGCCAGCGGCACCGATCTGACCCGCTGGACGATCCGCGCTGCCTTTGCATTTGCGGTTGCGGCGGCCACACCGGCTCTGGCGGCTGAACCGCTCGATACCAACGGCCTGAAACGCCTTGTGCATCAGGATTGCGGCTCGTGTCACGGGCTGTCCCTCAAGGGCGGACTGGGCCCCGACCTGCGGCCCGAAAGCCTGTCACATTATGAGCCCGATGTGCTCAAATCGGTGATCCTTGACGGCATTCCCGACACCGCCATGCCGCCTTGGCGGCCGCTGATGAGTGACGCCGAGGCCGAATGGATCGCCCGATACCTTCTGAACCTGGAGGCACAATGAAAAATCTCGTCCTTGGCCTTGCGGCAACTCTCATGGTGACCGCAGCACATGCCGAACCCGCGGCAACCGGCGATCTGGGGTTGGTGATCGAACGGGCCAAAGGCTCGGTCCTGCTGGTCGACCAGTCCGACCGCGCTGCTCTGGCGCGGATCGAAGGGTTGGGCGATCTGTCCCATGCCTCGTTGGTCTATTCGCCCGATGAACGCTTTGCATATGTGTTCGGTCGCGATGGTGGTCTGACAAAGGTCGATATCGTGACAAGGCAAATCGCTAACCGTGTCGTCCAGGCAGGTAACGCTATCGGCGGAGCGATCTCGGATGACGGAAAGCTCGTTGCGGTGTCGAACTACGAACCCGGCGGCGTGCGCGTGTTCGATGCGGACACACTGGAGATGGTTGCCGACATCCCGACCGACAGCAAGACGATCGGGTTGGTTGATGCGCCCGGCGGCCGGTTCGTGTTCACCATGTGGGATACCGGCGAGACCTGGATCGCTGACTTTTCGACGGGTGAGCCCCAGATCACCAAAATCGCTGACATGGGTAAGAACCCCTATGACGCGCTGATCACCGCAAATGGCCGCACCTATATCACCGGGCTGTTCGGTGAAGACGGGCTGACCGCGCTGGATCTGTGGTCAGAAACCCCGGAACCGATCCGCGTGCTGCCCAACTATGGCCGCGGGCAAGAGGAGATGCCTGTCTACAAGATGCCCCATCTGGAAGGCTGGGCGCATACCGGCGGTGAATTCGTTCTGCCAGCAGTGGGCCATCACGAGGTTCTCTGGGTCGACGCCGACACGCTTTCGGAAACCGGCCGAACCAAGACCCACGGACAGCCGGTCTTTGCAATGGCGCGGCCCGACGGGCGGCAGGTCTGGGTGAATTTCGCACACCCGCTCAACGACACAATCCAGGTGATTGACAGTGTCAGCAAGGAAATCATTCACGAGTTCAAACCCGGCCCGGCCGTGCTGCACATGGAATTCACTCCGCGCGGGCACGAGGTTTGGCTGAGCGTCCGCGACGCCAACAAAGTCATGGTCTACGACACGCAAACATTTGAAAAATTGCGAGAAATAGATGCGGACAGCCCCTCCGGCATTTTTTTCACTGCCCGTGCACACAGAACGGGGCTGTGAGCGATGTGCCATATTTCCGATCCCATCGACCGCGCCCTTCTGGACGATTGGCAGCGTGATTTTCCCGTCACCGGGCGTCCGTTTCAGGTTCTGGCCGAAAAGCTCGAGCTGAGCGAGGGCGACGTGATCGACCGGCTTGCCCGCATGCGTGCGGCCGGGCGGATAACGCGAGTGGGTGCCACCATCGCGCCCGGCGCCGTGTCGGCAAGCACACTGGCGGCCGTGGCTGCGCCCGAAGATCGTCTGGAGGAGATCGCCGCGATGATCGACGCGGAACCGGGTGTGAATCACAATTACCAGCGCGAAGACGACTGGAACCTGTGGTTCGTGGCCACCGGGCCCGATCGCGAACATGTCAATGGCACGCTGTCGCGGATCGGTCACAAGACTGGGTTGCGGGTTCTTGACCTGCGGCTGGTGCGCCCGTTCAACGTGGATCTCGGCTTCCGCATGTCCGGCAGATCGCGACGCGTACCGGGCGCCCGCAAGGTGGATCGTTCAGTCATGCAAGATGGTGACCGAGATCTGTTGCAAACTCTGAGCACCGGACTGCCGCTTGTGGCAGATCCGTTTGCCGCAATGGCCCGATCGGTGAACCGCGAAGAGGAACACGTGATTAGCCGCGTTCGTGTTCTGCATGATGCCGGCATCATCTCGCGCCTCGGCGTCATCGTTCGGCACAGGGCTCTGGGGTGGTCGGCAAATGCCATGGTCGTGTGGGATCTTTCCCCTGAACAGATCGACCGCGCCGGACCGGCCCTCGCCGACCACCCCGGCGTTACCCTGTGCTACGAACGTCGGCCGGTCGAGGGTGTCTGGCCCTATCGCCTGTATTCGATGATTCATGCCCGATCTCGCAAGGAGGCGCGCGAGGTTCTCTCCGGTGCGGCAGAACTGCCGGAACTGGTCGGGGCGCGGCACAAGGTTCTGTTCTCAACACGCTGTTTCAAGCAGACCGGCGCATTGATTCAAGCGAAGGAGGTGGCCGCATGAGCCCGCTGGATGCAACCGATCGCGCAATCCTGAATCGAATGCAGGACGACCTGCCCTTGACTTCGCATCCCTATGCTGCCGTGGCCGAAGAAATTGGGATTTCCGAAAATGACCTGCTGGAACGGTTGCAGAAGATGAACTCGGACCGGGTGATCACCCGCTTTGGCCCTTTCTTCGACGCTGCTGCGATGGGTGGGGCGTTTTGCCTTTGCGCGATGGCGGTTCCGGAGCACCAATTCGAAGCGATCATGACCAAAGTCAATGAACATGCAGAAGTGGCGCATAATTATGAACGCAGTCACCGGCTGAACATGTGGTTCGTTCTGGCAACCGAAACGCCCGAGGGAATCCAGGTCGCCGCTGACTCCATCGAACGGGAAACCGGGCACAAGGTGCTTCAATTTCCCAAATTGCAGGAATTCTTCATCGGATTTCGGGTTGCCGCATGACACTGGACGCCACAGACCGCAGCATCATCACCGCCCTTCAGGGCGGATTGCCGCTGGTGCCCGCCCCCTTTGCCGCCGTGGCAGAAGAGGTAGGCCTGAGCGAGGATCAGGTAATGGAGCGCATCGCGGCGATGAAGGGAAGCGGTGTGATCCGCCGGATCGCCGCTGCGCCCAATCACTACAAGTTGGGTATGACTTCCAACGGCATGACCGTCTGGGATGTGGAGGACTCGCGCATCGCCGAACTGGGCGCACAAATCGGCGCCCTGCCCTTTGTCACCCATTGCTACGAACGCCCGCGTGCCCTGCCCGACTGGCCCTATAACCTGTTTGCCATGGTGCATGGCTCGGACCGCAACGAGGTCGAGGCCAAGCGCGCCCAGATCGCCGACCTCCTGGGTGCGGCCTGTTCCGGCAGCGATATTCTCTATTCGACGCGCATCCTGAAAAAGACCGGGCTGCGCCTGAAACAGAAAGACTGAAACCATGTTCCGCCTCACCGAATACATGCACCAGCTGGTCGATCCGACCCCGGTGCGCCACCGCCGCGGCTCCGGCCCCGTGAAACCGGTGGTGATCTGGAACCTGACCCGGCGCTGCAACCTGAAATGCCGCCATTGCTACACCGTTTCGGCGGATGTGGCCTTCCCCGGCGAGCTCAGCAATGAGCAAGCCATGACAACCCTTGAGGATCTGGGCCAGTTTCGCGTCCCGGCCCTGATCCTCTCGGGTGGGGAACCTCTCGACCGGTTCGATTTCTTCGAGATCGCCAACCGCGCCCGAACGCTGGTGCCCATGCTGGCCTTGTCCACCAACGGCACAAAGATCCACGGCGAGGTTGCCGATCGGATTGCCGAGGTGGGATTCAGCTATGTCGGAATATCTCTGGACGGGATCGGCGAGACCAATGATTGGTTCCGCGGCGTAGACGGCGCTTTCGCCGATGCGCTGCGCGGGGTTCGCGAATGCAAAAAACGCGGCATCAAGGTCGGGCTGCGGTTCTGCCTGACCGAGGGCACCAAGCACCACCTGCCGGACCTGCTGAAACTCTGCGACGACGAAGGGGTGGACAAGTTCTACCTCAGCCACCTGGTCTATGCCGGTCGCGGCGACAAGAACCGCGGCGAGGACGCCGAACATGCCCGCACCCGCTGGGGGCTGGACCTGCTGCTTGACCGCGCCTGGGAGGCGGCATCGGGCGGCAATCCACTGGATATCGTGACCGGCAACAACGACGCCGATGCGGGCTATTTCCTGCAATGGGCGCAGGACCGCTTCGATGCCGACAGGGTCGCCCATGTGCGCGATCACCTGAGCGCCTGGGGCGGCAATTCCAGTGGGCTGGGGGTCGCCAACATCGACAATCTCGGCCGCGTGCATCCCGACACCTACTGGTCCGATTACACCATCGGGAACGTGAAACAGACGCCGTTCTCCGAGCTCTGGACCGGCGAGGACAAGATGCTCGCCATGCTGCGCACCCGCCCGCGCCCGCTCAAGGGCCGCTGCGGGGCCTGCAAACTCAAGGACGTCTGCGGCGGCAACACTCGTATCCGGGCGCTGCAACTGACCGGGGACCCATGGGCCGAAGATCCGGCCTGTTACCTGAGCAATGAAGAAATTGGCGTGGATGAGGCCGACCGCCTCACCGTCACACCATTCCGGGGGAAATCACATGATCCGGCACATCGGTTTTACTGAGAAATACAACGCAGGAACCGCCAGCGTTGCGCTATCCGCGCCTTCGGGAGCCTCCGGCGGGAGTATTTTGGAAAAAATGAAATGGGGGGCGGCGGTGAGCATGCTGGCGCTCGCGGCTCTGGCGACAAACGCAAAGGCGGACCCGGCGGCGGACTATGCCGACCTCTGTGCCGACTGCCACGGCGAAGCCCGGCTTGGCGGGGTGGGTCCGGCGCTGATCCCCGAGACCCTCAAGCGCATGCGCGGGCCGCGGATTGCGGCGGTGATCGCCGAAGGGCGGGTGGCCACCCAGATGCCGGGCTTTGAGGCGGAGCTGGATCCGCTGCGCATCGAGGAACTGGCCGGCTGGCTGAAATCACCACTGGAAACGGTGCCGGACTGGGGCGAGGCCGACATCATCGCCAGCCGCACACTGGACGAGGATTATGTGGCCGCCGACGCACCCATCTGGGACAGCGACCCGATGAACATCACACTGGCGGTGGAAACCGGCGATCACCACGTCTCGGTTCTGGATGGTGACACCTTCGAGGTGCTGGATCGGTTCGAAACCCCCTTTGCCGTGCATGGCGGGCCGAAATTCGACCCTCAGGGGCGGTTCGTCTTCATCATGTCGCGCGACGGCTGGGTGCAGAAATACGACATCTGGTCGCTGAAACAGGTGGGCCGGGTGCGCGCGGGCCTGAACAGCCGCAACATCGCCATGTCCGGTGATGGAAAATGGCTGGCCGTGGCCAATTACCTGCCCAATACGCTCACCATCCTGTCCACCGAAGACCTGTCGGTGGCCGAAGTGCATGAGATCAAGGGCAAGGACGGCACCCCCAGCCGCGTCAGCGCAGTCTATCAGGCGCCGCCCCGGCAGAGCTTTGTGTTGGCGCTCAAGGACGTGCCCGAGATCTGGGAAGTCTCTTACGCCAAATTTCCGGACATGAACATATTTGCAGGCGGGCTGGCCCATGACTGGAAGATCGAAGGCCCCGTGCCTCAGGACACCGACTTCCCGATCCGTCGGATCACCACGCCGGACTACCTCGACGATTTCTTCTTTGATCAGAGCTATGAATACGTCATGGGCGCCTCGCGCAAGGGCGATGGTGGTCAGGTCATTGACCTGGTGATCGGGCAGAAGGTCTCGGATCTCGACCTGCCGGGCATGCCGCATCTGGGCTCGGGCATCACCTGGAAACATGGGGACAGCACGGTGATGGCCACACCGCATCTGAAGGATGGCGTGATTTCGGTGATCGACATGGAAAGCTGGGACACCGTCAAGCGGATCAAGACCGAGGGGCCAGGATTTTTCATGCGCAGCCATGAAAACTCGCCGTATGTCTGGGCCGACGTGTTCTTTGGCCCCAACAAGGACGCCATGCATGTGATCGACAAGCAGAGCCTCGAGATCGTACGCACCCTGCGTCCTGAGCCGGGCGCGACCGTGGCGCATGTGGAATTCACCCGTGACGGCAAACACGCGCTGGTTTCGATCTGGGAAGATGATGGTGCTGTCATTGTCTACGATGCAGCCACGTTGGAAGAAGTCAAGCGCCTGCCGATGCGCAAACCGTCCGGAAAATATAATGTCTGGAACAAAATCACCTTCTCTGAAGGGACCAGCCACTGAATCCCGAAGGCATGTCTGCAAGAAGATCTGTTTTCCTGTCGGCGATCAAACCGTTGCAAGAGAACGGATTTACGCGGATGAACCTGTCGGGTGTTAGGTTTCAACGGCTTTGACTGGCGAACCGTGCCGGTGGAACCGCAAACCGGGTATTCACCAGTGAGGCGGCGGCAGGAAAAATTTCTCGGAAACCGTATAGTATCAGCGGCTTAGCCTGCGGGCTTCTCACCGCCAATGCGGTATCACGGCAATAGGGTGACGCAGGTCGTAAAGTGAGCATGAACAAGTTTTGCGAGGGGATCAGGAGCAAAGCTGGCCGAGCCGCGCGGCCCTATATGCGATGAAACGAGGTCTGAGCATCTTGTCGGCTCTTTCAGCAGAACCGGCAGATTGGTTGCAGCCGCGGTGGCGACGACATCGCATTCGCCGCCCTGCGCAATGTTTGAAGGCGACAGCAGCTACCGCTGTCTTCAGTTTCATTGAACCGTCCATCTTCATCACTCCGCCAGAGTCGCTGCTGCTCCGGGTTCAATGACCTCTTTGCGCAGCATTGACACGGCGGAAATGAGGCGCAGTGACCGCCCTGAAAATGGTGCTGGCCGTGCATTTGGTCAGGACTTCACGCATCGTACTACTCTTGGCGCAGCTTTGAGGATGGACAGAAACTTCGCGGCGTCGCCCAAAGGATGCCTAAGCCAAAGTCAACGATTGACCGGAAAGTGCGGTCCGAGTTGGGTTCGAACGGAGGATCAACAGCCGTCATGTCCCGTCTCGTGTCAGGTTGCGGCACCCACTCGCGGCCCGGTCAGAGCGGGCCAGATTGCGAAGAGAAACAGCATGAAGGAGCCGCACCAGAACAGGCCGCTGGCCACTGTTGCCGGTTGATACAGCGCCGGAAGGGCACCACCGACCCAGCGCATGAGCGCCGCCATTGCGATCATGGCATAGCCCAGCGCCATCGGACGCGGCGCGATCAGCGGGCGGCCGGAATGCCCTAGCGCCGCGCGGCTCATAACCGCCAGGGTCATGCCGCCCACCGCACCGATACCCAGCACATGCAGTCCGGCTACTTCGCCCCCGATCCCGATACCCGCCAGTCCCCAGAGCACAAGACCCAATCCCAGCATCGCCAGCGACAAGTGCAGTGACCAGAGGATTGGTTGGTTCAGACACCACCTGCCGCCCCAGCGGGACAACCGGGCGAATTGGACGAAGCCGAAAAGGAGTGCCACGGGACCTGCGATGACGCCCGGCACACCGACAAGAACCAGAAGCGGCACGAGGACCGCCAGACCGAGAGCCATCCTGTCAACGGGCTTGGTGTTTTGCGGCCAGCGTTCTTCAGACACCCCCGCCCGTTTCATCGCATTTCGAGTGAAGGCGGGCGTCACACGGCCACCCAAGATCGAAATCAGAGCGCAGATCGTGATCAGTCCGGCGCGCAGACCGGTCTCTGCGGTGCTTAGCGTCGCACCGGTCCACTCCAGATGCACCAGCAGATTGGCAGCCCAGAGATAGGACAGGAACAGCAGAAACATCACGTTCTGCGGTTTTGGACGTTTGACAAGCTGGCTCAGGATCTTTGCCGCCAGAACCGGTAAGAAGGCCAGATCCAGAACTGCGACCAAAACCGGCGGCAATACACCGCTATACCAGATGGCCAGCCGCCCGCTCAACCACAGGCCCGCGGACAGCATTAGAAACCCTCGCCTCGCGCCGGGCGTTCCGGTCCAGTTCGGAACAGCGGTCAGAAAGAACCCTCCGATCGCCGCCGTAGCATAGCCGAAGATCATCTCATGTGCGTGCCAACCCACGGGCGACTGCGCCAGTTCCGGCCCATTGCCGACCCCGGCCAGCCTCAATGTCCAGATCGCTCCGGCAAACAGCCCGAACAGACCTGCTGACAGAAAAAACACGCGGAACCCTTCGGTGAACAGACGGGCGAACATCTTCTGATCCGCGCCCGGAGGTGTTACATTCGCGCGGGGAATGTCGGCCATGGTGTGTCTCCTGTCCGCGCGGACGGGGCTCCGGCGGGCCGCTCTTGTTCAAGTGCCCCAGTTCTTTGTTCTTTCTGTGCTATGCTGAGCCGCAGCCCTCCTCCTTAACGAAAGTCAAGGAACGCGCGGTCTCGCCAATGCCAGACTCGGGCTGCCTTCGGAAACTGTCTGCCGGGGCCATGACATTCTACATCCTGCGCTTCGCGTGACGGACCGGGATGCCTCTGAAATCGAAAGGCTGAAACCATGTTCCGCCTGACAGAACAAATGCGTCAACTGCCGAACCGGGCTGGCAATCACAGCCCCAATGACGGCCTTATTGGATGTATCGCCGGGCGTCCCTGGACGCCCACGGACGATGCTGGCGCATTGATCATTTATGAGAACAATACCCGCGCGAAGATGAAACGGCCGCCCATGTTCAAGCAATCAGGGGAATAGAATGATTTCGACCGAATCTCCGTCAGGAAATGCACGGGTGCCTGAGGGCAACCCGAAAAACGGGCGCTGGCCGGTTTGGAAACTGGCGCTGCTGCTCTATCCGGCGGTTGCCCTGACCGTTGCCATCAACCTGTTTCTGCTTGGCCTGATGTGGCAGGTGCTGGGCTGGCCGGCTTTGCCGCCCCTCCCGGCGATCCTCTGGGCGATACCGCTCGGCGTTCCGGCCACATGGCTAGCTGGGCGATGGTTGCGCGGACTGATAGACGAGGCCGAGGGGTAATCCGGGCCTTCCCGCTCAGCTACGACTTTTCGACGTCTGGTGCCCTTATCGGTGCCTTGTTAGGCTTGCCTTCACACCAAACCAATTTGAATGCGCCCGTAACAATCCATGGTCCAGATGCCCGAACACCCAGATCATTCCGAAAGAGTATTTCACTCGGCCCTGATCGTGGATGATCACCCGCTCTTTTGCGACGCGCTGGCCATGACGCTTCAGGCCACGATCGGTTTGAACAGGTCGGATACTGCACCCGATCTTGTTTCTGCACTTGAGAAAATCTCGGGAGACGGCTCCCCAGATGTGATCGTTCTGGATCTGAACCTGCCGGACGTAAACGGGCTTGAAGGACTGATCCGTCTGAAAAACGTCGTCAAAGTTCCGATCATCGTCGTTTCGTCGATGGCCGACAATCGGGTTATAAGTTCGGCCATCCATGCCGGGGCAGCAGGTTTCGTGCCAAAACACAGCCAGCGAGAGGTATTTCGCGCGGCCTTCGAGGCCCTTCGCAAGGGCCAGCGTTTCATACCACCCGGATATGTGCTGCTGGACCGGGAGGAGTCGGCAGACCCGGACGATGCCGCAACCCGGCTCGCGTCGTTGACGAACCAACAGGCCCGCATCCTGCAATTGATCTGCGAGGGAAAGCTAAACAAGCAGATCGCCTATGACCTGTCGATCGCCGAAACCACGGTCAAGGCGCATGTCACCGCCATCATGCGGAAACTCGGTGTACAAAGCCGGACGCAAGCGGCCCTGATTGCCAAGGAAACGAGTTTCGACAACGTCTTGCAAGACCGCGCCTGACCTGCATACCATTCGCGGACGGATGACCGGGGAGGAGTTCTGATGGGTCATGGGCTTGTCCAGGCGCTTTCCGGCGCCGGAGAAATCGTGCGATCGGCTTTTGCCAGCACGAATGCGGCCAATTCCCTCTCAGATCTTGCCCGAGACCTTGCTGCCGGGGCTGGTGATCTCGTCGTTCTGTTCGTATCGCCTACGAAGGACATCAATCATCTGGCGGCTGAGGCCGACAGACTGTTTGCACCCGCGCGGGTCGTCGGCTGCACTACGGCAGGCGAGCTTGCCGATCAGGGGTATTCCGACGGTGGAATCGTTGCCGTACTGCTGCCACGCAGCCATTTCTGTTCCCGGATCCTGCCAATCCCGGATCTTTCAGGCTATGACACGGAAGCCCTGAACGATCAAAACGTCCGCAACCGGAACGAGATGATCCGAGAGGAACCGGACTGGGCCTCTGAATTCGCCCTGTTACTAGTGGACGGGCATTCGCTCAAGGAAGATGCACTGGTTGCCAATCTCGGACCAAGCCTTGGCCCGGTGCCACTGTTTGGCGGATCGGCAGGCGACGGGACGGCTTTTGGCCCGACCTTCATCCTTTGCGGTGGCCGGGCAGTTACGAACGCCGCTGTATTGGTTCAAATCCGCACGCGGTGCCCGATCAAGGTGTTCAAAACCGATCATCTGGTTCCAACCGAGCAGCGAATGGTGGTTACCGGTGCAAATCCCGCGGCGCGAATTGTGCACGAAATAAATGCCGAACCTGCAGCGCGCGAATATGCCCGCCTGCTGGGCAAGGATTCCGAACAACTGACCACATTCACCTTTGCGGCCCACCCTGTTGTTGTGAGGTTCGGAGATCAGCACCACGTTCGGTCGATACAGCGTGTGGCCGAAAACGGAGACTTGGTGTTCTTTTCCGCCATCGACGAAGGCGTGGTCCTGACGCTGGCCGATACTCAGGACATGGTCGAACACCTGAAATCCGAGATGCATGGACTATCGGCATCTGCCCGCCCAGACATCATCCTCGCCTGTGACTGCATACTCCGCAGGATGGAAGCACAGCAGAAGCAGAAAACCCGGGAAATCTCGCAGATCCTTGCAGACAACCGGGTCGTCGGGTTCTGCACCTACGGCGAGCAGGTAAACTCTATGCATGTGAACCAGACCCTGACCGGGGTTGCGATCTACCCGCCGGCTGAGGTGTGAACTGGTGACGCATTCTCTGATCAACCCCTCCGACAGCCTGCCTCGGCAAAATGAGAAGCTGCTGAAGATTGTCGAAACCCTGATGCGAAGGGTTGAACAGGATACGAACGCTTCTGGTCTTGCCTATTCGCAGTTCCAGCGCGCGGTTTTGCTAGAGGAGGAAGTCCGGGCGCGGACCCGTGATCTGGAGCGGGCACTTGAACTGCTCAACGAGTCAAACGCTCAGCTCGCCGTCGCCAATCGTGAAACCGAAGCCGCACGCCAGAATCTGGCAAACGCGATCGAAACCGTGCAGGAGGGCTTTGCCCTGTTCAGCCCGGATGACGTGCTGGTCATGTGCAACAGCCGGTTTGGCATGCACATGCCCGACATTCGCCGGGATCTGAACCCGGGGCTGAGCTTTTCAGACTACGTTCAGACCGTATCCGGCAGCGTGTTCCTGTCCCTTCCCGAAAACAGCACGACCGAAGACTGGGCCCGACAGCGAATGGCGCATCACGCCGAGCCCAGTGTCATCTTCAACGTGCGGATGACTGGGCGGCGCTGGGTTCAGGTCAGTGAACGTCGAACACCTGACGGCGGCACGGTTATCCTGCAAACCGACGTCACCGACATCATGCGCTTGGAACGGCAGGAACGCGAACGGATCCTTGACGATCAGGCGCGTCTGATCCGGGCCACGCTGGAGCATCTCAAGCAGGGCGTCTGCATTTTCGACAACCTCGGGCATCTCGTCGGCTGGAACCGCCGAGTCGGCGAGTTGCTTTCCATTCCGGTTGGGCGATTTCACATCGGAAGCCGTTTCAGCACCATTCTCGACCGAATGCAGAACGATTACCGATTCATCGGCGAAGTTTCTCACCAGCAGATCGAAGCCTGGCCCAGCTTGGACGGTAAGCGCGCCCCGCTATCCTTTGAAATCCAGAGCAACACGGGGCTGGTCCTGACCGTGTTCATGCAGCAGATGCCCGATGGCGGGTTTGTTATCAGTTTCACCGACGTAACGGCGGAACGGCAGGCTATTCGCGCCATGGCTGAGGCAAAAGAAACCCTGGAACAACGCGTGCTGGAGCGGACACTCGAACTGGAAGACGCCCTGTCGGAAGCAGAACGGGCCAATGCCTCAAAAACTCGGTTTGTGGCGGCTGCCTCGCATGACCTTCTGCAACCCCTCTCGGCGGCCAAACTCTATGTCGCGTCGCTGGAGCCGGAAGTGCAGGATGCGCAAGCCCGTACTGTGGTGGGCCGGGCTTCAGCCGCGCTGCAAAGCGTCGAAAACATCCTGTCGGCTCTGCTGGACATCTCCAAACTGGATTCCGGTCAAGCCAGCGTTCACGTGACGACGGTAAGCCTCGACCTGATTTTGCGACAGTTGCGGGACGAGTTGCGTCCGATGGCCGAAGCCAAACAGCTGGATTTTCGCGTTCTGCCCACCGGGGCCCTGGTGCGCAGCGATGCAACCTATCTGCGCCGGGTTCTCCAAAATCTGATGATGAATGCCATCCGTTACACCGACGAGGGCCGGGTTCTGGTCGGTGCCCGACAGCGGGGCCGCACCGTGCGGGTGGAGGTCTGGGATACCGGCCCCGGCATTGCTGAAAGCGAGCAAGAAACGATCTTCGGCGAGTTTCAGCGACTGAACGCCTCGGCCAGCGCCGCAGATGGGATGGGATTGGGATTAGCTATCGTTGATCGGGCCTGCGCGTTGCTGCGCCATCCTCTGGCGCTCACTTCAGAGGTCGGCCGCGGATCGGTATTCCGGGTGGACGTACCCCGCGCATCCAAGGAAGATGTCGCAGATGCCGAAACAGGCGGCAGAGACCGCGAAAACAGCGAGATTTCAGGCGGCAAACTGCACAATCTGATAGTTCTGTTGATCGAAAACGATACCGATCTGCGGGACGCACTCACTTTGACAATGGAAAAGTGGGGGGTGAACGTCCTGCCAAGTGAAACCGAGAGCGAAGCGCTCGCGCTGTTGGACGAAATCGGCGTGGCGCCTGATGTGATCGTAGCCGACATGCAGCTGGATGGCGGAAGCGAAGGATCCGGCGCAATCCGTCGACTTCGACAACGCTGCGGCCCTCTTCCCGCATGCCTGATTTCGGCCAACCGCAATCCCGAGCTTCTGCACGAGGCACGGGAATTGGGTGTGCCGCTGCTCCACAAGCCAATCGATCCGGCAACGCTGCAGGGCTTTCTGGTCTCTGTGGCGGATTGACAGGCGAATGAGCCTCGCAACCCGGGCCAACTCCACTTAGACAGACGCCATGGAACACGCATCGGAATTCGAAATCTTTCTGGTTGGCCTCCCAGGTCTTGAAGCCGCCCTAGCAGATGAAGCGCGATCAGCGGGTTTTTCCGCAGTCAAGCAAGTGCCCGGCGGCGTATCGATGCGCGGCGACTGGCCCGAGATTTGGCGCGCGAACCTGACCTTGCGCGGAGCGACACGCGTTTTGGTACGTCTGGGTTCCTTTCGCGCCATGCATCTGGCGCAGCTCGACAAACGCGCCCGCAAGTTTCCTTGGCAGGAAACCCTGAGCCCCGAAGTGCCACTCCGGGTAGAGGTAACGTGCCGCAAGTCTCGCATCTATCACGCTGGCGCCGCGAAACAGCGTATCGAAACCGCCCTGCGCGAAAGCCTTGGTGTTGAGATTGCACCTGACGCCCCTCTGCAGATCAAGGCGCGGATCGAAGACGATCTCTGCACGTTCAGCCTCGACACCTCCGGTGAAAGCCTGCACAGGCGCGGCCACAAGGAATTTGTCGGTAAGGCCCCTCTCCGCGAGACTATGGCGGCGCTGCTCCTTCGCCAATGCGACTTTGACGGAACTGAACCTGTGCTTGACCCGATGTGTGGCTCAGGCACCTTCGTGCTGGAAGCGGCTGAGATTGCCGCCGGGTTGTTACCGGGCCGAAGCCGGAGCTTCGCCTTTGAACAACTCGCCAGCTTCGATCGGACCAAGTGGGAGGCTATACGCAATAGCGTGCCTACAGCTCACACCGACCTGAAGTTTTATGGATCCGACCGGGATGCAGGCGCGATCCGTGGGTGCGAGGGGAATGCCAGCCGGGCCGGGGTATCCGGACTGGTCGAGTTTCGTCAGGCCGCATTCTCGGATCTTGAGCGCCCCGAAGGCCCGCCGGGTCTGGTGATCGTCAACCCGCCCTACGGGGCCCGGATAGGCAACAAGAAGCTTCTCTATGGGCTTTACGGAAGTCTCGGCAAAGTGCTGATGGACCGTTTTTCGGGGTGGCGTGTCGGGATCGTGACATCGGAGAGCGGGCTCGCCAAGGCCACCGGACTGCCATTCCTTGAAACCGGCCCGCCCGTGGCGCATGGCGGATTGAAGGTCAGGTTGTTCCGCACCGCGCCTCTTCCCGGTTGATCAGATCTAAAGAACAGCCTCGATCAGAACCGGCCCTTTGGTGGAGAACCCGGCTTCGAGCGCCCGGACCAGTGCTACGTTGCTTTCGACCCTGCAGGCTTCGGCCCCCATCGAACGGGCCAAGGCGACCCAATCGAGTGCGGGACGATCCAGCGACAGCATATCAATGGCGCGCGGCCCCGGATTGGCTACTCCAACATTGGTCAGCTCACCTCGCAAAATCTCGTAGGACCGGTTGGCAAAGATCAGCATGGTGACGTCGAGCCCCTCGCGCGCCATCGTCCAGATTGCCTGCGGGTTATACATGCCGCTGCCATCACCGGTAAGTGTCAGGATCTTTCGGTCGGGGCATGCCAGTGCGGCACCCACTGCCGCTGGCAAAGAATACCCGATTGATCCCCCGCAGTTGTTGAGCCACGTATGCGGTGCAGCGCCAGCTGTCGCGGTTCCAAATACCCGGCCCGACGTGATCGATTCATCTACGACGATCGCATTCTCTGGGATCGAATGGCACAGCACGTCGCCGATGCTCTCGGGTGTCAGAGCTCCGACGGGGATGCCTGCAAACCGACGCTCGGCCAATCGGGCGGTCTGCTTGGTGCCGGAGCACAGAGCGGAATGCAGGGTCTCGAGGGTTCCAGCCAGATCTGCTGCGGGATCCGCCAAGGTCAGGATTTCGCAGTCAGGGCGGGTTAGTTTTGCCGGCTTGTCGGGATATGCAAAGAACCCGATTGGCGCGCGTGCACCCAACAGCACGATCCGCCGAAAGCGCGACAGAGTCTCTATAGCAATATCAATCGGATAAGGCACACGGCCGACCCAGACTCGGCCAGCCCCCCGTTCGGTGCGTGCATTGGACCATTCCGACAAAAGCGCGCATCCGGTGCTTGCCGCTATCTCACCGGCGCGCCGCAGGTTGCGTTCGGTAAGGGCTTCGCCTCCGAGCAACAGCAAGCTGTCCTCGCTGCGAAGCAGGTTCGCAGCCTGATCCACAAGGTGCTCCTCGGCAACCACTGGCGCCGGCGGTTCCAGTTTCCCGGCCACCTGCCCCCCCGCAGGCCATGCGGTATCACCGGGAAGGATCAGTGTCGCGATCTGCCCCGGTTCGGTGCGCGCGGCCTGCACAGCGCGCGCGGCATCGGAACCGACCATAGCGGGATGTCCAGAAGTCTCGACCCAATGCGAAACCGGTCTGGCGATTCCTTCGATATCCGACGCCAACGGAGCGTCCAATTCTAGATGAGAAGTCGCATGTTCGCCGACAATATTGACCACGCCTGACCCGGCCTTGCGCGCGTTGTGCAGGTTCGACAACCCATTGGCCAAACCCGGCCCGAGGTGCAGCAAGGTGCAGGCCGGACGCCGGGCCAATCGCCAGTACCCATCTGCCGCGCCGGTCGCGGTGCCTTCGTGCAAGGCAAGAACCGACCGCATACCCGGAATGGTGTCGAGCGCCGCCACAAAATGCATTTCAGACGTACCGGGATTGGTGAAGCAAAGATCCACATCATTGCGCAACAAGCTGTGCACAAGGCTCTCGGCACCATTCATTTCCGACATAGGGATCCCTCCGTGTTGACGCGAACGTTAAGCCGGATCCTACGCTGCGTAAACGGGCACGCGAATGTGACCCCACGAAGTCAAAAAAACTGGCATCACGGAAGGGACCCCAATACTGGAGGACCATCAATGCTGCGTTTTTCCTTCGCCACTCTGCTTGCACTGGCGCCCATTGGCGCTTCGGCTTCCGATCTCGCCGATCGGCCGGGATGGGCAGTATACGCAACCGGCCTCAGTTACTCTGAACTGGTCGGCGCGACAGTAGATGCGATCACGGCAAACGGGCTCATCGTCGTGACACAGGCGGGCCCGACCAAGGCGGCGGCGAACCGCGGTATCACCATCCCCGGGAACCGCGTGATCGGCGCGTTCAACAATGATTTTGCCGTTCGAGTTCTGGAAACCTCGACGGCGGCCATGATCGAGGCTCCCATCCGGTTCTATGTCACCGAAAACAAGGACGGAACTGCGATCCTGTCCTATAAACGACCAAGCCATGTCTTTGCCCCCTATCTTGATGCAGGTGGTGACACGCTCGCGGGGATCGCAAGCGAACTGGACGACGCGTTCCGCAAGGTTGCGGAAACCGCAGTCAATCCGTCACAGTAGCGTGATCGGGCTTGCACCTGCCTCTGCGCTCAGCAATTTCGGCAGAGAAAGACCAACGGAGCGAACTTGATGCAGGACACCATCCTCCGCGCAGCCGACCTCCTGGCCCGGCGGCTCTACGAAGCCGGATGCCGCCACGCCTTCGGTATGCCAGGCGGAGAAGTGTTGACCCTCGTTGACGCGCTGGAGAAGGCGGGCATCGCCTTTCATCTGGCAAAACACGAGAACGCGGCCGGTTTCATGGCCGAAGCTGTCCATCACCGCGACGGGGCCCCCGCGATCCTTGTGGCAACGCTGGGCCCCGGAGCAATGAATGGCGTGAACGTCGTGGCCAACGCGCTTCAGGACAGGGTGCCAATGGTCGTGTTGACCGGCTGCGTCGACGCCGACGAAGCCCTGACCTACACCCATCAAGTAATGGATCACGAACAGGTTTTCCGCCCGATCACCAAAGGCAGCTTTCGTCTTTCGGTCGACGGGGCTGACATTGTGGCCGACAAGGCGGTTTCGCTGGCGACACAATCCCGACCCGGGCCGGTTCACATTGATGTGCCAATCTCGGTTGCCGATGCGCCCGTGGCGCCGCCGCGTCTGCGCCGGTTGACACCTGCTGCTCCGGTCCTGCCGCAGGGATCGCAACTCGAGCAGGCCCGGGATTGGCTGGGCGAAACCCGGCGCCCGTTTGCGATAATCGGTCTTGATGTGCTCTCGGACGGATCTCATCGGGTTGTCCGGGCCTTTCTGGAACATTTTGGCATCCCCTTTGTAACCACCTACAAGGCCAAGGGCATCGTTCCTGAGGATCATGCTCTCTGCCTCGGCGGTGTGGGACTGTCGCCTTTGGCCGACAGACATCTGCTGCCGTTGGTGGCGGATGCAGACCTGATCCTGTGCCTCGGCTATGATCCCATAGAAATGCGGCCGGGCTGGCGCGAAGCATGGGATCCGGGCAGACAGCGGGTAATCGACATATCCGCAGTCCCAAACGACCACTATATGCATCAGGCCGGTTTGAATTTTGTTGCAGATACCGGCGCCACGCTGGAGGCGATGGCCAAAGGCATCCCCGGGCGAGCGACTTGGCCCGACGGCGAGCCGCAAGCGGCCCGCACCGCTTTGGCCCAGGCATTTCCGGATGACGATGACTGGGGTCCAGCCGGTGTTATCGCCGAAGCCCGGGCGGTTCTGCCAGACGACACGCTGGCCAGTGCTGACAGCGGCGCGCATCGTATCCTGCTATCGCAAATGTGGCGCACCCCCGAACCGCGCGGACTGATCCAGTCGTCGGCGCTTTGCACGATGGGTTGCGCCGTACCGATGGCGATAGGGTTGAAATTCGCTGAACCGGACCGCCCGGTTATCAGCTTTTCCGGCGACGCAGGCTTTCTGATGGTGGCCGGGGAACTGTCGACCGCCGCCGAGTTGGGCGGAAATGCGATTTTCCTTGTTTATGTTGACGCGTCCCTCGCGCTGATCGAACTCAAACAACGTCAACGTCAAATGACAAATCGCGGTGTCGACTTTGCCCGCCATGACTTTGCCGCGCTCGGCCGCGCCCTCGGGGGTCATGGACACACGGTTCGCAACCGCAAGGAATTGCGCGAAGCGTTACAAGAGGCATTGCAGGCCGACCGTTTTTCTGTGATCGCTGCCGAGATTGAACCGGGAGGATATGATGGCCGGATCTGAGGGAGCCCTGAGCGGCGTCAAAGTGCTGGACCTGAGCCGTATTTTGGCCGGGCCCACCTGCACCCAGCTTCTGGGGGATTTGGGGGCCAGCGTCATAAAGGTCGAAAACCCCTCTACCGAGGGTGATGATACCCGCCAATGGGGCCCACCCTACGTGCAGGACAAAGACGGCAATCGGTCGGATCTGTCTGCCTATTTCATGTCCTCCAACCGCAACAAGAAATCGGTTGCGCTGGATATCGCCTCTGCCGAAGGTCAGGCCGAAATCCTGCGCCTCGCGGCGCACGCGGACATCCTGATCGAGAATTTCAAACCGGGCGGGCTGGCAAAATACGGGCTGGACTATGCCACCTTGTCTCAGAAGTTCCCGCGCCTCGTATATTGTTCCATCTCGGGATATGGCCAGACCGGTCCCAACGCCTCAAAACCGGGTTATGATCTTATGGCGCAGGGCTATGGCGGCATCATGTCCCTGACTGGTGCGGCAGACGGTGCTCCGATGAAGGTCGGAGTCGGGATTGCCGATGTCATGTGTGGAATGTACGCGACTGTCGGAATTCTCGCTGCCTTGCGCCATCGGGATCAGACCGGAGAAGGCCAACACATCGATCTTGCCCTCGTCGATTCACAAATCGGCTGGCTGATCAGTGAGGGCGTGAATTATCTCACGTCAGGACAGGTCCCCCAGCGGCGCGGCAACGGACATCCCAACATCGTTCCCTACGATGTTTACGAAACCTCCGACGGGCACGTGATCATCGCGGTGGGAAATGACGGACAGTTCCAGCGGTTCTGTCAGTTTCTCGGACTGGAGGAGCTGGCGGATGATCCCCGGTTTGCCAGAAACCCGGACAGATTGGAAAACCGGGATGCGCTGAACGCCGTGCTGCGGCCTGCGCTTGCAGCGCTGTCGATGACCGAGGTGATCGCCGGGCTCGAAGAAAAGAAGGTTCCGGTTGGGCCGGTTCAGCAACTCGATCAGGTCTTTGATAGCGATCAGGTGGCCGCGCGGGGTATGCGGTTCGCGATGCAGGCTGCGCCCGGCCAAGTCGAGCTGATCGGCAACCCGCTGAAACTGTCGCGCACCCCCGTCACGTATCGCCGACCGCCCCCGGAGTTCGGAGCCGATACCCAGGACGTGCTTGGATCCAACGACCCGTTCGAAGACTGAAACACTTTGTCGCCGGGCGCGGAAACCCGCCTGAAACATTTCCGTAAATCGGCGATTTTCCACACTTTTCCCTACACACCCCTTCACCACCTCGTGAGCGGCGTCGTATCTGTTGTTTCCGTCAAATATGGTCAGGACAGACCACGCAAGAGGCGGGTTCCACACAGGGAATGGACCAGAGGATGAAACAAGACCTATTCGGACAGATGAACAGCCTGCATACGGCCGAAGGGGCGGAGGCATGGAACGGTGTTCTTCTGGGCTTCATGGCCCATGCCGCGGTCACGCCGGAACATCTCGCAGCCGCTCTGACGGCTGAACCGGAGTTCGCGCTCGGACACGCGGTAAAGGGCCTGTTCACTGTTTTGCTTGGTCGGCGCGAAGTGCTGGAGGTCGCCCGCGAGGCTCTCGTTTCAGCACAGACAGCGGCTCAGGGTGGCATCAGTGTTCGGGAACAGCTTTATATCGATGCGCTCCGGTTCTGGCTCGACGGACAGCCCACACATTCGGTTCAGTGTTTCGAGCACATCCTCCGCGTTCATCCCGAAGATACGCTGGCAATGAAGCTGTCCCATGCCACCCGGTTCGTTTTGGGCGATTGCTCGGGAATGCGCCGGTCGATCGAACGTGTCATGCCGTCTTATGCACCTGATCATCCGGGTCGGGGCTACCTGTTGGGATGTCACGCATTCGCCCTCGAAGAGACCGGGGCCTATGACAAAGCAGAAATCGCGGGCCGGCAGGCGCTTTGGATGGTTTCGGACGACGCCTGGGGTTTGCATGCCGTGGCCCATGTGCACGACATGACCGGAAATGCAAAAACCGGGTTGGACTGGCTGGCCGGCCGTGAAGACGCATGGGCGCATTGCAACAACTTCCGTTACCACGTTTGGTGGCACAAGGCGCTGATGCATTTGGATCTCGGTCAGGTCGACCGGGTATTGGATCTATATGACACCGAGATCCGGAAGGACCGGACCGATGACTACCGGGACATTTCGAATGCGGCTTCGCTGCTGATGCGTCTGGAGTTGGACGGGGTGAATGTCGGCAACCGCTGGGAAGAATTGGCCGATCTGAGCGCCGCGCGCACCGAAGATGGAAGCCTGATTTTTGCCGACCTTCATTATTTGCTGGCGCTGACTGGACAGCGGCGCGACGAAGCGGCGGTGACGATGTTGCGTCGCATTCATAGCGATGCCGAATCCGGCTCCGGCGACATGGCGGAACGCATGGCATCACCCGGAGCCTCTGCTGCCGAAGGATTGGTCGCGTTCGGAGACGGAAATTTTGACGAGGCCTTTAAGCATCTTGCGCTGTCCCGGCCGCATATGCAGGCCGCTGGCGGTAGTCATGCCCAGCGCGACGTGTTCGAGCGGATTACCATCGATGCCGGATTGCGTGCGGGACGGCTTGACGCCGTCGAAGAAATACTTGACGACCGCCGCCAGAAACGCGGCGGCCGCGAGGACAACTATGCCAGCCGGCGCAGGGCGTTGATTCAGGCCGGGCGCGGCAGCGGCAGCGATATCTGCAGTGTTCCGGCTGAATGAAGCCGCCGCGCACATGTCAGCATAGCCACAACCGTTGAAAGACCGAGGAAAGAATGGCGACCACTTCGCCCGCAAGTGATTTTGGAACAGGCTCGAGCGTGAGCCGATCTCCTGCCCAAGTGCAGGCACAGGGACGCGTGCGCGATCCGCGCCTTGATTTTTATCGCGGCATTGCGATGTTCATCATCCTGATCGCCCACATTCCCAGCGATCCTTGGGCAAAATGGATCCCGGCGCGCTTTGGCTATTCGGACGCGACCGAGATCTTTGTTTTCTGTTCGGGGATGGCGTCGGCCATTGCCTTTGGCGGTTGTTTTGCCCGGCAAGGCTGGAGGATGGGCACTGCACGAGTGGTGTACCGGGTCTGGCAGGTCTATTGGGCGCATATCTGCCTGTTCTTCTTCGTGGCGATGTCGATGGCAGCGCTGGATCTTTCGGGGATGTTTGAAAAAACGTATGTGAACTCTCTGAATTTGCAGCACTTCTTCAACGATCCGATTCCGCAGATAGTCGGCCTGTTCACGCTGACTTATGTGCCAAACTACTTTGACATCCTGCCGATGTATCTTGTGGTTCTGGCGCTTATGCCGCTGTTCATGGCTTTGTCCGGGCTGAGTTTTTGGGCCGTGGCAGCAACCTCCGTAGCGATCTGGGCGGTGGCGCAAACAGGTGCACTGGCGTTGCCTGCCGAACCTTGGTCCGAGCGGCAATGGTTCTTCAACCCGTTCGGCTGGCAACTTCTGTTCTTTACCGGGTTCGGTTTCATGAGGGGTTGGATTCCGGCCCCGCCGGTTTCAAAGACCCTGATTTGGATCTCAGCGGCGTTTGTCGTGCTGTCTGCCCCTTTCGGGTCGTGGAAAGTGTTCCTCTGGATTGACGCATGGAACCCAGATGTTGCCGCGCAGATCCGCAAGGTCTGGCCGCTGACCGAAGGGCTTCGGAACAAAACCGAGTTCGGCCTGCTTCGATACCTGCATTTCCTGTCTCTGGCCTATCTCGGCTGGGTGGCTGCAGGCCCCAAGGGCGCCCGGCTCAAGGCCAGCGGGTCGGGGCTGTTGTCGCAAATATGGGAGTTTGTGCTGGCACAGATCATCAAGGTTGGTCAGCAGTCTCTTGCAGTTTTTGTGTTTTCCATGGCCGCCGCGCGCCTGATTGGTGTCGCGCTTGATCAAACGGGCCGCGAATTCTGGCCGGTGCTGGCGGCAAACCTCATCGGATTTGCCATGATCATCTGTGTCGCGCACACAGCTGCCTGGTTCAAATCTCAGCCTTGGAGGGCCAGGAAGTGAGCCTGTCGCGTCGCCGTTTCCTGACTTCTGCTTCGGCACTTGCCTTGTTGCCCGCTCTGCCCGGATCCGGATCGGCAACGGCTGCATCCATGCCGTTTGACCGGGATTTGGTCGTGGCCGAAGCCCGCGATCTCGCGTCCCGCCCCTATGCCGAGCGCCCAAAGGTGCCGCAGGCGTGGCAGGATCTGACTTATGAGGAATACCGTTCGATCCGGTTTCGACTCGATAAGGCGCTCTGGTATGAAACGCCCACGCCCTTCAACGTGGATTTTTTTACACCGGGCCTCTACTTCCCCCATGCCGTCAAGGTGTTCGAGGTAGAGGACGGACAGGCACGGCCCGTTGGGTTTGACCTTGCAATGTTCGACAAAGGCAAGGAAGTCCCGCATTTGCCCGTGGACGATACTTTGGGTTTCTCCGGGTTGCGCCTGCGGACCGAAATGCACCGGCCGGGCAAAACTGACGAGTTCTGCGTCTTTCAGGGGGCCAGCTACTTTCGTGCCATTGGATTGCACGAAGCCTACGGCCTGTCTGCCCGCGGGCTGGCCATCCGCACCGGCGACCCGCGCGGCGAAGAGTTTCCGGATTTCATCCGTTTTTGGCTAGAACGCCCGGCAACAGGCCAGACCAACATGGTGGTTCATGCCTTGCTGGACAGCCCATCGGTTACCGGCGCTTACCGGTTCGACATTACCGCCGGCGAAGATTGCGTGATGAATGTCGAGGCCACGCTCTTTCCGCGAGAAGAGCTGGACAACGTGGGGATCGGGCCGCTGACGTCGATGTTCCTGTTCGACGCAACCAATCGCACGCGTTTTGATGATTTTCGCCCTGCGGTGCATGACAGTGACGGGCTGCAGGTCGCAAACGGCGCAGGAGAAATCCTGTGGCGCCCGCTGGCCAACCCAAAAACCTTGCAACTGTCGCATTTCGTGGATGAAAACCCGCGCGGATTCGGCCTGATGCAGCGCGCACGGGCATTTTCGGATTTCAACGATCTCGAAGCCGTCTATCACAAACGCCCTGGCCTGTGGGTCGAACCATTGGGCGACTGGGGTAAAGGGACGGTTACACTGGTCGAAATCCCGGCCGACAAGGAAATCTACGACAACATCGTCGCCTATTGGCGTCCGGCAGCCCCGTTTGCCGCTGGCGAGATGGTCAACCTCTCTTACCGTCTGACGTGGGGGGAAGAGCCCCACCGCACCGATCTGCCCCGTGTGATCGAGAGCTCCATGGGCGCCCATACTTTCGGAAAGGGACGCCTTGCCATCGTGGAGTTCGAAGCCAACCCGGTATTCGACGACGGGCCCGATGCGATGGCAATCTATGTTCAATCGCCTCACGCCGAAGTCACACAGGGTGTGCTGCAACGCAACCCCGATACCGGTGGCATGCGGCTGGCATTCGGTTTTGATCCGGCCGAGCGCGACCACGTGGAATTACGGGCCCAGCTGCGCAAAGACGGCGCAGCCGCTTCCGAAGTCTGGCTTTATCGGTGGACGGCATGAGCCCAGATCTGCACATCATGCCGCCCGAGGCCCCGCTGGCGATGCCCGAGCAGGATTTTGCCGCGGATTTCCACGACCAGCTGGCGCCCGGATCTCCTTCTTCGGGCAGGCCGGGGCTGTGGAGATTGCTGGCGTTTGCCCCGGCGATTGCCGCCACCGGCGGTTTGTTCTGGCTCATGCGCGACTGGTTTTCAGGCGGCGGAATAAGCTGGACCGAAGCTGTCCTGCTCACACTTATCGCCTTCAACTTTTTTTGGATCAGTTTCACTGTGAGCACGGTGTGTCTCGGCATCGTTTCTCTCAGCCGTCAGCCATCGCGCCCGGACCGGGGTCGAACTGACTCCTTGCGGGTGGCATTGCTGATGCCGGTGCACAACGAGGTTCCATGGTATGTGCTCGGAAACGCGCGTTCGATGTTGGAGGAATTACGAGCCAGAGGGGGACAGCATGACTATGCTATGTTCGTTCTTTCCGACACACGAGATCCGGCCATCGCCGCACAGGAACAGGCCAGCATCGAAGCCCTGCGCGCCTCGCTGACGCCGGACCTTCGGATCTACTACCGTCGACGGGCCGAGAACACCGACCGAAAAGTTGGCAACATCACCGACTGGGTGCGCCGCTGGGGCGCCGATTGGGACGCGATGCTGGTGCTTGATGCTGATAGCCTGATGACTGGCCGCGCTATTGCCCGGCTTACGGATGCGCTGGCTCGTGATCCCGGTGCCGGGCTTATCCAGAGCTTTCCACAGTTGATCGGTGCCAAATCGGTGTTCGCACGAGCTCAGCAATTCGCCAATGGCGTCTATGGCGCGGCCCTTGCCGAAGGTCTGGCGCTGTGGTGCGGTCAGGAAGGCAATTACTGGGGTCACAACGCAATCATTCGCACCCGCGCTTTTGCCAATTCGGCCGGGTTGCCTCATCTGCGGTCCTACTCGGGACGGAACCAACTGATCATGAGCCATGACTTCGTCGAGGCGGGCCTGCTGCGACGCGCCGGCTGGACCGTACGCTTTCTGCCTCGCATCCGTGGGTCTTACGAAGAAACCCCGGCAACTCTGACCGATCACATTCAGCGCGACCGCCGCTGGTGTCAGGGCAACCTGCAACATCTGCGTCTGCTCAGATCCCGCGGATTCCGATCAATATCAAGGTTTCACATGTTTCATGGGGCGATCGGGTATCTGCTGTCGCCGATCTGGTTTGCCCTGCTGATCATGTGGGCGCTCATCGGCCACGGTGAAGACGCTTCGGTTCTGACCTACTTTAACGAGGCCAGCCCTTTGATGCCTGTTTGGCCAGAAATCACCGAACCGCGTCACATGCTGCTGATCGTGGTGATGTATGCCATGCTGTTGATGCCAAAGGTTTTGGGCGCCGCGGCGCTACCACTGACCGGAGCGCGGCTGGCTGATTTCGGCGGTCCGGGTCGATTTGCTATTTCGTTCCTGTCCGAGCTGGTCCTCGCCATTCTCTATGCCCCGATCCTGATGGTTCAGCAGATGATCGGCGTTTTCCGCACCGTTCTGGGCCTGCAAAAGGGCTGGGCGCCGCAAATGCGCGAAGGTGGCCGATACGGGCTGCGGACACTGGCGGTGGCGCATATGCTGGAAACCGTCAGCGGCTGGGCCTTGATGGCGGGAATCCTGTCAGGGCTGGTATCGGCCTGGCTGTTGCCGATCGCGGTGAGCCTTGCCCTGGCAATACCCCTTTCGGCCCTGAGCGGTCACACCCCCGCACGGCGCTGGATGGCGACCCGCAACGAGATGCGTGAGCCGCCCATCACACGGGCCGCGCGGCACTATCGCGACGAACTCCGAAACTGGCTGGAAGGGCAACACACGGCCACCCCTGCCGAGTAAGAAACCGTGACAGCCTGATCTCGCCGACAGTCGCCGCATTTTTCAGACATCGCGGTGCACGCCGAGTTGTCGGCTAGTTCGGCTCCGGCAGTCCCTCGAACCAGTCCAGCATCATCCCCGGCCAACCCGCAGGGATCCCGTGCCCGCCCGGATAAAGAACGAACTCCAGCGCACTGTCTTTGGCGCATCCCGTCCATTCCCGGCGCAGCGCCTCACCTGCACCGGGAAAATTGTCCGGCCGGTTGTCCGGGCATTGGTTCGCTCGGCGCCAAATCTCAAGCCCGGCAAAGATATCGCCCTGCTGGTAACGGCCTCCACCGAGAAACCGCCCCTCAAGCGGAACAACCTTATCGGCCCAGCCATGCGTGTGCAGCAGGCGCACGGGTCCGGCACAAGTCTCGGGATGCGGACGCCAGAACCCGCCGGCAACTGGCGCATAGGCTGCGAATGCACCGGGCGTCGCACAGGCAAGATAGTTTACCATGAAGCCACCGGCCGAGAAGCCACCGAGAACCACCTGCTCGGATCGGACACCGAACCTTTGCGCGACATCGTTTACCACTTCCGCCAGAAAACCCGGCTCGTCTCGCCCTTCCCATCCAGGATAGAAATTCCAGACATATCCCTTGCTCTGACGAAACTGCCTGCTGCCCGTCGGAGCAATCACCGCATAGCCCCGCTCCAGCAGACCGGAAACCAATGCCGAGTTACGCATGACCGCCGCCCCCGAACTGCCGGCTCCATGCAGGAACATCACCGCCGGCGGCGATTCCACGCCTTCAGGCAGCCGCAAGTGATAGTCGCCATTCCCTAGGGGACAAGGATCAGGCTCTTTAGCGCAAACGGCCAGTGCATCTTCGGCGGCAACGCTTAGCCCGACTGCCAAAACAAAGGTTCGGATCATCCGGCGTCTTCCTTGAAAGCGACCACAGGCAGCCCACCGGCAAGCCAGCCCGGTCCGGAATGTGAACCCAGCATACCTTCGGGGACGTCGCGAATGTCAGAGAATCCGGCGGCGCTCAATGCGGTTCCCAGTCGGGCGGACCGCACGCCCCTGGCACAGATCAGGGCAATGGTCCGGTTGAGGTCGTTTCCCGCCAAGGCGACGAGCGCCTGCGCAAAATCCGGCCGTCTCATGTCAAGAGGATGCGCACCGGCAGGTACCCCGGTTGTGCGCCATTCCCGAGGTGTCCGAATGTCGACAAGAATCACTTCGCCTGACAAGGCACCCTGCATCGCGTCCTCAACAGTCAACTGTTTACCGGAATAGTCCGGGCTCAGCGTCTCGAAATAGGCGTAACGACCAGAGAAGTAGACCGCGCCGGCCGCCACAACCAGAACGCAGGCAAGGGCCAGAAACACTCGGCGGGTCAGAATTGAGTATTGTCGCATCAAGGTGCCTCCCCAGATCGCCGTATGCTTGGGGAACTAGCACAATGAGACCAGAATTTCCGCTGCTCATTGCAACGGTTTGTTCAAGAACACGTCAGAACAAGTACCCTTGTCTTCGGCCGCGCCCAAAATTCGGAATTTCTTTCTTCCTCTGCAACTTACGATCTTGCGATACTTGGACTGATCGGGAAAAATCCCTAAAAAGGCATGATGCCTGATTTGAACTGACTTGACGGAGAACCGCCAGTGTCCCTGTTCCTGATCGCCGCCCTTCCATTCTTGGGCGCCGTTTTCCCAGCACTGCTGATCCGGGCCGGGCGCAATGTTTCTGCCGCGTCAGCTGGTTCGGTAACCTTGCTTGCCCTGATCGGCTTGCTGGTCAATGCTCCGGCGGTTTTTCGGGGTGAAGTGATCACCGCCCGGCTGGATTGGCTTCCCGGACTGGGCTTGAATGCCAATTTCATGCTGGACGGGCTGGGGTTCCTGTTTGCCGGACTAATACTTGGGATCGGGCTACTGATCATAATCTACGCCCGGTACTACCTGTCGCGCGAAGACGCCATGGGGCAATTCTATTCTTATCTCCTGCTTTTTCAGGGGGCGATGGTCGGAATCGTTTTGTCAGATAACATATTGCTTTTGCTTGTCTTCTGGGAGTTGACGTCGCTGTCGTCATTCTTGCTTATCGGGTATTGGAAACACCTTCCGGCGGGTCGTCAGGGTGCCCGGATGGCGCTTGCGGTAACCGGCTCTGGCGGATTGGCCATGATCGGGGGCATGCTGATTCTGGGCCAGATTGCAGGAAGCTATGATCTGAGCGTGATCCTTCAGCAAAAGGACCTGATTCAATCCTCGCCCCTCTATCTGCCTGCGTTGATTCTGATACTTCTGGGCTGTTTCACCAAGTCGGCGCAGTTCCCCTTCCATTTCTGGCTGCCGCATGCGATGGCGGCGCCCACACCTGTCTCGGCTTACCTCCATTCGGCCACGATGGTGAAGGCGGGATTGTTCCTGATGGCCCGGATGTGGCCTGTTCTGGCGGGCACGCCGGAATGGTTCTACATCGTGGCTACCACGGGGCTGGTGACAATGGTGCTGGGCGCGGTGATCGCGCTCTTTAAGGACGACCTTAAAGCACTATTGGCGTTTTCTACGGTCAGTCACCTTGGCCTGATTACAATGCTGCTCGGCTTCGGCACACAGCTCGCCGCCCTGACTGCAGTGTTTCACATAATCAACCACGCGACGTTCAAAGCGGCATTGTTCATGTCCGCCGGTATTGTCGATCATGAGACGCATACCCGCGACATCAAGAGGTTGGGCGGGCTGCGGCACCTGATGCCTGTGACGTTCACCATCGCAACGATTGCCTCGCTCAGCATGGCGGGCCTTCCGCCGCTCAACGGGTTCCTATCCAAGGAAATGATGCTGGTAGAAACCACCGAAACGGTATGGTTGAACTCGCACTATCTGGTTCCCGGCCTCGCCCTTCTGGGAGCGCTGTTCTCAGCGGCCTATTCCTACCGCTACATTGCGCACGTCTTTCTTGGACCAAAGCGCGATGATTATCCTGCCACGCCGCACGATCCCGGCCCCGGTATGTGGTTGTCACCAGCAATACTCGTGGTGCTGGTCGTCGCTATCGGCCTGTTCTCCAAGGCAATTGTCGGCCCTCTCGTAGAGGTTGCCGCCAAGGCGGTCACGGGGTCCGAAAAGCTGCCTTATTATTCGCTGAAGATCTGGCACGGATTCACGCCGGCGCTTTACATGTCCATCGTGGCTGTTCTGGGCGGCGTTCTGTTGCTGGCCCTTCATCCGCGTCTTGAACGCATCTGGAACGCGTTGCCACGCCCCGAGGCAAAACAGATCTTCGATGCTGTCATCGGAGCCTGCACAGCGGCCAGTAACCGGATCACAGACCTGCTGCACAACGGCGCTGTTACTCGCTATGCAGCTATCTTTGTGGCGTTCACCCTTGGAATTGCGTTCTATGCCTATTCCACCGGTTCAATGGGCGCGCCGACACGAGAGCTGCTGCCGGTTCCGCCCTTGCCGATGGTGGGCTGGGTCTGCCTGGTCGGGGCAACAATCTCGATGGTTGCTTTCCACCGCAACCGCCTGCTTGTGCTGGTCCTTGTCGGTGTCGTCGGATTGGTCGTGTCGCTGGCCTTCAACTACCTGTCGGCCCCTGATCTTGCACTGACACAGATCTCGGTCGAAGTGGTGACGATCATTCTGCTTTTGCTGGCATTGAATTTTATGCCCAAGGAAAGCCCGGTTGAAAGCAGTCCGACCCGCCGGCTTCGGGACGGCGGCCTCGCCATTCTGGGCGGCATAGGGGTCGGTGGGCTCCTGTTTGCACTGCTCACCCGTGACTTCGCCTTTCCGACGATCTCTGATTTCCACCTCGCAAACTCCTACAAGGGCGGTGGCGGCACCAATGTGGTGAACGTGATCCTCGTTGATTTCCGGGGCTTTGACACATTTGGCGAGATTATTGTTCTGGGTATCGCCGCGCTTGTCATCTTTGCCCTGACCGAAGCCGTGTTGAGTTCCCGTGTCCGGGCTTATCTGCTGAACCGAAAGCCCGTTCCGCAGGCCGGCGACGCACATCCGCTGATGATGGTGGTTGCCACCCGTGTAATGATGCCGATTGCGCTGATGGTGGCCGCCTACATCTTTTTCCGCGGACACAACCTGCCCGGCGGCGGATTTATCGCAGGGTTGGTGGCAGCGATCGCCGTGGTCATGCAGTACATGGCCTCGGGCTTTGGCTGGGCGGTTGAGCGGCAACGCTATCCTTATCATGGCATCATTGGTTCAGGTGTCCTCATCGCTGCGGTCACTGGTATGGGCGCGTGGTTCAACGGCGTACCCTTCCTGACCAGCGATTTCGGCTATGTGCATCTGCCGCCGCTCGAAGAATTCGAACTGGCAACCGCCATGGCCTTTGACCTCGGTGTCTTCCTGGCCGTCGTCGGAGCGGTGATGCTGGCGCTGGAAAGCCTGTCCCGCTTTGCCTGGCAACCCGGAATGGTGTCCGAACATCCGATGGACATCGACCCAGCCCGCGACGAGGCCGCCGAAGCCGACGGGAAAGATACTGCTCAGGGGCCCGACAAGACCAAAGACCAAGAAGAGAAGGAGGCCTGAGATGGAAATCCTTCTCGCAACAGCCGTTGGCATTCTGACTGCATCCGGCATCTACCTTGTGCTGCGTCGTCGAACTTTCCCGGTCATCATGGGTGTTTCTCTGCTGTCCTATGCGGTGAACATCTTTTTGTTCGCCACCGGCCGGCTGGCAATAAACGCCCCTCCGATCTACAATAAATACGAAAAGATCGCCTATACCGACCCGCTACCGCAGGCGTTGGTCCTGACCGCGATCGTGATCTCGTTCGGAATGACCGCTGTGATCGTGATGATTGCACTCAGCGCCTATCTGTCATCGCGGACCGACCGGATCGATTTGACACCCGACCCTGACGAACAAGGCTCTGACGGGACGGGAGAACCATCATGAACCACTGGATTATCGCCCCCGTCGTGCTGCCGGCAATCCTGGCGCCGTTCATTATCATGGTGCTGCGACACCACCTTGACCTGCAGCGGATCTTTTCGGTCGCCGGAAGCGTGGCACTGCTTGCGATTTCGCTGATGCTGACGGCGCAGGCCGCCGATGGAACCGTTCAGGTCTATGAGTTGGGCAACTGGCCGGCACCCTTTGGTATCGTTCTGGTTCTCGACCGGCTGTCGGCACTCATGGTTCTGCTGACCGCGACACTGACACTGCCCGTCGTGCTCTATTCCATCGGTTCGGGCTGGGATGAACGGGGATGGCATTTTCACGCCTTGCTGCAATTCCAGATCATGGGTGTCTGCGGTGCCTTTTTGACCGGCGACGCATTCAACCTGTTTGTCTTCTTCGAGGTTCTGCTCATTGCGTCTTACGGGTTGATGATCCACGGAGGCGGTGCCGTCCGGTTACGGGCTGGCGTGCAATACGTTGTCTACAACCTGCTGGGATCCACTCTTTTCCTGTTCGCACTGGGAACGCTCTATGCGGTGACTGGCACGCTGAACATGGCCGATCTTGCAGTCCGGGTTGCAGAGCTTCCGGCTGAAGACACCGCATTGCTGCGGGTCGGGGCTGTCTTGCTCCTGCTGGTCTTTGCGATCAAGGCCGCAGTCCTGCCGCTACATTTCTGGCTCCCTGCCAGCTATGCCAACGCACCGCTCCCTGTGGCCGCCCTGTTTGCCATTATGACCAAGGTTGGGGCATACGCGATCCTGCGGATCTACACGCTGGTTTTTGGACCCGATGTGGCCCTGACCGAAGGGCTCGTGGGCGACTGGCTGTTGCCCGCAGCGCTAGCGACACTCGCGGTCGGTGCGATCGGCATTTTGGGCGCGCGGGAAATCGGGCGGCTTGCGGCCTTTGCAGCGATTGCTTCGATGGGAACCCTGCTGATCGCCGTTTCCCTGTTCACGCCTCAGGCTGCAGCCGCGGCGCTCTATTACACGGTGCACTCGACGCTGGCTGCCGCTCTTCTTTTCATCGTTGCCGATCTGGTGATGGAACGGCGTGGCGGTGAGATTGCCCCCCGACCACCAATGCCGCAATCTTTGCTGGTGGCTGGCGTGTTCTTTCTTTCCGCAATCGCCACCGCCGGCATGCCGCCGCTCTCGGGTTTCCTCGGCAAGCTGCTCGTGATGGACGCGGCGCGCGGGGCCGACGATGTGTGGATGATCTGGGCCGTGATCCTGATCAGTTCGCTGGTAACCATAGTTGGACTTGCCCGCGCGGGATCTCTGATCTTCTGGAAAAGCCACGATCCGGATGCGGTGGACCAACCTGGCTACGAACAACACGATCGCGACGGCGGGGCGAAACCCCTCCCCGCCCCAGAACCCAGCCCCGGCCTCGCCTTTTCTGCTGTGTTCATGCTGGTTGGCGGACTTGTTGCCCTGACAGTCTTTGCCGGGCCGATGATGTCTTATGCCGAAGCCACCGCCGATCAACTCTTTGAACCTGCGGCTTATATCGATACCGTGCTGGGGAGGAGCGATAAATGACCCTTCTTCGCCGGATTTTCCCCCATCCTCACCTGACGATCCTGCTGACGTTGGTATGGATGCTGCTGGCCAACCGGGCCAGCCTGAATTCGCTGCTGTTCGGTTTGTTCCTCGGCATCGTCATCCCGTTCCTGACGCGCGCCTACTGGCCGGATCGGCCCAAGCTTCGGAACTGGCTGATGATCGTTGAGTACATTCTGATCGTGCTCTGGGATATCGTCATGGCCAATATCATCGTGGCCCGGATCATCCTGTTCAAACGTGATGAAGAGCGCAGCCCGGCATGGATCTGTATCCCGCTCGATCTGCTGCGCCCCGAAGCAATCACCGTTCTGGCAGGAACTATCACAATGACCCCCGGCACCGTCTCTGCGGATGTGTCTGCCGAGGGACATTGCCTGCTTGTTCATTGTCTTGACGCACCGGATCCGGACGCCGTCCGGGATGAGATCAAGGATCGCTATGAGCGCCGGTTGAAGGAGATTTTCGAATGATCGCCTATGCCCTCTATTTCGCCTATTTCTGTTTTGGGTCAGCCTTGTTGATGAACCTTTGGAAGGTTGCAACAGCACCCGACGTGGTGGACAGGATCCTTGCGCTCGACACGATGGTGATCAATTCTATCGCACTGCTGATCCTCTACGGCCTGACCCTTGGCACCGAGATCTTTTTTGAGGCAGCTATGATCATTGCCATGCTGGGCTTTGTTTCGACCGTGGCCTATGCGCGCTTTATCCTGCGCGGCAACATCATCGAGTGAGGCAGAAATGGTAGCTGCAGCAGAACTCCTGATTTCACTCTTTCTGGTCGTGTCCGGTATCTTCGGATTCGTCGGCTCCTTCGGTTTGCTCAAGCTAAAGGATCAGATGTCACGCCTGCACGCCCCCACCAAGGCAACCACTCTGGGTGTCGGAGGCGTGTTGATCGCCTCGATCCTGCATTCGATTGCGATCGAACAGCGGCTGTCACTGCACGAATTGCTGATCACGCTGTTCTTGTTCCTGACCGCGCCGATAACCGCCCATTTCATTGGAAAGGCGCACATCCATCGCCACGAAAAGCCGGAAACCCTGCCACGCGCCGGCGAAGACGGTATCTGGGCAACCCATGACATCGAAGAACTCGACAGCGACGGGAACCACCCAAAGAGCGCGTGACACTGACCGAGGTCCATAGGCTCCTATGAAACACTCAAATCTGCCTGCCACGCGTGATCTCGTTCTGGTCGGTGGCGGGCACACGCATGCGCTCGTGCTTCGCAAATGGGGAATGCGGCCTTTGCCGGGCGTACGCGTGACTGTCATCAATCCCGGTCCAACCGCCCCCTATTCCGGCATGCTGCCCGGCCATGTCGCCGGGCACTACCCCCGTGAAGCGTTGGATATCGATCTGGTCCAGCTGGCACAATTTGCTGGCGCGCGCGTGGTGATCGGAGAGGTCGAGGAAATTGATCTCACCGTGCGGCAGGTGCTCGTTCCCGGGCGACCGGCAATTGGTTTCGACCTCGCTTCTGTCAATATTGGGATCACATCAAGCATGCCCGCGCTCCAAGGGTTTGCCGAACATGCCGTTCCCGCAAAACCGCTCGGTCCATTTGCTACCCGCTGGGCCGCGTATGTCGAACAAAGCGGCCCGGCAAGCGTCGTTGTCATCGGCGGCGGGGTTGCAGGGGCCGAAATTGCCGCCGGCATGGCATATGCGCTTAAAGACAGAGGCCGGCCGGCTTCTGTCGTGCTAATCGACAATACCACCGCGCTTGCCGCCATAGGCGAAACCGCCGCCGCGAAGCTGCGTACTGCCTTGATCGATCTGGGTGTTGAACTGGTTGAGAAAGCCGAGATCAACTGCATCACAGCCGGGAGCGTGGACCTGAGTGACGGCAGACAGATACCGGCCGAATTCGTAACTGGCGCCGCCGGTGCCCGACCATATGACTGGGTTTCGCGATCCGGTCTGGATCTGCACAAGGGGTTCATTCGCGTCGACGAAACTCTTCGCAGCAGCGACCCCCATGTTTTTGCCGTGGGCGATTGTGCTCATCTTGACCACGCCCCCCGCCCGAAGGCCGGTGTTTATGCTGTGCGGGAGGCGCCTGTCCTTTACGACAATATCTGCGCCGCGCTGTCCGGCGGCCAATTGCGCGCCTACAATCCGCAGTCGGACTATCTGAAACTCATCTCGCTTGGCGGCAAATCCGCCCTGGCCGAAAGGTTCGGCATGACACCCTCAGGGCCTCTGATGTGGCGCTGGAAGGATCGAATTGACCGCAAGTTCATGCAGAAGTTCCGCGATCTGCCAGCAATGGAAGGCCCGGAAGTGCCCCCTGTTCATGCCGACGGGCTACCAGAAGCGCTTGGCGAAAAACCGTTCTGTGGTGGGTGTGGTGCCAAACTGGGCCGAAATGCGCTGCGGGTCGGGCTTGCCGGGTTGGCACATTCTGACCGGGACGACATCACGGCCCTGCCCGGAGACGACGCCGCATTGCTGCTCACCGGCGGAACACGGCAGGTGATCAGTTCCGACCACCTGCGCAGCCTGACGCCGGACCCTGTCCTGATGACGCGCATCGCCGCAATTCACGCGCTTGGCGACATCTGGGCGATGTCCGCCAAACCGCAGGCTGCAACCGCAACTCTGATCCTGCCACGCATGGCTCCGGCGCTTCAGGAACGAACCCTGCGCGAGATCATGGAGGCCGCTGACGAAGTGATGTCCAACGCCGGCGCAGCAATTGTCGGTGGCCACAGTTCGATGGGCGACGAGATGACGATCGGTTTTACCGTTACCGGACTGTGCGACACTGACCCCGTGACACTTGCCGGCGGCAAGCCCGGGGACGCGTTGATCCTGACCAAGCCGATCGGAACCGGTGTCATCATGGCCGCCGCAATGGCGGGCAAGGCACGAGGAGAAGACGTGACCGCCTGCTACGAGGCCATGATGCAGCCGCAAGGTGCTGCCTCTCATCATTTGCAAAACGCCCACGCCATGACCGACGTAACCGGGTTTGGTCTGGCAGGGCATCTGGCCGGCCTCTGTGAAGCATCGGGATGCGGCGCAATTCTGGATCTGGCTGCGATCCCGACACTGCCCGGGGCCGAAGACCTGTCATCAGCCGGAATACGTTCCACCATTTTTCCGGAAAACCGGGTTCTGGCAATGGATCTCGCCGAAAGCGGAAAAAATGATCTGCTGTTCGATCCACAAACGGCCGGCGGGTTGCTGGCGGCAGTTGATCCCGCGTCTGCAAACTCACTTCTCACCGCTTTGGTCGATGCCGGGTATCCAGCTGCCATCATAGGCCATCTGTCCGGCGACACCCTTCGGATCACCCTTCAAACCTGAGACATCACCCGTTCGACTTCGCCTGCCAGTGCATCGAGGCTCGGGGCATCGAGCCCCTGCGCCTCGACCCGGGCAAGCCGGGGGTTCGGGTGGGAACCGCGGGACTTTTCATAGGCCGGGTCGTAGTGCTGCTCCATCAATGCACGCGTCAAACCGGCCTTGTCCCCGCGGGCGATCATTTCGATCCAACCATCCACAACCGCGTGGCTGCGGTGCCGGCGCAACGGATTCAGGCGATCTTCCAGCCGCTCTGCGTCCGACAGTATGTCGTCATATGCACGCGTCAGATATTCGGTGCGCGCTTCGATCGGAGCGGCAACTTCGATCCGCGGCGCATGACACAGCGCAGTCCACAGCGAAGGTGGCAGAATACGTTCACCAATCTTGCTTGATTCCGCCTCAACCAGAACCGGTCGCGCCGGATCCAAAGCACAAAAAGCCTGCGCCAGTCTGCTCTCAAAAGACTTTTGCGTTGGTTGCCCGCCCGGCTGCTCTCCCAGCAGCGATCCCCGGTGATTGGCCAATCCTTCCAGATCAACGACCTGCACACCCCGCCCGGACAAAACATGCAGAAGTTCTGTTTTGGCGGTTCCTGTATACCCGTCAAGTGCAATCACCCGATGCGGCAGAGGATCGTCATATAGGTATCGGTTCACCAGCCGCCGATAGCTGCGATAGCCGCCGGAGATCACATTGGCGCGCCACCCAATCTGCTGCAGCATCCACGCGAAGGATCCCGATCGCTGGCCACCGCGCCAGCAATAGACCAATGGCTGCCATCCGCCCTCCTTGTCGCGTAAAGCTGTTTCGACATGGCGTGCGGCATTGCGGAACACCAGAGCCGCACCAAGCTTTCTCGCCAGAAACGGGCTTTGCTGCACATAGATAGTGCCGACTTCGGCGCGTTCTTCGTTCGACAGCACCGGCAGGCTGATCGCACCGGGCAGATGATCTTCTGCATATTCGGCCGGGCTGCGGACGTCGATGACGGTATCGAACCCATGCGCCAACACCTGAGGCAGAGTTTTGTATTCAATCGGCATGGCCGAGATCTACCCCGTGAGAAAAGGAAGGGAAAGTCGCGGCAGGGCCCGCGATGGAAATGAACTGCTTCAGGCGGGGAGCGGTTCGATAAGTTGCGCGCCCGATGCCCGGTTCGAGTTCACGTCGCGCGCCACGCGATGAAACGCCAGAACCTCTTCGTTTCCCGGCACCATAAGGGCCGCAGCACCCTTGCCCGCTTCGCCCAGCCAAAGCGGCCAATCGTCGGGTTCAAGGATCAGCGGCATCCGGTGATGGATTGCCGACAAGGTCAGGTTGGCGGCGGTCGTAACCACTGCGCAGGTCGGATTGGGGTCGTCCTTACCCCAGTTTTGCCAAATCCCGGCAAACGCAATCGGCGCGCCGTCCCGACGGTGGATGTACCAAGGCATCCGGTTTCCCTCGGCATCCTTCGTCCATTCATAGAACCCCGTTGCTACCAAAAGACATCGTCGATCGCGGCAGGCGGCGCGGAACGCAGGTTTCTCTGCAAGAGTTTCGGCGCGCGCGTTGATCAGCAACGGCCCGCCGTTTTCAGTTTTGTACCAATGCGGCAAGAACCCCCAGCGCATAGGCAGCAGCTGCCGACCGGTCTCGCCGGACCGAACCACATGCACCGCATTTGTGGGACAAACATTGAAGTTCGGAACCCGCGGCAAGGCATTCGCCGGTTGTGCCGCAAAGAGTTGCGCCATAGCGTCATTTGGCAAGGTGACAGAAAATCTTCCGCACATCGCGTTTGTCTATCCTGTCGTTTTCATCGGCAAGGCCGGTTTTTTTCCCGAGAGTTTAGAGATTAGCAGCAGGATCGAAAGTTTCATGTGGTTTTTTCCCCGGAGCAAGCGGCAGTCACTTGCGCAGTTTGCCCGGTTTCGCTTAACCAAATCCCATGAGCATTCAGTCCGACTTCCAGATCACCACCGACCAGCTGCGGCAAGGCCGGCACAACGCCGCATTGAAAACCGCAAAATCGGCAATGAAACGACACAAGCAGCACCCGGTTTTTCCCAATCTCGCCGGAATCGCACTTGCCAGCCAAAACGAACATCACAAGGCTGTGCCCTTTTTTCAGAAAGCTCTGAAACTGGAGCCGGAGTTTCACGACGCCCGAAAGAACCTTGCCCAGACGCTGCTCTTCCTGAAGCAGTACGAAAAGGCAAATCGCATGCTGAACAAACTGGTGACCAGAACGCCGCAAGACGCCCAGGCGTGGCACATGTTGGGGCTTGCGCGCTTTGAATGTGCCGATCCCGACGGTGCGCTGGAAGCGGTAGAAAAGACACTGGAAATGAACCCAGTCTTTGCCCAAGCCCACAATCTGCGTGGTTTGATTCTGTCGCAGCTGGGACAGATCGTCGAAGCGCTTGAGTGTTTCCGCGAAGCCCTGCGTCTGGCGCCGAATGATGCTGAAATCCTGCTCAATGCCAGCCTTCCTCTGTCGCAGCACATGATGCATCAGGAGGCGCTTGAAGCGCTTGAGCGGGCGGTCGCGCTTGATCCCGCGAATGTCAGCAGCCGATACTGGCTGGCGACCCAGCATCTTGCACTTGGAAACACCGAAGAGGCCCGTCTCGGGTTTCAAACCACCTTGGAAGCTGATCCGATCCATGCCGCCGCGCTGGAACGGCTGGTCGCCATGCAAAGCGGTGAGGAAAATGCGGCCCTCGAGCCGCAGATCAAACAAGCCCTGGCAGCGCATTCCCCCAAATCCAGCGAAAGCGCGCAATTGTTCTTTGCACTCGGCCGGGTTCTGAACCAGAACAAACGGACCGAAGACGCTGAAGACGCTTGGCGCAGCGGCAAGCGGATCATGGCGCGGCAGATTCCCTATGATCCCGTTCAGGATACCGAACACGCCAAGAAGATCATGGCGCGGTTTGATGGGACCTCCCCCGCTCTGGAAGACATGCCGTCCGGTCCACGCCCGATCTATGTGCTTGGTCTTCCACGGTCCGGAACAACCCTGACCGAGGCGGTCCTCGGCGCCAATTCCAAGGTCAAAGGGCTTGGCGAACGGTCGGCGACTAACAAACTGCTGAAACCGCTTATCGAAAGAGACGTGCCTTTCGATGCCGAGAAGATGCGGGAATTCGTTGCGAGCGATCAGGCGTTGCTGCCCGAGCTTCCGCCGGGAACGCAGGCTTATGTTGACAAGATGCCCGACAACTATCGGTTTGTCGGCTTCCTGCTGTCGGCCTACCCAGACGCGCGCATCATAAGCATTACCCGCGATCCCCGCGACGTGGCCCTCTCAATGTGGAAATCGAACTTTGGCGATGGCGGTCATTCCTACATCAATGACCTCAAATGGATGGCACATCGTTTCAATCTGTTTGCACAGTTGATGCGGCACTGGAACTCGGTGTTCCCCGGTCGGATGATGACACTTGCCTACGAAGATCTGGTCTCGGATATCTATTCGCACAGCCAGAGCCTCGCAGAATATTGCGATCTGGAATGGGAAGCGCCGATGACCCGCCCGAACGAGAATGTCGAACAGGTTCTGACCATGAGCGTTACTCAGTTGCGGCAGCAGGTTCACACAAGGTCAGTCGGAGGTTGGAAACAGCACGCCGAGATGCTTGCACCGCTTGTGGATGGGCTGGATCCCGAACTGTGGCCGAATCTCTGATCCAAAGAACCAGATGACCTGAACAGAAAAAGGCAGGGCGTTCGCTGCCCTGCCTTCATTTATTGGTAACAGTTCTGACTACTTCTGCTTGATGCGCCCGTCCGTGTAAGGCTGATACGGTGCATTCGCGGCAAGGTATTCGGCCGTTACATCGGCAAGATCCGGGCCGAAATCATAGGCGTTCTTGTCATCTCCCGAGAACACCTTGTAGCCATCACCGCCGTTGCGCACATAGTCATTGGTAACGACCATATAGGTGGCCGACGGATCGATCGGTGCAAACCCGTCTTCGCTGGCGACCATGACTTCCTGGATCCGGCCCTCATTGGGTGCAACCGATGGATCCCATGTGAAGGTCAGGCCAGCCACCTGCGGAAAGCGTCCCTTGACGTCTTCGACCTGACTGACACCGTTCTCCAAGGCATCGATCAGCCCCTGCCCGGAAATCTCGAAGGTCGACAATGTGTTCTGGAACGGCAGGACCGTCAGCACCTCACCCATGGTCACCTCACCGGCGTCGATCGACGCCCGCAGGCCGCCCGAGTTTGCAAATGCAATCGTCACCCCCTGATCCGCGACACGGTCAAGCATCGCATCCGCCACGAGATTGCCCATCGCACATTCCTGCACCCGGCAGACATCCCGTTCTCCCTGAATGGGAGACGCAGCGCTGGCAACCACCTTGTTGCGGATTTCATCGAGTGGCATGGAAAGTTCGGCAATACGCGAAACGGTGGTTTCGTCCTCTGCCACCGAGGCATCCATCACCAGTGGTTCACCCGAGGCAGCAGTAACATTCCCATCGTCGTCGAAGGTTACGTTCAACTCGCCGAGGAACTTGCCGTAGGCGTAGGCCTGAACGATCTGCACTCCGTTCTCGACAGTCGGATAAGGCCCGACGGCCTTTTCTGAGACATTCGACAAATACGTGTTGGAATGACCGCCGACGATCACGTCGACACCAGTGGTTTCAGCGGCAACCCGCTTGTCCACGCCATAGCCTGAATGGCTCAGCACGATGATCTTGTTCACACCTTCCGCCGTTAGGCGGTCGACTTCGGCCTGCACAGCCGGCACCGGATCGCCAAATGTGATGTTCGGACCAGGCGAGGCAAGCTCATCGGTATCCTGCGGTGTCAGGCCGATCAGGCCCAGTTTTTGACCGCCGATCTCGATTACTGTCGACTTGAGCAGTTTGTCAGCAAGATGTTTCTCTGCACTGATATCGGCATTCGACATGAGCACAGGGAAGTCGACAGCATCCATAAACCCTCGCAGGACTTCGGGGCCGTCGTCGAACTCATGGTTGCCCACGGTCATCGCGTCATAGCCGAGCTTGTTCATCATCTCGGCGGCAACCTTACCCTTGTAATAAGTGTAGAACAGCGTGCCCTGGAACTGGTCGCCCCCGTCCACGAGGATCGAGTTTCCGGCTCGAGCACGGGCCTCGTCGATTGCAGTGACCAGACGCGCGGTGCCGCCAAAACACTTGCCTTCGGTGTTGTCCTCCGGCTTGCAGCCGCTGTCATATTTGCTGATCGGCTCGAACCGGGAATGAAAATCGTTGGTGTGCAGAATTGTTAACTTGTATTCGGCCGCGGCCATCCCTGCTGTAAGCGCAAGTGCCGCAGAAGCGGTCAGCAATCGTGTCAGCATCAATATCTCCCTTATTTTGTTATTCAACGATCCTGCGCCGCACATTCCGCATTTGTCAAAGGGATTGGCGCTTGATCTTGCGGCAGCTAATCGGCATGACCCCGGCATGCTGATCTACAAAATTCTGCGCGCAAACGAATGGTCTGCGCTTCGTTCCGAAGGACAATCAAACGGTGCGCCGGTCGACCTGGCCGATGGCTTTGTGCACTTCTCGACGGCCGAACAGGCTGCGGAAACCGCAGCCAGGCATTTCACCGGAGCCGAGGGGCTGACCTTGCTGGCGTTGGATGCCGGTTCTCTGGGCGAGGCTCTGAAATGGGAGGTGTCACGCGGCGGTGACCTGTTTCCCCACCTTTATGGCCCGCTCCGACTACAGGATGTGCTGTGGGCCAAGCCCCTGCCGCTGGTCGACGGCGCCCATCAGTTCCCGGAGGATCTGGCATGAATTTCGTTGAGCGTATCGGCCTCGCGGCCCTGCACCGGGTAGATCCAGAAACGGCGCATGGCTTGGCAATGAAGGCGCTCAAGGCAGGCCTCACAGCGACCCCAGGACCGGTAACATCGACCCGGCTCAAAACCAGCATCGCCGGTCTTCAACTGTCGAATCCGCTTGGCCTTGCGGCCGGTTTCGACAAGAACGCCGAAGCACTTGAGCCGCTCGTGCAAAGCGGCTTCGGGTTCATCGAAGTGGGTGCTGCCACACCGCGCCCTCAACTCGGCAACCCAAAGCCGCGCCTGTTCCGCCTGACTGAAGACAAAGCCGCGATCAACCGGTTCGGCTTTAACAACGAAGGCATGGAAGCCATCGGGGCGCGTCTGTCCCGGCGTCCAAAAGAAGGCGTGATCGGATTGAACCTAGGCGCCAACAAGGACAGCGCGGACCGCCCGGCGGATTTCGCCAAGGTTCTTGCCTGCTGCGCGAAGGATCTGGATTTCGCCACTGTAAATGTTTCATCCCCGAACACCGAAAAATTGCGGGATCTGCAGGGTAAGGCCGCTCTTTCGGGGCTGTTGGCAGGGGTGATCGAAACGCGCGACACGCTCACTCGGCGGATACCGGTGTTTCTCAAGATCGCTCCTGATCTTGAACTTTCGGAACTGGAAGACGTGGCCGAGGTGGCGATGGAGAGCGGTGTTGACGCAGTGATCGCAACCAACACGACGCTGTCGCGCAAAGGGTTGAAAAGCCGTCACGCTGAGGAGGCCGGAGGCCTGTCCGGTGCACCCCTGTTCGATCGTTCCACCCGGATTCTGGCCCGGCTCAGCAAACTCACCGACAGCCAGATACCTCTGATCGGAGTGGGTGGGGTAAGCAGCGGCGCACAAGCCTATGCAAAAATCTGTGCCGGCGCGGGTGCGGTGCAGTTGTATACGGCGCTGGTTTATGGCGGTTTGTCGATGGTGCCGCGTATCGTGCGGGACTTGGATGATCTGCTTCAGCGCGACGGGTTCACGTCGGTCGGCGAGGCGGTCGGAAGCAAGAGAGAGGAATGGCTGTGATCGAGTTTTGGCACAATCCCCGTTGTTCGAAATCACGTCAGGGACTGGCCCTGCTGCAGGATGCCGGCGCCGAGGTGACAGTTCGAAAGTATCTTGAAGATGCGCCGAACCGGACCGAACTGGCGGCCGCGCACACCGCGCTTGGCAAGCCACCCGCTGCTCAAATGATGCGCAACAAGGACAAGCTCTTCAAGGAATTGGGCCTGTCACGCGACAGCAGCGACGACATATTGCTGAACGCAATGGCCGAACATCCGGCGCTGATTGAACGCCCCTTGGCGCAGAAGGACGGCAAAGCCGTCATCGGTCGCCCTCCCGAAGCGCTGAAGGCGCTGCTCTGAGGGGCCTACGAGCCGATCAGGTGAACCGGCTCAGCCGCCGGCTCGCGCTTCCAGTGCAGGATAGCGCAGCGCCAGTGTTATGCCCCGGGAAAGGAAGCTGAGAAGCAACGCCAACCAAAGGCCGTGATTGCCCAGAAGCGGAACCAAAGTCACGGCCGCCGCGAGATAGATCAGAAAGCTGACAGCCATCATGTTGCGCATATCCCGCGTGGCTGTGGCTCCGATGAAGATGCCGTCCAGCATCCACGCAGCCCAGCCAGCAAGCGGCGCAACCACCATGTAGGGAAGGTAAACGGCTGCTGTCGCACGCACGGGCTCTGACTTGGCCATGATGGCCACCACCCAGCCTCCGGCGATGGCAAAGCCAAGGGCCAGAGTGACAACGACCGCCAGCCCCCAAAGGCTGCTGACCCATGCCGCCTGCCGCAACTCGGTGCGCCGGCGCGCGCCGTAGGCGTGCCCAACCAGCGCCTCGGCAGCAAAAGCAAAACCGTCCATTGCAAAGGCCGTAATCAGGAGAAACTGCAACAAAACTTGATTGGCGGCCAGCGTCACATCACCAAAGCCGGACCCAACAAACATGAACGAGACAAACACCGCCTCGAGAAGCATCGAGCGGATCAGGATGTCCCGGTTTACTGCCATGATGTGACGCAGCCGCTCGACATCGAAGATCCGTGCCCAGTTGCGCCACTCCGGGGTGCGGCGAACTCCGCGACAGAACCACAGGCCAAGTGCCAGCCCGCTCCATTCGGCAAGGAAGGTGGCAATGGCAACACCCTGCACGCCCCAGCCCAGCCCCATCACGAACCACAGGTCCAAGCTGATGTTCAGCCCGTTCATCCACAGCTGCAAAGCCAGAACAGCGCGCGCGCGTTCCTGCGCGATCAACCATCCGGTGATGCCATAGAGGGCAATGGCCGCGGGGGCAGACCAGATACGGATACCCATATAGCCCCGGGTCAGCTGTTCGACCTCAGCCGTGGCCGGCGAAACCTGAAATGCACCCCAGAACAAAGGGACCTTCAACAGGATCAGCGCCACGCCTCCCGCGGCGCCAATCAGCAATGCCCGGCTCAGCAGGGCTGCGACCTCGGCGTCGTCACCTGCCCCGCGGGCCTGGCTGGTCAGCCCGACCGTGCCCATGCGCAGAAAGCCAAAAATCCAGTACACGGCCGACAGGATCATCGCCCCCAGCCCAACCGCACCGATCGGTGCAGCAGAACCGATCTGGCCCACGACGCCGGTATCGACCGCGCCCAGTATTGGCACTGTGACATTGGCAAGAACAATGGGTACGGCGATCTTGAGAACCCGCCGATGTGTCACCGGCGAGTGGCTGTCAGCCATCGCCGTCTTCCTCCGGTGGTGGCATCAAGAAATGCCCTGTTGCCTGCGCAAACAGTTTGTCATGGTGATCCTGCCACGCGGCCACGTGTACCGAAGCATAACGACGCCCTGCCCGCGAAATCGTGGCCCTCGCATAGGCGTCACGAGGCAGGCCGGAACGCAAGTAGTCTACAGTAAAATCAATAGTCTTGGGCAGACGCGGCAATTTTCCGTCAGCGACGGCATCCGCATCGATCTCGCCGGATTCGATGCGGGGAAACAAGTTGGACCAGCCCAGCGTTATGATGGATGTGACCTCGAGAAAGGCGGCCGTCACGCCTCCATGAATGGCTGGCAGCATCGGATTGCCGATGTGGTCGTCCTTGAAGTTGAGAACGCCGGTCAGTTCGTCGCCCCGGCGATCGAAACTGATGTCGAGAAAACGAATGAAAGGCACACCTTCGACCATCGCGGCCAGCGCTGCATCGCGCCGCTGTTTGACCACCTGCATTGGCTCCGGACGTTTCCTGCTCAAAACCTCGCCTCCATGGTAAATGCGCCCGAAGCCGTGGCGACCGGATGTTCTGTGTCATCGTCGGTGGCAACCGCCCGAACAAATGCCACGTTTCGGGTAACATGATAGCAAGTCGCCTTGGTATGCACGGTCTGACCTGGAGTCGCTGCGCGAAGATAATCGATGCGCAGGTCTATTGTGGCAGTCCCGCCGGGCGCCTTGGGGTGGCTCATTACAGCCGCACCACAGCATGTATCCATCATTGCCGAAACCGCGCCGCCGTGGATGACGCCGGTTTCGGGGTCTCCGACAAGGGCCTCACTATACGGCAAGGTCATCGAGGCCTCGCCATTACCGATTTCATCAAGCGACAACCCCAATGCGGAGGCATGGGGAATGGCCTCGATGAATTGCCGCGCCAGTTTCTTCTTGTCGATCATCGGGTTCGCCTCAGCCAGCCTTTCCGACCCTGTCCATTCAATGTCACTTCCGGACGGGCCTGAACCTTTATGGTCAACCTTTCACGGAAAGGGCAAGACCGGCTGTTGCGCTCGTTTGGCACACGCCCTAGTTTGCAAAACGAGGAGACTTGCCGATGTCTGATCAACGTCTGTCATTCAAAGAAATGTGCGCGGAGTTCGACGTTACACCGCGGACGCTCAGATATTATGAGTATATCGAACTCCTCCAGCCCGACCGCGAAGGACGCTCCCGGTTTTACGGTGCACGGGAACGCGCTCGGATGAAACTGATCCTGCGCGGACGAAAATTCGGATTTTCCCTGGAAGAGATCCGGCAGTGGCTGCTGATCTATGAGGACGAAGGCAACCGTGCGCAAATGGAAACATTTCTCGAAATGGCCGACCGCCAGATGAAGGAACTGGAAATTCAGCGCAGTCAGCTGGACGAGGCCATGAACGAACTCTCCACCTTGCGCGACGCGACAAAAGCCACGCTTCAGAAACTTTGAACCAAATTCGCCAGCCGCGCTTTCGGCTGTTAGCCCGTCGTCGACACGGTGATCCTGCCGATTCCTTCTGATATCCGGCCAGAGACCAAGGTGGCAGGTGACGTACGGTAATCCATACTGATATAACGGCGCCATTGCTGGTGAGAATGGTGCTCCCCCATTCGATTCAGCGATGATCCCACGTCAAAGCTCTTTTGACGTGACGTTCAACTTACGTAAACGTCAATCAGGTGTTGTAAACGCGTCCAGCAGATCGCACCTGACCGGCAAGTCGACAGGTGCAATAGAGTGATGAGACCATGACCGAAGATCTTAAAACGATCCGACAGATGTGCGACGCGTATGACGTGACACCGCGCACCCTGCGTTTCTACGAGTCCAAGGAACTGCTGTTTCCGATCCGCGAGGGCCAGAAACGCCTGTTTACCAAGCGCGACAGGGCACGCTTGAAGCTAATCCTGCGCGGTAAGCGTTTCGGCTTTAGCCTCGAACAGATCCGCCAGCTTCTTGATCTCTATCACATGGGTGACCAGCAGCAGACGCAGTTGGCCAAAACCTATGAGATCGCCAAGGAACGCCTTGCCGATATGGAAGCACAGCAGGATGAGCTGACACAGGCCATCGACGATCTGCGCGAACAGTTGAGCTGGGGTGAAAAGATCATCAGCTCGATGAACGAAGACAAGAAGGCCGCCGAGTAACTGGCGACCTACCGCATCCAAACTAGGTATCAAAGTCCAGGGAGCCTCCGATGCCGATTTACAATGCACCGACCAAAGACACCCAATTTGTCCTGCACGATGTCCTGAATATTTCCGCCTCGGACATTCCCGGGTACTCGGATCTGGAACCGGAATTCACCGGAGCCGTTCTCGAAGAAGCCGGCAAGATCGCCACGAATGTGCTGCACCCGCTTAACATTGTGGGCGATACCGAGGGCTGTAGGCTGGAAAACGGTGTTGTCTATACGCCCACAGGGTTCAAGGACGCCTTTGAACAGATGAAGGAAGGCGGCTGGACCGGGCTCGACATGCCCGAGGAATACGGCGGTCAGAATATGCCTTACGTGCTGGGAACCGCGGTCGGCGAGATGTTCTCGGCATCAAACCAGGCCTTTACCATGTACCAAGGCCTGACCCATGGCGCGGCTTCGGCCATCTTGGCGCATGGCACCGACGCTCAGAAGGACACCTATCTGCCCAAGATGGTCGCCTGCGACTGGACCGGTACCATGAACCTGACAGAGCCGCACTGTGGAACGGATCTTGGCCTGATGCGCACCAAAGCGGAACCGCAGGCGGATGGATCCTACAAGATAACGGGTCAGAAGATCTTTATCTCCGCCGGCGACCACGACATGTCCGACAACGTGATCCATCTGGTTCTTGCCAAGATCACCGGCGGCCCAGATGGCATCAAGGGCGTGTCCCTGTTCATCGTGCCCAAATTCATGGTTAACGACGACGGATCTCCGGGCGAGCGCAACGGCGTTTCGGTTGGTAAGATCGAAGAAAAAATGGGCATCCACGGCAATTCCACCTGTGTGATGAACTATGATGGTGCAACCGGGTTTCTTCTTGGCGAGGAGCACAAGGGCATGCGCGCCATGTTCACGATGATGAACGAAGCCCGCTTGGGCGTCGGCATGCAGGGTCTGGCGCAAGCTGATGCGGCATACCAAAACGCTTTGGAATACGCCAAGGACCGCCTGCAGGGCCGCGATGTAACCGGAGCCAAGAATCCCGACGGCCCGGCAGACCCGCTCATCGTGCATCCGGATATCCGCCGCAACCTGATGGATCAAAAAAGCTTTGCCGAAGGGGCCCGGGCCTTCATTCTGTGGGGCGCGACCATGATCGACAAGGCGCACCGTTCTCAGGATAAGGATGCCGACGGTCTGATTTCGCTTCTGACTCCGGTAATCAAAGGGTTTCTGACGGACGAAGGCTATGACATGACCGTTCAGGCCCAGCAGGTCTATGGCGGCCACGGCTACATCGAGGAATGGGGCATGTCGCAATATACACGCGACGCCCGGATCGCCATGATCTACGAAGGCGCCAACGGTGTTCAGGCCCTTGACCTCGTTGGTCGAAAGCTGGCGCAGGACGGCGGCAAGCACGTTATGGCGTTTTTCGAGATGGTCAAATCCTTCTGCAAGGAGAATGGCGGGCAGGACGAGGCCTATGACACGGCGTTTGTCGAACCGCTCAAGGCCGCGTCCAAGGATCTGCAGGCCGCCGGCATGTATTTCATGCAGAACGGTATGTCCAACCCCAACAACGCGCTGTCCGGCTCGTATGATTTCATGCACATGTTCGGCCATGTATGCCTTGGCCTGATGTGGGCGCAAATGGCCCGGGCCGCTCAGGTTGCTCTGGATGGCGGGGCGTCTGACAAGGAGTTCTACGAAACCAAGATCGCCACTGGCCGTTATTACATGGCCCGCCGCTTGCCCGCCACGTCAATGCATCTGGCACGAATCCAGACCGGCGCCGACACTGTGATGGCACTGGACGCGGCAAACTTCTGACCGGAAACTGGTTTCGCGGGGATGTGCCTCGCGGAACCAGCAGCTCACGAGGATTTTCATGCCCAAACGCTTTCGACTGACCCGACGCTTTCCGATCGCAATGACCGAAGATGGGTATCGCCGCCTCAAGAACTTTTCGCGTGAGGCCGGGCTGGACGAAGGTGAAGCACTGTCTTTCCTGTTCGAGAATTTCAACAGCGTTATCAACGAGGAAAACCTGACCCACCGGCTACGTTTGTTCAATTCGGAACTTGAGGCGCGCAAGCGGTGAACTGCCCGCGCTCTTGCAAGCCGACTACCGGGCCGCAAGGCCGGATGCCTCCGGCGGGAGTATTTGAGAAAAGATGAAACAGGCGGCGCGTCCCTGCCACCGGGCGCACTCGCCATCAGGACAGGGACGACTTCACCTTTTGCGGTCATCGGCTCTCCAGCCTGTACCGCGGGACCACAAGAACAGACGAGGGTTAAGGATGAGTAACCGAGATCGCTTCATCTTTTTCCAAATACTCAAATCCGACATAGCCAAACGCGCCTTGGGAGGGGCCAATTCATGACCATCAAACTCTACTGCTTCGGCGAAAGCGGCAATTCCTACAAGGCGGCTCTGGCACTGGAGCTGTCCGGACTGGAATGGGAACCAATCTATGTCGACTTTTTTAACGGCGAAACCCGGACACCGGAGTACCGGGCCAACGTAAACGCAATGGGCGAGGCTCCGGTTCTGGTTGATGGTGACTTCCGCGTCAGTCAATCTGGTGCAATTCAGGCATATATCACCGAAAAATCAGGAAAATTCGGCGGCAAGACCAGGGAAGAGAATTATGACATTCTGCGTTGGGTCCTTTGGGACAACCATAAGCTCAGTTCGATGGCGGGCATGACCCGTTTCGTCATGAATTTCATTCCTGAATGGAACCGCAGCGCCGACGTGATCGCGTTCAACAAAGGCCGGCTCAACGCCGCTTACCAGACACTTGAAGCCCATCTTGAAAGTCGCGAATGGATCGTCGGAGACGACGTGACCAATGCCGATCTCAGCTGTTGCGGCTATCTGTTTTACCCCGAACCGTTCGGCTTCGACCGAACGGAATGGACCAATATCGACGCCTGGCTGACCCGGATATCGGAACTACCCGGCTGGAAACCCCCGTATGACCTGATGCCCGGCAACCCGTCGGATCGAGCTTGAGGAGACCCAACTATGACCGAAGCCTACATCTATGACGCCCTGCGCACGCCGCGCGGCAAGGGGCGCAAGGACGGATCGCTGCACGAGGTAACCTCGCTGCGACTCTCAGCCCTGACGCTGAACGCAGTCAAAGAGCGCAACAACCTCGAAGGTCACGCCGTCGAGGACGTGATCTGGGGCAATGTCACCCAGGTGATGGAACAGGGTGGATGCCTTGCGCGCTCGGCCGTTCTGGCCTCTGACCTTGATGAGTCGATCCCGGGCCTTGCCATCAACCGTTTCTGCGCCTCGGGCATGGAAGCGGTGAACCTGGCCGCCAACCAGGTCAAGGGCGGTGCCGGCGAGGCCTATATCGCCGGTGGCGTGGAAATGATGGGCCGCGTGGCCATGGGCAGCGACGGTGCGGCGATTGCCGTGGATCCATCGGTTGCCATGGACCGGTATTTCGTGCCGCAGGGCATTTCGGCCGACATCATCGCCACCGAATACGGCTTCACTCGCGATCAGGCCGACGCACTGGCGGTGGAATCGCAGCGTCGCGCCAAGGCCGCGTGGGATGACAACCGGTTCGCCAAATCTGTTATCACCGTGCGCGACCAGAACGGTCTGGCGATCCTCGATCATGACGAATACATGCGCCCGCAGACCGACATGCAGAGCCTCGGATCGCTCAACGCCTCGTTCCAGATGATGGGCGAGCAGATGCCGGGCTTCGACAAGGTTGCTATGATGAAATACCCGCATCTGGAGCGGATCAACCACATCCATCACGCGGGCAACTCGTCCGGCATCGTGGATGGCGCTGCCGCCGTGTTGATTGGCAACAAGGAGTTCGGCGAAAAATACGGCCTCAAGCCACGTGCGCGTATTCGGGCAACCGCAAAGATCGGAACCGACCCAACAATCATGCTGACCGGCCCGGTGCCTGTCACCGAGAAAATCCTTGCCGACAATGGCATGAACTTCAGCGACATCGACCTGTTCGAAGTGAACGAAGCTTTCGCCTCTGTCGTGCTGCGGTTCATGCAGGCGTTTGATGCGGACCCGGACAAGGTAAACGTCAACGGCGGCTCGATCGCCATGGGTCACCCGCTGGGTGCCACCGGCGCGATCATCATCGGCACCCTGCTCGATGAGCTGGAGCGTCAGGATAAGGAAACCGGTCTCGCAACGCTCTGCATCGCATCGGGCATGGGCGCCGCGACGATTATCGAGCGCGTGTAATGCCCAAGCTGGACCTCACTCGGATCGAACGTCGCACCGGCTCGACCTATCCGGGCAAGCTGCGCGCGACTATGGATGGTCGCTCCAGCTTGCGTCTGGGAGATGCGGGCGGGCTCACCCAGTTTGGGGTGAACATGGTGCGGCTGGAGCCGGGTGGGATGTCCTCGTTGCGGCACTACCACTTGGAGCAGGACGAGTTCGCCATGGCCATCGAAGGCACACTGGTGCTTGTCGATGATGATTGCGAGCACGAAATGCGGCCCGGTGATTGCGCCACCTTCCCAGCCGGTGACCCGAACGGTCACCACCTGATCAACAGAACCGATGCGCCTGCCGCCTTTCTGGTAGTCGGCACGCGCACCCCGACGGAAACCGCTTACTACAGCGATATCGACATGATGGTGAAAACGGATACCGACGGATCCCGCTTTACCTGCAAGGATGGCAGCCCTCTGACGGCTGACCAGATCGGAGACGACAATGAGTGATTTCACACTGACCAAAGACGCAGACGGCGTCGCCTTCCTCACCTGGGACGCCCAGGGCAAATCCATGAACGTGATGACGCGCGAAGCATTCGAGCTTGTCAGCGATCTGGTTGACGAGGCGCTGAACGATGACGAGGTCAAGGGCATCGTCATCACAAGCGGCAAGGAAGGGTCCTTTGCTGGTGGCATGGATCTGAGCACCCTTGCCACCATCCGGCAGGAGGCCGGGGACAACCCTGCCCAAGCGCTGTTCGATTTCGTGATGGGCGGTCATCACATTCTGCGTAAGCTGGAACTGGCCGGCATGGACCCCAAAACCAAAAAGGGCGGAAAACCCATCGCCTGCGCCATCAATGGCACCTGTGCGGGGATCGGCACCGAGATTGCGCTGGCCTGTCACCACCGGGTCATGACCGACAACCCCAAGGCCAAAATTGGTCTGCCTGAGATCCTGTTGGGTATCTTCCCGGGCGGCGGCGGCACCATCCGTTACTCGCGCATGGTCGGCGCAATGGCCGCCGCGCCAGTGCTGCTGGAAGGCAAGATGATGGACCCGGGCAAGGCGAAAGGCGCCCAGATCGTTGACGCGGTTTCGGATGATCCCGTAGCTGCCGCCAAGGAATGGGTTCTGAACGCGTCCGACGCCGATCTGGTGAAGCCGTGGGATGCAAAGGGCTACAAAATGCCCGGTGGCGCCCCCTACCACCCAGCAGGTTTCATGACCTTCGTTGGCGCAAGCGCAATGGTAAACGGCAAGACACAAGGCGCCTTTCCTGCTGCCAAGGCCCTGCTGAGCGCCATCTACGAAGGTGCGCTGGTTGATTTCGACACGGCTCTGCGAATCGAAGCACGGCACTTCACTTCAATCCTCATGAACCCCTCGTCCTCGGCCATGATCCGTTCGCTTTTCCTCAACAAGGAAGCTCTGGAGAAAGGCGCGGTTCGCCCCAAGGACGTGCCCGATCAACGGGTCAAAAAACTTGGCGTGCTTGGCGCGGGCATGATGGGCGCAGGCATTGCCCTGGTTTCGGCTCAGGCAGGTATGGAAGTTGTTCTGATCGATCGGGATCAGGATGCCGCGGACAAGGGAAAGGCTTATACCGAAGCTTACCTCGACAAGGGTATGAAACGCGGGAAGGTCAGCGCCGACAAGAAAGAGGCCATCCTGAGCCTTGTCACGGCAACACCGGATCTGGACGCTCTGAAAGGGTGTGATCTGATCATCGAAGCGGTCTTCGAAGACCCCGGCGTAAAGGCAGAAATGACCCAGAAAGTCGAGGCGATCATTCCCGAGGATTGCATCTTTGCGTCCAACACCTCGACCCTGCCGATCACGGGGCTGGCCAAGGCTTCCAAACGGCCCGAGCAGTTCATCGGCATTCACTTCTTCTCGCCGGTTGAGAAAATGCTTCTGGTCGAGATCATCAAGGGCAAGGAAACCGGCGGTCGGGCCGTGGCAAAGGCGCTGGACTACGTTCGCCAGATCCGCAAGACTCCGATCGTGGTCAATGATGCGCGCTTCTTCTACTGCAACCGCTGCATCATTCCCTATGTCAACGAAGGCGCACGGATGATCACCGAAGGTGTTTCGCCGGTTCTGATTGACAATGCAGCCCGGCAGCTGGGATTCCCGGTCGGCCCGATTCAGCTGACCGACGAAACTTCGATCGATCTCGGAGCCAAGATCGCGCGCGCAACCAAGGCCGCGATGGGCGATGCCTATCCCGAAAGCGCTGCCGACGACCTGATCTTCTGGATGGAAGAGCTGGGCAGGCTCGGCCGCAAGGCCAACGCGGGCTTTTTTGACTATGACGAGAAGGGCAAGCGTCAGGGCTACTGGAAAGGTTTGACCGAAAAGTACCCCGAGGCTGAAAGCCAGCCCTCGCTTCAGGAAGTTCAAGACCGGCTGATGTTCGCACAGGTACTGGAAGCTGTGCGGGCGCTGGAAGAAGGCGTTCTGGAAGATATCCGCGAAGGCGATGTCGGCGCGATCCTCGCATGGGGCTTTGCACCGTGGTCCGGTGGCCCGCTCAGCTGGGTTGACATGATCGGTGCGCCCTATGCTGCGGAACGCTGCGACCAGCTGACCGAAGCTTATGGCGAGCGGTTCAGCTGCCCGGCCCTGCTGCGGGAAATGGCCGAAAAGGGCCAGTCCTTCTATGGCCGTTTCGATCCCGAAGCGAAAGCTGCCTAATCTGAAATCCCGTGGCCCGGATCATCCGGGCCACGATCTCATTCAGGGTCATCGAACCGATATCGGTTCAGGTATTCTGCCCCAGCTCAACCGGCAGGCATTCAAGGCCAACACCGACCTCGCAGAGTTTTTGGCTTGTAGTTTCCTCTGGAAATTCGCCGGTAGGCGAGGAACACCTCGCCCTTATCCGACAAAACGATAAGAACGCCCCGGCTCGGGCTCAATCTCACCGGGGCGTCCCCTTGCAGACTATGCAGCTCAGAGCAGCATCGGACGATTTGGCCTGACTGTATCGGGGATGCCGACCAGCTCGTCCACGTCGCAAGATAAGGCTTCCGCGTCGTCCAGTGCGATCAAGGCCTCGACAAGGGGCCGGGCCTCGGACATGGGCAGAAGATTGTACAGATCATCCTGTTCGCTGATCCCTTCGGTCAGAATGCAGCGAGGTTCCGGGCAGAATGCAAGCAGACCGCCCTCTACATAAATCACTTCATCATGGGCAAACGCCACAGTGGTAACCTGAAGACCGCCTTCCGGAATGCCGCTGTTGATTCCGCGGAAACCCTGCAGTGCGCGGGCCGGAACGATGGCGAAAGGGTCGCCCAGCATGTCCAGCGTTGCTTCGCTTTCCACCAACATCCCCTGCTCCGGCATCAGCCACAGCGCCCGACTGTTGTGCAGCGCATGTTCCGGCACCATGACAGGGCGTTGCGCGGCTGGCAGATAGCCGTCTTCGACGTTCACGGTTTCCCGTTGGATATCAACGATCGGCCGCATTCCGTGGTCAAAGGTCAGAACCTTGTCGCCCACTCGTAGTTTTTCGGCCACGCGCCAGCCTGCGCTGGTCGCGACTCGGGTCCCGGCGACGAAACCGCCGTTTCCGGTGATCAACATCCCCTCCAGCGCCGCGTTGTGTTCCACGGCCTTGGCCACGCCATCGGCGGCCTTGTCTTTCCATTTTATCATCAAACCGGCCTTCTCGATTGGCAGCTTTCAAGATCTGCCCGGTTGAATTGAGATTCCCTTTATCTGACACGAGGCACCTGCCACCCGTGCGTCAGAAGCAGGGCATGATTGTGGCAATGTTGCGGTGGCCGTCAGTAATGTAGTTCAAGTGGCCCGGTTTGATCCCTGATCAGGAACAATCCCATTCGAAACGATACCCGAAACGAGCGATATCCTCGGCACAGCACTCGGCAACAGCCTCGGCGCTCTGGTCGGTGAAATAGCTACGAAAATCCCGGTGCCGAGTGCTGGCATTCATGCGGGGCAGGTCAAGATCAAAACCGAGATGATCGGTCAGGGGCTTGGCATCCTCGTCGAAATGCTCAAGGCGAATGTATGTCGCGCATTGTTCGGATCCGTCTCTGTGCTGCATGTAACTGCGCGCCGGGTTTTTTCGAAAAGACGCAAGCGTTTGCGGGTGCAGGATGAAAGGTTCAAATTCCAGATCGCGTGCCAATTGCACCGCCGGGTGATCGAAGTGCTGTTCGCGCAGCCAGTGATAATAGCTGACCGCCCGGTCCCACGGATTTCGAACCAACGTGAAGGCAAAGAAGGAACGCAGTTCCTCATCGGGTATCAGCCCCGCTATATCCGCCAGCGTCGAGTGCTTCCACAACCGCCCGGCGGATTTGACGCCTTCGAGCCGGCGGCGCCTGCGCCGGGCCTTGGGTGTATCGCCGAGCATGACATCATCCTTCATGGCCCTTTGCTCTAGCGCCAGGGCCAGAGAAGTGCCCCCCGTCTTGGGAATATGGATAAAGACGTAGCGACGCCCTTGGCTCAGGATCATGGCTGGCAGGCTACTTCATTTCGACCGGAGCGCAATGATCACCCCTGCAAGGCAGATCAAACCGATCCCGGCTATCTGCCAGATGCCGATCGGCGCCCCGAAAGCCAACCAGCCAAAGAGCGGGCCAAAGATCATGATCGAGAACTCAAATACTCCAACACGGGTCGGATCACCAACTTGATAGGCACGGATGATCAGGAAAACTGCAAACACCGACCCAATGGCCTGCACGACAATCCAAGGAAAAGACTGCCAAATTGGCCAAACCCAGCTACGCGTGACGAACCCTTGTGGGCCGGGAAGTGTATCAATTGGCCAAACCTGCAGAATGAGCAGTCCGAGTGCGCCCATTATGCCCAGAAAGACCCAAAGCCCGACCAGCAATGCAACCGTGCTTTCGTCTTTGCACAACCGGTTGGTGACAATTGCCCCGAGCGCATAGAAAAAACCGGCCCCGACGGGCAGAAAAACCAGCAGCTCGAAATCCTGCGGATCCGGTTGCAGAACGCAGAGAATACCCACAAACCCTGTTGCAACCGCAAGAACACGCCACGGCCCAATCCGCTGGCCTAGCAAAGTTGCCGAGATCAGCAGAATGAAGATCGGTGAGGTAAACAGCCCCGCCAGCGCCTGCGAAATCGGCATCAGGGCCAGGGCGCTGAAATACAACAGCATCGACATTCCGACCAAGGCGCTTCGCAACACCAAAACGCCAGGACGGTTCGGTCGCACCGCCCCCAGTCCTAACAGGCTGAGGCTGCAGATCAGTGGCAGCGCCATCAGTGTTCGCACAAAGTGGAATTGCCAGAGCCCGATCTCACGCGCGACAAGGGGGATCAGGTTGTCGATGATGCCAAGGATTAGCATCGCACACAGCATCATCATGCCAGCTGCAAGCTGCGGAGAGAGGTTACCTGCTTTCATGGACTTCCCTTTGCCCTCCGGTCTGCGCAATATCTGCTCTCAAAGCGACAATGCAGATGACTTTGGGAGGCTCTCATGGGTTGGATGGCAGATGAAACCGGGCTGGACAAGACCGCGGCCAATTATGTTCCGTTGACGCCGCTATCCGGCTTGCGCCGTGCGGCCCATGTTTTCGCGGGCGAAGACGCCGTTGTCTACGGGCGCCACCGCAAGACTTATGCCGAATACTACGACCGCTGCACACGTCTGGCTTCGGCCCTGTCTGCGATGGGCGTAAAACCCGGCGATGTGGTGGCAACGATCCTGCCAAATATCCCAGCTGCAGCCGAGGCCCATTTCGGCGTTCCAGCCTGCGGCGCGGTCCTTAATGCGATCAACACCCGGCTCGACGTCGCAACGGTTGCTTACATCTTCGAACATGGCGACGCCCGTGTCGCATTGGTCGATACACAGTTCCTTCCCGTCGCAGAGGCGGCCATCGAGGCGATGGCCGGCGAAGGCCCCACTCTTGTCGAAGTTTCTGACGCTTTGGCCGGCTATCCCGCCACCGGGCGCTATGCCTGCTACGAAGACGTGTTGGGAAATGCCAACCACGATTTTGAATGGATCATGCCCAAAGACGAATGGGAAAGCATTGCGCTGAACTACACCTCTGGCACCACCGGCCGCCCTAAGGGGGTCGTGTACCATCATCGGGGGGCCTATCTGAACGCAATGGGCCAAGTGATCAGCTGGGGAATGGTGCTGCGTCCGCGATATCTGACCATTGTGCCGCTCTTTCACTGCAACGGCTGGTGCCATACTTGGCTGATGCCGATGGTGGCAGGCACCCTGATCTGTTGCCGGGATGTTACCGCTGCAGCGATTTTCGATGCCATCGCCGACGAAGGTGCAACCCACTTTGGTGGTGCCCCGATCGTCCTGAACATGCTGGTAAACGCACCGGAAGCAGAAAAACGCCCCTTCGATCACGTGGTCGAGGTTTTCACGGCCGGAGCGCCCCCGGCCCCGGCAACTCTGGCCAAAATTGAGCCGATGGGCTTCCATGTCACACAGGTTTACGGCCTGACCGAGGTGTATGGCCCTGCCACCGAATGCACCTGGGGACCGCATCTGGACCATCTCGAAGGCGATGCGCGGGCTGCCATCAAGGCCCGGCAGGGCGTGGCGATGCCTTTCATGGAAGAAATCACCGTCATGGCCGACGATATGGCGCAGATACCCATGGACGGCAAAGCACAGGGCGAAATCGTGATGCGCGGAAATGGGGTGATGAAGGGCTATCTAAAAAATCCCGAGGCCACGGCAGAGGCGTTCAAGGGCGGCTTTTTTCACTCTGGCGATATCGCCGTGCAGCACGCAGACGGCTATATCCAGATCGCCGACAGAGCCAAGGACATCATCATCTCGGGCGGTGAAAACATCTCGTCGGTCGAGGTCGAAGGCGTATTGATGGCCCATCCCGACGTCTTGCTGGCTGCGGTGGTTGCGAAACCGGACGAAAAATGGGGCGAAGTCCCGTGCGCCTTCATCGAGCTGAAACAGGGCGCTAGCGCCGACGAAGCTGCAATCATCGCGTTCAGCCGCAAGACACTTGCCGGTTTCAAGACCCCCAAGAAGGTTGTCTTTCAGGAATTGCCAAAGACGTCGACGGGGAAAATACAAAAGTTCGAGCTCAGAAAACTTGCGGCTACCGTCTGAGATCTCGACATGAGGCGGCAAAGCTGTTTGCCGCCCGCCCGGCGCGCGTGCTACGCTAGTGACAAAACCGATACGGGCAGAACAACACGGGCAGAACCAGCAGATAATGACGGCGCTGACTCAATACGAGCGGATCGAAGCGACCGGGCTGTGGCGCGCCACTCCCGAAGAGCAGCGGCGCGAAGTGATCGTCTCGATGGGCGACGCCACTCTCACTGTCACTGACATGAACGACCGTCCCTTGACCCACTGGTCGCTTGCGGCCGTGGAACGGTTGAACCCCGGCGAGCGCCCGGCCATCTATCACCCGGATGGCGACGATGGTGAAACGCTGGAACTGTCTGAAAACGAATCAGAAATGATCGAGGCGATCGAGCGGCTGCGAAGCGCCATTGATCGCGCGCGGCCGCACCCGGGCCGGCTGCGTTTGGTCAGTATCCTTGGCATGGTTCTGGTCGTCGTGGCAGCACTTGCTTTGTGGTTGCCGTCCGCGATGCAGCGTCACGCGGTCAGCGTTGTCCCGGAAATCAAACGGCAGGACATCGGAGCGGCCATTCTGGATCGGATCGAGCGCGTGACTGGCGCTGCCTGCACCACCGAAGACAGTGTCCCCGTACTTAACCAACTGGCGGGTCGAACCGGCGTTCGGAATGTCGTGATCCTACCGTCAGGCGTTGCCGAAAGCCTGCTCCTGCCGGGTGGCACGGTGCTGTTGCACATATCCCTGATCGAAGACCATGAGGAACCTGCTGTTGCTGCCGGCTACATTATCGCCGAGCGGGCCAGAGCAAACGCACAGGACCCTCTTGCGGAGCTGCTGGAACACGCCGGGATCTCGGCCTCGTTCCGTTTGCTGACCACCGGCGAACTCACGCCCGGCATACTCGATCGCTATACGGAACGTGTCTTGGCCGAGCCCCGACCCACGCCGGATGATGAGGCGCTATTGGCGGTTTTTGCCCAAGCCGCAGTCCCGTCATCGCCCTACGCCTATGCGCGGGACATCACCGGCGAAACAACACTGGGCCTGATCGAAGCCGACCCGATGGCGGGTCGGACGCTGGAGCAGGTTCTTCCCGACCGGGACTGGGTCCTTTTACAAAGCATCTGCGGTAGCTGAAGCGTTCCAGATTTCCAGCTGGAAAGTTGGCAACTCATGATAGCGTGTGCCGATCTTTCTCAGGCTCGTCCGGTATTTTGCCCGGTTGATACAAACCTATCGGCTGAGGCGCGCATCCGGGTAGCCCGCGCGGCGGACCTTTTTAAGCGCAGCCCTTGCCTCTCGCTTGGAGCCATATGGACCGACAAGAACCACGGGATATGCGTCTTCCCCCCGTCTGGCTTTGCCGGGCTTTGCTGGAATTCCCGATTGGACCAGTGCCTGCGCCACCACCTGAGCCTCTGTGTCCGAAACGAAGCGCCCAACACGAACATAACGGCCTTGCCCGGACGGGGTTTGGGGCTCAGCCCCTGATCGCGTCGAGATTCGCACCAGAACCGGTGCCTGAGCCGCGTCGATATAGGCTGGAACGTCCGGTGCAGAGATTACCCGACCCTGCGTGGGAACCGTCCGGAGCCGTCTCGGGATTTCGCCATCCCATATTCCGCCCATCATTTCATCTCCGCGCTCAGTGCGGATCCCACGACGGGTGTTCAGCCTGCCGTCTTCCCGGTCCACCAGTTGATAGCCCGCTGGCAGTTTCGCCTGGTTGGTATAGACAGGTGGGCGCATCGAGCGTTCTGCTCTGCGTGTGTTCAGCCGATCGTCGTCCCAAACCCTCTGGTAGCCCCGCGGAACTTTCACGTCCTGCGAGAGACGCTGCTGATCGTAGACGTGACGGGGCACGACCCGCGTGTTCTCGTTGAGCAGAACCCCCACCTTTTGTCGCTGGCCGTTCTCATAGTTCCAGGCAATGTAGCGCGCCGGAGCCCGGGCAGAACCGCCTGATGTTGCAGCAGGTGCCACGCGAACAGATGCACCGGTCGTTTGCGCGGTTGACGTTTGTACCTGCGTCGCCACCGAGGCTGAAACGCGCGTCGGTTTCTGGCCGCAGACCTGCTGTCGCTGTTGCGTCACGCGCGGCGCCCATGCAACGACACCATCAATACTGGCGCGGACATAGACACAGCCGCGGCTGTCAACATACTGCTTGCCGGCATATGAGGCGGGCGGAAACTCGGCGGGCGGTGTCAGAGGATTGGATGCAACCGCGCCAGATGTCTGCGCAACGGCGCCGCCCAGAGAAATGGCCCCCAAGACAACGGCACCGACAATAGCTCTTGTAACGTTCATGGCAGCCCCCACAAGATGTGGAGGCAAGGATGCAGCATATTCCACCATGAGTAAAGTCGGCTTGTTCAGGGGCCGGCCTTATTTCGTGCCGAACATTCTGTCGCCCGCGTCACCCAATCCGGGCAGGATATAGCCTTTTGAGTTCAACTCTCGGTCGAGCGAAGCCGTCACGATCGGCACGTCGGGATGGGCCTCTTTCATGCGGGCGACACCTTCGGGAGCAGCCAACAGGCAGAGGAACCGGATATCCGTCGCACCGGCCTCTTTCAGCAGATCGATCGCAGCCGCCGAGCTGTTCCCAGTGGCGAGCATGGGATCGACCGCAATGACCAGCCTGTCCTGCAATCCCTCGGGCACCTTGAAATAGTATTGAACCGGCTCAAGGGTTTCTTCATCCCGATACAAACCGACAAATCCGACCCGCGCCGAAGGGATGAGTTCGAGAACCCCGTCCAGCATTCCATTGCCCGCACGCAGGATCGACACCAACGCCAGTTTCTTCCCGGCAAGGATCGGGGCGTCCATTTCCTCCATCGGAGTTTCAATATGGCGCGTGGTCAACGGCATTTCGCGGGTGATCTCGTAGGCGAGCAGCAACGTGATCTCATGCAGGAGCTGGCGGAAGGAAGCTGTGGATGTTCCCTTGTCCCGCATCAGGGTCAACTTGTGTTGCACCAGTGGGTGATCAACGATTGTCAGATGTTCGCTCATGGTTTCTCCAGCCTTGTCTTGACCCGCTCACGGGTGTCTTCGTCACAAAACGCCGCGTCGAGCGCTATCGCATTCAGCGCGGCAAAATCTTCTGCCCCCCAGTCGAAGGCCCGGTTCAGCATCTCATATTCACGCCGCATGGTGGTGTGAAAAAAGGGCGGGTCATCGGTGGAAACCGTTACCCGGACGCCAGCATCCCGCAAGCGCGCAATCGGATGAGATGAGAAATCGGGATACAGGCCAAGCACTACGTTCGAGCCGGGACATACCTCGAGCGTGATGCCTCGGTCGGCCAGCTCATGAACCAGATCCGGATCTTCGACCGCCCGAACTCCGTGTCCGATACGCTCAACGCCTAGCTTGCGTATTGCATCACGGACGCTTTCGGGCCCACCGAACTCGCCCGCATGTGTGGTTAGCCGCAACCCGGCCTCGCGGGCGCAATCGAAAGACCATGCAAAGTCGCCTTGCATTCCGACGGTTTCGTTTCCACCCATTCCAAAACCGGTAATCCAATCTCCGGAAGTTTCCGCAGCACATAAGGCGGCAGCCTTGGCTTTCTCGGGTCCGAAATGGCGAACACAGGTCACCACCCCGCGCAAGGTTATGCCGAATTTTGCCTCGGCCTCATCCGCCGCATCCTGAATCGCCGCCAGATAGTCCCGCCATGCAGCGACATCGCCGCCCCCGCAGAAATCCGGGCTCAGAAATGTCTCCGAGTAGACCACATCATTGGCAGCGCTTTCTTCGAGAACCGCAAGGGTCAGACGGCGAAACTCCTCTGGGCCCGTCAGCACCTCACACGCGGCTTCATAGACGCTCAGGAAATGCGCGAAATCTCTGAAATCATAAGATCCATCGGGTCTGAAAATGCCGCTCAGATCCACTTTCTTTTCATGGGCCAGTTGCCGAATAAACCCGGGCGGCGCTGCGCCTTCGTGATGCAGATGCAGCTCTACCTTTGGCAGATCCGCCACGTTCCGGTCCGGCATGTCCTCATTGCTCGTCACAGGAAGCTCCTTCCCGGCCCCTGCGACGGAACGCCCAGATGCTGGGCAACTGCGGCTGCCACATCGACAAAACCGACCTGACCCAGTTCGCCCTGCCCCTTCCCGGCGATCAGTACCGGCACCTGTTCGCGGGTGTGGTCGGTGCCAACCCAAGTGGGATCGTTGCCGTGATCCGCCGTCAGCAGAAGCATGTCGCCCTCTCGGAGCCTTGGCAGCAGTGCACCTATCTGTTCGTCGAACCTTTCCAATGCGCATGCATAGCCCGATACATCGCGGCGGTGGCCGAAATTGGTGTCGAACTCCACGAAATTTGCGAATGTCAGGCTTCCGTCTTCGGCAGTGTCAATGAGGTCAGACAGGTGTTCCATCAGCCTTGAATCCGGCCCCTTCACAGCCCAGTCGATCCCCTGCATGGAAAAGATGTCGCCGATCTTACCGACGGCATAAACACGGCGTCTGGCGTCCTGCACCCAGTTGGTCAGGACCGGTCCGGGCGGGGTTATGGCAAAGTCCCTGCGGTTCGGAGTGCGCGTGAAACCATCCTGCTCAGAACCGACAAACGGACGCGCAATGACCCGACCCACCTTCATCTCGTGAACGCGCGGGGCAATGGCCTGGCAAAGGTCCAGCAGGCGTTCAAGGCCAAAGCTTTCTTCATGTGCGGCAATCTGCAGAACGCTGTCGACGGATGTGTAACAGATGGGCCGGCCGGTTCGGACGTGATCGGCGCCGCAGCGATCAATGATCTCTGTCCCCGATGCGTGGCAATTGCCAAGAATCCCATCCGATCCACACGCTTCGGTCACGGCGCGGGTGAGGTCATCCGGGAAAGCCGGAACAGTGTCAGGGAAGTAATGCCAATCCCAAGGCACCGGTAGTCCTGCCAGTTCCCAGTGGCCCGATGGCGTGTCCTTGCCCCGGCTGGTTTCCCGCGCACACCCCCAAAGGCCGGTCGGTTCAGCACTCAGACCCGGCGCTGCCTGCCCCGAGGCCAAATGCACTGCCCGGCCCAGCCCCAGCCCTGCAAGTGTCGGCACATGGAGTGGCCCGGACCTGCCGATCTCGGCCTTGCCGTCGGCACAGGCCTGGGCGATATGCCCGACGGTGTTGGAACCGGTGTCCGGCACAGCACCGTTGAAGAATTCTGCGGCGTCTGGCGCTCCGCCGATTCCCACAGAATCCATGACCACAAGAAATGCCCGGCTCAAGCTGAGATCCTTTCATGCACAAGATTGGGTGCCGGAATCGGCTCGGGTCCGAGAGTTATTGCCGACCGAATCGCAAGATCGGCGCGGCGGGCGGCATCCTCCCGGGCCGCATGTATCACCGCAAGCGGAGCGCCCTTGTCTACCTTGTCACCCAGACGGACCACACCCGACATACCGACCGACGGGTCCACCACATCGCTTTCGACCTGCCGCCCGCCGCCAAGCTCGACAACCGCCAGCCCAAGAGCCTCACCGTCCATGGCAACGACATAGCCGTCTTCCCGCGCGACCACTTCCTGGATGACATTCGCCTCAGGCAAGAACCGGGGCCAGCTCTCTACGAAGTGGAGCGGTCCGCCAACCGCCACCAACATCCGGCCAAACCTCTCCGCCGCACGCCCATCCCGGATGACGTCCGCCAAACGCGCCGAGCCCTCCTCTGCCGTGTCGGACAACCCTGCATCCGCCAGCAAGACGCCTCCGAGTTCTGCCGCAAGAACAGCAAGGGGGTTTTCCCGGCCTTGGGTAAGCACGCGCATCACCTCTGCCACTTCCAACGCGTTCCCGAGAGACGGGGCCAGCGGCTGGCTCATATCTGTGATTAGGGCGGACGTTCGGCATCCCGCCGCGTTGGCCGTTTCGACCAAGGCACAGGCCAGCGCGCGGGCCTCTTCCTGCGTCTTCATGAACGCGCCGCTGCCCAGTTTGACATCGAGCACAAGCGCATCAGGGGCTGCGGCCAGCTTCTTGGACAAGATCGAAGCCGTGATCAGGTCCAGGCTTTCTACCGTCGCTGTCACATCCCGGATGGCGTAAAGCCGCTTGTCAGCCGGTGCAATGCGGGCGGTTGCGCCGACAATTGCGGCGCCAACCTCAGAAACGACATGCGCCAGCCGCTTGGGCCCAACCTGCGTGGTGACACCGGGGATTGCCTCCATCTTGTCCAGCGTACCGCCGGTATGTCCCAGCCCGCGACCCGAAATCATCGGCACAAAGGCCCCGCATTCGGCCAGAGCCGGGGCAAGCACCAACGAAACGCAATCACCGACCCCGCCGGTTGAGTGCTTGTCGATCACAGGGCCATCAAGATCCCAGCTCAGGACATCGCCGCTGTCGCGCATTGCCAGCGTCAACGCTGCCCGCCCGACGGAATTCAACCCTCTCATACAGACAGCCATAGCAAACGCACCCGCCTGCGCGTCGCTGACACTGTTGTCGGCCAACCCTTCGGCAAACCAGCTCAGCTCGTCAACCGCGGGCGTTTCGCCCCGGCGCAGCCTGGCGATGATCGCGCGGGCATCCATTGCCTCAGTTGCCCGTCATGTGGCCGGCACCAAAGGCACCGGGCAGAAGTTCGTTGATGGTCATCGCTGTCTCTGCCCCATCCGTCGTGGCCATGGTCACCCGAACATCGCCTGCGCCAAACTCCGCCAGCTTTTGCCTGCAACCGCCACAGGGTGTGACCGGTTGCGGCCCGGCCGCGACCACGTAGACTTCGGTGAGGCGGGTCTCACCGGCCGCCACCATTGCCGCAATCGCCCCTGCCTCGGCGCAGGTTCCTTCGGGCGAAGCGATGTTTTCCACGTTGCAACCCGCGTAGACGGTTCCCGAGGCAGCCCTCACTGCGGCACCGACCTTGAACCGGGAATAGGGTGCATGCGCGTTCTCGCGAACTTCGAGGGCGACATTCTTGAGGCTCATGGCGATTCCCTTTTTTGATCATCTGGTCAGAACTCAATACCCTATCCGACCTCCGGGTGGGAGATGTAGATCACTATGGCGACCGAATGCCGGTATCATTTCTAGACGAATTGCCTCCCCTTGTTGAAACGGTACCTGACCGGTTCCGGACAGCACCGCTTGCGCCCTACGGCCCGGTTCCATCGAATCGGATCTCATCCCAAGCTGGTTTTGAAGTATCCGGGCAATGCGACCTCCAGAAGCTCCACCTCATCTGACGGATTGCTCAGCCGTGTGCGCATTCCCGGCGGAACGACAAAAGCATCGCCCTGCTCCAAGTCACGCGGCAGCTGCCCCTCGCCCTCAAGCCTGACACGGCCGTTCATGACAAATGTGAAATGAATATCGGCATCATGGGCCGCCCACTGTGGTGCGCCATTGCCCCGGCGAACAACCTGAACACCAGCAACACCCGAGGTGTTCTCGGCGATTGTCGTATCCCGGCAGGCAAAGCCTGGCACGCGGAACGGCTGCCAATCCGCGCACTTGGCAAGATTGTGCACGAACTTCTGGCCATCCCACTCCCGATCGGGCCGAAGATGCGGTGTAGGCAGTTCCATATCGTGGTCGATTTCCGTGACATGTTCGGCGGGAACACCGATCTCAATGACCTGCAGATCGTCACTGGCTTCGAGAACACGATGGCGAATTTCAGGAGGCTGGATGAAACAATCGCCCGGGGTCAGGCGCAACCGGTCGCCCTGATCCTCATAGAGCACATCGACCCAGCCGTTGATGCAGAAAATCAACTGAAACCCGACTTTGTGGAAATGCACCATGTCCGGAACCGGCCCGCCGTCAGGTATCCTTATGTGCGAGGCTATGATCGATCCGCCCAACCGCGACGGCACCAGATCCCGGTACTGCATGCCCGCGCGCCCGATCACCCACGGCGCCTGATCCTTGAGCCTTCGAACGACAAAGGCATGCTCTGTTACCGGCAAATCCAGCGGTGGATTGCGCTCCTCGATCTCGACGCGGGTGCCGTTTGGGGCAATCAGAACGCGTTCTCCATTTGCAAAATCATCCGGAGCATCAGTCAGGATTCGAATAGTGCCGGGGGATTCAGCGGCCCCCCTTTCGACGCGCAGGCGCAGTCCGTGCCCCGAAAAGACCGCCACTCTGGGATCATCTGCCGGATAGATCATGTCCATCCGCATCCCCAATGTATTCGTGTAAAAGGGAATGTCATCGCGCAATTCCTGTGTAGGCAGGCGCATTTCTGCTATTGAGTCGCTCACGATTGTCCTCCGGGTTGCGGACGAAACACTGGCCGTGCTCACACTGGTTTGCAAGCCACAGCAATGGCCGAAATGCCGACCCAAAAGACGCATTCCCCTGCGCTCAAGAATAGTTTAACGCTAAACCAAATTTCCCGGAGTTGCCCACATGTCCGAAAACCAGAACCTCCGCCAAGCTGCCCTGCATTACCATGAGCATCCGAAACCCGGAAAGCTCGAGGTCAAAGCGACCAAACCGATGGCGAATGGCCGTGATCTCGCCCGAGCCTATTCGCCCGGCGTGGCCGAAGCGTGCATCGAGATCAAGGAAGACGCGGCAAATGCCGAACGCTACACGGCACGCGGCAACCTTGTGGCCGTGGTGACAAACGGTTCTGCGGTGTTGGGATTGGGTAATATCGGAGCACTCGCCTCAAAGCCGGTGATGGAAGGCAAAGCCGTTCTGTTCAAGAAATTCGCCAACATCGACTGTTTTGACATCGAGTTGAACGAACCCGACCCGGAGAAGCTGGCTGACATCGTTTGTGCGCTGGAACCGACATTCGGAGCCATCAACCTCGAGGACATCAAGGCACCCGATTGTTTCATCGTCGAGAAGCTCTGCCGGGAACGCATGAACATCCCGGTCTTTCACGACGACCAGCACGGTACCGCCATCGTGGTCGGAGCAGCAGCCAAGAACGCGCTACACGTGGCCGGAAAATCTTTTGAGGACATCAAGATCGTTTCGACCGGAGGCGGCGCGGCCGGGATCGCCTGCCTCAACATGCTTCTGAAGCTCGGCGTCAAACGGGAAAACGTCTGGCTGTGCGATGTTCACGGGCTTGTTTACGAAGGTCGGACCGAGGATATGAACCCGCAGAAAGCAGCCTATGCCCAAAAGACCGACCTGCGCACGCTGGGCGAAGTGATCGAGGGTGCGGACCTGTTTCTCGGACTTTCCGGCCCCAATGTTCTGAAGCCAGAGATGGCCGCAAAGATGGCCAGCCGCCCGATTATTTTCGCCTTGGCGAATCCGGTTCCGGAAATCCTGCCAGACGAGGCCCGCAAGGTGGCACCGGATGCCATCATCGCCACCGGGCGCAGCGATTTCCCGAACCAGGTTAACAACGTGCTGTGTTTTCCGTTTATCTTCCGGGGCGCGCTGGATGCCGGTGCGACAGAGATCAACGACGCAATGCAGATCGCTTGTGTTGACGGTATTGCCGAGCTGGCCCGCGCCACCACCAGCGCCGAGGCCGCCGCCGCATATCAGGGCGAGCAGATGACCTTCGGTGCCGACTACCTGATCCCGAAACCTTTTGATCCGCGCCTTGTCGGCGTCGTTTCATCTTCGGTCGCACAGGCCGCCATGGAGAGCGGGGTCGCCAAAACTCCAATTGCGGATCTGGAGGCCTATAAAGAAAAGCTGAACCAGACAGTATTCAAATCAGCCCTCCTTATGCGTCCGGTGTTCGAGGCTGCCCGAGCCGCATCCCGCCGTATCGTGTTTGCCGAAGGCGAAGAGGAACGCGTACTGCGGGCCGCGCAGGCAATTCTCGAAGAAACCACGGAAACCCCAATTCTGATTGGACGTCCCGAGGTTATCGAAAGCCGATGCGAGCGCATGGGACTGGGAATCCGCCCGGGGCGGGATTTTCAGCTCGTGAACCCGGAAAACGATCCACGCTATTATGATTACTGGAACAGTTACTACGACATCATGCAAAGGCGCGGGGTCACGCCGGATCTGGCCAAGGCAATCATGCGAACCAACACCACAGCCATTGGTGCGATCATGGTGCATCGCAACGAGGCCGACAGCCTGATTTGCGGCACTTTCGGAGAGTATCGGTGGCATCTAAACTATGTAACTCAGGTGTTGGGCTCATCGACACTCAGCCCACATGGCGGCTTGTCGCTGATGATCCTGGAAGATGGGCCGCTGTTCATCGCCGACACGCATGTGCATCAACTCCCGACGCCTGAGGAGATTGCGCGCATTGCCATTGGTGCAGCCCGGCATGTGCGCCGCTTCGGACTGGAACCGCGTATCGCTCTGTGCTCTCAGTCGCAGTTCGGCAATCAGAAAGAAGGCGCCGGGAAACGCCTGCGCGCCGCGCTTGCCATACTGGATAGTGCACCACGGGATTTCGTCTATGAAGGCGAAATGCCGGTGGATACTGCGTTGGACCCGGCTCTGCGCGACCGGATTTTCCCTAGCTCCAGACTGCAGGGCGAGGCCAATGTGCTCGTTTTTGCTCACGCCGATGCCGCAAGCGCAGTGCGCAACATCCTGAAAATGCGCGCCGGAGGGCTCGAGGTTGGCCCCATCTTGATGGGAATGGGCAACAGGGCGCACATCGTTTCGCCGTCGATCACCGCTCGCGGGCTTCTGAACATGGCCGCGATTGCCGGAACCCCGGTCGCCCATTACGGTTGATCGAATGTCCATGCACAACTGCGCCGGACAATCCGAATCTCCGGCGCAAGCCGCTTGCCGAATTTGCACCCGTTGAGTTTGCAGATTTGCAGAAATCAGTCAGTTTCGCCGAGAATTATTCCGAAGTTGGCGGTTTGCAAATTTTGCAGAGCCGATTTCGTCGATTCTGCAAATTTTTTGCGATAATCTGACGCTGGATTGCGCTGCGGGCTTGCCCGATGCCTGACCCGCATCCTAACACCTGTTTCAACCTATTCGGAGGAGGATGGCATGTCTTACAAAGACGTCTACGAAGGTTGGAAAAACGATCCCGAGGGCTTCTGGATGGGAGCGGCCAAAGCGATCGACTGGGTCCAGCCGCCCAGCAAGGCGCTGTTTGACGAGGCGGCCCCCCTTTACGAGTGGTTTTCGGATGCCCGCGTCAACACCTGCTACAACGCAGTTGACCGGCATGTCGAACAAGGACGTGGCGAACAGACCGCTATCATCTACGACAGCCCGATCACCCATACCAAGCGCGAGATCTCCTATGTCGAACTGCGCAACCGAGTTGCAAACCTGGCCGGTGCGCTGCGCGCCAAGGGCATCGACAAAGGCGACCGGGTGATCATCTACATGCCGATGATCCCCGAAGCGCTCGAAGCCATGCTGGCCTGCGCCCGTCTCGGAGCCATCCACTCGGTCGTTTTCGGCGGGTTCGCCGCCAATGAACTGGCCGTGCGTATCGACGATGCGAAACCCAAGGCGATCATTGCCGCGTCTTGCGGGTTAGAGCCAGGTCGCGTGGTGCACTACAAGCCGTTGCTGGACGGTGCCATTGACCAGGCCACTCACAAGCCGGAATTCTGCGTGATCTTCCAACGCGAACAAGAGGTCGCCGAACTGATCGAAGGCCGGGACTTCAACTGGCACGGGTTCCAGTATGGCGTCGAACCTGCGGAATGTGTCCCGGTCGAAGGCAACCACCCTGCTTACATCCTGTACACTTCTGGCACCACCGGGGCCCCCAAGGGCGTCATCCGCCACACGGCCGGTCAGCTTGTGGCGCTGAACTGGACAATGAAGAACCTCTACAATGTGGACCCCGGTGACGTGTTCTGGGCCGCCTCGGACGTGGGCTGGGTCGTGGGGCATTCCTACATCTGCTACGCGCCACTGATCCACGGCAACACCACCATCGTGTTCGAAGGCAAGCCTGTGGGCACACCGGATGCGGGCACGTTCTGGCGCGTGATCTCGGAACACAATGTCAAGAGTTTCTTCACCGCCCCGACCGCCTTTCGTGCCGTCAAACGCGAAGACCCGACAGGCGAGCTTGTCAAGAAATATAATCTGAATTGTCTCAAGCAGGTCTACCTTGCCGGCGAACGCGCCGACCCGGATACCATTGTCTGGGCCCAGGATCAGCTAAAGGTGCCTGTGGTCGACCACTGGTGGCAAACAGAAACAGGCTGGGCAATCGCGTCCAACCCGCTGGGCATCGAAGAGCTGCCGACCAAGCTGGGCTCGCCGACCGTGCCGATGCCGGGTTACGATGTCACCATTCTTGATGACGCCGGGCACCCTGTTGCGCCCGGAACGCTGGGTGCGATCGCGATTAAACTGCCGCTGCCGCCCGGCACCCTGCCAAACCTATGGAACGCCGAAGAGCGATATCAGAAGTCCTACCTCAATACCTTTCCCGGATACTACGAGACCGGCGATGCGGGAATGATGGACGAGGACGGGTATGTCTACATCATGGCGCGCACCGATGACGTGATCAACGTTGCCGGCCACCGCCTGTCCACCGGCGCAATGGAAGAAGTGCTTGCCGCGCACCCTGATGTAGCCGAATGCGCTGTGATTGGCGTCACGGACCAGCTCAAAGGGCAGATGCCCGTCGGATTTTTGTGCCTGAATGCCGGCACAAGCCGCGAACACTCCGATATCGTCACCGAAGTGGTCAAGCTGGTGCGCGAGAAAATTGGTCCCGTTGCGGCTTTCAAGCTGGCTGTTGTCGTAGATCGACTGCCCAAGACCCGATCCGGCAAGATCCTGCGCGGCACCATGGTTTCAATTGCCGACGGCAAGTCGTTCAAGATGCCCGCCACCATCGACGACCCGGCGATCCTTGACGAGATCACCGAAGCATTGAAAACCATCGGTTACGCAGCATAGGACAACACCCATTGGCCTCCCCTTGTTTGGCTCCTGCCTAAAGGGGAGGCACAGCGCCACATAGCTCCGGAACCTGTGCGCGGCCATTGGCAAACATCAGAACACCCGGCATCGCCACGGCGTATCCGAATGAACCTTGCGTGTGGACCCGATCCGCCTAATCTACACGCAGGGAGATTTTTCATGTCATCAAGCGACCTATGGCGGCTGAGCGCCACCGATCTGACCACCCGTACCAAATCCGGTGAGATCACCGCGAGAGATGCTGTTTCATCTGCGCTCGACCGAATGAATTCGGTCAATCCTGAACTGAATGCGGTGGTCGAAGATCTGGGGGCCGAGGCTCTGGCCCGGGCCGACGCCCTGGATCGGGCCCGCGATGATGGCGAAAGCACCGGCCCGCTGCACGGTGTTCCCGTAACGATAAAGATCAACGTGGATCAGAAAGGTCATGCCACTTCGAACGGTGTTCCGGCACTAAAGGACTTGATAGCCCCCGATGATGCACCCCTTGTGGCCAATCTGCAGAGCGCCGGAGCAGTCGTCATCGGGCGGACGAACACACCTGAATTTTCCTTTAGAGCCGATACCGACAACCCCCTTCACGGAAGAACTTTCAATCCGTGGGGGCGCCACATTTCTCCCGGCGGGTCTTCGGGTGGCGCCGGGTCGGCCGTGATGGCTGGAATCGGGGCACTGGCACACGGCAACGACATCGGAGGTTCGCTCCGCTTCCCGGCGGCCGCCAATGGCGCGGTCACGGTCAAGCCCGGTCTTGGCCGTGTTCCCGCGTGGAACCCCAGCCAGAAAGCAGAGCGCGGGATGCTTGCGCAGGCCATGTCGGTTCAGGGCCTGATCACCCGAACGGCCGCCGATCTGCATCTTGCAATGCCGACCATGATCGCCCCGGACCCGCGCGATCCGTTTCACGTGCCGCTACCGTGGCGAGGCGATCATCCGAATGGACCGGTCAAGGTTGCATTCACTAAAAACACCTTTGAATATGACCTCCACCCCGAGGTCGATGCTGCGCTGGACGCGGCAAGGGACGCCCTGACGGATGCCGGTTACGACCTGCACGAAGTCGAACCACCGAACGTGTATGAATGCGGGCGCGCCGGTTACCGGGCGCTGATGGGTGAAGTCTGGACCTTGATGAAACAGGACATCGAGGCTTATGGATCAGACACAATCCGCGCGGTGTTCGATGGCTATTTCCGCGAATTCCCGCCATTTCTCGAGAAGGACCTACTGGAGATGATGGCCAAGCGCAGCCACTACGCGCGGGAATGGTCCCTGTTTCTGTCCAAATACCCATTGGTGCTAACACCCTTCCTGCCGCGCCCCTTCTTTGGCCCCGACCGCGATACCGAAGGGTCGAACGGCATACACGAGGCTCTGGGCTCGGCTGTTTATTCCTATTCCATGAATTTCATCGGCCAGCCTGCGGGCTGCATCCCGACCCGGCTTGCCGATCTTCCGAACGGCCCTCAACCGGTTTCGGTGCAATTGGTTGGGCCGCGGTGGCGCGAGGATCTGATTGTCGATGCAATGCAAGCCATTGAAGATCGTGTTGGCACGATGTGTCTTCCACTCTGGGATCGCATGGGCTGAGCGCAACAAAAAAGCGGCGGATACAGGCCACTCCCTGCATCCGCCGTTGCACAAAAAGCAAATCGTTAAGTTAACACCTCGGAAGAAATCATGAGAACTCTAGCTGCTAACACCAGCAAGATCAGTGTGCACGACCCTTTCAAGGGATGCTGTGAATTAGTTCACACAAAGGAAAACACACGCTTAATCCGATGAGATGCCATCTCGGCAAATACTTCGAATTTGCTGCACCCCAACACGAGCCGATTGGTGATCCGCCGGGCCGGAGGTCCTGACAGCTCAGGTAAACTGCTCTGAAATCAAACGTTCCTCCAATCCGTGACCGGGATCGAACAGAATTCTGTGCTCGATTTCTGGATCCGAACGGATTTCGACCCAATCAATGTCCGTGATCGATATGGAATCCGCATCCGCCATGACTGGCCGCTTATCGGGATCAACAACGTCAAACCGCACACGCGCCGTTTTGGGCAGCAATGCACCGCGCCAGCGCCGGGGACGGAACGCGGCAATAGCTGTCAGAGCAAGAACATCCGAACCAATCGGAAGAATTGGACCATGCGCCGAATAGTTGTACGCCGTTGACCCGGCCGGGGTGGACAGCAGCGCCCCGTCGCAGACCAGCTCTGCCAGTCGAAGCCGGCCATCCACGGTGATCTTCAGCTTGGCGGCCTGTGGACCGGCCCGCAGCAGCGACACCTCGTTGATGGCCAGCGCCTTGTGCATTCGCCCCGATCGATCCATCGCTGTCATGGCAAGCGGGTTGATGACTTCTTCTTCGGCAGCAGCCAGGCGGTCAAGCAGGTCGGTCTCGCTGTATTCGTTCATCAGAAACCCGATGGTTCCCCTGTTCATGCCGTAGACCGGGGCCGGAAGGTTCTGCATGGCATGTAGGGTACGCAGCATGTAGCCATCACCGCCCAGGGCCACGATAACCTCTGCCTGTTCCGGCGGGACATCCCCATACCGCCCGATCAGTGCAGCACGCGCAGTTTGCGCGACCGGTGCATCGCTAGCTAGAAACGCGATTTTCTGGCTCATGAACTTGGGTTTCCGGTATTGAACATTCGGTTCCGAAAGAAGCACACCTTGGCGACATAGGCCAGACTTGACGCCGCAGAAGGCCATTTCGTCGCTTTAAAGCCTTTTTCCCAACGTCTGTTTCAAATAGGAACGCGCCAAGCCAATTCCTCTTTCTGCGGAGCTCCCATGAACATGCCCCCACGTGACGACGGTTTCTTCACTGAATCTCTTTCCTCTCGCGACGCCGATATCTTTGGCGCCATCAGATCGGAGCTCGGACGTCAGCGCGACGAAATCGAGCTGATCGCCTCGGAAAACATCGTATCTGCTGCCGTGATGGAAGCACAGGGATCGGTGATGACCAACAAATACGCCGAAGGATATCCGGGCCGCCGGTATTATGGCGGTTGCGAGTTCGTGGATATTGCGGAGAGCCTCGCCATCGAACGGGCCAAGACCTTGTTCGGCTGCGACTACGCCAACGTGCAGCCGCATTCCGGAAGCCAGGCGAACCAGGGCGTGTTTCAGTCGCTGATCAAACCCGGTGACACCATTTTGGGGATGAGCCTCGATGCCGGTGGCCACCTGACGCACGGAGCCAAGCCGAACCAGTCGGGCAAATGGTTCAATGCCGTTCAGTACGGTGTTCGCCAGCAAGATAACCAGTTGGACTATGATCAGGTCGAAGCACTCGCCACTGAGCATAACCCCAAGCTGATCATTGCGGGCGGTTCGGCCATTCCCCGGCAGATCGATTTCGCCCGGATGCGTGAGATCGCCGACAAGGTCGGCGCCTATTTGCTGGTCGACATGGCGCATTTTGCCGGTCTGGTTGCCGCAGGCGAACACCCGTCGCCGTTCCCCCACGCCCATGTCGCGACCACCACGACACATAAGACACTGCGCGGGCCGCGCGGTGGCATGATCCTGACCAATGACGAATCCATCGCCAAAAAGGTCAACTCGGCCATCTTCCCCGGCATTCAGGGTGGCCCGCTCATGCACGTGATCGCAGCGAAGGCTGTGGCCTTCGGTGAGGCGCTTCGTCCCGAGTTCAAAACCTACATCAAGCAGGTTGTTTCCAACGCACAGGCCCTATCCGAACAGCTTATCAAAGGCGGCCTCGACACTGTGACCCACGGAACCGACACGCATGTAGTTCTTGTCGACCTGCGCCCCAAAGGCGTCAAGGGCAATGCTACCGAAGCGGCGCTGGGCCGCGCGCATATCACCTGCAACAAGAATGGCGTGCCCTTTGACCCGGAAAAGCCGACCATCACTTCGGGGATCCGGCTTGGATCGCCTGCCGGCACCACCCGGGGCTTTGGCGAATCCGAATTCCGCCAGATCGCTGATTGGATCATTGAGGTCGTCGATGGGCTGGCAGCCAACGGTGAAGAGGGTAACGCGACGGTTGAAGAGAAGGTGAGGGCCGAAGTGGGTGAGCTTTGCGCGCGCTTCCCGCTCTACCCCAATCTGTAACAAACCCGCATCCTGCAGATTAGCGGCCCCGTTTTCGGGGCCGTTTTTTGTGCCGCCTGAGGCCGGTCATATCAGATAAAGCCGCGCCAGCGCAGCACGATCAGCAATACCGCTATGAAGGCGAGAATGTTGAAAGCCATGCCACCGAGCATTCCCAGCCACCACCCCTTGCGCCTGTCGGCGAGATCAATGGTCTCAAGATGTGCGCTCACTTCACGGGCAGCCTTGTGCAGGCCCGGCGTATCAACTGTCAGTCGCAGCTTCGGATGCCCCGCTACAGCTTCGGCCTTAGCCAGCTTCTGTCCCTGCCGGTAAATTCTGCGCGGCAGGCGGTGACGGGCCTTCTTCAGCGCCGCGGCAAGGGTTACCCCGTTGCTACCCAGTTTCTCGCGCAAAAGTCCGGAAACTTGCGCGATATCAGATTGGATGATGTCAGCCTGAGCCATGGTCAGCCTTCACTTTTTACCTTGGCACCCTACCGTGTCCGGCAATTGCCCACAACACGGCAGGAAGGGGCTGGTCGCCCGAGTTCGCAAAGGGTATCACAGCCCATGCTGAACACGATCATCCATGGCAGCCCGGGCGCTGCGCCGCCACTCCTCATTGTTCACGGCCTCTATGGATCGGGACGGAATTGGGGCGTCATCGCCAAGCGCCTGTCGGATCGGGGCCAGGTGATCGCTGTCGACATGCGAAACCACGGCCAAAGCCCGTGGAACCCGGTGCATGACTACCCGTCAATGGCCGATGATCTTGCCGAGGTAATCAACGCTCATGGCGGAAACGCGGACGTCGTTGGTCATTCCATGGGCGGCAAGGCATCGATCCTGCTGGCGCTGCGACACGGGGAAATGATCAACAAGCTCGTAGTGGCCGATATAGCGCCCGTTGCCTATAGCCACGATCAGACCCAGTTTATCGAAGCCATGAATTCAGTCGATCTGGACCATGTGGTGCGCCGTTCAGATGCCGAAGCGCAACTTGCGGCCAAAGGGGTGGACAAGTCCCTTCAGAGTTTCTTTACCCAATCGCTCGACCTGCCGAACAAGCGCTGGCGACTGAACCTTGACGTACTGCGAGCCGAGATGCCCAAGATCATCGGCTTTCCGGACGTAGATGGGCAATGGGACGGCTCTGCCCTGTTTCTGTCGGGGTCGCTGTCGGATTACGTGCTCCCCGAGCATCGCGACCGCATCCGCAGCTTGTTCCCTCGCGCACGCTTTGCCAAAATCCCGCGAGCAGGCCATTGGCTGCACGCAGAACGACCGCGCGAGTTCGAAGCTTCGGTACGGGCCTTCCTGAATGCCTAAGCGCAGCCGTCAGACGGAGCGATCGTCATAGAGCTTGCGAGCAAGCAGCCATGACACCGGAGCCGCCACGACAAACCCTGCCGCGGCAGCCGCCAGCAGCGAAGACAGACTCGAGAGACCCGCGACCAGAGCGACAACGACGGCTGTCCCGGCCAGAGTGGTCGAGATCAGAGAATAAATCATGGATGCAAGCCGCAGCATGTTCTGCTCCCGTCGGGGTTCGTCGCTGACGTCAGCGTCGCACCACAGACAAATCCACATTTGAAAATGTCCGGCATTGACCTCGATCAAAGCTGGCAGGTTCTTACATCCCCGGGTCAACTGGCTCGATCATGTCCCCGCCGGCCTTACGCCATTCATCTAGACCGCCCATGTTGTAGACCGTCTGATAGCCCATGTCCTTGAGCAGCTTACCCGCCAGCGCCGCGCGCCCGCCGGAGGCGCAATGCAGCACGATCGTTCGATCCGATTGCAGCTCGGGGTCGTGAAACGGCGTGTTTGCGTCAGCTCGGAATTCAAGCATCCCCCGCGGGATATGATGAGATGCGGCCGCCCGGCCCGCTTTCTCCAATTCTGGCGCATCGCGGATATCCAACAGCAGGGCGCCGTTTGCCACCAGCTCCTGCGCTTGGGCGCCGTCTATCCGTTCGACCACCGCATTGGCAGCCTCCATCATGTCCTTGACTGTCAGTGCCATAGGGCCTCCTGCATTGAGTTTCCCGAAAGTGTTAACATGCCATTATTGGAAGAAGTAGGGCCGTATTGCGACCGCGTTCATCGGGAAGAGCCGCCTGCGGTCAAAGTTCCTGTCCCGGGATGTTCAGAACACCACCGGGTGCCGCAAGATGTCGCTCTGGCAGCCATGGATTGAGCTGTAGGGCATCGTCCAGAGTTGTCCGCGCCTCATCGATCCGGTCCAGCGCCAAAAGGGACAGCGCCCGGCCGCTCATGGCGGCAATATGGTTTGGAGACAGCTCGAGAGCACGGTCCAGATCTACCAGCGCCGTGGCAAAATCTTCACGCAGAAAATTCACGAACGCCCTTTGATTGTAGCCTTCGGCATAATTCGGACAGTAGCCAACCAGAGCATCGAAATCCTCCAGCGCTCCCAGCAGATCCCACGCCGCCCGCTTGGTCATGCCGCGTTTCAGAATTTCTTGCGCTTGTTCGTTCGGCGCATCGGCCCAGAATTCCCACATCTTGTTGGCGATCCGGCGCGCTTCCAATTCCGTGTCGGCTTGCTTAACTTCAGCGATCAACAGATCCAGTCCTTCGGTATGGTCTGGTGCCGGTGGGCAGGTCTCGGCTGTCGCTGCGCAGGTCACAGACACTGCCAGCGCTGTCGCAAATATCAGAGTCGGAATTCGTGGCGTCATACCATTTATGCTGACACCTTTGCTGCACGGGTCAATTCACGTTTTCGAGCGGACCCAGCGCCCCGGTTTCCTTGACAGCCTGCATGGCGACAAAGGTTTTTGTTGATGCCACATGCGGAAGTGTCGAAATTTTCTCTGCCAGAACAGCGCGGTAATCCGCCATCGAGCGCGTTCTAACTTTCATCAGATAGTCGAAATTGCCAGCGATCATGTGGACTTGTTCGATTTCCGCGATCCGGGAAACGGCTGCATTGAACGCGCCCAGCGCGGACTCACGCGTATCGGAAAGGCGAACTTCGACAAAAGCGACATGATCCAGTCGGAGCCGGATCGGATCGACCATTGCACGGTATCCTGTAATGATCCCTTCGGCTTCCAGCCGCTTGAGCCGCGCCTGCGTCGGAGACTTTGACAAACCAATTCGACGCGCAAGGTCTGCGATGGATATCCGTCCGTCTTCGGCAAGAACAGCCAGAATCGCCTGGTCGAATCTATCAAGCCCCGGAAAGTCCATTCGATCACATCCTCGCCAAAATTAAGTCTGATTGACTTTAAGGTAGCAAATATTCGGGCGATTGTCCCGCCTCGCAAACGCTATGCTGGCCAAAACGTTCAACACTTTGGATTGCGAGAGCCTGATGACCAACGATCTACGTCACCGGATTGATGTCGGCACCTATGCCGATACTGACGCCGTTCTTGCTGAACTGATTGCACAGGCGCAACTCACCGAAGGTGAGCGCCAGGCGATCTGCCAGTCCGCTGCTGATCTCGTGCGCGATATCCGCTCAAGCTCAGCGCCGGGCATGATGGAGGTTTTTCTTGCCGAATATGGCCTCTCGACCGACGAAGGCATCGCACTGATGTGTCTGGCCGAAGCGCTGCTGCGGGTGCCGGATGCCGACACGATCGACGCTCTGATCGAAGATAAGATTGCCCCGTCGGACTGGGGGCGGCACCTGGGACAAAGCTCGTCCCCGCTGGTCAACGCCTCAACCTGGGCCTTGATGCTGACCGGAAAGGTTTTGGAGGACAGCACAAGCCCAGTGGGGGCTTTGCGCGGGGCGATCAAACGTCTGGGCGAGCCGGTCATCCGAACGGCGGTGTCCCGCGCCATGAAAGAGATGGGTCGTCAGTTCGTCTTGGGCGAAACCATTGCCTCGGCCATGGGTCGGGCCAGCGCCATGGAAGATAAGGGATACACCTACTCCTATGACATGCTGGGCGAAGCCGCACGAACCGACTCCGACGCGGCCCGTTACCATCTTGCTTATTCCAAAGCCATTTCTGCCATTGCCGAAGCCTGTTCAAGCGAAGATATCCGAGCCAACCCCGGAATTTCGGTAAAGCTCTCCGCACTGCATCCCCGGTACGAAGTGGCTCAGGAGCAGCGGGTCATGGACGAGCTTGTTCCCCGTCTCGAGGCCTTGGCATTGCTCGCAAAGGCGGCAGGAATGGGTCTGAACGTTGATGCGGAAGAAGCTGATCGGCTGTCGCTATCACTACAGGTGATCGAAACAGTCATGGCCAACCCTGCGCTCAAGGGCTGGGATGGCTTTGGCGTCGTGGTGCAAGCTTATGGCCCACGTGCCGGGCAGGTTATTGATGCGCTCTACGAGATGGCCACACGTTACGATCGCAAGCTGATGGTGCGACTGGTCAAAGGGGCCTATTGGGATACCGAAGTCAAACGCGCGCAGGTTGAAGGGGTTGACGGATTCCCGGTGTTCACCCGCAAGGCTGCCACAGATGTCTCCTACATCGCCAATGCGCGCAAATTGCTGAACATGACCGACCGGGTTTATCCCCAGTTTGCCACTCACAACGCGCATACTGTCAGTGCAATCCTTCACATGGCCGGCGATGCGCCTTTCGAGTTTCAGAGACTTCATGGCATGGGCGAAACTTTGCATGATCTTGTCCGCATTCGGAATCGGTCACGCTGCCGGATCTACGCCCCGGTCGGGGCTCATCGTGACCTGTTGGCCTATCTTGTCCGTCGGCTGCTGGAAAATGGGGCGAACAGTTCGTTCGTCAATCAGATCGTTGACGAGGACGTGCCGCCCGAAGTGGTTGCCGCCGACCCTTTTGAGGCACTTGTCCACGCGGCGCGCCCTCTTGTTTCCGGGCCGGAGTTGTTTGCTCCGGAACGGATTAACTCCAAAGGCTTTGATCTGACCCACACGCCCACCCTTGCGGCAATCGAAATGGCGCGCGGACCGTTTGTCTCCCACCAGTGGCGCGCTGCGCCGCTGACCGCCGAAGAGGCCTCTCCAGAGGCTGATGAGGCGGTTTCTAACCCGGCGAACCCCGCCGATCGGCCGGGAATCGTTGCTCCGGCCAGCGCCAGCGATGTGGAGCAGGCGCTGGCAGCTGCCAGCACGTGGTCAGCGCCAGCATCGGAGCGTGCCGAGATCCTCAACCGCGCCGCTGATCTCTACGAAGCCAGTTTCGGAGAGCTGTTCGCCCTTCTTTCGCGAGAAGCAGGAAAAACGCTCCCCGATTGCGTGGCCGAGTTGCGCGAAGCGGTAGACTTTCTGCGATATTACGCGGCCCGCATCCCCGAGGCAAAACCGGCAGGCATATTCACCTGCATCAGCCCGTGGAACTTTCCACTGGCAATCTTCTCGGGTCAGATCGCTGCCGCGCTGGCAACTGGAAACGCTGTTCTGGCAAAGCCGGCACCACAGACACCGCTGATTGCACACCGCGCAGTACAATTGCTGCATGAATCCGGCGTGCCTCGCGAGGCATTGCAACTTCTTCCCGGCGGGCCAGCGGTCGGAGCGGCGCTGACCTCGGATTCGCGCGTGTCCGGTGTTGCATTCACTGGCTCGACGGACACAGCCCGGAAGATCCGCTCTGTCATGGCCGAGCACCTCCGTCCCGGCGCCCCGCTGATCGCAGAAACCGGCGGCCTGAACGCAATGATCGTCGATTCCACCGCGTTGCCCGAGCAGGCTGTTCAATCCATCATAGAGAGCGCCTTCCAATCTGCCGGGCAAAGATGCTCCGCCCTGCGATGTCTTTATGTTCAGGAAGACATCGCCGATGATTTTCTGACGATGCTCAAGGGCGCCATGGAGGCATTGCGGCCCGGAGATCCGTGGCATCTCTCGACCGATCTTGGCCCGGTCATCGACAGCGCCGCCCGTGACGGGATTGCAGGCCATGTCGACAAGGCGCGCAGCGAGGGACGCATCCTCAAGGAAATCGAAATCCCGGAACACGGCACCTTTGTAGCCCCAACTCTGATCGAGCTCCCCGGCATATCCGCGCTCAAACAGGAAATATTCGGACCGGTGCTGCACGTTGCCCGTTTCCGGTCCGAGGATCTGGACAGGATCATTGATGCGATCAATGCCACGGGATATGGGCTGACCTTTGGCCTGCACACACGTATCGACGATCGCGTGCAGCATGTGACCGATGCCGTCGAAGCCGGCAATATCTATGTCAATCGCAACCAGATCGGAGCCATTGTCGGTTCGCAACCTTTTGGTGGCGAAGGATTATCAGGCACCGGCCCGAAGGCAGGCGGGCCGAACTACATGGCCCGGTTCTGCGCCCCAGACAGGCAGTTTACCCAAGGCGAATGGAAAACAGTCATGAACGAGCTGCCCGCACCATCTGGCAGGGCAGCCTCGGTGCAGACGTCTTCACTGCCCGGACCGACCGGCGAATCCAACCGCCTCAGTACGCGTGCCCGATCGCCGCTGCTCTGCCTTGGTCCGGGGCCAGAGGCAGTGGCAATCCAAGCCGAAGCGGTAGCAAAGCTAGGAGGCACGGCGATCCGGGCAACCGGCGCACTTGATCTGCATCGGCTTGAGCACGTGCAGGGAATTTCAGGGGTTCTCTGGTGGGGGGATGACGATACCGCGCGCAGGATCGAACAACACCTGTCACGTCGGGATGGCCCAATTCTGCCGATGATGCCGGGGGTGCCTGACCTAACCCGCGTACGCAGCGAGCGTCATGTCTGTGTCGACACAACCGCCGCCGGGGGAAATGCCGCCTTGTTGGGGGGCATGAGCTGACGCGCTCATGCACTCCCGCTTGGAGATAACGCCGGCGCCCATTCTATGCGGCAGATCAGACAGAGCTCTTTCAAGGCGACCTCTCGGCTTTTTTCGCTTCGGCTGGAAACACAGTCGCCGATAGCTAAACGCCGGCATCTCATGGGCAGCATTGTTTTCTTGCCCCAATGCCCAGTGCTTGTCGCCGGGCAATGCGCGCACCCGCCATGATCGACGTCAGGTGGGCTGGACTCCCGGCCGCTGTCCACGCCTCGACCAAACTTGTGTTGCCGGTTGATCGAAGCCAATTGTTACTGGATAAAGGTGAACATCAAGGTGGCTTGATCCGGCAGACAACCAATTAAGCACCTGAAAACACTGACTCTACGAGGCTCACCATTTTTCCGATACGCGATCACAATCCGTCCGGCCGCACTCCGTACGTTGTCTATGTTCTGATGGCAGCCAACATTCTGGTTTTTGTCAGCTATTGGGGGATGATGGACAACCCTCAGCTGATTAATAAGTTATTCTCGGAATACGCAATGATCCCGGCCCGCATCACAGACGGTGGCGGATTTGAAACCGTTTTGAGCTCGATGTTCCTGCACGGCGGCATCATGCATCTGGCAGGTAACATGCTGTTCTTGTGGATATTCGGAGATAATCTCGAAGACGAGATGGGACATCTGCTGTTTCTCGCCTTTTACCTTGCAAGCGGCATTGGCGCAGGCCTGATCCATATCATCTCGTCGCCCTATTCGGTGGTGCCCACCGTCGGAGCTTCGGGTGCCATTGCAGGCGTGATGGGCGGCTACCTCCTGCTGTTTCCCAAGGCACGGGTCGACATCCTGCTTATCCTGATCGTGTATTTCCGGGTCTTTTCAATCCCCGCATTCGTGATGCTGGGCGTCTGGCTAGGCATGCAGTTTCTGGGCAGCCTGAGCTCGGATCCGGATCAGGGTGGCGTCGCGTACTGGGCACATACGGGTGGCTTTCTCGTTGGCCTCGTCCTGACTTTGCCGCTCTGGTTGCGGCGCGGAGGGCCGGCGTTCTGGACCCGCACAGAGGGGCACCCTCCGCATCCGGAACCAGACTATCGTTTTTCGGCGACGCGCATACCGAGAGCCGGGCGCAGCACCTACCGCAAGCCGCCCGGGAAACCCCCGCGGCGTTGATCAAAGCCTATGCAAAAGACTGGACTGGCGGGGCGCAGAAACAGGTCATGGGGTCGTCGGCGGAATGGTCAGCCCCGGATCACCTTGGCAAAATTGTCAAAGATTGGCTCGTTGGCGCAGATCACTTCGCCGTCTGACAGCAGGTCGCCCGCTGGATCCAGCGGTTGCACAAGCCCCCCTGCCTCGCGCACCAGAATGATCCCGGCGGCAATATCCCATGAATTCAGACGACGCTCCCAATAGCCTTCATATCGGCCCGCCGCCACATAGGCCATGTCGAGCGCAGCCGATCCCCAGCGCCGGATACCAGCAACCGCAGGGCTGATCCGTGCCAGATCCTGCAGAACGACCGGCAGGTCGGTACGACCACCAAATGGCAGACCCGTGGCGAATACAGATTCGATCATTCGGGATCGCCCCGAGACCCGGATTCGCCTGTCATTCATCCAGGCGCCAGCCCCTTTTTCGGCATAGAACATCTCGTCCTTGGCGGCGTCAAACACCACGCCCGCGACGACCTGCCCTTTGTGCTCCAAGGCAATCGAAACGGCCCAATGCGGCAACCCGTGCAGGAAATTCGTGGTGCCGTCCAGCGGGTCGACAATCCAACGCCGGGTCGGATCCTCTCCATCTTCTCCGCCACTCTCCTCGCCCAGCCAGCCATAGCTTGGGCGAGCGGTTCGCAGTTCTTCCTTGAGTATGTCTTCGGCAGAAATATCGGCTTTCGACACGAAGTCTCCAGCACCCTTGGTCGAAACCTGAAGGTTCTCCACCTCGCGGAAATCCTTGACCAGCGACCGACCCGCTTTGCGCGCGGCTTTGATCATGATGTTTAGATTTGCACTGCCAATCATATCCGGAAGCTCCTGTTCGGTCAGAACGCGCGTATAATTGCCACATCGCCCCTTGCCAAGAGGCAAGCCGCGCATAGCTGCTCTTCGCCCTCCGCCTTGGCTGGCATCAAGGCCTGAACGGATCGTGTATGGGTCTGGCCGAAAGGCCGAAACGGCATTTCCGAATTGCAGAGGAACAGGGCTAGGCCGCCTGAAGCTTGCGCGCCTCGGACCGGGCCAGCTTTATTAGTTCCTGAACAAATGGCTTTTCAAGGTCTTCGGTCCGAACCGCAGCAAAAAGTCGCCGCGTGACGCCATCCCTGGTAAGCGGACGGGTCACATAGTCCGAGCTGTATTTTACCTCGCGCACCACCCAGTCGGGGAGCACCGCCACGCCCCGGTTTGATGCGACGAGAAGAAGGATCACCGCCGTCAGCTCAACTTGCCGAATAGCTCCGGGTTCGACTTTCGCCGGGATCAGCAACTGGCTGAAGATATCCAGCCGCGTGCGCTCGACCGGGTAGGTGATCAGGGTTTGACCTCGGAAATCTTCGGCTTCGACATATGATTTCTCGGCCAGGGGATGTGAAGCGGAAGCGACAAAAACAGGTGCATAGTCAAAGAGTTCAACAAATTCGATGCCCGGAAGATCTTCGGGGTCCGAAGACACTACGAGATCGACTTCTTCTTTTTTCAGCGCGGGCAAAGCGTCGAAGGCGAGCCCCGGCTTGATGTCCACATCCACGTCGGGCCAGTTCTTGCGAAAGGATTCGAGCACTGGGAACAGCCATTCGAAACAGGCGTGGCATTCGATTGCAATGTGCATTCGGCCGGTACGCCCGTCACGCAACGAAGAGAATTCTGCCTGCATCGCCTCTACCTGCGGCAAGATCTGTTCCGCAAGCCGGAGCAATCTCAGGCCCGCCGGCGACAGTTTCATCGGCTTTGACCGGCGCACGAACAATTCAACCCCGGCCTGATCCTCCAGTCCCTTGATCTGATGGCTCAGTGCCGACTGGGTGATGTTCAGTTGGTCTGCCGCCCGTGCAAGCCCCCCACAGTCATGAATGGCCTTGATGGTTCTTAGATGGCGGAACTCGATGTGCATCCTGAGGTCTGACTCATGTTGTTCTTGAGTATTATGAAGTTGTCTCACAATGCTGCACGTGCGACAAGAGCCGAAATCAAAGGACTTAGCAGACAGATGACCGTTCCCGCCATTTCGTTCGAATTTTTTCCGCCCCAGAATCTGGAAGGCGCTTTCCGCCTTTGGGACACCGTACAGGTGTTGACGCCGCTGGACCCGCGCTTTGTCTCGGTAACCTATGGCGCTGGGGGAACGACACGCGATCTGACCCGCGATGCCGTGGCAACGATCCACAAGAATTCCGGCCTCCGGGTTGCTGCGCACCTGACTTGCGTAAACGCTACGCGGGACGAGACATTGAAGATTGCCCAAGACTTCGCCAAGGCTGGGGTGACGGATATTGTCGCGTTGCGCGGCGACCCTCCCAAGGGCGAGGGTGCGTTCACCCAATATCCAGGTGGCTTTGCCCATTCCGTGGAACTCATCGAAGCACTGGCCGGAACCGGTTCGTTCAATATCCGTGTGGGGGCCTACCCCGACATCCACCCCGAGGCCGGATCCGCACAGGCTGACATCGACTGGCTCAAGCGCAAGCTGGACGCTGGTGCGAGCGAAGCACTGACCCAGTTTTTCTTTGAGGCCGACACGTTCTTCCGTTTCCGCGATGCATGCGAAAAGGCAGGGATCGACGGATCAGTGATTACGCCCGGTATCTTGCCTATCGAAAACTGGAAAGGCGCCCGCAATTTTGCCCGCCGTTGCGGCACTTCGATCCCGAAATGGGTCGAAGACGCTTTCGAAAAGGCGACGCGCGATGGCCGCGAGGATCTTCTGGCAACCGCGATCTGCACCGAGCTGTGCTCGGATCTTATCGATGGCGGCGTCGACAAACTGCATTTCTACACGCTCAACCGTCCCGAGTTGACCCGCGATGTCTGCCACGCTTTGGGCGTCACGCCCAAGGCCGAGTTGCGCAACGTTGCGTAATTCTTGTCTGGTCCCCCGGCCTTGCTAGCGTGAGGCCGAACAGGGGAGGCGAGGATGTTTTTTGCAGACAGTCCGGAACAATTGCCCGGAGCGACCGACTTGGCTGGAATGTCCGGTCTTGAATTCCTGCAAGGGATTCTGGATGGGCGGCTCCCGGCGCCTCCGATCGGCAAACCGCTGAATTACAGTCTTTTTTCCGCCGAGTCTGGTCGCGTGATTTTCCGCGGGACGCCGGATTTCGACTGCTGCAACCCGCTGGGTGTCGTGCATGGTGGATGGTATGGCACGTTGCTGGACGGAGCAATGGCCTGTGCGATCCAAAGCATGGTCCCTCGCGGCACCACATTCACAACGCTCGAGTACAAGATCAACATTCTACGGGCGATCCCGTTGGGAGTCGAAGTCGACGCAATTGGCATCTCGGATCACGTCGGTCGATCTACTGGCGTCGCCCATGGAGAGATCCGCGGCGTCGACGACGATCGGCTTTATGCAACCGGTTCCACGACATGTATCGTTCTGGATTTGCCAAGAGGATAGCCCGACAACCAACCCAGCGTGCAGTATTTACGCGCATTGGACATCGTCGCGAAAACCAAAATCAGGTCGACGTAGCCACATCAGAATTGTCCACCGGAGGGTCCTGCGGAGGCGGGGCACGCAGGAAGGGTTCTATGAGGGGGGCCGGAACTTCTTCGGGACAAACACTTTCGTGCAAACGCTCGGTTCGGTCGCGCCCAACAATCCGGCGGCGGCGGAGCAGAAAAATCTTCCCCCAACCACGCCACGTTCCGACTGACGGAGCCTTGGCATCACTCACAAATCGGTCCCGCCAGTTTTCCGGCAGGGGCAGTCCATGCCATTCCGCCTTCTCCAACATCCAGATCAAAGAGATGTTTGAAAAGGGGCGGGCTTCTTCAAATCCGCCAAGCTGACCACCGACATCGCCATGGGTTCCGCGGAACCAGACCTGTTCAATCCGCCCCCTGAAACCGGGCGGACACTGCCACAGTACGGGCTCAAACACTTGGCGAGTTTCGTCCAAGGCCAGCGCATGATATCCGTTCTTGATGGTTCGACCCAGTTGATGGTTGTGAAACGCATGTCGCGCCTCCGCCATTCGCCACAACACTGGCAGCCGCATCCCCAGTGCCTTGACGGTATCCCAGACGCCGACCATCTCGATCCTAACGTCATCATGGCAGAACTGACGTCGAAAGGCCTCGCTATGCGGGCCATGCGGGTTGCATTCGTAGTGGCGATAAGCCTGACGGATATTGCGAACGGTCGCGTGTTCCGCTTTCACCAACCCGACAAAATCAAGTACGCCAGCAAGGCTGCGAACTCCGTAGGCCCCGCGCGAATAGCCCATGAGAAAAATTCGATCCCCCGGTTTGTAGCGCGAAGCGAGATAACCATAGGCCCGCCGGATCTGACGGTTAATCCCGCGCCCCAACATGACATCCATGGTCCCGCGCCAGCTGGTCCACTGCACACCGGCTTCGTAGAATACGGAAACATCCGGCCCCATCTCGCACAGAACCCGATAGGTCTGACCGGCGTGGGTTTCGCTCCCCGGTTCCAGTGTCGACATGGTGCCGTCGAGAATGATGACATGCGTCTGCGGTTCCCGGTGCCGGGTTTCAGAGGAATGCGCAGCAGAAAGAGGTCGGCCGAGCCACCCGAGAATTTTCTTACTGAACCGCGACAATGTCATCTGTCATTAATACCTGATTTTACCGGCTTCGACCGACCGTTCCACTCACCGCACCTTGCGTTCGACCCGCCAATTCTGAACCAAATTGGTTACGACAGAGTTTGTGCCTTCCGTCACTGCAAAACATCAACTGACCTGACCGGGGATAGTTCGCCGACGGTGATCTCATGATGACTCTAATCATGGGTGTGGGACCGGAACGGGGCAAGGTGTTACCGGTGAACGTTGCCGTGATGAGTGGTTCATCTGCATCGCAACCATGAGATCGATGGGAATTCTCCGAACCAAAACGAGCACGGCCCCCGCAAGCCACCAACCCGGTGCGCAGTTCACTTTGCGCTGCGGTCGCCTGCGTCAGGTTCGGCGCAGATGCACCTGATATCTCGTGCGCGAATGTCACAATGCTCTCCTCGAAAGCCACCATATCTGAAACATTTGGCACAAATTGGGCGGACATGGACCGAACTTGGGCAGCGGTGATGTCATATGTCCCGCCCAAGACGTGATCGCCCCCAAAAAAACTGCTCGAAATTTGAGCGGTCGGCCGGCCGAGCTTTATGCAACTGCGGCGAAATTCACTGTTTCAGCGCGATTCGTGGATTCGGAATCTCAACTGCATTACTGTCCGGCCCATGGCCGCATGGCACCCCGATCACGTATTTGACTTTGCCGCCCCGCTCGGGACCGGTCAGAACGTTTCGCACCCGGTTCACGTTCGCGGAGAGGGGCCACCAATCCTCATTCTTCAGGAGCTACCGGGTATCGGGCCGGAAACTCTAGATCTTGCCGACCGGCTGATCTCGGCAGGATTCCGCATCTACCTACCGCATCTTTTTGGAACCTTCGGCAAGATCACAATGACGCGAAACGTTTTGCGAATGTTCTGCGTCCGGCGCGAGTTCAACATGTTCCTGAAGGGCGCTCAAAGCCCGATTGCGGACTGGATGAAGGCGCTTGTCCGGGAAATCTCGGATCGCGAAAGCGAAAGCGGTGTCGGCGTCATTGGCATGTGTCTCACGGGCAGTTTTGCCCTCACTCTTATGGCCGAAGACGCCGTTTTGGGCGGCGTGGCAAGCCAGCCTGCCCTGCCGGTATTTGGCAGGGACACACTCCATATGAGCCCCGAAGACATCGCCGCAGCGCATCGCGGCATGAAGGAAAAGGGCCCCGGCCTTGCAATGCGCTTCAGCGAGGACCGGTTGGCGCCCTCCCAGTTGATGCGCGCATTGGAACGCGCTTTTGGCGAAGACCTGACCACTGTGGAGTTCACGGGCAAAGGGCATTCGCTGCTGACACTGGATTTTCACGCTCCTGCCTACCAACGCGTCGAAGCCTATTTTGCGGAACGTTTTGCCGGATCCGCACCCTAGAGCGACCAGGCGGGAATGAGACCTGGACCACAGCAGCAGACGAATCAGAGAGACCGCTGCGCAACACCGCGATTGTCGTGGACGCCCTTTCCCTTCGCCTGCCCTTTCGCTATTGCAGAACCCAACCCGGAACATGGATGACACGAGTACCCGAAATGGCGATGGAAAAGACCTTCAATGCGGCCGAAGCGGAGGCCCGGATTTACAAGACCTGGGAAGAAACCGGAGCCTTCAAGGCCGGCGCAAACAAGTCCCGCGACGAAAGCTTCACCATCATGATTCCCCCGCCGAATGTGACCGGCGCGCTGCATGTGGGCCACGCCTTCAACAACACCCTACAGGACATTCTGATCCGCTGGCACCGGATGCGCGGCTTTGACACGCTCTGGCAGCCCGGTCAGGATCATGCCGGCATCGCCACCCAATTGCAGGTGGAAAAGATGTTGGCTGCGACCCAGCAACCGGGTCGACGGGAACTGGGTCGCGAGGCGTTTCTGGAGAAAGTCTGGGAATGGAAAGGCGAATATGGCGGCACCATCGTCGAACAGCTGAAACGCCTCGGCTCCTCCTGTGACTGGTCGCGCAATGCCTTTACCATGGCTGGCGCCCCCGGCGATCCGCGCATGGGCCACGAAAACAGCCCCAATTTCCACGATGCCGTCATCAAGGTCTTCGTGGACATGTTTGACAAGGGATACATCTATCGCGGCAAGCGGTTGGTGAATTGGGATCCCCATTTCGAAACCGCGATCTCGGACCTCGAAGTTGAGAATATCGAAGTCGCCGGCCACATGTGGCATTTCAAGTATCCGCTCGCCGATGGCGAGACTTATGAGTATTTGGAAAAAGATGAAGACGGGAATGTGACCTTCCGCGAGGAGCGGGATTACATTTCCATCGCCACAACCCGGCCCGAGACCATGCTGGGCGACGGCGCCGTCGCGGTACACCCCTCGGATGAGCGATACGCCGCAATCGTCGGCAAGCTCTGCGAGATCCCGGTCGGCCCCAAGGAGCACCGGCGACAGATCCCGATCATCACCGACGAATACCCGGATCCGGACTTTGGGTCGGGCGCGGTGAAGATCACCGGCGCGCATGACTTCAACGACTACGGCGTGGCCAAACGCGGCAACATTCCCTGCTACCGTCTGATGGATACACGCGGCTACATGCGGCAGGACGGATTGGCCTATGCCAATGAATCCTACAAGGCAGGGCTGTTTGCTCGGGGCGAAAACTTCACCGAAAACGAAATCGATGCGATCAACCTTGTCCCGGACCATCTGCGTGGTTTGGACCGGTTTGAAGCACGGACCAAGGTGGTTGAGGAAATCACCTTGGAAGGCCTCGCTGTGATGACCCGCGCAGACGATCTTCGGCTGGGCACAACGGCGCTGAAACCCGATGCCGAGGGTGCGGACGCGACGGTTCCGCTGGTCGAAAGCAAACCGATCATGCAGCCTTTCGGGGACAGATCCAAAGTCGTGATCGAACCCATGCTCACTGACCAGTGGTTTGTTGACGCCGAAAAGGTCGTTGGCCCCGCGCTGGAAGCGGTCAAGAACGGCAATGTCAAGATCATCCCCGAGTCGGGCGAGAAAACCTATTACCACTGGCTTGAAAACATCGAGCCGTGGTGCATTTCGCGTCAGCTCTGGTGGGGGCATCAGATCCCAGTCTGGTATGGGCTCGACTTGTCGGCTCCCGATTTCAAGGACGACGAGAATGACGGTGACCTTGATCTGGTCGAACTCGGTCGGTTGCTGAATGACGGTGGCATGCTGCACCGCGGGCATGTTCTGGAGTGCGCTCCGAGCTTTGACGAAGTGACCGAGAAGTTCCTCGACGACAACGCGAACATCCCAAGCCCGCTCAGCCACGCCTCTGTCATCGAAGTCGAAGACAAGCATGCGGCGATCCACGCCCTTGCCGAGAGCCTTGCGCAATATGCCGTGTCCCAGGATCCGACGCAGCTGGTGTTTCCGGTCTGGCGGGATCCGGACGTTCTCGATACGTGGTTCTCTTCGGGCCTCTGGCCTATCGGCACGCTGGGCTGGCCCGATCAGACCGACGAGCTGGCGCGCTACTTCCCGACCGATGTGCTGATCACAGGATTCGATATCCTGTTTTTCTGGGTCGCCCGGATGATGATGATGCAACTGGCCGTGGTGAACGACATCCCGTTCCACACCGTCTATCTTCACCAGCTCGTTCGCGACGAGAAGGGCAAAAAGATGTCCAAGACAACAGGCAACGTCATCGACCCGCTGGAAATCGTGGACGAATTCGGAGCCGACGCCCTGCGTTTCACCAACGCATCCATGGCGGCCATCGGCGGCGTGCTGAAGCTCAGTAAGGAGCGTATAACAGGATACCGCAACTTTGGCACCAAGCTGTGGAACGCCATCCGGTTTGCGGAAATGAATGACGTGTTCTCAGACTCGGTTCCGCAACTCTCCGTGGACGAGCTGCAGCCAAAAGCCGCCGTGAACCGTTGGATCATCGGCGAAACCGCTCGCGTGCGCGAAGATTTGGACGCAGCGCTGGAAAGCTATCGCTTTAACGATGCGGCCAACGGGCTTTATGCCTTTGTCTGGGGTAAGGTCTGCGACTGGTATGTCGAGCTGTCGAAGCCTTTGCTGCAGGGCGATGATGCCGAGGCACAGGCGGAAACCCGGGCCACCATGCGCTGGGTGATGGATCAATGCCTGATCTTGCTGCATCCGATCATGCCGTTCATCACCGAAGAGCTTTGGAGCCTTACCGGTAGCCGGGCCAAGATGCTGGTCCATGCGGACTGGCCAGGCTATGGCAGAAACCTGATCGACGCCGAAGCTGCTCGCGAAATGAACTGGGTGATCTCGGTCATCGAAAACACCCGCTCGGCGCGCGCGCAGATGCGGGTTCCGGCCGGGCTCTACGTGCCGATGCTGGTAACCGAAATCGACGCAGATGGTCAGGCCGCCTGGGATGGAAACGAAACCCTGATCAAGCGCCTCGCCCGGATCGACAGCCTTACCTCAGCAACAGAACTGCCCAAAGGTACGATTTCGATCTCTGCACCCGGTGCTTCATTTGGAATGCCGCTTGCGGACATTATCGATGTTGCTGCGGAACAAGCGCGACTGGAAAAGGGGCTGGGCAAACTGGCCAAGGAACTTGGCGGGCTGCGCGGACGCCTGAACAATCCGAAATTCGTGGCATCCGCTCCAGATGAGGTTGTCGAGGAGGCCAAGGCTAACCTTGCTGCCCGCGAAGAAGAGGAAGCCCGGATCAAGGAGGCCCTCGCCCGGCTGGCCGAGCTTTCCTGATCCTGCGTCGCATGCCGAAGACCCGTGTTGTGAACCCCGCCGCTCTGGAAGACGGCGGGATTTACTCTATATTGGAAAAATGATCCGTAGTTTTCGAAACCTCATCGAACGCCAAATCCTCAAGGCCAAGTCCGAGGGCCAGCTTGAGGGTTTGCATGGCGAGGGAAAGCCCTTACCCGACCGCTCATCCGAGGCTATGTCCGATCCCGCACTGGCCGCCGGACACAGGATCATGGCACAGGCTGGCGTTCTGCCCGAGGAGTTCGAGATCAAGAAAAAACTGGATTTGGCGCGCGCAGAATATGCAGACTTGACGGACCCAACCGAGCGCAAGTCGGCCATGGCCCACATCGCCGATCTTGAGATGCGTTACAATATGGCCCGCGATGCTCGCCGCAGTTTCATGAAGTAGCTATTTAAATACCGGTTTGCGTCCCTGCATCTGGGCCGCAATCACCTCCATTTGCTCCGGTTTTCCAATCAGCTTCAGCTGTTCGGCGGATTCTTCAAGCAACACCTGGCCGCGATCCGCGCGTTCGGCCACGTCGATCAGCCGCTTGGCAGCGCGAATGGCCGAAGGGCTTTTTTCGGCGATCTCAGCAGCCAAACCCCGTGCTGCTGCCAGCGGATCGTCCTCGAGCATTGTGATCAGCCCCCAGTTTTCCGCCTGTGGTGCCGGAATTGGGCGATTGGTGTATGTCAGCATCCGCAATGTGTCGGTGCGCATCAGCTTTGGCAGCAGAACCATCCCCCCCATATCCGGTATAAGGCCCCACTTCATTTCCATCACCGACATGCGGGTATCGGGATGGGCAATGCGGACGTCCGCCCCCAAGGCCAACTGCAATCCACCACCGTAGACCGCTCCGTGCAGTGACGCGATCACCGGCACGGGCACCCGGCGCCACACCATCGCCACTTCCTGTACTTCGTTGGCGTCATGAAAGGTCCGCTCAGACAACCATGTCTCCACATCCCGGCCGGCAAACGCTGCGAAACTGGCCACGTCGAGCCCGGCGCAAAAGCTCTTGCCCTCACCTGATATGACAACGGCACGGGCATTCGAGGCGGCAACCTCCTGACCGGCAGCGATGATTGCCTTGATCATCGCATCGTCCAACGCATTCATCTTGTCGCCCCGTGTGAGAGTCACATGCGCGACATGATCTTTGTATTCCACCGAAACGCGTGCCATGGCGGCCTCCCAATCCTTGTTTTCCATGACCATGCCTGCTCGTCGGAAGCTGTTCCAGACAAACGTGAGGGCACTTGCCCGGATCGGGCAGCTGCGGTTATGTCGCAGGATGACCTATCCGCGCTATACCCCGCTTGCCGAATCCCTTCCTGCCACCGTGCCATTCGTCGGCCCTGAGACACAGGAACGGCAGCGCGGTGCGCCCTTTGCCGCACGGCTCGGCGCCAACGAGAGCATCTTTGGCCCCTCTCCCCACGCAATCGAAGCCGTGAAACAGGCTGCGAGCGAAATCTGGATGTATGGCGATCCGGAAAACCACGACCTTCGACACGCTTTGGCCGCGTATCACGGCCTGCGCGCTGAAAATATCGTGGTTGGAGAAGGTGTTGACGGATTGCTCGGTTACCTCGTGCGCCTGATGGTATCGTCTGGCGATCCGGTGGTGACGTCTCAGGGTGCCTACCCGACGTTCAACTACCACGTGGCAGGGTTTGGCGGCACTTTGCATACAGTGCCATATCGTGATGATCACGAGGATCCGCGAGCCCTCATTGCAAAGGCTGGAGAGGTCGGAGCAAAGCTGGTTTACTTGGCCAACCCGGACAATCCGATGGGCAGCTGGCACACGGGATCGGATATCGTCGCAGCGATGGCCGATCTTCCCGCGGGGTGCCTGCTGGTGCTTGACGAGGCCTATGTGGAATGTGCCCCGGAAGGAACCGCCGCACCGGTCGAGGCTGACGATCCCCGATTGATCCGTATGCGCACGTTTTCAAAGGTCTATGGCATGGCAGGAGCGCGCGTTGGCTATGGATTGGCCGCGCCTGGTCTGATTTCGGCCTTCAACAAGGTTCGCAATCATTTTGGCATGAACCGCGCCGCCCAAGCCGGCGCACTGGCGTCCCTGAGGGATATCGACTGGCTGTCTCATGTGCAGAGCGAAATAAAAGCGGCCCGTGATCGCATCGCCGTTATCGCGCGCGATAACGGGCTGATCCCTTTGCCTTCGGCCACAAACTTCGTCACCATTGACTGCGGGCAGGACGGTGCCTTTGCCAAGGCCGTTCTGGACAACCTCGTGGCTGCGGGCATTTTTGTTCGTATGCCGTTCGCCGAACCGCAGAACCGTTGCATCCGTGTCAGTTGCGGCAAGTCCGGGGATCTGGATGCCTTTGCCGCTGCGCTGCCAAGGGCCCTGCTAGCAGCGCGTAAGCGAAGCCAGACATAGACCAGCCACGGTAGGCCAGCAAACGACACACGTCCGATTTACCTGACAAGTGCTCCGGAAGCTCTATAATCATTCGCGTGCGAAAGGATGGACCGTTCGCATGCGACCCGGAGTACCACAGGCCGAAAACATGGACGACCACAGACTTCCGAAGGCACCGGATTACACCACGGCGGCACTTACGATGCTGTGGGTCAACCTTTTGTGGATCTTCTTCGTCGCCTGGGCCATGCTGGGATTTGTTCCGACGCTTGTGCTGGCTGCCATCTTGAACCACGGAATCAGCCGACTGGCACTGGCCCGCAGCGCCTGAAACCCGCGAGCGCCAGATCACAAAAGCAGCTTCAGCGTTCCGCCATCGCCCTGGCTGCGGCTTCCAATGCGCCTGCACCATGCGGAATGTCCAATGCCGAAAGCGCCGTTTCTATCCCTCCGAGCATGCCCATCACCATCTGGCCGTTGACATGCCCCATGTGACCAAGCCGGAAGAAACCATCGCTATTCGGGTCATCCTCGGTCGCCATTCCCAGCCCGATACCAAGCGTCAGTCCCAAATGAGTCTGGCAGTAATTTCGCAGTGTCGTCCCTATTGGGGCACCAATTCTGAGGGACGTGACCGCGTTAGACCTCATATCACGGTTGGCCACGTTCATTTCAAGCGGTCCTTCCTGTGCCCAGGTTTCGCAAGCGGCCCAGATCGCCCTGGCCAGAGTTGCGTGCCGGGCCCAGATCTTTTCGATCCCTTCATCATGGATCATGTCCAGAGCGGCACGTAATCCGAACAGGTGATGCGTGGGCGCAGTGCCGCCAAAGAACTGATAAAAAACTTCGGGATTCGCGCGTGGGGACCAATCCCAATAGCGGCTGACTCGCGGCATCTGCGCTCGTTTTGCCGCCGCCTTGTCATTGAAGAAAACAAATCCCAACCCGGCAGGAACCATCAGCCCCTTCTGGCAAGCTGCAACTGTAACATCCACGCCCCAGTCATCCATTTCGAACCGGTCGCATCCCAGCGAAGCTATGCAGTCAGCCATCAAGAGCGCCGGATGCTCAAGGTCATCCAGAAGTTTTCTCAGGGCCGGAATGTTGTTTCGTATCGAGCTTGACGTATCCACATGAACCGCCAACACCGCCTTGATGCGGTGATTGCGATCCGCTTGCAAAACAGAGGCGATACGATCGAAATCCCACGAATCCCGACGTCCGAAATCGATAAGGTGCGGATTACCGCCAAGCCCCTGAACCATCTGCGCCCAGCCATGAGAAAACAGGCCGGAGGCCGGCACCAGTACGGTTTCCCCCTCTGCAATCGTATTGGCCAGCGCCGCTTCCCACGCACCGTGCCCATTTGAAATGTAGATGGCCACATTGTGCTTGGTTCGCGCGACCCGGCGCAGATCAGGCAACAGACTGACCGTCAGTTTGATCAACTCACCAGCGTAGATGTTCGGAGAGGGGCGATGCATAGCCTGCAAAACCGCATCAGGAATGACGGAAGGCCCCGGTATGGCCAGATACTCGCGCCCTTGCGCCAGAGACAGGTTTGAGGACATTGAATTGACACCTTAGCCGGTTGATTTGCCCCGACACTAGCCGACCCGGGATCAAGGTCAATCGCTGGCCGAACTTGCACCGAGGCGCAGGGCTGCTTAAATGGCCCGGTCATGACATCGCCCTCCCCAATCACTAAGGCTGACCAATGAGCGCCCAAAACAAATCTTCGCGCGAGCTGATGGCATGGCTCTGGAACGGGTATCTGCGCCCACATACGCCGCTGATCCTGCTCGCCTTTGTGTTCATGCTCATCGAAGGTTCGACCGTTGGCGGCATCAGCTACATGATGCAACCGATGTTCGACGAGATCTTCGTCCAAGGAAATTCCGGCGCACTTGTCTGGGTCAGCCTGACCTTTTTCGCCATTTTCTCGCTTCGGGGCATATCTGGCGTGGTGCAGAAGGTGATCCTTTCGCGGATCTCCCAAGCCTCTGCCGCGCATCTCCGCATGGATTTGTTGAACCGCCTGATCCGGCAGGACACTTCGTTTCACCAAAATCACCCTCCGGGCTTTCTGATCCAGCGGGTTCAGACTGATGTTGGCTCAATCAGCCATGTCTGGCAGGTAATCATTACCGGCGCCGGCAAGGATCTTATTTCGTTGATCGTACTGCTTGGCGTTGCGGTCAGCGTCGATCTTGTCTGGACCCTGCTGATGCTGGTGGGCATCCCTCTCCTGCTGCTGCCGCTGGCATATGCGCAGCGCTATGTGCGTCGCAAAGCCAGTCTGGCCCGAGATCTGGGCGCAACGCTTGCGACCCGGTTGGACGAGGTATTTCACGGCATCGTGCCGATCAAGCTGAACAATCTCGAAAAATACCAGGTCGATCGTTTTGGCGGCCATATGGATAACTTTGTACGATCCGAAGTGCGCGCATCTCTTGGCACGGCCTCGATGACCGGTCTGATCGACATCATGGCCGGCGTCGGCTTCATGGGTGTTCTGCTTTACGGCGGGTCCGAGATCATCTCGGGCGAAAAAAGCGTCGGACAATTCATGAGCTTTTTCACCGCAATCGGACTTGCCTTCGACCCGATGCGCAGGCTCGCGTCAGTATCAGGCACATGGCAGGTGGCTGCTGCCGCGCTGGAGCGGCTCAAGGAGCTTCTGGATGCGCCAATCCTGTTGCTAGCGCCCCCAAATCCCGTCGCCGCCCCCGAAGGTCGTCCGGGCATCACACTGGACAAAGTCTCGCTTTCTTACGGTGACGCGCAAGTGTTGCGCAGCCTGACCCTAAAGGTCGAGCCTGGGCAGACCACCGCGCTTGTCGGGGCCTCAGGGGCCGGCAAGTCAACCGTTTTCAACCTGTTGACCCGATTGGTGGATCCGCAGCAAGGAGATGTTCGGATTGGTGATGTCGCCGTGGATCAGATGGATCTGCCGGATCTTCGCGGCCTGTTTTCTGTGGTGACACAAGAAGCGCTGCTTTTTGACGAAACCCTGCGCGAGAATATCCTGCTTGGCCGAACCGACGTCAGCGACGAAAGACTGCAAGATGTGCTCGATGCCGCGCATGTGTCGGATTTTCTGCCCAAACTGGAAAACGGTCTCGAAACTCAGGTCGGTCCACGCGGCTCGGCGCTCTCTGGCGGGCAACGCCAGAGGGTGGTCATCGCCCGCGCACTGCTGCGAGACACGCCGATCCTGCTGCTGGACGAAGCGACTTCGGCGCTTGATGCCCAGTCCGAAAAAGTTGTTCAGCAGGCATTGGACAGGCTTTCCGGTGGGCGCACGACCATCGTGATCGCGCATCGTCTTTCGACCATCCGGAACGCCGACAAGATCGTGGTCATGGAGCGCGGACAGGCAGTTGACGAAGGCTCGCATGAGGAACTGCTTGAACGCGGAGGCATCTACTCCGATCTCTATCGCCTCCAGTTTCAGGACGGTATGGCGGTTGTCGACATGAAGGGCGCAGCAGCTGTGACCGAAAATGCACCGGAACTTGCCGGAGCCCAGCGCAGTTGGCTCACCCGCGTCATGCGGCGCCTCATGGGATAAAACAGCGGTTAACAGCCAATCGACCCGAAACAGCGGGCATTTGATGAACTGTACTGAATTCCCCATGCGCAAAGGTCGGCGCGCCGGAAGACGCTAGCCGTGCAACCGCACAGGATGGCCGTGCGGCGTGTCGAGATAGGCCCGTTCCCAGGCGTTTCGCATCACCGAAACCTCTTCGGCCGCAGCATCGTCCGCCTCGTCCAGAATGCGTTCCAATGTCTCCAGCCAAGCGTGAAAGTAGTCGTCTCCACCATCCAGATCACGGTTTAGGCCGTGCCGCTTAAGGGTTGCTCCAAAACGCTCGGCCCATTCCCGCCACTGGAAGCGACCTGTTTCGTTGAGATGCACGGTGAGCGCAAAGACCTGTGCGTGCCACGGTTCAGAAAAAACCGGTTCGGGGGCCTCGGCGCTGCTCATGCCTTCACCAGATAGGATTGCCAAAGATCAAGAACCACCTCATCTGCGGGGTTTTCGGGATAAACCCAGAGCTCTGAGGCGGGAAAGACAACGGCGTAAAGTGGTTCGGGCGCCTCTCCCAACCGGTGGGCACTGCTGTCAGGGAAAACATGCGTGCCGTGCATTCGCAGGATTTGGCCTGTCGCACCCTGAGCGTATGCCGGAAGCCGGGTATGACCGCCATCGACCATGCGGTTGCCTGCCCGGCTGATCGTCCTCACCCGTTGTCCAACCTCGAAACCCGGAGCAATGTTCGTCTGCCGGTCCGCCGGTGCCCCTCGCGCCAGAACCGAGGCCACGTCTCCCGCTTCCAATCGCTGATCGGCAGGCGGGCAGGCCTCGATGTCGTCGGGTGTTTTGAGATCGGCTTCACTCAGCAGGTCTGTTTCGACCAGAAGATCGGCCAGCCCCGCAATCCATTTCTCGTAATAGCTGAAGCGGGAATAATCCTTGGGTGACAACCTTTCGCGTGCATGGCGCGAAATGTCGATGTTCCACTTGCCCAGTGCACCGCAGGCGAGGGTCAGGGCAAGCGCGCGGCCATGCCAGTCGTCAGTGAACACGGCTCCGTCTTCCCGCTCCGGCTGCACCGAGCCATCCCCATACCGTCCGCCCATGTCATGGACCCGGGTCATGGCGCGACCTTTGGCAGTCCGGTACCGATCATCGAGTCCCTTGTCACCAGAGCCGCGAGTTCTTCCTCGGACAACCCTTCGGTCCCTTTGGGGCGCTGGGGGAGAACGAGGTATCGAACCTCTGCCGTCGAATCCCAGACGCGAACCGCCGTCGTCTCGGGCAAGGTCACTCCGAACTCGGCCAACACCTTCCGAGGTTCCCGCACTGCCCGCGCGCGGTAAGCATCGGACTTGTACCATCCCGGCGGAATGCCCAGCAGAGGCCACGGATAGCAGCTGCACAATGTGCAGACGACCATGTTGTGGGTCTGATCGGTGTTTTCGACAACGACCATGTGTTCTCCCTGCCGCCCGTAATAGCCAAGTTCGGCCAGTAAAGGGTTGGCGTCGCGCAACAGCTCTGATCTGAAGGCGGGATCCGCCCACGCGCGGGCAACAACACGCGCGCCGTTCTTGGGGCCGATGCGATTCTGATACGTGTCGATGATTTCGTCCAACGCCGCCGGGTCGATCAGACCTTTTCGGGTCAGGATGGTTTCCAACGCTTTGACCCGAAGTGCGGGGTCTGGCGGCAGCAAGGCGTGCGGGTGATCGGAACTGTCATGTGGCATGGCCGCATGCTGACCCGGACGCGCCTCTCTGTCCAGACCTGAAGCCGGCCACCTGTTTGCCGAACTTGTGGACAACGAAACTCGTGTCTTGCCCCCCGGTGCAAACTCTCCTACATACCGCCCGATAACCGCGAAACCGCCACAGGACCGAGATGGAAAACGTCATTCTCATCATTCACCTTCTTCTGGCCCTGGGCCTGATTGCCGTTGTTCTCTTGCAGCGGTCCGAAGGAGGCGGCCTTGGAATGGGCAGCGGCGGAGGCGGCGGCGCAATGTCCGGTCGCGCTGCGGCCACGGCTTTGGGCAAAGTCACATGGTTGCTCGCGGCGGCCTTCATCGTGACGTCGATCACCCTGACCATTATCGCGGCCAAGAATTCCGCCGGCAGCTCAGTGCTCGACAGGGTTCAGCCCGGCGCATCTGCGCCTGCCGAAGACGGGGGCGACACCCCGGCCGTGCCGGCCGGATCCGATCTTTTGCCACCTTCTGCGGACGATAATGCGCCGCTGGTTCCGAAAGCCGACTGACACACAACAATTTGCATGAGGTATGAAAACCGCAACAGCATCTTGCGGTTCTCTTGCGCTGCTCGCGCGAATCCTCTACTAATGGAGTCCCGTGATGCAGCGGATTTTCGACCGATTCTCTAGGTCGAATTCTATCCGCCGGGCACTTGAACTCTGACTTCTCACGGGGGCAGCCGAACAGACATGGCGCGTTTCATTTTCATCACGGGCGGTGTGGTTTCATCTTTGGGCAAAGGGCTGGCGTCGGCCGCGCTTGGCTCTTTGTTGCAAGCCCGCGGTTTTTCGGTTCGCTTGCGAAAGCTCGACCCATATCTGAACGTCGACCCAGGAACGATGAGCCCGTTCGAACACGGCGAGGTTTTCGTGACCGACGACGGTGCGGAAACCGATCTCGATCTTGGCCACTATGAACGCTTCACCGGCGTGGCGGCCCGCAAAACCGACTCGGTCAGTTCAGGCCGGATCTATTCCAACGTGCTGGAAAATGAGCGGCGCGGAGATTACCTCGGCAAAACGATTCAGGTGATCCCGCACGTTACAAATGAGATCAAGGACTTCATTGCCATAGGCGAAGACGAAGTCGATTTCATGCTGTGCGAAATTGGCGGCACCGTGGGCGACATCGAAGGTCTGCCTTTCTTTGAAGCAATCCGACAGTTCGCCAATGACCGTCCGCGCGGGCAGTGCATCTTCATGCACCTGACCCTGTTGCCCTACCTGGCAGCCAGCGGAGAATTGAAGACCAAACCGACCCAGCACAGTGTGAAAGAACTGCGTTCGATCGGTATTCAGCCGGATGTTCTGGTCTGCCGATCAGAACAGCCGATTCCGGAAAAGGAACGGGGCAAGATCGCGCTGTTCTGCAACGTTCGCCCCGAAGCGGTGATCCCGGCCTATGATCTCGAATCGATCTACGAAGCGCCGCTGGCCTATCACAAGGTTGGACTCGATCAGGCTGTTCTGGATGCCTTCCAGATCACACCTGCGCCCAAACCGAATCTTGGCATCTGGGAAGATGTTGCCGACCGCATTCACAACCCCGAGGGCGAGGTAAAAGTCGCCATCGTCGGCAAATACACCCAACTTGAAGATGCTTACAAATCGATCAAAGAAGCATTGACCCACGGCGGCATGGCCAACCGGGTGAAAGTCAGGATCGAATGGGTCGACGCCGAGATTTTTGACGGAGAAGATCCTGCGCCGCATCTGGAAGGGTTCCACGCGATTCTGGTGCCTGGTGGCTTCGGAGAACGCGGAACCGAGGGCAAGATCAAGGCTGCACAATTTGCCCGAGAAAGAAAGGTGCCGTACCTCGGCATTTGCCTCGGTATGCAGATGGCCGTCATCGAGGCCGCCCGGAACGTGGCCGGCATAAAAGAGGCCGGATCGGAGGAATTCGATCATGAAGCCGGCAAGAAACGCTTTGAGCCGGTGGTTTATCACCTCAAGGAATGGGTGCAGGGCAACTACAAGGTCAAACGCAAGGTCGGAGACGACAAAGGTGGAACCATGCGCCTAGGTGCCTATGACGCGGTTCTGGGGGAAGGATCCCGTGTCGCGGAGGTCTATGGCGGCACCCAGATCGAAGAGCGACATCGCCATCGCTATGAGGTGGACATCAAATACCGCGAGAAACTGGAAGACGGTGGTTTGAAATTCTCTGGTATGAGCCCCGACGGGCGCCTTCCGGAGATTGTGGAATGGACCGATCACCCTTGGTTTATCGGCGTTCAGTTCCACCCCGAGCTGAAATCCAAGCCCTTTGAGCCACACCCGCTTTTTGCCGATTTCGTGCGCGCCGCCAAGGAAACGTCACGGCTGGTTTAAGTGCGCCACTTTGCCTTCGGCGCAGGTGGCAGTAATTGCGCCGAAGCAAACCCGAACCAGCTCAGAAAAATACACAGCAAACCAATGGGCAATTCCTAAAGCTCGGGGATTGCCAAGACAGCCATTCTGATACAGCTTACGCGCCTGATCCCCTTGCGAACTCGAAAGGCGCAGAATGGCCAAAGGATACTGGGTTGCACATGTCGACGTTGACGACTTGGAAACCTACAAGAAATACATCGCCGCCAATGCCGTTCCTTTTGCTGAGTTCGGAGCCCGGTTTCTGGTGCGGGGTGGCCCGCATGAAGTGCGCGAGGGAAACGTCCGCCAACGCACGATCGTACTGGAATTCGAAAGCTATGAAAAAGCCCGCGCCTGCTATGACAGCGCCTCTTATCAGGAGGTGAAGGCGATCAGGGATGCTGCATCGCGTGGGGATATGGTCATTGTTGAAGGTTATGACGGGTAGTTCGCGCTTGGCGTGCACAAGAAACCGGGATAATTTGCAGAAATGCTAAAGAAGTTTTTTCAAGCGTTCCGCCCCGCCGAAGCGGCACCCCTGCCCGACCCGGATGCCGAGCTGGCACTGGGGGCGCTCTTGGTGCGGGTGGCCAAATCCGATCGCGATTACCAGCTTGAGGAAATCAGCCTGATCGACAGAATTCTTGCCAGGCTTTATCAGCACAATGCTGTTGAAGCAGCCAAAGTGCGCGCTACCTGCGAAAAGCTCCATGCTGCTGCACCGGAAACCGACACGTTTGGAAGGCTCATCCGCGAGACAACCGGGCTTGAGGAACGGCTTGCTGCGCTGGATGCACTCTGGGAAGTCGTGCTGGCAGATGGCCAGCAACAGGAAGGCGAATTGAAGATCGTCGAAGAGGCGCGGATCGCCATGGGCCTCAGCTTCAAGGACAGCCAGCAGGCGCGGGAAAGGGCGATGGAGAAGCTATAACTCGCCAAACGACGCAACGACCCGTATACGCTTATCGGAAGTTTCCATGTTTCGTGAATTTCTCTCCCGCCTGACCCAACCTGAGCCACCTGCGCTGGCCGATGAGGATGCCCGGTTGGCCCTGACCGCCCTTCTGGTTCGCATTGCCCGTTCGGACAACATCTATGCCGATTCGGAAATGGCCCGGATCGACCGGATCACAACCGCACGCTACGGCCTTTCTCCTTTTGAGGCAGCGGCGCTTCGGTCAAGGGCAGAGGATCTGGAATCCGAGGCTCCCGATACAGTTCGCTTTACCCGTGCAATCAAGGATGCCGTCGCCTACGAAGACCGCCGCGCAGTGCTTGAGGCCGCGTGGTCCGTTGTGTTGGCAGATGGCCAGAGGGCCGATGAGGAAGACGCCCTCATGCGGCTGATATCGAACCTGCTTGGCATCAATGATCGCGATAGTGCGCTTGCTCGCCAAAAGGCTGCAAAGGGGTGAATGGCCCGGGGCCAGATGACGAATTGATTGCCCAGCTGGGCATGTATGATCCTCCGCCCTTGCACGCCGCCAACAACCGATTTTGGCAGGAAATTCGGACGAGGCTGGGTTACGGACCCAAACCCCTGACCCGAGACGGCGATGTCTGGCAGGTGTGGCAATCACCTTCCCTGCTACTGTCACAAACCTGTGGTTATCCCTATCGAGCCCGGTTGCACGGCAAGGTCACGCTGCTTGGCACGCCGGACTACGGGCTTCCGGATTGCCCACCCGGATACTATTATTCGGTCTTTGTGGTCGCTGCCGACAACCGGGTCACCAGCCCGAACGAACTTCTCTCGGGTTGTTTTGCATTCAATGACGCACTGTCCCAATCGGGCTGGGCAGCCCCGAGGACTTATTTTGGGGTTACCCCGGCCCGGCTGCTGGAGACCGGTTCGCATGCGGCCTCGGCTCAGGCGGTGGCAGAAAACCATGCCCAGATGGCCGCTTTGGATGCCGTTACGTGGGAAATCCTGAAGGCGCACGATCCGGTGGCAAGGGACTTGCGGGTGATCGCGCGGACACAGCCGACACCGGCATTGCCCTACATCTCCGCACTCGGCCGTGACCCTACGCCAATCGCGGCGGCAATAAAGGGTGCGATCCGGGATCTATCCTCGGATGTTCGCGATTTGCTAATGTTGAAAGATCTGGTCCCAATTCCGGCAAGCGCCTATCTCGCTGTCCCGACCCCGCCGCCGCCGGAACAGCGCTGACCGACAGTCGATACAGCTCTTCTTCTACGGACGAGCCCCGCACATTATCCCTGCCAGTTTCCGTCAGGATGGATCCGCCAGCCTTGGTCAAACCGCCGTTTTTCTGTCCGATTTGAGCAGTTGCGGCCCGCAAAACCCGTTTTGCGCATTGCAAAGGATCAATTTTTAAGACCTATTACCGCTCCAAGCGGCCCAAGAAAACGTTGAGAACAGTGAACGACACCTCTCCTGTCATCGAAATCAAGAACCTTCACAAGGCATTCGGCGAACTCGAAGTCCTCAAAGGGGTGGACATCACCGCGAGGCGCGGCGATGTCGTTTCGCTGATCGGCTCGTCCGGCTCGGGCAAATCGACCCTTCTTCGCTGTTGTAACCTGCTTGAGGACAGCCAGCAGGGCGAGATTCTGTTCAAAGGCGAACCGGTTGCCTGGAAAGGAACGGGATCACACCGCCATCCCGGCGATGCCAAACAGGTTCTTCGCATCCGCACAAACCTTGCGATGGTCTTCCAGCAGTTCAACTTGTGGGCTCATATGACGATCCTGCAGAACGTCATGGAAGCACCAGTCACAGTTTTGGGCCGGGACAAGGCCGAGGTCGAGGCAAGCGCCCGCAGATATCTGGAGCAGGTGGGCATTGGCGACAAATGCGACGCTTACCCCGCCCAGTTGTCAGGCGGACAGCAACAGCGCGCCGCAATTGCCCGCGCGCTTTGCATGGAACCCGAAGCATTGCTGTTCGACGAACCGACTTCGGCATTGGACCCGGAACTGGAGCAGGAAGTGATTCGGGTAATCAAGGATCTTGCCGCCGAAGGCCGCACCATGATCATCGTGACCCATGACATGAAGATGGCAGCTGACATTTCCAGCCACGTCGTATTCCTGCATCACGGAAAAATCGAAGAAGAAGGGTCGGCCAAAGATGTCTTCGGGTCACCCAGTTCCGAACGGCTCAAGGGCTTTCTTTCAGCCACGCAAGCCGCATAATCACAAAGAACCAAAGAGGGAGAAACTCATGAAAAAACTTATCCTGACTACTGCTGCACTGGCGTTGAGCGCCGGCATGGCCATGGCTGACACCGTTCGGATGGGCACCGAAGGCGCCTACCCTCCGTACAACTTCCTGAACGACAAGGGCGAAGTTGATGGCTTTGAGCGCGAGTTGGGCGATGAGCTGTGCAAGCGTGCCGGTCTGACCTGCGAATGGGTGACCAACGAGTGGGATTCGATCATTCCGAACCTTGTGTCAGGAAACTACGACACCATCATCGCCGGCATGTCGATCACTGCCGAGCGGGACGAGGTGATCGACTTCACCCAGAACTACACCCAGCCTGACCCGTCGGCCTATCTGGCGCTGAGCAAGGATGCCGACATCATGGGCGGTGTGGTTGCAGCTCAGACCAACACAATTCAGGCGGCATTCATCGCCGAATCCGGCGCCACTCTGGTTGAATTCGCGACGCCTGAAGAAACCATCGCCGCCGTGCGCAACGGCGAAGCTGACGCCGTTCTGGCCGATGACGCCTATCTGCGTCCGATCGCGGACGAAAACGCCGACCTGATGATGCTTGACAAGCAGGAACTGATCGGCGGCGGCGTGGGCATGGGCCTTCGTGAATCCGACGCCGAACTGAAAGGCAAGTTCGACGCCGCGATCCAGTCGATGAAGGATGACGGTTCGCTGAACGCGCTGCTCGCCAAATGGGAAATCGGCCCGGGCTTCTGATCCGGCCATAAAGGACTTGGCGGGGCCGGCGAAACCGGCCCCGCCTGCGTATTCGCATGTTCGCTTACTGCTCCGACCCCTCTGTGCTTGAAGGCCTGACTTGGCTGTCGTGCTACCTGACCACAGGAAAGCACATGGCTTTTTATGGCTCTTTCGTGACCGTTCTGGTGCTTCTGGCCATCACCGCGCCAACCGCTCTGGCCTTTGGTTTCGGAGGCGCGATGATGGCCAGAGCGCGTTTTGCGCCGCTGTCATGGATCGGCAAGGGCTATATCGCGATCGTGCGCGGTGTTCCGGATATCGCATTTTTCCTGTTCTTCGTGATTGCACTCGATCAGATGTTCGAGTTTGTGCGCCACAGGATCAAATGCCCCGACTGGACTGAACCGGTGCGACAGGGCAATGATTTCATTGTCTGTGCACAGGCCAAACTTCCGCTCGGCACCTCTCCACAATGGATCCACGAGACTTATGGTTTTTTCCTTGCGGTTCTGACCTTTGCAATCGTGTTCGGCGCCTTCGCCGCCAACGTGCTATTTGGCGCCATGCGTGCTGTTCCGCGGACGCAGATGGAAACCGCCGAAGCCTATGGCATGACCCACAGGCAAGCGTTCTGGCGGGTCATGGTGCCTCAAATGTGGGTTTATGCTCTGCCCGGGCTTGGCAACTTGTGGATGGTGCTGATCAAGGCAACCCCATTGCTGTTCCTGCTCGGGGTTGAAGACATCGTTTACTGGGCGCGTGAGTTGGGTGGAACCAAGACTGCAAAATTCACCGACTACCCGCATGGCGATTGGCGCATGTGGTATTTTCTGGCGCTTTTGGTTTTCTACCTCGCATTCACGCGCGTGTCGGAGATTTTCATCGAAAAGCTGATGGTGCGCCTGACGCATGGGCAGGCCACAACCGGCGGCGAAGCCCAGAGAAAGGCCGCAGCATGAGTTGCTGGCAGACCGTTCAGGACTATGGGCTGCGCGCCGTGGGCATTGGAGAGCGTCTGCTCCCGCGTGAGGATTTTACCCTGTGCCAACAGTTCACGCTGATAGGCTCGGGTATGATCTGGAACATCTATTTCGGCATCTTCGCGCTGCTGCTCGGGTTTTTCTTTGCCACAGCGCTGGCACTCGGCAAGGGGTCCAAGAACCCGCTGTTCCGTAAACCGGCTGAATGGTTCATTTTTGTGCTGCGCGGCTCGCCACTGTTCATTCAGTTCTTCTTTGCCTATTTCGTGTTTCTGAACTTGAAATCGGTCCACCCTTTCTTTGATCCGTTCACCGCCGCCTGGCTTGGCGCGCTGATCGTTCTGTTCCTAAATACAGCAGCCTACTCGGGCGAGATCTTCTATGGAGCGCTTCGCTCGATCCCAAAGGGCGATGTGGAGGCGGCGGACGCCTATGGCATGACCGGCTGGCCCCGGTTCCGAAGGATTGTCTGGCCCACCATGCTACGGCTGGCCTGGCCAGCCTATACCAACGAAGCGATTTTCTTGTTTCATGCCACGACGCTGGTATTCTTCTCGGGTTTCCCGGCTTGGCAGCAGCGCGGGGATGCGTTGTATTATGCCAATTACTTCGCGGACAAGACATTCAACCCATTCATCCCTTACCCCATCCTCGCATTGTACTTCATCATCTTCACACTGATGATCGTCGGACTTTTCGGACTGATCAACAAAAGGCTCAATCGTCACTTGCCGCAAGAACGGCGCTCGAAGATGCGTATTCGGCCGAACCTGATCCGCTAAAGTTCCAAAATCTGCAAACCCTAGGGCGAAGTGCCGGGCAATCGTTGCCCCGCTGGACGGCGGAGAGACGCATTCTGCCGGACGGGCAATGCCGAAGTACAGTTCTGGCAGCTCGAATAATTTGATCAAAAATTCTTGGCAATGCATCCGTCTCTCCTGTATTGCTCATTTTCAGGCCCAACCCGGAGAACACCATGGACCTGACAGAATTGCACACCTTCCGCGTCGCGGCTTGCGATCTGAACGGACAGATGCGCGGCAAACGCGTGCCTGCGTCTTACGCCGGCAAGCTCGACAATGGCGCGGTACGGATGCCGTTGTCGGCGCTCAATGTCGATCTGTGGGGCGCAGATATCGAAAACAGCCCGCTGGTCTTTGAAAGCGGTGACGCCGATGGCGTGTTGCGTCCAACCGATCGCGGCCCGGTTCCGGTACCTTGGACAACCGCGCCAACCGCCCTCGTTCCCATGAGCCTCTATAATGATGACGGAACGCCATTTGCCGGCGATCCCCGCCATGCGCTTTGTTCTGTTTTGGATCGCTACTCGGCGCGGGGTTGGACAGTTCTGGCCGCGACCGAGCTTGAATTCACTCTGGTGGATGCCTCAGGCGACGCGCCTCGCCCGCCTCTGAACCCGGTCACGGGTCGCAAATTGACCGACGAAGCCATCCTGTCCGTTGCCGAAATGGATGCTTTCGATACCTTCTTCACTGAGTTGTATGAAGGCTGCAAGGACATGGGCATTCCAGCCCAGACCGCGATCTCGGAGAGTGGGATCGGCCAGTTCGAAATCAACTTGAACCATCAAAACGCCCTGCGCGCTGCCGACGACACGTGGCTATTCAAAGCGCTGGTTCGGGGCTTGGCCCGGCGGCATGGATTTGCCGCGACGTTTATGGCCAAACCCTATGCGGAGGATGCAGGAAACGGGCTGCATGTGCACTTTTCGGTTCTAGATCAGGACGGCAACAACATTTTTGACGACGGTGGACCGGAAGGAACAGAAACCTTACGCAATGCCGTAGCCGGGTGCCTCGCAGCGATGCCTTCAAGCACCTTGATATTTGCCCCGCACGGGAACTCCTATACCCGGCTGGTGCCGGGGGCTCATGCGCCGACCGGCGCAAGCTGGGCCTATGAAAACCGGACTGCCGCAATTCGCATACCCGGTGGACCTGCTTTCGCCCGCCGGATCGAACATCGCGTGGCCGGAGGCGACATCAATCCATACCTCATGCTGGCGGCCGTTCTCGGAGCCGCTCTGGTCGGTATTGAGGACTCCCTGCTGCCGCCTGCTCCGATTACCGGAAACGCCTATGCGATTCAGGATCTGCCGCAACTTGCTCCTGATTGGCCGGCCGCCGTATCGGCACTTGAAGACAGCCCGCTCATGGCGCGGATCCTGCCGCCGCAACTGATCTCGTTGCTGGCCATGACCAAACGGCAGGAAATCCGTGGATTTGAAAATCGACCGCCCGAGACCCACTGGCTTTCTTATCTCGAAACTGTCTGATCTCCCCTCTTGCCGCCCGACCTGTGCTGGGCTAGCATTAATTTGATCAAATTCCAGGTGAGCTATGAAAATCGGCATTCTGCTGACCGGCCATGCGCCAGACGTCCTGATCGAAGAGACCGGGGACTATGACAAGATGTTCCGCGACCTGTTGGGTCCGGAACAGTTTGAATATGAAACATTTGCCGTCGTGGACGGCGAATTCCCTATTGGGCCCGAGGTCGCAGATGGGTGGATCATTACCGGCTCGCGCCATGGCGTATACGAAGACCATGACTGGATCGCGCCTCTTGAGGATCTGGTAAGGGCAATACACGCTCAGACGCAGCCACTCATTGGCGTCTGCTTTGGCCACCAGCTGATCGCGCAGGCCCTGGGTGGAAAAGTCGAAAAGTTTCGTGGCGGCTGGGCTATTGGTCGCACGGAATATGACCTGGACGGTCAGCCTTTGGTTTTGAACGCGTGGCATCAGGATCAGGTGGTTGAACGACCAGAAGGCGCCGAAGTTCTGGCCGGAAACGCGTTTTGCGAGAATGCTGTTCTGGCCTATGACGATCACATCCTTACCATTCAGCCCCACCCTGAATATGACGGTGGTTTCATTGGTGATCTGATCCGAACCCGAGGCCGGGGCGTCGTGCCAGACGAAATCCTCGATTCGGCAACTGTGACCTTGGACGCTCCTACCGACAATGCCAGTGTAGGCGAGCGCATGGTCGAGTTTTTTAAGAGGGAGCGGGTGTAATGTCGGACTGGATCAAAACGCTGCCGGAAGCGGCACAAGATTACCTCAAGGGTAAACGCCTGGACGAAGTGGAATGCATTATCGCAGACCTTCCCGGCATTGCACGCGGAAAGGCTGTCCCTGCCAGCAAGTTTGCGCGGCAGGACTTCTTTCACCTGCCCGACAGCATCTTTTATCAGACAATTACAGGTGGTTGGGGCGAAGCGGCCGGTGACGAGGGCTTTATCGAAAAGGACATGACCCTGAAGCCGGACATGTCCACTGTCAGCGCTGCGCCCTGGACTGGCGACTGGACACTGCAGGTGATCCATGACGCATTTGACAACTCTGGCGAACCCGTACCCTACAGCCCAAGAAACGTGCTGAAGAGAGTGGTTCAGCTATATAGGGACAAAGGCTGGGAGCCGATTGTCGCGCCGGAGATGGAATTCTACCTTGTCGCGCGCAACATCGATCCGTCGCAGGAAATCAAACCGATGATGGGCAGGTCGGGACGTCCGGCTGCTGCTCGGCAGGCCTATTCAATGACCGCCGTGGACGAGTTCGGCCCCGTCATTGACGACATTTACGATTTTGCCGAGGCCCAAGGCTTTGAAATCGACGGCATCACGCAAGAGGGGGGCGCCGGTCAGCTGGAAATCAACCTCGTTCATGGCGACCCGGTCAAACTTGCCGACGAAGTGTTTTATTTCAAACGCCTGATCCGCGAGGCCGCGCTGCGCCATGATTGTTATGCAACCTTCATGGCCAAGCCGATCGAGAATGAACCCGGTTCGGCCATGCATATCCATCATTCGATCATTGATATCGAGACCGGGCAGAACATCTTTTCCGGACCGCAGGGCGGTGAAACCGATGCGTTCTTCCATTTTATCGCCGGATTGCAGAACCACTTGCCGTCGGCGATTGCGGTGCTGGCGCCTTACGTAAACAGCTACCGGCGTTACGTCAAAGACCACGCTGCGCCGATCAACCTGAGCTGGGGCCGTGACAACCGCACCACCGGAATTCGTATCCCGCTGTCAGGGCCGTCCGCGCGGCGGGTCGAGAACCGGCTGGCCGGAATGGACTGCAATCCCTATCTGGGGATCGCTGCCAGCCTCGCTTGTGGGTACCTTGGTCTGATCGAAGGAAGCAGGCCGGACAAGCAGTTTAAGGGTGATGCCTACGACAGCGAAGAAGATATTCCGCGTGTTCTGGGCCAGGCACTGGATCAATTCGACTGCGCAACCGCTCTGCACGAGGTGCTGGGTGAAGAATTTGCCCGGGTCTACGGCATCGTCAAACGTACGGAGTACGAAGAGTTTCTTCAGGTTATCTCTCCGTGGGAGCGCGAGCACCTTTTGTTAAACGTCTAGCGCTTCTGGCATCCGCCAAATTGCGCGGAGAGAAGGGGTCGGTTTTTCCGGCCCCTTCTTGTTTTTCGGGTGGGTTCTGTGTGCCCAGCGGTTTTTTGGCCCAGAACTGCGGCGGAACTTTGCGCAACTCGTTCTCTGAACGGCCTTGAAGACACAAAACCATGACTTTGGCACAAAGACAGGCTTGGAATGCGCTCCCGGTAGTTTTATATTTCTGAAAGGTTAGATTCAGGAATCTCAAATATGAAACAGCCACCTAACGTTCACGACGCCGAATCCATCCCCGCCGCCGCGCGCGATGCCATTGATGCACTGCTGCAATCTGGCGACCTGTTCCGTTACACCGCGCCGCAGGGCGCCCCGGTGGCTTTGCTGGAACGGGAATTCGCTGAACTTCTGGGCAGCAGGTTTGCATTGGCGGTTTCGTCCTGTTCTGCCGCGCTGTTCCTGTCCCTCAAAGCGTTGGGTCTGCCGCGAGACGCCCGCGTGCTGATCCCCGGCTTTACCTTCGCAGCGGTTCCATCTTCTGTGGTGCACGCCGATTGCATTCCCGTGCTCTGCGAAGTCGGAGACAACTACCGCATCGACCTGTCGGATTTCGAAGCGAAGCTGGATGATGTGCGGGCCGTCATCATTTCGCATATGCGCGGTCATACGTCCGACATGGATGCAATCATGTCGCTCTGCGAGGCCCGGAATATCCCGGTTATCGAAGACGCAGCCCATTCGCTGGGAACCACGTGGAACGGGCACAACATCGGAACCATTGGTCGGGTCGGCTGTTTTTCTTTCCAGTCCTACAAGATGATCAATGCCGGTGAAGGTGGCATTCTGATCACCGACGATGCCGATCTTGTTGCCCGCGCCGTCATCATGTCTGGTGCCTATGAACACAACTGGAAAAAACATGGGGAAATCCCAGAGGATCTGGCTGAGGCCTTTGAGCGTTGGCAGAACCGGTTGCCGCTGTACAATCTTCGCATGAGCAACCTCAGCGCCGTGGTTATCCGGCCGCAATTGCCGGAACTGGTGCGGCGAGTTCGCGACGGCCGGACCAACCATGACTATGTCGCGGAAAGGCTGAACAACTCCCCCCATTTCCATGTGCCCGACCCCCTTTCGTCGGAAGAACGCGCTCCAGACTCGATCCAGTTCAACCTGATCGGGCTGGACGAAGCTGAGATTCGAGACTTTGCAGCCGCCGCTGCGGCTTTGGGAGTGTCCGTTCAGGTTTTTGGCTTGAGCCAAGACAATGCGCGGGCCTTCTGGAACTGGCAGTTTCTACAGGAGATTCCCGAGTTACCCAAGACAAGAGCCATGTTGATGAAGGCTTGCGACGTTCGGCTCCCAGTGAGACTTACTCGGGAAGAGTTGGATACCATCACCGACATTCTTTTAGCGGCAATGGAAGAAGTGACGCGCCCAGCGCGCGCCTACGGAACCTGACCGCAAAGCCTTCGGTGACGAAACCAGAAAAGCGAAGCGGCGCCCATTGAGCGCCGCTTTTGTTCGGAAATCCGGAAGGCAACCCTCCGGCGACCAGTCAGCTCAATTTGGACAGCTTTTCCTGAAGATCGGCGAGTTGTTTCTTGATCGCATCCAGATCTTCGTCCCCGCCATCATCCGAGACTTTCTCGTCTTCGTTTCCAGCGCCCGGCCACTTACCGGACAAACCACCGGTCATAGCTTTCAGGAATGCCTGTTGCTGCGCTTGCAAAGCCTCGAAGCCCGGCATCTGAGACATCGGGTTCATCGCATTCATGTTTTCCACCATCTTCGATTGGCTATCGCGTAGCATATCGAAGGATGACTGAAGAAACTGGGGCATCATCCCGCCGCCCGGAACCATGTAGCTGCGCACAAGATCGTTCAGCACGTTGACGGGCAGAACATTCTCACCACGACTTTCGTGTTCAGCAATAATCTGAAGCAGATATTGGCGGGTCAGGTCATCTCCGGATTTTAGATCAACGATCTGAACCTCGCGCCCATCGCGGATAAACCCCGCAATATCTTCCAGCGTGACGTAGTCGCTGGTCTCGGTGTTGTATAGCCGTCGGCTGGCATATCGCTTGATCAGAAGCGGGTTTTCTTGTTCAGCCACGTCTCTACCTCCCCGGACATGATGCAATGCAGCAGAGGTTATGCGAGTGCAGAAGAAATTGAAAGCAATGTAATCAAATTGGCACGTTGCCAGCTGCTTCTGGCCCCGGGTTCGCAAAATGCCCCGTCCGGCTCAACTCCGAAACCCGTTCTCTTCTCGGGGCCTTCTTGCCGGTTCTCCACCCCCGAAAACAAGAAAGGGCAGGTCCGAAGACCTGCCCTCAACGCTATTGCACCTGAATTGGGAGGGAAGACGGTGCAATTCAGCGGAATTTACTTTGCAGCTGCCTTTTTGGCGGCGGCGGTCACGTCGTTGGTGGCCTTTTTAACAGCGGCAGTTGCATCTTCGGTGATGTCTTTGCCAGCAGCCATCAGCAGCTCAACGGTGTCCATCTGAACTTTCTTGGCGATTTCAGCGAATGCGGCCAGGTTTTCGGCAGCAACTTCAGCCGAAGCCGAAGCGAAATCGGTGGCGGCTTTTGCGTAATCGGCCGGCTCTGCCTTGGCTTTCGAAATGTCGGCCAGCTTGGCGAGAGTGTCTTTGGCCCACTTGTTCTGGATCTCGGCCGACTTTTCAGCGGCTTCCAGAGCAACGCCCGAAAGCTTTTCGTTCAGGGTCGCAGTGTTCTTGAAGGCATCTTCCATGGCGGAAGTGTCTACGGGGAAGCTACCCATTGCGTCTTTCAGGATAGCGGTGAAGTCTTGTGCCTTAGCCATTGTCTTTTCCTCAGATTTCCGACCGGGACAACCCCGCGTCTCGTCAACTGAGGAGAATATGTATTCTGCACCGCAGCATTTCAAGTTTTTTCTTGCTGCGGTGCAGAATTTTCTTCGGAAGCATTAAAATTCAACGACTTACCGGTCGCTCGCCTTGGCCACAACATAGGTTCCGGGTGCTGGGGCAAGGCGCGGATGATCCGAATCGCCGGTATCCCGGGCCGGAATCTGCTTGCCAGACCGCTTCTTCAGCCATGCCTCCCAGAACGGCCACCACGACCCTTCGTTGAAGTCCGCCTCTTTCAGCCATGTATCGGCGTCAGCCTTGAGGTCCGGGTTTGTGTAATGCCCGTACTTCTTCTTGCTGGGGGGATTCACGATGCCGGCGATATGGCCGGATTCGGACACGACAAAGGTCTTGGACCGGGATCCCATGTTCTGCACGCCGCGGTAGCAGTCCTTCCAAGCGGCGATGTGGTCCGTCTCGCAGGTGATAGACATCAGCGGCACATCTACGTCACGAACGTGCAGCTTGTGACCCATCAGCTCAAAGCCTCCATCGGCGAACTCGTTGCGCTGGCACAGCCCCCGAAGATACTGCTTTGTCATCTTGGCCGGCAGGTTCGCCCCGTCACCATTCCAATAGAGCAGATCGAACGCAGGAGGTGTTTGGCCCAGCATATAGCTGCGAATGGCAGGCGAATAAATCAAATCGTTCGAACGCAGGTAAGAGAATGTCCGCGCCATGATATAAGAACGCAGTATACCCTGTTCGTTCACTTCTTCTTCGATCGCATCGATGAAATCATCCTGCAGGAAGGGTGTGAACTCACCCTGATCGGAAAAATCGGTCAGAGCGGTAAAGAACGTGGCGGACTTTACCGACTTGTCACCCATCTGCTTCATCAGCGACAGGGTCAGGCTGAGGGTCGTACCGGCGATGCAATAGCCGACAGCGTTCACCTGATCGACGTTGCAGATTTTTTTGGCCTCTTCGATTGCGGTCAGAAAACCGTCTTGAATGTAGTCTTCCATTCCGACGTCAGAGAAAGACTCATCAGGATTGACCCAGCTGACCACGAACAGGGTATATCCCTGATCGGTGACCCATTTGATCAGGCTGTTCTGGGCCTTGAGGTCAAGGATATAGAATTTGTTGATCCAAGGCGGGAACAACACGATCGGTGTCTCATAGACCTTTTCGGTAACCGGCTTGTACTGAATTAGCTCCATCATCCGATTGCGATAGACGACATCACCGGGCGAGGTGGCAATGTTACCACCAACTTCAAAGGCGCTTTCGTCGGTCAAACGCACCACAAGCTCGCCCTTGTTGGCTTCCAGGTCCGAAACAAGGTTCTCCAAACCGTCGACCAGAGACTGCCCTTCGGTCTCTATCGCCTTTTCCAACGCATCCGGGTTGGTTGCCAGAAAATTGGTCGGCGCCATAAGGTCGACAATCTGTTGAGCAAAGTAGCTCAGACGCTGCTTGTCCTTGTCACCCAGATCTTCGGCGCTTTCCACAGCATCAGAGATCGCCTTGGCGTTCGTTATGTATTGCTGCTTGATATAGCGAAAATAGGGATTGTTTTCCCACATCGGGTTCGCAAAGCGACGGTCCGCCGACTTGGCTTCTGTCTCGCCTTCCTGGTTGAGACTGTTTGCCAGGGCCTGTTGCGCGTCGGCGAAATTCATCACCGTTTCGCCCCAGTATGCAATCTGCTGTTCCAGCAGCTTTGTCGGATTTTGGACCGCGTTGGCCCAGTAGGCTGTTGCTGCCTTTGCAAAAAGCTCGTGATTCGGTGCGTTCAAACCCGGGTTATGAGAGGTTTTCTGCGACATAATCTCGACCAGCCGCTTGGACAGGCCCTCGACTTTGGTCATATTTTCCTTAAGTCGTTCAATACTTTCGCCGGACAATTCCGGTGCGGTGTCATGGCCAGTTGTCATATTAAGAAAAGCCTCCTAGTCTCGCTGCTGTGCAGAATAACGCCGTCGCTTCCGTTGGGTCAAAGCGACGAATGGTCCGGTTTTTGCCGGTGTAACATCTGGAGAACTCTATGCGCTATATGATGACGTACGATCTGATGGAAACGATGCGCAACACCAACCAATGGTTGGGTGCCACTGCGCTGTCCATGGCGTCGTACCCGTTGTTCAGCATGGTGCCGAACCCGGCATTCAACTGGATTTCCGCATGGGGTGAAGTGACCGAGCGCACTTTTCAGCGCATGACAGTCAAGCCCGACTGGGGCATTCGCACATTCACCTGTGAAGATGGCAAGGACCATCTGGTCGATATCGAAACCGTGATGGAGCGCCCGTTTGGCGACCTGCTTCACTTCAAGGTAAGCGGACGAAAGACCCAGCCGCGCAAGGTTCTGCTTGTTGCGCCGATGTCGGGTCATTACGCAACGCTGCTGCGGTCCACCGTCAAAAGCCTTCTGGTCAACTGCGAAGTATATGTCACCGACTGGCACAATGCTCGCGACATTCCGGTTTCAGCAGGCAAGTTCGACGTCGAGGACTATACACTTTATCTGGTCGATTTCATGCGCGAGATGGGCCCGGACACCCATGTCGTTGCTATCTGCCAACCTGCGCCGTTGACCCTGGCTGCGACCGCATACCTGGCCGAGCAGGACCCTGCGGCCCAGCCGCTGTCACTGACACTGATCGGAGGACCGATCGATCCGGATGCGACGCCCACCGAAGTGACCGACTTTGGACGCCGTGTAACGATGGGCCAATTGGAAGAAACCATGATCCAGCGGGTCGGGTTCAAATATAAGGGCGTCGGCCGCATGGTCTATCCAGGCCTTCTGCAACTGGCATCGTTCATGTCGATGAACGCCGAGCGCCACTCAGCAGCCTTTCAGGATCAGATCCAACGCGTGATGCGTGGTGAGGCCTCGGACCACGATGCCCACAACCGGTTCTATGACGAGTATCTTGCTGTCATGGACATGCCGGCAGAATTCTACCTTTCAACTGTCGAACGGATCTTCAAGAACCGCGAGATTGCCCGGAACGAGTTTGTTGTTGCCGGACACAAAGTCGATATCGGAGCGATTACCGACGTCGCCGTGAAAACGGTCGAAGGGGCAAAAGACGATATCTCGGCACCCGGACAATGCGTCGCTGCGCTTGATCTCTGCACCGGACTTCCCGACAGCAAAAAGGCCAACCACCTCGAGCCCGGAGCCGGCCACTACGGCATCTTTGCTGGCAGATCGTGGCGCGACAACATTCGTCCGCTGGTCATTGACTTTATGAACGCCAACAGCAAGCGGCAGCCCAAGCTGAAGCCGGTTCGCGGCAAGACCACGGCGGCTTGATCATGAGCGGTGCGGATGGCAATGCGCCAACCACACCGCTTGCCTTTTCCTGTGACTGTGGAACCGTGCGCGGCGAGCTTTCTCCGGTTCGCGGCAATCACGTCGTTTGCTATTGCCCCGACTGTCGGGCGGCTGAACTTCATCTTGGCCGGCCCGACCCCGCTACAGAGCCGGCAGACCTTTTCCAAACTGCGCCCGATACCGTAACCTTTACCCAAGGTGCGGACCATCTGGCGGTATTCCGGCTGTCCCCCAAGGGACCACTGCGCTGGTATGCCGACTGCTGCAATGCTCCGCTGTTCAATACGCTGGCGAGCCCCAAACTTGCGTTTTCCACGCTTCACACCAAACGTGTTGAGGATCAGGACAAACTGGGACCGATTGTCATCCGCGTGTCGGTTCCGCAACCGGACGGCACCAGAAAAACAGAAGGCAAGGGCCGCATGATCAGCGACATTCTTGGACAGATGCTGATGAACCGCATAACCGGACGCTGGAAACAGACACCTTTTTTTGACCCGGGTGGAGCACCAGTAGCTGACGTCTATCAACTGACCAAGGCCGAGCGAGCGGCGCTTTATCCTTCGGGTCGGTCCTGATCCAGCCAGCGACGCATGGCATCGGTCACGGCTTCGGGTTGCTCTAGTGTAGGCAGATGCCCCGACCCTTCCAGAACCAGAAGCTCTGCACCGGTGATGAGATCTGCCATCACCTTATGGCGTTGTGGCGGGCACATGCCATCGTACGCCCCGCACAGGATCAATGTCGGCACCTTTACCCGATGCAACCCGATTTGCAAATCCGGGCGGCGTTGCAAGGCGCGGCTCTGGCGGACATAAATTTCCGGCCCCAATGCGATACCCATCTCGACTACCCTGTCGAGCACGTCCAACCGCTGAGGGCCCGGAGCAAGGTATTCCGGCTTCAGTGTCTCTCGTATCACGTCTTCGAAGTTTCCAACCCGCGCCCGAACAATCAGCGGTTCCCGCATCGAGGCAACCTGCGGCGTTTCCGGAAGCGGCGTTGTATCCATCAGACACAACCGGGTAACCCGATCCGGTGCGCGTCGAACCAGTTCCATCGCCACGATACCACCCATGCTCAGCCCTGCCAGAGCAAAGCGCGGCGGCAACTGATCCAAAAGTCCCGAGGCGATCTCTTCGATCCGCTCCCCCTGCGTGATCGGGGCCACGGTGACAGCGCGGTCCTGTGACAATTCGATGAACTGATGCTGAAACACCCGTGCGTCGCACATCATGCCCGGCAACATGACCAGAGGTTCAATCATAAAACTGCTCCTTGCGCTGGTTCTATCGAAGGGAAAGTCACACTCGACGCCAGATTGGGGTTTTTCTGGAGATTGAGCATGAAACCGCATTCATGCAAGTGAAACGTCACGGATAAGATATTCCGCGAAATGGTGGAAAATCTGCGTATCGCGCCTGTCGCCGGGCGCGGTTTTCGCTGGGTTCGGCACCGCTCGCCAGCAATGTGCCACGCGGTGCAATATAGCTGTCTATCCGCCGCAACGGGTGCGGGCGCCAGACGAGGTTGAACGCGCAAAGCTTGGGAAAGAACCAGATTTCGGAGTAATTCAGATGATCGTGCATCCACCAGGCCAGATCACGCCAGTCCCGGCCTTGTGTATATCGGTCGGCAAACCACGGGATGACGATGGATGCCCCCGCGATCCTGTCATCGCCTGTTCCGCGGTCCCAGATGTGACATTCCAAAGGATTGTCGTTTCGGGCGCAGTTCAGCTTTCTCTCGTTTCCAAATCGGTTCAGAGAAGGTGATCTGTATCCGGATCTAACTGCAACACGGCCGAAGGTCTCCTCCAAAGGATCCAGCAGGGTCTCACACAGCGCCCGTCCGGTTTCCAATGCCAGATCAGGAACATCCGGAATGTTCTGTTGTGCGTGAAAGTTGCCGATCTCGGAGTAAAGAAAGTCGCGCATGAAAAAATGCCGGGAAAGACGCACCCGCCCTAGTGTTTCCAGGCTCCACATGCTGCCCGGTCGACGCATTACCGGCCTCTCTTTTGGGTGTGGTTACCCATAACCATTCCACCGAAATTCACCTGTCGGCCCCAGCATCGAAAACGGGTTATACGCAACCTCCCAAATGGTGTTACCAGGAGCGCGGAAATAGCCGTGAAAGCCGCCCCAGAACACCGGTTGAGCTTCTTTCAGTATATCTGCCCCGGCCGATCTGGCGTCTTCCAGAATAGTGCGTACGTCTTCTTCGGAATGACAATTATGGCTCAGCGTGAGCGCGCCCTGCCCCAGATCACCTGCTGTAAGGCCCATTTCATCCGCCAGCCGGTCAAGCGGATACAGCCCCAGTGTCTGCCCGATCAGATCAAAAGCAATGACGTCGTCAGGACTTTGGACACGTTGCCAGCCCATTTTCTCGTAGAATGCTGCGGCGCGGTCCATATCGGATACCCCGATCGTGATCAGGCTGACCCTCTGTTCCATCATTGAACTCCGATCTGCGCCAACCACATCAACATATCCTTGACTGCGATGTCCGTTTGCCCCGGTGACATGATGTCCCCCGCTATCACGTGAGAGGATGGATCATCGCCCTCACCCATTTCAACAACGTGCACGGTTGCGTCGGCTCCCCAGAGCCCGGCGATGTGGTGGGTGAGATCAGGTCGCACGACCGTGTCGGAATCAGAGATCCGAAACAATGCCGGGATACCCGCTTGGCGAAAATCAAGCGCGACCACTGCCTTGACCAGCGCGGCCATTGGGGCAAGCGCAGACCAGGAATAGGCATTGGTCCAATAAGTTGCCTGCGCTTCGTTTGCCGCCTCAAACGTCCGCTCGCCACCAAGTACCATCGGCAACCAGTGACGGGCAGCCGGCAGGGTCAACACCCATGCATTCGGGTCATTTACCCCGAAATTCGGCGATACAAATATCAGCGCGGCCACATCTCGGGACAATTCAGGGTGCAAGGCCGCCGCGGCTGCCAGGGTTCCGCCCGTCGATGTCGAGATCACGACCAGCTTCTCTCCGACCGCTCGCCCGGCTGCCAATGTTTCGGCTGTGTCGCGCATCCAGCCGGATGCGGTGGCTGAGGCCAAAGCATCGCCATCCAGCCCGTGCCCCTCAAGTCTTGCATAAACCAGATTGGCACCAAGCGCTTCGGCAATCCTGTCCGGGACCGGCCGGATTTCTTCAGAACTAGCGGAAAACCCGTGCAAATAAACGACGGAATACGGTGTGCGTTGTTCTTTGAAACCGTCTTGCCAAATGACCCTTTTCTCGACGCCCGGTACCAGCTTGGCATAGGCGCTCTCGACGGATTCGAAGTAAACTTGGACACCTTCCCCAAATCGGCGATGGTCAAATTCCGGCGACAGGTCGACATCTTCATAAGGGCCGAACCACCACAGCAATCCACCAACTGCGGCAAGTAACATCAGGATCCTGCCTAAAAGCTTGCCGAAAGCGCGCATCAACCTTCACCCATGACGCTCCGAATGGCGTCCTCCATCAATCCAAGGCAAAGTCCGTCGGAAAATCGGTGATCGGCATCCTTGACCAGAAGTAAGCGCATGTCGTCGCAGCCCGCGTGATCCAGCAAACGCAACGCCGTCTCAGTCGAGACAGCGGTATCAGCCGTGCCTTGCAGACAACGCACGGGGAACGGCAAAGATAGCGGAGCCCGCAAAACCAAACGCTTTCTGCCGTCCTCGATCATTCGCCGCGTGACGACATAGGGCTCCATATAGTCCGAGGGCAACTCGACCCGACCGGTCGCGTTCAGGGCTTCTTTCTGATCATCAGAAAACCCGGCCCACCATCCGTCCTCGGTGAAATCCGGGGCCGCGGCGACAGTGACCATTCCCACGATACGTTCCGGCAGGGCGCGGGCAAGCAGCAGGGCCTGCCACCCTCCCATCGAGGATCCGACGATCAGCAATGGCCCATCGGTCAATTGGGTCACGGCGGCAATCGTGTCTTCGTGCCAATCCCCGATGCACCCTTCTTCGAAATTGCCCGAGCTTTCACCATGCCCGGAGTAATCGAACCGCAAGTAGGATTGCCCACGTTGCCGACACCAAGCTTCAAGATGCACCGCCTTGGTGCCTTCCATATCCGACTTGAGACCACCAAGGAAAACCACGGTCGGGCCTCGCCCCTCGCTCTTGTTATAGGCCAGCCGCCGCCCCTGTGATGTCTCCAGAATTTCCGCTGCCACGACGACTCCCCCATTTGCTTGCACTCACATCATGCAAGCCGCCACGGCCCACCGCAATGTCGCAGTGTTGCCATTGACTGTTTTACATTGGTCCGACAAACGCAGCCGCAGAAAACCCGGATGAATGAGTGATCTGCAGCCAAGAATGGGATCACGCACAATGCTTGACAGCATAGTTTTCAACTGCCAAACGGGCGCTGCAACATAACCCGCAACCGGGCGTTCAGTGGGCGCCAAACCGACGAGGAGAGCCGACATGGCTTTGGACTCAAAACAAGTCTCTCTTACCTTCCCCGATGGCAATGCACGATCCTATGACGCAGGCATCACGCCCGCGCAGATTGCCGCCGACATCTCAAACTCGCTGGCCAAAAAGGCAATCAGCGCCACGGTGAACGGCAAGCACTGGGATCTGCAATGGCCGATCGACAGCGACGCCCAGATCGCCATCCACACCATGAAGGACGAGGAACAGGCCAACGAGCTGATCCGCCACGACCTTGCTCATGTTATGGCCCGCGCGGTGCAGGAGATCTGGCCCGCCACCAAGGTCACCATCGGCCCCGTCGTAGAAAACGGCTGGTATTACGATTTTGACCGGGAAGAGCCCTTCACACCCGAGGATCTCGGCCTGATCGAGAAAAAGATGAAGGAAATCATCAACAAGCGCGATCCCGTTACCACCGAGATCTGGGACCGTGAACGCGCTATCGCCTTTTACGAAGCCAACAATGAACCCTACAAGGTTGAGCTGATCGAATCGATCCCCGGCGATGAACCGCTGCGCATGTATTGGCACGGCCACTGGCAGGATCTCTGCCGCGGCCCGCATCTACAGCACACCGGCCAGCTGCCCGGCGATGCGTTCAAGCTGATGTCGATTGCCGGCGCCTATTGGCGTGGCGACTCCAGCCGCGCCATGCTGCAGCGAATCTATGGTGTTGCGTTCACCGGTAAGGAAAAGCTTAAGGCGCATCTGCACATGCTCGAAGAGGCTGCCAAGCGCGACCACCGCAAGCTGGGACGCGAAATGGACCTGTTTCACATGCAGGAAGAGGCCCCCGGCCAGGTCTTCTGGCACCCGAACGGCTGGACCGTCTACACCCAGCTGCAGGACTACATGCGCCGCAAACAGCGCGCTGGCGGCTACCGCGAGATCAACACGCCTCAGGTCGTCGACCGCAAACTGTGGGAAAAATCCGGCCACTGGGACAAGTACCAGCACCACATGTTTCTCGTCGAGGTGGATGAAAGCCGCGATGGCGAGCATGACGACGCCAGCGCGAAGAACCGCGCCGAAACACGGATCAACGCATTGAAGCCGATGAATTGCCCCTGCCATGTGCAGGTGTTCAACCAGGGGCTCAAATCTTACCGCGACCTGCCGCTGCGGCTGGCCGAGTTCGGCTCCTGCGCCCGGTTTGAACCCTCCGGCGCACTGCACGGTATCATGCGGGTGCGCGGGTTCACCCAGGATGATGCGCATATCTTCTGCACCGAAGAACAGATCCAGGAGGAATGCGCCCGCTTCATCGACTTCCTCGCCGATGTCTACCGCGAATTGGGCTTTCCCGAATTCGAGATCAAATTCGCCACCCGCCCCGAAAAACGCGTCGGCACGGACGAAAGCTGGGACTATGTCGAAGGCGCGCTGGAAAAGGCCATCAAGGCCGTCGGTCGCGACTACACGCTGGAACCGGGCGACGGCGCGTTCTACGGCCCCAAGCTGGATTTCTACCTCACGGATGCAATCGGCCGGGTTTGGCAATGCGGCACCTTCCAGGTTGACCCGAACCTGCCCGAACGGCTCGGCGCCAGCTATGTCGCCGCCGATGGCGACCGGCACCGCCCATACATGCTGCACCGCGCCTGCCTGGGCTCGTTCGAACGCTTTATCGGCATCCTGATCGAGAACTGGGAAGGCAAGCTGCCGTTCTGGCTCGCCCCGCGCCAGGTCGTTGTTGCGTCGATCACCTCGGAAGCGGACGACTATGTGCACGAGGTCGTCGCAGAGTTGCAAGCCGCCGGAGTGCGAGCCGAGGCCGACATTCGCAACGAAAAGATCAACTACAAGGTCCGCGAACATTCAGTCGGGAAGGTTCCGGTGATCCTCGCAGTTGGAAATCGCGAAGTCGAAGAGCGCACGGTATCTGTTCGCCGTCTGGGTGAAAAACAGACGTCTGTGCAGGAACTCGACATTGTAACAAAAGAGCTCGGGACCGCAGCAACCGCGCCCGATCTTCTGTAACAAACGACGCGTCCAAACCTCCAATTCGGCCCCTCTGTTTGGGCCGGATTGAAACACTTCAAATTATTCAAAACAAAATCAATAGCTTCAGTCCTCCACCGCCCTAACAGTGGCTGACGGGCTCGTGAGACACGGGCTCGTGAATTCAAGAGCTGCTCGCAAGGCGATACCTTTTGTATGTCACCACAACGACTCCGCAAACATACAAAGGATATTCGTGATGTCGCACTCAGCCAAAACTCTTGCCGTTGCCGGCGCCGTTGCCGCAGCCCTGACCGCAGCCACCACGACCACGGCCACTGCTCAAGCCAAGGAAAAATGCTATGGTGTTTCGCTGGCCGGTGAAAATGACTGCGCTGCTGGCCCCGGCACAACCTGCGCGGGCACATCGACAGTTGACTATCAGGGCAACGCCTGGACCTTGGTGGATGCCGGCTCCTGCGAGGGTATGGAATTGCCTACCATGGCAGATGGCGGTCAGCGCAAAGGCTCGCTGACACCGCTCGAGCGCGACCTTCCCGCATAAGGTTTGAAAGCTGGCGCGGGTCCGTTTGACGCGGCCCGCGCTTTCCCCATATGGCCGGTCAATCCAAGGAACCCGCTATGCTGGACACAACCCGCAGCTTTGATCGACTGCCCGCCGCCGCGGGTGTTGGCTATAAGCCCCAGCATTTTGCCCGGATCATCGAGAATGCGGGTGCGGTTTCCTGGCTAGAGATCCACGCAGAAAACTACATGGGTGACGGTGGCAGACCTCTGGCACAGCTTCGTCATCTGTCCGAACGGTTTCCGATCTCGGTTCATGGCGTCGGTCTGTCCATCGGTGGAGAAGGTTCGCTGGACCGCGATCACCTTGCCCGCCTCAGGCACCTGGTCGACTGGTTGAAACCCGCCAGTTTCTCGGAGCATCTGGCGTGGTCGACCCATGAAGGGCATTTTCTAAACGATTTGCTTCCGCTGCCCTACACCGACGAAACTCTGCAAAGGGTCTGCGACCACATCGACCAGCTGCATGATGCCGTTGGTCGACGGATGCTGCTCGAAAACCCATCTTCATACCTGGCTTTTGACGAAAGCACGTGGAGCGAACCCGATTTTCTGCGTGAAGTCTCTGATAGGACGGGCTGCGGGCTTCTACTCGACCTCAACAACGTATTCGTTTCCGCAACCAACCTTTCGTTTTCGCCTCAAGGCTACATAGACGCCTACCCACTGGATCTCGTCGAAGAAATCCACCTTGGCGGCCACGACACAGACGCCGACGAACATGGCAATGTCCTTCTGATCGACAACCACGGTCAACCGGTTGTGGATCCAGTCTGGGCATTGTTGGATACCGTTCTGGAAACTGCCGGGCCGAAACCCGTGCTAGTCGAATGGGATAACGATGTTCCGGACTGGCCGGTTCTGGAAGCCGAGGCAGCCCGAGCCCGGGCGGCGCTGGAACGCGTTCCGACATGAACGGGTCACAGGATGACTTCACCGTTGCGCTGCTGGACCCTGCGCAACCTGTTCCCGCAGGATTGACGGACGCGGCCGGACGTCCTGCCGGACGTCGCTTTGACGTCTACCGTAACAACGTCGCGGCATCGCTCACCGAAGCCATGCATCAGGCGTTTCCGGTCGTTGCTAAATTACTGGGGCAGCAGAACATGGACGGAGTGGCGGGCATCTTTCTTCGCCAGCATCCCCCGAAATCGCCCCTTATGATGCACTACGGCGCTGCTTTCCCCGAGTTTCTCTCCGGCTTGGAACAGCTGTCGCATCTGGGCTATCTCCCGGACGTTGCCCGAATGGAGCTTGCTCTGCGTCGGTCCTACCATGCCGCAGATGCCCAGGCGATCGATCCTCAAGCGCTCTGCATAGAGCCTGAGGCCCTTATGGGGTCCACTTTGGCTCTTGCCCCTTCTGCAGAACTTGTCCGTTCACCCTGGCCAATTTTCGCCATTTGGATGTTCAACATGCAGCAAGACGCGCCGAAACCGGCACCGGGCGCGCAGGATGTTCTGATCACGCGACCCGAGTTTGACCCCGCGCCCAATCTGCTGCCGCTCGGGGGTGCGGAGCTGATTGCCGCCCTGAGCAAGGGGGAAACACTTGGGGCGGCCTATGAAAAGGCGCTGGCAACCGACCCGGATTTCGATCTCGGGCCCGTGCTGACCCTGTTGCTGCAGGGCAATGCCATCACTTCACTCACGACCGAACACAAAGGATAAAGTCATGAACCTGCTTGTCTCGATACACAACAAGGTGTTCGACATGGTCGAAATGGGCGGGAACTGGCTGCTCCCGCTGTTCGCGCGTTTCACCTTTGCCGCGACACTTCTGATCTATTACTGGAACTCTGGCCTGACCAAGCTGGGCGACGGGCTTTTTGGCCTGTTTTCACCATCAATCGGGGCCTACAGCCAGATCTTTCCGAAACAGCTTGAGGCCGCTGGCTATGACGCCTCGCAGTTGGGTTTTTTTCACTGGCTGGTCGTAATGGCAGGAACTTACGCGGAATTCCTGCTCCCGCTTCTGATTGTGATCGGGTTGGCCACACGGCTTGCTGCGCTCGGAATGATCGGTTTCGTCATCGTTCAATCTTTGACTGACATTTATGGCCACGGGGCTACAGACGAAAAGACATTGGGTGCGTGGTTTGACCGTTTCCCGGATGCCGTCATCATGGATCAGAGACTTTTTTGGGTTCTTACCCTGACAATCGTCGTAATCAAGGGTGCAGGCTTTTTGTCGGTCGATGCACTTTTGCGTCGTCGATCGGAAACGCTTGCGGTCGCTTGAAACACGACGGACGGCCCTTGTTCCAAGGGCCGTCAGATTTCAGAAGTGAGCCTTCGGCTCATCCGGTTTGCCGGCCGCCAATGCCAGAACACCTGCGACAGCCGCAAAAGCCACAGGGAACATCGTGAATACGTTGAAACCAAAAGCGTGATACATTCCTGCCGCTGAAACCAGTAGCAGTACGCCGCCCCACAATGCCCTAGAGCGCGCCATCGCCCCGCCCGCGATTGCCAGCATCGGAGCCACCACCGAGGTCAATTGGATCAGATCGGCATTCTCCACCTGTTCAGCCAGCCCATCGACTTCGCCGAAATGTTCGATGAAAGCGACATAACCGAACCCAAAGAATCCCACTATCATTCCAATGCTTCCGGCAATAATGCCGAGAACGAGTGCTGCGTTGCGCATGTCCTGCCCTTCCTACTGCGAATTCCCAGATAGGTAGGCGCTCAGCCAACTCCAAGGGCTGCCCGTGTTTCTGCGGTCCAACCGAGATATAGTTTCTCTCCGGTCAAGATCAGCGGGCGCTTCATCAGGGTGGGGTGATCCATCAACAGATCCAGCGGCGGGCGAGCGCGCTCCGACTCGCTTAAACCGCGCCATGTGGTCGACCGAGTATTCAGCAAAGACGCCCCGAATTGCACTTCGGCTCTTTGCAACAGATCAGACGGAACATCATCAGCACGAACATCTACAAACTTTGCATCCGGCAGCATTTTCAATGCCTTGCGGCATGTGTCACAGGTTTTTAAACCGTAGAGCTTCATCTCGGACTCCATCCTTTTTTGCTGAAATACCCACCATTCGAGCCATTGGCACCCCCTTTTTCTTGATTTTTGAACTATCCGTGCAATCTTGTTCGCGGGACATCGACCCTTCAGACTTTTGCCGTGGTGACAAATTGCCGGTCGGCTGAAAGGCCGGCTGTACCACGAGCAACCCCGACAACTCGGGGGGAGACGTTCAAAGTAGAAGGAGACACGGGACATGCCAACTGGCACCGTGAAATGGTTTAATACGACAAAGGGTTACGGGTTCATCGAGCCTGACGAGGGCGGACAGGATGTGTTTGTACACATTTCGGCCGTCGAACGTTCGGGTCTTACGGGCCTCGCCGATAATCAGAAAGTTTCTTACGAGTTGCAAGACGGCCGCGACGGCCGGCAGATGGCCGGAGACCTCAAGGCTCTCTGAGACCCGAAGACTGCCGCGACGGCCCGGTTTGCCGGGCCCCGCATTGGCCGGTGGTTACAGGAGGTTGTCTCTGACACGACCCCCGGCGTCATCCGCACTGAAACGAACCGGCCACGGATCCCGGATCCGCTGGCCAAGTGTGGTTTTTTGCGTCGCTCATTACCCGGCAATGGAACCGGTTGCCAATGCCCAGACCTGCGGGTGTGGCCCCAAAAGAGCCACCCGCCGCACAGCCCCACTCCTTATCCTTCAAAGATCGCTTCGAACTCGCGCCATTCCCGTGTCGACATGCCCGAGTTTTCCTGCGTTACGGCCTCACCCTTCAATTGGCGGCGCAAGCAATCGACCATTTGCGCCGACAGGCTCACAGCACCCATTCTGTAGTCTTCGAAAGCGCGGTAAGCCGCCGGCACCCAGTCCGCGACCACGTTGCAAATTGCATCTGCGTAAACCCGGATCTCGTATTGTGCATGGGAATCCGCACGCAGACGGAGGAAATGGAAAAGATTGTGGAGATCCACTTTCCAGTACCACTGGGTATAAATGTTCGCCGGTAGGTTCATCCGGGCCAATTCGCGGGCAAGCCCTCCCTGACCATCCTGCGAGATCATCGCCTCATAATTGTCGTAGCAACGGGCGCTGTCCGCCTTGAGGATTTCCAGAACTCGAGCGGCTTCTTCACCCTGCAAGGTGTCTCCGCGGCCTTGGTTGTTGACCTCGGATTGCGCCGATATGTGCTCGGGCGCCGGGATGTAGAATTCCCGGTCAAGGATCGAATAACGCGCCGAATACTCGTTCACATTTGCAGTGCGGTGACGGATCCATTGACGCGCAACAAACACCGGCAGTTTCACGTGCAGCTTGATTTCGCACATTTCGAATGGCGTGGAATGCCAGTGGCGCATCAGATAGCGGATCAAGCCCTCGTCGTTCTGCACTGACTTTGTGCCTTTTCCATATGACACCCGCGCCGCCTGACAGATTGCCGCATCGTCACCCATGTAATCGATCACCCGGACAAAACCATGATCCAGCACTTGGTGCGGAGTATAAAGATGGCCTTCCATCCCCGGCGCAACCACTCGCAGGGTGGATTGAGAATTGGCGCGCAGAGCCTCAATTTGAGCCTCTTGTTCGGGCGACAGCAGCATAAGGCATCCTTTCACACAATGAGTCGCACTCAACTATATATGCGAAAGGATCAGGCGAAAACCGCTATATAAGGTATGGCATTTCCGCCATTCCGACACCCAATTCTCTCCAAACGGGTGTTCTTTTGTTGACTTTCCTCCATGTTCACAGGAATTTGCAAAAAAAAGTGATGGCAACACGAGCAGAGGCTGGCAGTCATGAACAAGTTTATTGTTGCGGTCGCAGCGGCACTTACACTGGCCGCTTGCGGAGGCGGAAGTACACCGTTCGAGGACGCCGCAGCAGAGGACAGCGACACCTCTTCGGGCGACGGCAGCACTGACGGCAACACCGATACCGATGGCGGAACCGCGATCAACGGCGATCGCAGCTTGCCTCCGGGAACAGCCTCGCCGCAACCAACGCTTGGTATCTTCCGATCCGAACCCACCAGCACTCAGACAGGGGCGACGGGCAACGGCTTTGCCACAGGTGTGAGCTACGACAGCGCAAACGATACCTTCACAGTCGACAATCTTGGCTTTGACGGAGACAATACATACTCGCGCGGAACAGCGGTCAGCAGCCTTGGGCCATATGCCGTTTATGAGGCCGATCAGCAGGTTACGGATGGCTTCAGCGGCAACCCGGTCAACCAATTGTCGCATCGCGCGATCTATGGCGTTTCGACGTCCGGAAATTCGCGTTTCGCGATTGTACGGACAGGCGCATATGTGGACTACGGTTTTGGCGGGTTCATCTATCAGCGGGACAATGGCGTCACGCTGCCCTCGACCGGGCAGGCGCTCTATAACGGCGTGATGGCCGGCATGCGCGATTTCAATGGGGCCGGCGGCCTGGAATACACAACTGCTGACATCGCTCTGGCTATCGACTTTGACGATTTCAACGATTCGACTGGCACACGAGGGGATGCTGTCCGCGGCTTCATTTCAAACCGGACCATTTATGACGCCAGCGGCAATGATATCACCAGCACGGTGGTTTCCCGGATCGAGCAGGACAACAACATCTCTCTCGGCAACATTCCGACTGCTGTGTTCACCGTGCAACCGGGCGTTCTCGACGACAATGGCGAAATGCTCGGCACGGTTCAAAGTTACTACACCGACAGCAGTGGCCAGACCGCGGTGTTCGAACAGGGCAACTATTACGCCATCGTTTCCGGAAACAACGCCGAAGAAGTCGTCGGGATCGTTGTTCTGGAAAGCACTCTGGACCCGATTTCTTCCAGTGTGCGTGATACCAGCGGCTTTGTTGCTTATCGTTAAGGAACGTCGATGCGAAAGCGGTGCCTCCGCTCATGGTTCGGGGCTGCCGCTCTTGCCTTTTTCCTGATCTCGGGAGCAGCAGCCGAAGAGGTTCGGCTTGACCCCGAACAGATGCGTCAGGTTGCAGGTCTGGCCCTTCAATCCGGCCAGCCTGATCGCGCCTACACCTACTCTGAGGCGCTGCTGAAGCGGGATCCGGATGACCGTATTGCCCTTCTGATCAATGCCGGGGCGGCCCGTAGCCTTGGCCAGTACGGCCATGCCAAATCGTCAGCACGACGGGCTTGGCAATTGTCCGAAACGGATGCCGAAAAATATGCGGCATCGCTGACCATGGCACAGGTTCTGTCGTCATCGGGCGCGCGCACACGTGCCCAGTGGTGGCTTCGGCGTGCCGTGGAACATGCGCCAAACGAGCAACTGACCAATCGTGCGATCCGGGATTTCAGATACGTGCGGGCAACGAATCCTTGGCTGACCCGGATCTCGTTTGCGATTACGCCGGATTCAAACATCAACAATGGCTCATCGGAACGCTCGTCCTTTCTCAACTATCGCCTGTCAGAGCTGCTGTTCGGCCAGCAGGTCGAGTATCAGCTTGACGGCGCCGCGGTCGCCCTGTCCGGCATCGAGTATGCATTCCGCCTAACCACCCGCTATCGTTTTGCCCAGACAGAAACTCGTGCGCACGATCTGGTGTTCACCTCGGACGTTCGCCACTACACGTTGTCTTCCAAGTCAAAGGAACTTGCCCCCGGTGTGGAAGGCAACGATTTCGCCTTTGCATCCTACACGTTCGGCTATGGTCAGCGCGGAATCAATTTCAATCGGCAAGGTGAGTATCGCGTGTACCTTGATCTGGGCCAAAGCTGGTATGGCGGGGATGAGTATGCCCGTTTCATTCGGCTAAGCGCAGGCCAGAGTTACACTTTTAAATCAGCCGAACGCATCAATTTCCGGCTCGCGGGCGAGCATCAAAAAGGCATAACCCGAAGCGATTCCGACACGCTGCGTGCCGATTTCTCCTATTCCCGGTTTCTGCGAAACGGCATGAGGCTTTGGACGAACCTGACCGGCGCGTATTCCAAGGCCTCTCTGGATGTCGATGAGTTTCAGGAAGTCGGGCTTCGTGCGCAGTTGACGCTGGCCAAACCGGTTGCGGGGGCGACTGTTCACTTGGGGTTGTGGCTGCGCAACAGGCAGTATGACGTGACGCCGCATTCCCGTGACGGGCGGCGCGAAGACAAGATCCAGGCCGATCTGACAATGGTTTTCAATCAGATCGACTATTACGGCTTCAACCCGACAATGCGTGTGACCGCATCGAAAACCGACAGCAATATCTCGCTGTATGACGCCAAGCGATTTGGCGTGAATTTCGGCATTCAATCCGCATTCTGAAGCTTTTGTTGGCTTATGTCCCGTTCCTTGGCTCGACAAGTCAGCGCGGGGCGCTAGAGTTCCCGCAAACCTCGAACAGGGATGGGAGTCGCGGAAATGGGCCTGAAATATCTGCACACGATGGTGCGTGTGAAAGATCTTGAGAAAAGCATGGCCTTCTATGAGCTTCTCGGGCTTAGAAAGACCCGACACTATGACAGTGAAGAAGGACGGTTTTCGTTGATCTTCATGTCGCCTCCGGGTCAGGAAGAGGCGCCTATCGAACTGACGTACAATTGGGATGGCGACGAAGGGTTGCCTAGCGACAGCCGACATTTCGGGCATCTCGCATACGGCGTCGACAACATATACGAAACCTGCCAGAATCTGATGGACAATGGAGTGATCATCAACAGGCCTCCACGCGATGGGCGCATGGCCTTTGTCCGCTCTCCCGACAATATATCGGTTGAACTGCTGCAGAACGGAGACGCACTGGAGCCGGCAGAGCCATGGCTGAGCATGGAGAGCAGCGGTCACTGGTAAGCGACATTCCCGCATTATCCGGGACATGGTTGTTTCCAGACATTGTGCCTTTGCCGCGGCCAATGAAAGCTTCGATCACGCTTCGGCAGGGCTGATCTGACGATCTTTAGTAGATGTAGCGTATCTGCTCGGTCCAATAGCGTTCCACCCGTTTTAGCGACGCGGTGATATCCTCAATTCCTTCATTGTCGATGACACCGCGTGTCTCCAGACCCTCGGCATGCCGGGAAAACAGCTCTGCCACCAGATCGCGGATCCCCCTGCCCTTCTGTGTCAGGCGCACCCGAACCGACCGGCGGTCGATCTCGCAGCGTTGATGGTGCATATAGCCAAGTTCGACCAGCTTCTTGAGGTTGTAACTGACATTGCTGCCCTGGTAGTAACCACGACTTTTTAATTCGCCAGCGGTAACCTCGTTGTCGCCAATGTTGAACAGTAACAATGCTTGAACCGCATTTATCTCCAGGACGCCGACGCGTTCAAATTCATCCTTGATCACGTCAAGGAGCAGTCGGTGCAAACGTTCTACCAATGCGAGGGCTTCGAGGTATCCGGTCATGAAGCTCTTGTTCGCGACCGGTCCGATCGGCATTTCAATACTCATCCGTCTCTCCGACTCACTTTTCTTGAACCGAAAGTGACCCGAAAACCCGAACAATCAGTTAAACCAAAATGCCTCTATTTCTGAAATGTCTGCGAGATGTCGTGAACCAGCGTGCCATAGCGGTCCGGGGTTTGAACCTGTCCGGTCACCCATTGGTAGAGATCCTGATCATTCTCGTGCAAAAGCGCATCGTATAGATCAAGTGCCTGATCGGACATGTCTTTGAGATTTGCGTCTGCATAGGCCGAAAGGATCAGATCCATTTCCTTTATGCCCCGACGCATGGAACGCATCTTCAAACGCTTGATCCGGTTTTCACGGATTTCGGTCATTGTTTTTCCTGCTCGACCAGCATCCGTAGCTTTTTCTCAAGCCGACCAGCCCGCTCCACATTAGAGCGCAATTCAGCCCGGATTTCACGAAGCTCGGCAAGAACTTCATACAAGTCCTGCGCTGCATTCAGCTCTTCGGCGGGGCCGGCCATGCCGTCGCCTTCGCCGGTCAACAGCCACATGATCGAAACATTCAGCAAACCGGCCATCATCGACAGTTTGTTGGCGCGCGGCTCAGCCAGATCCTGCTCCCAACTCGCGACGGTCGCCTTCTTCACTCCCAGACGGCGGGCCAGCTGGTTCTGGTTCATCCCTGCCGCCTCGCGGGCGCCAGCAACACGGTCGCCAAAAGTTGCTGCGTCGGGTCCGAACCAGTCTTGAACTTCTCCAGCCATTCGATTTCTCCCCAAATTGCCATCAGCACCGGCTTGATCGCCCATGTCGCGCACCCTATGACAGACATGCCAGAGTTACAAACCAAGGTGGCCCATGAGTTTCCTGTCTGCGACATTGTCCCGCGTTAAACCGTCTCCGACGATCGCAATGACGGCCAAGGCCGCCGAACTGAAAGCCGCGGGGCGTGACGTGATCGGGTTGAGCGCCGGTGAGCCGGATTTCGACACGCCGCAGAACATCAAGGACGCAGCGGTTGCCGCCATTGCGGCCGGCAAAACCAAGTATACGGCCCCGGACGGTATCCCCGAGTTGAAGCAGGCCGTTTGCAGCAAGATGAAGCGCGATCACGGGCTGGTTTATGTCCCAAACCAAGTATCTGTGGGCACGGGCGGCAAACAGACGTTGTACAACGCGCTGATGGCAACTCTGAACGAGGGCGACGAGGTCATTATTCCAGCACCGTATTGGGTCAGCTACCCCGATATGGTGCTTCTGGCCGGAGGCACACCTGTGGTGGTTGAAACCACAATCGGTAACCGCTTCAAGCTTACGCCGGCACAGCTGGAAGCGGCCATTACGCCTAGAACCAAATGGCTGATCTTTAACTCGCCGTCCAATCCAACCGGCGCCGGTTACAGCCGGGACGAATTGAAGGCGCTGACAGATGTTCTGATGCGCCACCCGCATGTGTGGGTGATGACAGACGACATGTATGAACACCTTGCCTACGACGGGTTCGAGTTTTGCACTCCGGCACAGGTTGAACCGGGGCTCTACGATCGGACCCTGACCTGCAATGGCGTCTCCAAGGCCTACGCAATGACCGGCTGGCGGATCGGCTACGCCGCCGGACCCGAGCAACTGATCGCAGCGATGCGCAAGATCCAGTCCCAAAGCACGTCGAACCCCTGTTCTGTCAGCCAGTGGGCAGCGGTAGAGGCGCTTGAGGGCACGCAGAGCTTTCTTGCGCCGAATGCCGAGTTGTTCAAACGCCGCCGCGATCTGGTGGTCGCAATGCTCTCCGAAATCGATGGAATCGATTGCCCGACCCCCGAAGGCGCCTTTTACGTCTATCCGTCGATCGCAGGGCTGATTGGCAAGTCCACGCCCGCCGGCACCAAGATCGACAACGACGAAACTTTTGCCAACGCGCTGCTCGAAGAAGCCGATGTGGCCGTCGTATTCGGAGCGGCCTTCGGTCTTTCGCCCAACTTCAGGGTCAGCTACGCTACGTCCGACGAAGCATTGAAAGAAGCGTGCAGCCGCATCCAGCGTTTCTGCGCATCGCTGAGCTGACGAGGGCAATATGGTCGCCGAGCTGCCGGACTATTACTTCCGCGTACGCGAGAACGGGGCATTTGTGTTCCGAGTGGACACCGAGAACCGGCAACGCCGGATCGAGATGGACCAGATTGCCGTGGTCAACATCCGCAATGGCGAGATCAAGCCGCATGGCAACCGCAAACTGTCGGAGGCCGATCTTGAAGAAATCCGAAACTGGATGGCCGAACGAACCGCTCTGCTGGCCACGCGCGATATTGACGATATCCACCGCGCTGTGGATTACCTGAACCAGACGACCCACTGGGCTCAATCGAAGGCGTCAGATGAGCAATTGGAGCAGGTCACCGATGCCTTGCTGCTGGCAATGCACGATCTTCGCTCGGTGCTGGTACGAAAAAAGGCAGACAGGCTGATGCGGGCCGACGCCAAGAGTTGACCTCTGCTGGGATAATCAGGCGGCTTCCGGCTGCGTCCCGACCTTACTCAACCCAACGGTCCAGAACCGCCACATCAGTAGGATTCCAGCGCAAGCGAGTCCGCAAACCAGACCCAGCCACACACCGACCCCCTGCCATTCCCAGACAAACCCCATCAGGTATGACACCGGTATTCCAACCGCCCAGTAGCTGAGCGCTGCGATGACCATAGGCACAGCGGTATCCTGCACTCCGCGCAACAGACCAAGAGCAATGACTTGCGCGCCATCAACCAGTTGAAACAGTGCAGCAACCGCAAGCAATCCCGCTCCGATCCGCAAAATCTCAGGGCGATCAGGGTCGGCGTTGTCCATGAACAGCGAAAGCAGGGGCTCCGGCCAGACCAGAAAACAGAAAATCGTTAGGGCTGCTGTCACCAACGACATCATCGTCACTACGATCGCCCCCTTGCCCATGTGGGCCCGGTCCCTTCGACCAAAGGCATTGCCCGCGCGTATCGTCGCCGCGTTGCTTAACCCGACATGCACCATGAACGTCGCCGATGTGAGCTGTAGCGTAATGCCATGTGCCGCCAACGGGATGGTCCCGAACCACCCCATCATCATGGTCGACGCGGCAAACAGGCTGACCTCGCTGAGGTTGGTCAGGCCGATTGGCACTCCGAGCCGAAACACGCTGCCAAGCATTTCCCAGTCGGGCCGCCAGAAACGCTGGAACAACGAGTGCTCTGGCAAGGACCGTACGGCATAGAAAATCACGGCGCCAAGGCTGACCAGTTGCGTTGCAACAGTTGCGATGGCCGCACCGACCACACCCAGCTCCGGAGCGCCCCAATTCCCGAAGATCAACGCGTAATTGACAATTGCGTTCACAACCGCAGCGGCGACCGTGATCCAGAGCACGATTTGCGTCCGCTCGAGTGCAGCCAGATAGGATTTCAGCACCATGACCAACAAGGCAGGGATGATCCCCCAGCCTCCGATACGCAGATACTGGCCCGCACGCGCCGCGACATCTGCGCCCTGGCCCAATGCAAGCAGGATACTCTCAGACCACCAGAATACGGGCATCACAAGCGTGGCGAACGCCAATGACAGCCACAGTCCCATTCGGGTCGCCCGCCGGATACTGGTTTGGTCGCCCTTTGCCTCGGCGGCTGCGACCATCGGCATGACGGCCCAGCCAAAGCCGGACCCCATGAGGAAGAAGACAAAAAAGTAACTCCCGGCAAGGGTAACCGCTGCCAGTGCCTCGACACCATACCAGCCGAGCATCACCGTATCGGTCAGCCCGATGGCGAATTGTGCCAGGTGCCCTCCGATCAATGGAAGCCCCAGTTTGGAGATGGCGCGGACATGGCCACCATATGTCATTGCCTGAGTCGTCATGCGACAGCGTTAGCCCTGCCCCGATCAACAGACAAGGGGACGTTTTGGCGGTATCCTGCGACCATGCTAGGGTGGCGTCAAACTTCGGAGAACGTGATGCATGATCCGTTTCACGCGTTGATTGCCGATGCTCGAGAGTTCCTGAACGACTTGGAAGCCAATAATTCGCGCGATTGGTTTCAGGGCGAAAAGGACAGATACGACCAAAAGCTCAAGCAACCGGCGCTTCGGCTGCTTGATCAGCTGTCCGCCACATTCGCAAGGATGCCCGATGTGCCATCGGTGCCAAAACTGTTCCGACCGCACAGGGATGTCCGTTTTTCAAAGGATCAGACCCCCTATCACACCCATTTGCACATGTTGTGGTCATCCGGCCGTGTTCCCGGCAGGGGACCGTGCCTGTTCTTCGGTGTGTCGCCGACATACGTGCGGTTCGGGGGCGGTATCATGGCATTTGAGAAAACCGGTCTGGACGACTGGCGGCAGGCAATTGACGGGAACTTCGGCTCAGAGCTCTCTGCCCTTCTAGTCCAACTTGAACGGCTGGGGTTCTTGCCCGAAGAGCCTGAGCTGAAGCGGGTGCCGGCTCCATATCAAAAGGATCACGCCCATGCAGATCTGTTGCGACGCAAAGGTCTGACCGTTTGGCGCGATCTGCCACGTTCGGATTGGATCACTCCTTTGAGCGCATTAACCAATATGCAAAAAAGCCTGCAACCGCTTTTGAAACGGCTGCAGGATCATCTTTAGAGGATCTGATTGTCAGCGCCCAGATTAATCACTCTTAACCCTGGAATCCGGGTGCAACGCAGCCCCGAGAATATGATCAGAGCGGTGGATCACATGATGCGCTTGCCCCACGATCAGCGGATCCGGCGCGGAAACGATTTCTGGATCCTTTCCCGGGTAGTCGAGCGAATTCAGGAAGTGCATCATGCAGTTCAGGCGGGCTCGCTTCTTGTCGTTCGATTTCACCACCGTCCAAGGCGCATCTGCGGTGTCGGTGTAGAAGAACATGGCCTCTTTGGCCTCGGTATAGTCATCCCACTTATCGAGGCTGGCCTTGTCGATCGGTGACAGTTTCCACTGTTTCAACGGATCAGTTTCACGCGACTTGAAGCGACGCAACTGTTCATCCCGGGTCACCGAGAACCAATACTTGTAAAGGCGGATCCCTGAGCGTGCCAGCATCCGTTCGACTTCCGGGGTCTGCCGCATGAACTCGAGGTATTCACTGGGTTCGCAGAAGCCCATGACCCGTTCGACACCTGCACGGTTGTACCAGGAACGATCATAGAAAACCATTTCGCCAACGGTTGGTAATTCTCTGATATAACGCTGGAAATACCACTGACCCTGTTCCTCCCAAGTGGGCTTGTTCAGCGCGACCACTCGCGCGGACCGTGGATTGAGGTGCTCCATGTAGCGCTTGATCGTTCCGCCTTTACCGGCGGCATCACGACCCTCAAACAGGATTACGAATTTCTGACCGGTCTCCTGCGCCCAATGCTGCACTTTCAGAAGCTCGGCCTGAAGCTTGGCCTTTCGCTCCTCATAGTCCTTGCGGGACATCTTTTCGTCGTACGGATACTTGCCACTTTCAAAGGCGGCCCGTACCTCTTCGAGCGATGGGGTCGGGCGCCGAACGGCCTCTTGTTCGGTCGCGGCACCAGTCCCGGTTTCAACTGAAACGACCTTGGCCGCTGCAGCTCTGGTCCGCGGCGCATTGTCCACAGGCGGTTTGGATGCATCGGTCTTGGATGCCGCGGAAAGCGGCTTGGCTGGTGCAGTCATGAATGTCTCCTCGTCAACAAAATCGTTGCACGAGCGATAGCAGTTTTCCGTTTCACCCGCTTTGATGCACGTCAAAACATGTAACGGTTTTGCTTCATTCCGTCACCTTACCCACAGCAATCGATGCCGCGCCTTCTTGCCCCGCCCGACCGGGGATGGTCTAATGCATGGTCAAAGAAGCACCAAGAATGAGCAGCAGATGACAGACCTACTCGACAGCACTGCACAGGATTCCTATGACGCCTCCTCCATCGAGGTTCTGGAAGGCCTGGAACCGGTGCGCAAGCGACCGGGGATGTATATCGGCGGCACCGACGAACGCGCCCTGCATCACATGGTGGCAGAGGTGCTCGACAATTCCATGGACGAGGCGGTGGCAGGACATGCCAATCGGATCGAGGTGGAATTGCACGAAGACTTTGCCATCACTGTTCGCGACAACGGCCGAGGCATTCCAATCGACCCGCACCCGAAATTTCCGGACAAATCTGCTCTGGAGGTTATCCTCTGCACCCTGCACGCCGGGGGGAAGTTTTCCGGCAAGGCATATCAGACTTCGGGCGGTCTGCATGGAGTCGGTGCGTCGGTGGTCAATGCACTCTCGGATTCCATGGTGGTGCAGGTTGCCCGCAACAAGGAGCTCTATGAGCAGCGTTTTTCACGCGGTCTGCCTCTGGGTCCGGTGGAAAAGATCGGTGCCGCCCCAAACCGGCGCGGCACGACGGTTACGTTTCATGCCGATGAACAGATCTTTGGCCATCACCGTTTCAAACCCGCCCGTCTGTTCAAGTCGATCCGCTCAAAGGCCTACCTGTTTTCGGGGGTCGAGATCAGATGGAAATCCGCGATCGATGACGGAGAAACACCGACCGAGGCCAGTTTCCACTTTCCCGGAGGTCTGTCTGACTATCTGAAAGAAACGATGAACGGGTCTTCGACCTATGCTGAGCAGCCGTTCTCTGGCACCGTCGATTTTCAGGAGAAGTTCAATACGCCCGGCAAGGTGGAATGGGCGATCAATTGGACACCTTCGCGCGACGGGTTCATCCAGTCCTACTGCAACACGGTACCCACGCCCGAGGGCGGAACGCATGTGGCCGGGTTCTGGGCGGCGATCCTCAAGGGTGTCAAGGCATATGGCGAGTTGGTCAACAACAAGAAGGCTGGCCAGATCACCCGCGACGATTTGATGACCGGCGGGTGTGCGCTGGTCTCATGTTTCATCAGCGAGCCCGAATTCGTTGGCCAGACCAAGGACAGGCTGGCGACAGTCGAAGCGCAGCGTCTGGTCGAAAACGCGGTGCGCGACCGGTTCGACAATTGGCTGGCCGCAGATACAAAATCCGCCGGGGCGATACTCGACTTCCTGATCCTGCGCGCTGAAGAGCGCCTGCGCCGCCGGCAGGAAAAGGAAACCGCCCGAAAGTCAGCCACCAAGAAACTGCGCCTGCCCGGAAAGCTGGTGGATTGCTCCGCCAACACCCGCGATGGAACCGAACTCTTCATCGTCGAGGGTGACTCCGCTGGCGGCTCTGCCAAGATGGCGCGCAACCGCAAGACGCAGGCGCTTCTGCCTCTGCGCGGCAAGATCCTGAACGTGCTGGGCGCGGCCTCGTCAAAACTGGGCTCGAATGCCGAGATCAACGATCTGTCACAGGCCCTGGGCGTGGGTCTGGGCACCCGGTTCAACATCGACGACCTGCGCTATGACAAGATCATCATCATGACCGACGCCGACGTGGACGGCGCGCATATCGCCTCGCTCCTGATGACCTTCTTCTTCACCCAGATGCGCCCGATGATCGACGCGGGGCATCTCTATCTCGCCTGCCCGCCGCTCTACCGGCTGACGCAGGGGGCGAAACGCGTCTATTGCCTTGATGAGGTCGAACGCGACGCATGGATTGAGAAGGGACTGGGGGGCAAAGGCAAGATCGACGTCTCGCGCTTCAAGGGTCTGGGCGAAATGGACGCCAAGGACCTGAAAGAAACCACGATGGATCCCGATAGCCGCAAGCTGATCCGCGTCACCATCGACGAGGACGAGCCCGGCGAAACCGGAGACCTCGTCGAACGGCTGATGGGCAAGAAACCCGAACTGCGCTTCCAATATATTCAGGAGAACGCGCGGTTCGTGGAGGAGCTGGATGTTTGAAGAACCTGGATACGGTCATCGGACGGCGAGCCGACACATCTGTTCAGGTCAACGGCGTCTACGTTCCAGTGAACTCTTTACCAGACAGGCTTCGGAATTTCGTCGCGCCTGCTCTATTTTTCTCGCCAGAATTTGAAATCTACAACCTTTCGATATCGGGCTGGCTTTGTTGCACAAATCGGTTGAGGGATTCACTGTGTGAATCCAGCGTGATAGCTGTGCGTCATGAGCAGTTGGGCCCCCACGAAATACAAGACCAGGAATTGGTCATCTTACAATGAGGCGTTGAGACGGCGCGGGTCGCTGTCGATTTGGTTTGACCCTGATATGGTCTGGGTTCCGCCACCGAGCGGCAAGCGCGGTCGGCGACACAGCTTTAGTGATGCTGCGATCCAAACCTGCCTGACGATCAAGGTGCTGTTTGGCCTTCCGCTCCGACAGACGACAGGCTTTGTGGAAAGCTTGTTGCAGTTGGTCGGGCTGGACTGGGCAGTTCCCGATTTCAGCACGCTGTGCCGCCGCCAGAGGACGCTGAACGTGGACCTGTCGTATCGTGGCAGTACCGGCCCGCTGAACCTTCTGGTTGATAGCACAGGCATCAAAGCTGAAGGTGAAGGCGAATGGAACGCACGCAAGCATGGCGGTCCCAAACGACGCATTTGGCGCAAGATACACATAGGGATCGACGAGGAAACGTTGGAGGTTCGAGCGGTCGAGGTTACCAGCAGCAACATCGGTGACGCGCCCATGTTGCCTGAGTTGCTGAACCAGATCCCCAACGACCAGGACATCGGATCAGTAACCGGCGACGGGGCCTATGATACGCGCAAATGCCATGACGCGATTGCCGCCCGGAATGCCCACGCTGTCATTCCGCCGCGTAAGAACGCCAAGCCGTGGAAACCCAGCAGCGCCGGAGCCATCGCCCGGAACGAAGCGGTTAACGCCTCACGATACTTGGGCCGCGCCATTTGGCGACAATGGAGCGGATACCACCGAAGAAGCCGTGTCGAGACCAAGATGCACTGTGTGAAGCTGATGGGGCAAAGTCTCATGGCGAGAGACTTTGATCGGCAGGTCGCAGAGATCCAAATCCGTGTCGCAGTCCTCAACCGCTATACCGCTCTTGGCATTCCCGTCACAGAAGCCGTAGGCTAAATCCGTCCGGGGAAAGGGGAAGTCCCATCCTCACAGGATTTGTGCAACAAAGC
>NZ_JBNAGF010000006.1:0-283198 GCF_049801055.1 Primorskyibacter sp. S87 | reverse complement strand
TGCAGCCCGACGCCTGTTCCGTCGAAGAGGGTGATCTGGTCATCGCTTGTGCGTCCCGGATTGGTTCCGTTGATGACGGCTCCGACCTGGGCGATGTCGTTTTCCTTGATCAGGCCTTCGGCGATGGCGTGCTGGGCTTCGCCGATCGAGATCGACTGGGCCACTTCGTCGGTAAAGACCGACGCGCGTGCCAGCAGGGCCGCTTCGACTTCCTGCTTGCCCTTGGTGTCGGTTCCCATGCAGGCGACATGGGTGCCGGGGGCGACGTGATCGGCCATCAGCGACGGCGCGAAGGCAGAGGTGATCGAGATGATGACATCGGCTTCGGTCATGCCCGGCAGGTCGACCGCTTCGAACGGCACGCCGGCCTCGGCCGCGACCTTTTCGATATTGGGCAGCATTTCCGGGTGGTAGTTCCAACCGATCACCTTCTCGAAGTTGCGCTGCTCAAGCGCGGCACGCAGCTGGAACGTGGCCTGGTGGCCGGCGCCGACCATGCCGATCACCTTGGCGTCTTCACGCGCCAGATGCTTGATCGACACCGAGGACGCGGCTGCGGTGCGCAGCGCGGTCAGCAGGTTGCCGCCCACCATCGCCTTGGCCTTGCCGGTGTCGGGATCGAACAGGAACACGGTGGACTGGTGGTTGATCAGCCCGCGCTTTTCCAGATTGTTCGGCCAGTAGCCGCCGGCCTTCAGGCCGAGCGTCAGGCCGGCGCGGTCAAAGCCGCCCTTGAAGCCGTAAAGCGCGTCTTCGTGGCCGATCGCCTCGCGAACGACCGGAAAGTTGTAGGCATCGCCCGACGCCATGGCGGCAAAGACCTTCTCGACGGCATCAAAGGCCGCATCGCGGGTCATCAGGTCGGCGATTTCTTTTTCAGGGACAATCAGCATTGTGATTCCTTCAAAAAAGCGGGGGTCGGCACACCCGACCCCCCAAGGAACTGGCCACCATCGTGGCCCGGGGAGAGGTTTTCGTCAGGTCCGGCCGGATCAGTAGGCCTTGCCGCGGGCCGAGACCGGCCAGACGGTTTCGACCTTGCCGTTGCGGACGCCGACATACCAATCGTGAACATTGGCGGTGGGGTCGCAGTGACCGGGCACCAGCTTCAGCTTGTCGTTCACTTTCAGCACTCCGCCGGGATCGGCGACAACGCCATGTTCGTCCGAGCACTTGATGTATTCGACATCATCGCGACCAAAGACCGTCGGCAGACCGCTGTCGACCGACTGCGCCTTGAGACCGGCATCCACGATGGCCTTGTCGGCCTTGGCGTGGCTCATCACCGAGGTGAGGATGAAGAACGCATTCTCCCACTCGCCCTGGTCGATGCGGTTGCCGTCTTGATCGAGAATACGGCCGTAATCGGCATCCATGAACGCGTAGGAACCGCACTGCAGCTCGTTGTAGACGCCCGAGTCGCTCTCGAAGTAGTAGGAGCCGGTGCCGCCGCCGCCGACGATGTCACACTCAAGACCCTCGGTCTTCAGCGTGTCGACTGCGTCTTTCACCATGGCAACCGCGATGTCGATCTTCTCTTTGCGGTCGTTGTAGTCGTCCATGTGCTGCATCGCGCCCTGATAGGCCTGGATGCCCGAGAACTTGAGGCCTTCTGCCGCGTCGATCGCCTTGGCGATTTCGACAACTTCCGGCGTCGTCGTCACACCGCAGCGGCCCGCGCCACAATCGATCTCGACGAGACATTCGATCTGAGTGCCGTGCTTTTGCGCCGCGGCAGACAGGTCGGCCACGTTCGCGATGTCGTCCACGCAGCAGATCGTGCGGGCGCCAAGCTTGGGCAGACGCGCCAGACGATCGATCTTGGCCGCTTCACGGACCTGGTTGGAGACCAGAACGTCCTTGATGCCGCCACGCGCAAAAACTTCCGCTTCGGAAACTTTCTGACAGCAAACGCCGCAGGCGCCGCCCAGTTCTTCCTGCAGCTTCTGCACGTCCACCGACTTGTGCATCTTGCCGTGGGTGCGGTGACGCATGCCGTGATCCTTGGCATAGTCACCCATCTTCTTGATGTTGCGCTCAAGCGCGTCCAGATCCAGCACAAGGCAGGGGGTCTGGATGTCGGCTTCGTCCATGCCCGGCAGGGCGGGAACGTCAAAGCCAACTTCGAGGCCGTCGAGATTTACCGGTTTGTTCATTGTCGTTGCTCCCTTCACAATGTCCACGGCAGCTTGTCGAGATCGACATTGCCGCCGGTGATGATCACGCCCACGCGCTTGCCCTTGAAGGCGTCGGGGTTCTTCAAAATCGTCGCCAGCGGCACCGCGCTGGACGGTTCCATGACAACCCGCAGGTGCTTCCACGTCAGTTTCATCGCGTCGATGATCTCCTGCTCGGAGGCCGTGTAGATCTCCGACACATGGTTCGACACAAAATGCCAGGTCAGGTCCTTCAGCGGCACCAGCAGCCCGTCCGCAATCGTCTTGGGCGCGTCATCAGCAATGATGTGACCCGCCTTGAAGCTGCGATAGGCATCGTCAGCCTGCTCCGGCTCGGCCGCGATGATCCTGGTCTCGGGAGCAAGGTTCGACAGCGTCAGGCAGGTGCCCGAGATCATGCCGCCGCCGCCAATCGGCGCGACAACCATGTCCAGCCCGCCGGTCTGCTCCAGAAGCTCCTTCGAACAGGTCCCCTGCCCCGCGATCACCCGCGGGTCATTATAGGGGTGCACGAAGTCGCCGCCGGTCGCGGCCTGCACCTTGGCAAAGGTCTCTTCCCGCGACGTGGTCGAGGGCTCGCATTCGGTGATCTTGCCGCCATAGCGACGGACCGTGTCCTTCTTGGCCTGCGGTGCCGTATGCGGCATCACCACGTTGCATGGAATGCCGCGCAGCATCGCCGCGTAGCTCAGGCACGACGCATGGTTGCCCGAAGAATGGGTGGCCACACCCTTTTTCGCCTGCTCCTCGTCCAGCCCGAACACCGCGTTGGTGGCACCGCGCACCTTGAAGGCGCCCGGCTCCTGGAAGTTCTCGCACTTGAAGAAGATCTCCGCGCCGGTCAGCTCGTTGAGATAGTTCGAGGTGCGGACCGGCGTGCGCCGGATATGCGGCTTGATGCGCTCATGGGCAACAAGCATGTCCGCCAGGGTAGGGATTTCCATGTCGAGACCGTCCTTCATCAAGCGGCCGCTTTTTGCGAGGCGACCGTGGAGTTGCGATAGTAGTCCTGGGCCGCGGCAACGCCCGAACCCAACTTGATGTCCAGGCCGAGGTCGGCCATCACCATTTCGGCGGTGGCAATACCGGACAGCGCCAGAACGTCGGTCAGCTGACCCAGGTGACCGATCCGGAACACCTTGCCGGCAACCTCGCCAAGACCAACGCCATAGGCGACGCCGTACTTGCTGGCCGCATGGGTCACGATATCCGTCGCATTAAAACCTTCCGGCGTCTTGATCGCGCTGACCGTGTCGGAATAGACATCCGACGACTGCGCGCAGAGCTCCAGACCCCAGGCATTCACCGCCAGGCGCACGCCCTCGGCAATGCGGTGGTGACGGGCAAAGACATTCTCTAGGCCCTCGTCCAGCAGCATCTCGGTCGCCAGCTTCAGACCATTCATCAGGCCGACAGCGGGGGTGTACGGATAGGCATTGGCGGCATAACCCTTCTGCATGTCACGAATGTCGAAGAACGTGCGCGGCAGGGTCGCGCCCTCAACCGCAGCCATCGCCTTGGGCGAGAAGCCCACAATGGCCAGACCCGCGGGCAGCATGAAGCCTTTCTGCGAACCGGTCACGGCAATGTCCACACCCCATTCGTCCATGCGGAAATCCATCGAGGCAATCGAGGACACACCGTCAACAAACAGCATCGCCGGGTGACCGGCCGCGTCCAGCGCCTTGCGCACCGCGCCAATATCCGACTTCACGCCGGTGGCGGTCTCGTTATGCGTGGCCAGAACAACCTTGATCTCGTGGTTCGTATCCGCCTTCAGGATCTCTTCGTAACGATCCGCAGGAAGACCCGTGCCCCAGGTCGCCTCGACAACCTGAACATCAAGACCATGACGCTGGCACATGTCGATCCAGCGGTGACTGAACATCCCGTTGCGCGCAGCAAGAACCTTGTCGCCAGCGCTCAGCGTGTTCGTCAAAGCCGTCTCCCAGCCGCCCGTCCCAGTCGACGGGAAAATGAAAATCTCAGCCGTCTCGCTCTTCAAAACCTTCTTTACACCCGAAAGCGCAGGATGAAGAATCTCTCCAAACAAGGGAGAACGGTGGTCAATCGTCGGCATGTAAATCGACTTGCGGATCTCCTCCGGCATGTTCGTTGGACCAGGGATAAATACGGGATTCTGAAAGCTCATGACGCTCTTCTCCTATGACGGTTTGCGGCCATTATAGGTTTTGTCGCGATTTGAGACAATTTTTGAAAAAATTTTTCAGTTTCCGACAATAAGTCCATTTTTTCTTTTGTTGTTAGTACCTTGATTTTTTCAATCGCGGTGCTTTTTCTCCTGCCGCAAAAAAGTTTCGATCCCTGGTTCTAGAAATACCTGCAAGAGAAGGACCTGTCCGGGCCGCCTTGCGATACCATCTGGGTTGCGGCACCCGGTTCGATTGGCACCACCTACCGTGAATGTAGGGGAAAATCGCGCGGATCAAACCGGTGGGCCATGCCCTTCGCCAGACATTTTGGCGATCTATCGGAATTGCGGGCGATCAGATTGCGTCACCCAATGGCAGATTGCGACCGTTTGCGCGCCATTTACTGGCAAGACCCTCTTCGCTGTCCCTTCTCAGTTTCTGCAAATCTCCAGACAGGCTCGCATGCCGTTCCTGCCGGTTTCGAAATACAGCTCTCCACCATGCTGGACGGCCACTGTCGCCACAATGGTCAGTCCCAATCCGAAACCGTCAATCGCCGACGTGTTTGCCCCCCGCCTGAAGGGCGCGATGACAGCTTCGATGTCCGCCGCGGTCATACCCGAGCCTTCGTCTTCGACGACGATAACAGCGTGATCGGCGGTGGCCGTCAGTTCGACCGATGCCCGACGACCATACTTCAGTGCATTGTCGATCAGGTTCGACACCGCACGCTGCAGCGAAATCGGCCGCCCGACGACAAGGATGGGTTGCCCGTCGGGGATCGAACTGCGACCTGTATGTGAGGTAAAGACGGAACGCCCGCCCGCGACCTGACGGGGCTGATCGGTGCAAAGTTCGACCGGCTTGCCGAGATCCCGGTAATCGTCGACAATTGCCTGAACCAGTGATGTCAGCGACACCTGCCGCGGATCTTCCGAGCTCAGTTCGGCCCTTGTGTAGGTCAGCACGCTTTCGATCATGCCAGTCATGCTGTCGATATCGGTTTCCAGCTTTTCCCGCAGATCCGGGTCATCGATCAGGGCTGCACGCAGGCGCAGCCGAGTGGCCGGCGTTCCGAGATCATGGCTGACGCCGGACAGGACCATGGCGCGATTAGAGAGCTGATCGCGTTCCTCTTCGAGGTACAAGTTTACGGCGGACACGATTTCGCGGAGTTCGGCCGGGCCTTTTGCCGAATAGGATTCTGGTCCGCCCAGTCGCCGGCGCGACCGAAGCGCCTGCGCGAACCTGCTGAAATAGGCAGAGATATCGGCGATCACCGTTCCCAGCGCGGCCAGGGCCACGCCCGCGATCAACACGGCGACAAGCCGCAGGTCACGTGGCGCGGCTGCGCACCCCCAGACAGCGTTGCCATCGACGCGCCACCACTTTTCGTTGGCAAGGCCCACGAACATCACCGGTTCGTTGCAGTAGGTTGCAAGAAGACGGGTCAGGTTTCCGAACTTTTCTGCCGAAGACTGCCCTGAGCCCGTTGAAAGCTCTGACACTTCATAGCGAAGACTGTCCGAAACGATCGCCACCGAAAGGATCTGTCCGGCCACCGGATCGCTGCCCAGTGTCAGTATGGACAGGTTGGTGACATGGGCCGGCTTGGGAAGCGCCGGCAACCGGGAAAAGGCTCCTTGGCTGGCAATTTCGGCCTGTTCCTCCGGCAACGGTTCTGCCCGGATACCATCAGGCAATTCTGACCCCGTTCGCAGAGCTTCGTGGACCGAAAAGCCGGCCACGTAGCTTTTGGTCAGATGCGCCTGCCAAGCCTGTGTCGACCAGAACCAAACGGCGGCAACACCGAGGCCAATGGCAAAGGCCGCAAACATTGCCGCGATGCCCACGGTCCGGAGGCGCGGCTCCAAGGTCATAAACCGGCCTCGACCCGCACATCAACCGCGAGCACATACCCGACGCCGCGTTCGGTTCGCAGCATGCGGGGATCTTTTGGGTTGTCCTCGATCTTGGACCGCAATCGACCCACCAGCACGTCAATCGCACGCCCGGAGCCGTCATCAATCGCATACCCTTCGCCGGTCACATCCAGAGCGGACGCGATTTCGTCGCGGGTCAGCGGGATATGAGGGTTGGCGAGAAGAACCTTGAGCAGTCCGGTTTCCCTTTTCGAAAGCGCGACCTGAAACCCCTGGGGTGACCGGACCTCATCGCGTTTTCCATCATAGACCCAACCGCCGAAACGAAAGGTCGACGTGCGGCGACGATAGACGAGAGATGCGCTACGGTGCGCTCGTTGCAGAACAGCCCGCACACGGGCCAGTAGCAACTGAAGATTGAAGGGCTTCGCGATATAGTCGTCGGCCCCGACCGCGTAGCCCGCCATGCGATGATGGTCAGCCGAGAGGGCGGACACAAGGATGATGGGAACGTCCTGATCAGCCCGCAGACGTGCGCATATCTCGACGCCGTTTTCATCGCCCAGCATCACATCAAGAAGGATCAGATCGACTCGCCCGCTGTCGAGATGCGTTTGGATGTCCTGCTCGCATTCGGCCGGCAAAGCGATGAACCCGTTTTGACGCAGAAACTGCGTCATCATCGATCGGGTTTCCGTATCGTCTTCGACCACAAGGAGCCGTGGAATCGCCATCACTGTTCCTTTTCTGGGCCGCGCGCGGATCACCCCTTTGACCTCTGTTTGTAACATCGTGCAACAAAATCAATCGCCGGGTAACAGCTTGTAACAGCTGAGCCTGTTTTTTTCGGCGTCTTGGCATAGTGCAGCGACGATCCTCCATTGCTTCGCACCCCCGAAAACCGGCAGCCTGTTTCAATAGGCCACTCAAAGCAATTGGCCCATATCGGGAGGAAATGACATGAAACGATCCATGTTCGCGGCTGTATCAGCCGTGGCATTGACAAGCGCCACGTCGCTGGTGGCCGAGCCGCAGGCCGAAGTCCTGCATTGGTGGACTTCAGGCGGCGAAGCCAAATCGGTTGCGGTTCTGCAGGAGGAATTCGCGGCAAATGGCGGCACCTGGACGGATATGCCAGTCGCAGGCGGCGGCGGCGACGCCGCAATGACGGCCCTGCGCGCCCGAGTTCTGTCGGGCAATGCGCCCGCTGCGGTACAACTCAAAGGGCCGGCGATCCAGGAATGGTACGAAGAAGGCGTTCTGGCCGATATCTCCGCTGTGGCCGAGGCAGAAGGCTGGGCCAAAGTGCTTCCGGCCTCGATTGCCGGTCACATGATGTGCGAGGACACGTGGTGTGCGGCCCCCGTGAACGTCCACCGGGTCGATTGGATCTGGGCCAACGCTGATGTACTTGAATCCAACGGCATAGCCATGCCCACCACTTGGGATGAGTTCAACGCCGCAGCCGACAAGCTACAGGCTGCCGGGATCACGCCCCTGGCCCATGGCGGTCAGGCCTGGCAGGATGCCACCGTGTTCGAAGCCGTTGCTCTGGGCGTTCTCGGTCCGGATGGCTTCCGCAAGGCGTTTGTCGAACTGGACGAGGCGACGCTGACATCCGATGGGATGGTGGCCGTCTTTGACCAGATGCGAAAGATGCGTGGCTATGTAGATGACAATTTCTCGGGGCGTGACTGGAACCTTGCCACCGCAATGGTCATGAACGGCGAAGCCGCGTTCCAGATCATGGGAGATTGGGCAAAGGGCGAATTCCTCGCCGCCGGCAAGGCACCGGGCAAGGATTTCCTGTGTGCTTCCGTGCCGGGTGAAGGTTTTCTCTACAACGTCGACAGCTTTGCGATGTTCGAGGTGGACGGCGATGACAAGGCTGAGGGTCAGCTGCTGCTTGCCAAGCTGATCGTTGGCCAGAACTTCCAGAAGGTTTTCAACTTGAACAAGGGTTCGATTCCTGCCCGTGTCGACGTCGCGCTGGACGATTTCGACAGCTGCGCGCATCTCTCTGCCGATGACATGGCAGCCAGCAATGAAGGTGGCTCACTGTTGCCCAGCTATGCCCACGGCATGGCCCTGCGCGGTGCCCAGTCGGGCGCGATCACCGATGTTGTCACGGCGCATTTCAACTCGGATATGTCTTCGGCCGATGCGGTCAAGATGTTGGCCGAGGCCGTCGCAAACTCGATGTAACCCCCTGCCCTCGCCAGCGATATGCCGGCGGGGGCTTTTCTGTTGCAGAGGGGCGACCCCATGACCGAATGGTTGGAGCGCCATGTTCCCAAGATGGTTCTTGCGCCGTCTTTCGTGGCCATCCTTGTATTTGTCTACGGCTTCATAATCTGGACAGCCTGGGTATCGCTGACCCGCTCACGCCTGCTGCCCAAATATGAAATCGAGGGCTTCATCCAGTATGAACGCCTGTTCGCGTCTCCGCGGTGGGATACTGCGATGAACAACCTCCTTGTCTTCGGTGTGCTGTTTATCGTGATCGCAATGGCCCTTGGGCTGCTCATTGCCATTCTGCTTGACCAGAATATCCGAACAGAGGGCGTTCTACGCACGATCTATCTCTATCCGATGGCCCTTTCCATGATCGTCACCGGAACCGCGTGGAAATGGATCATGAATCCGGGCCTCGGCATCGAAAGCCTGGTTCGGAGCTGGGGATACGAAACCTTCAGTTTCGATTGGGTGATCAACCCCGAAATGGCAATCTATGCGGTTGTGATCGCAGGCGTCTGGCAGGCGTCCGGCTTTGTCATGGCCCTGTTCCTGGCCGGGCTGCGCAGTGTGGACGGAGAGATCATCAAGGCCGCGCAGGTCGACGGTATTCCTACGTGGCGCGTCTATTCGGCGATCATTATTCCTTCGATGGCACCGATCTTCCTGTCGGCCTTCATCGTGCTGGCCCATCTGGCGATCAAGAGCTTTGACCTTGTCATCGCCCTGACCGGCGGAGGTCCGGGTTATGCCACCGACCTGCCCGCAACATACATGTACGCCATGGCTTTCTCGCGCGGAGATCTGGGACAAGCAGCGAGCTCGGCAATGGTCATGATGGCTGTCGTCTTTGCCATCGTCGTTCCCTATCTCTACTCGGAGCTGAGGGCGAAACATGACTGACACGCCCCTTAACCCGACCCGTTCCGGCAACTGGAGCCGGATTTTCCTGCGCTGGCTGCTTTTCACCCTGCTGGGCCTTTTTGCGCTTATTTACCTCATGCCGCTGTTCGTGATGGTCACCACATCGCTGAAGAGCCTTGAAGAAATCCGCACCGGCAGCCTTGTGGCGTTTCCGCGAGAAGTGACCTTTGACGCGTGGCGCACTGCTTGGTCCGGTGCCTGCACCGGCATCCAGTGCGAGGGCCTGCGGCCCTATTTCTGGAACTCGGTCATGCTGGCCATTCCTGCCGTGTTGATTTCAACCATTCTGGGTGCGCTGAACGGCTATGTTATCGCACAGTGGAATTTTCGCGGCGCCAACCTGATTTTCTCACTTCTGCTGTTCGGCTGCTTCATTCCATTTCAGGTGGTTCTGTTGCCGATGGCACGGATGCTGGGGCTGATGGGGCTTGCCGGCACCATTCCCGGGCTGATCTTCGTCCATGTCGTCTATGGTATCGGGTTCACGACGCTGTTCTTCCGCAACTACTATGTCACCATTCCCTCGGAACTGGTCAAAGCGGCCAAGGTCGACGGCGCGGGATTTTTCCGCATATTCTGGTCAATCTTCCTGCCCCTGTCGCTGCCGATCGTCGTGGTCACGATCATCTGGCAGTTCACCCAGATCTGGAACGACTTCCTGTTCGGTGTGAGTTTCAGCCAGGCCGGAACGCAACCCGTTACCGTTGCCCTCAACAACATCGTCAACTCGACAACCGGCGTGAAGGAATACAACGTCGACATGGCCGCTGCCATCATAGCCGCGCTGCCGACGCTTGTAGTCTACGTTGTCGCCGGCAAGTATTTCATCCGCGGTCTGACTGCGGGTTCGGTGAAAGGATAGATCGATGACTTCGATTCTGGATATCAGGAACCTCCACAAGAACTATGGCGCAGTCGAGATCCTGAAAGACATCAAGGTCGCGATCGAACCGGGCGACTTTCTGGTTCTTGTCGGCCCATCAGGATGTGGCAAGTCGACCCTTCTGAATTGCATTGCAGGCCTTGAGCCGATCACCTCGGGCAGCATCGAAATCGGCGGGCGCGACATGACTCATGTCAGCCCGAAAGACCGCGATATCGCCATGGTGTTCCAGTCTTACGCACTGTATCCGACCATGAGCGTGGCCAAGAACATCACCTTCGGGATGAAGGTGCGTGGCGTCGATCCGGCCACACAGGATCGCAAGCTCACCGAGGTGGCGCGGCAACTGCAGATCGAGCCCCTGCTGAACCGCCGACCCGGCCAGCTTTCAGGCGGTCAGCGACAGCGGGTAGCGATGGGGCGGGCGCTGGTGCGTGATCCCAAGCTGTTTCTGTTCGATGAACCTCTGTCTAACCTTGATGCCAAACTGCGCGTCGAGATGCGAACCGAGATCAAGAAACTGCATCTCAACCTCGGCGCCACGATGGTCTACGTGACACATGACCAGATCGAGGCAATGACGCTGGCGACCAAGATCGTCGTACTCAAGGACGGTGTCGTTCAGCAAATCGGGTCTCCGGCCGAGATCTATAACAAACCGGCCAACCTGTTTGTCGCCGATTTCATGGGAAGCCCGGCGATGAACCTGATTCCGGCCCGCGCGACAACAAGCGATGCCGGGGCCCGGATCGAGATCGCCCGCGAAGGTCATGCGCCGCTTGTCCTGACCGATACCCATTGCGGGAACCTGCCGGACGACATCATCCTCGGCCTGCGCCCCGAGGATATCGCCGAAGCCGGGTTTCGCGCCGGCGCCGACATACAGGAGGCGTCATGCCTGATCGACATGGTAGAACCGGCCGGCGCCGACACATATGTGGTTTCGATGCTCGGCGGGCGGCAGGTCACGGCCCGCCTGCACGCCGAGACAAGTGCCCTTCCGGGGGAAACCCTGAAGCTTGCTTTTGACCTCAGCAAGGTTTCCTATTTCACTCCGGAAACCGGAGAACGGCTGAATTGAAGCAAATCAGGTTGGTAGCAGATGTCGGCGGCACCAACTCGCGTATCGGGCTGGCCGGAAACGGTGTGCTGATTGCCGCGACAGTGCGCAGTTACAGGAATGATGACCACGCGGATTTCTTTTCCGTCGCCGATGCCTTTCTTTCGGAAACCGGGCCGCTGACCATCGATGAAATCGCAGTTGCGGTGGCGGGCCCGGTGTCAGAGGGCACTGCCCGCCTGACGAATCGCGACTGGCGTTTTGACGAAACCGCCCTGTCCTCGCGGTTGAAAGCGGATCGGGTCTGCCTGCTGAACGATCTCAATGCGTTGGGGTATGCGACGCCATTTCTCGATCCGGGGCGCCTTGATACCGTGTTTATGACCGATGCCCCGCACCGCGCGTCGGGGCAGGCCCTGATCGTCGGCATTGGTACCGGGTTCAATGTCTCGCCTGTCGTGAACACCGCAGGGCAAGTGCGTTGCCTCAACGCCGAACTCGGGCATGCTCCCCTACCCAGCGACATCGCGGAGATCCTTACCGATCAGTTTGGCGCCGCTGCAGCGGATTTCCGGACTGTCGAAGAGGTTTTTTCGGGCCGGGGTTATGCCGCGCTTTCCGGTCTGCACGGCGACACATCAGTTGCCGGCAACACAACCGACAAAGGCTTTCAGTCGTTCTATACCAAGCTGCTGGGAACTCTGGCTCGCAGCTTGATGCTGACCTTTCTGCCTTCATCCGGGATTTTCTTTGCAGGCGGCGTTGCCCGCAGTCTTCTGGATACACCCGCGCGCGACCGGTTTGTCGATGTTTACAGCCTGCCCTTCGATCTGAACAACCTGCAACCCGCCCCGGTGTTCCTGATCCGCGACGACGCGGCGGCGTTGCTGGGTTGCGCCAAATACCCGATGGGATCATAGGGCGGAGCGACCCAGCCGGACGAGGCCGAGCTGCCCGATCGAGGTTGCCACAAACTACCGGCACCAAGTTGGGGTCCAGACAGCCGGATGGACTGCAGGATAGGGAATTTGCTATTCGGATCCGAAGGGATGTTATGGCGGAGAGACAGGGATTCGAACCCTGGAGACGGTTTCCCGCCTACACACTTTCCAGGCGTGCGCCTTCGACCACTCGGCCACCTCTCCGTGCCGCGGATATTTGGAGGAACATGCCGGGATTTGCAAGAGGGTATTTCGGCAAATTCGTCGGGAACAGACGAACGCTTCAATCGTCCAGATGCAGGTAGACGCGGCGGTTCTGGCGCCCCTTCTTCTCGATCTTTCCAAGACGGATTCGACCGATTTCGCCGGTTCTTGCCACATGTGTTCCGCCACAGGGTTGCAGATCGACCGGATCGTCGCCCTGCCCGATCCGCACAAGCCGCACCTTGCCGGCGCCGCTTGGCGGCTTTACTGACATGGTCTTGACCAGTCCGGGATTGGCGTCAAGTTCGGCATCGGTAATCCAGGTTTCACCAACCGGGAGATCCCGGTCGATCAGGGCCTGCAATTCGTCCTGCAGGGCCTGCTTGTCCTGCGGTGCCTCAGGCATGTTGAAATCCAGCCGTCCCTTGCCAGCCCCGATCTGGCCTCCGGTCACGTCCAGCGGAATAACCACCGACAGCAAATGCAGGGCGGTGTGAACACGCATATGCTCAAACCGTCGATCCCAGTTCAGTTCCTGTTCGACAGGCTGCCCGAGCTCCGGACGCGGATTGCCCTCGGCCGGGACCAGCACAACCGCTTCGCCTTCGCCTTTGATGGTGTTTGCCACTTCCATCTCACCACCGTCCCAGCGCAACCAGCCGCTGTCTCCGGGCTGCCCGCCCCCGGTGGGATAGAACAGGGTCGCGTCAAGGATCACTCCATCGCCATCATGCCCGGCCACGGTGGCCGGGGCGACCCTGTGATAGGCGTCATCGCGAAACAACGGCTCAGACTTCATCGGGGTCTCCTGCGTCCATATCTGCCTCGGTCAGCATGGCCGGCTCGTCTGTATCCCGCTCGTCCGGGCTGCCGGTCTCTGCCTGACCCGCCTGACTGGTGGGATCGAGCAACGCTTCGGGATTGCGCAGCCAGACATCGCGCTGTGCAAATGGTATCTCGATGCCCTCTTCGGTGAACCGCTTGTTGATCTCGTGGTTCATATCGGACTTGACCGACAAGACCCAGTTCACGTCGCGCAGAATCGCGCGGATCTCGAAGTCCAGCGAGTCGGCGCCAAATCCCTGAAATACGACGGAAGGCGCGGGGTTGATCAGAACCATTGGATGCGCGTTGGCCACTTCGCGCAGGATCTCTTCGACCCGCCGCGTATCGCTGCCATAGGCCACGCCCACGGGCACGATCACCCTGCCAACTGTATTGCCGCGGGTGTAGTTGGTGACAGAGCCGCTGATCAGGTCCGAGTTCGGCACGATCACGTCGGTCCGGTCGAAGGTTTCAATCCGGGTCGATCGCACCGAGATGTCGCGGACGTAACCCATCTGCCCGTTCACATCGATCCAGTCTCCCTTGGAGATCGGTCGTTCGATCAGCAGGATGATCCCGGACACGAAATTCGAAACGATTGTCTGCAGGCCGAAACCGATACCGACAGAAAGTGCACCGGCAACAATCGCCAGCGACGACAAGTCAAACCCTGCCCCTGTGATTGCCACCAGCGCCGCCAGGAAAATTCCGACATAACCGGTGCCGGATACGATCGCGTTCTGCCCGCCCGGGTCGATGTTTGTCTTGGGCAGCAGGGAATTGCGCAGGCCGCCCTGAAGCAGGCGGGTCAGGCCAAGCCCGATCGCAAAGATTAGCACGAAAGTCAGGAAATTTGTCGGCGAGATTCGCACTCCGCCGATATCAAATCCCTCAAGCAATTGCTGCCAGACTTCGGTCAGATCAGCCGGGCGTGCGCCCCAGATCAGCGCAAAAAGCGGCAGCGTCGCGATGGCAAGAACAAAGCCGGCCAAGACTGTAAACAGCGAATCCCTCCCCGCCTCGCCAGTGCGGGTGATCCACGAATAGAGACCGCCGACAAAGCGATGCAGGATGATCATCGAGGCAATCACAGCCAGAGACTCGACGGCAGGAAACACCAGTGCCTCGGCTGCGTAGTAATATCCCAATGACGACAGAACCGGCGAAACGATGCACATCAGGAAAAGCGTGGTCCGCAGACCTTCGATGACCTTGCCGAAACCAGCTCGGCTCACCTTTACGCCATCACCCGCCTCGTCCGCACCGCGCAGCCGCCGCACCCGCAACAACAGCAAGGCCGTGGTCAGAACAACAGGGAAACTGATGACCGAACGGGTCGTTTCCGGGATGTTTTCGATCTGTTCGAAATGCAGCACCAGATCGTACAAAACCAGCATCACAGCCAGCATGTCGATCAGCAGCCGCAATTCCGCTATCTGACCGGCCGGCAACAGTTTGAGGCCTTCGCTCGAGCGGTTCAGGAAAACCTGACGGCCAATCCAGTTGAACGCAAAGATGGTAAAGGCCCAGATTGGGACCTGTTCCAGCAACAGTGTTCCGCGCACACCAAGGAAACCGGTCATCAACAAGGCCGCCGACAGTGCAAGAACCCCAATCCAAGGCATAAAGATGCGCAGCAGCGACACGACAAAGGACCAGACCCCGGTTCCCGATCCCCCGAGTGTCCTGAGGTAGTCCCCCATCCTCTCGGACCAGCGCCGTCCGCGCGCAATCAGCACACAACCGATTGCCAGCAGAGTCACGATCACTGGCAGACGCTCGCGCGCCTGTTCACGGATGGTCGCGGAACTCAGGTTGGTGGTAGTCTCGCTGACCAGGGCCCGGCTGGCTTCCTGAATGTCCCTCCACGCCATGCCCCAGTATTTCGGCGACAGGGGCGACGGCCCACGTGTCATCAACTCCTTGGCCTGCCGGTCCCGGATAATCCGGTCGATTTCGTGAATCAGACCGTTGGCACGGGTGAACGCCTCTTCCGAGATGATGCGCGGCACCCGCAGCTTGTCGAGCTGTTCATTGAGGTGTTCGCGCAATGCGGCGATATCTTTGGCTTCCTCGGCATCGCCCTCAGGGGCCGGGCCGAGCGCCTCGATCTGGCTCTCCAGCGTGCGAATCCGCTCGGTGTTCTCGGTGCGGGCGCCGCTGAAGATATCGCGATAACCGCCGATTTCCTTGCGCAGGTTCTCAAGTGCGGCATTGGACGCGCGATTGGCATCCACAACCTCTTCGGCACGCTGTGCCGTTTTCATCCAGTTCAGGTAATACTGCCGGTTCGTATCCGATAGCTGCGCCGAGACATCCCCGACAAAACCGAGCAGTCCAATAAGCATCGCCGCCAGCACGGCAACCAGCAGGCGGCGAAGCTCTTGCATTACACGTCCTCGAACACACCCGGAATCGAGCGCGGAGCGGCGGTCATCCAGTCGGGCACCGGAAGCTCTTTTTCACGCAGGAATTCGGGGTTGAACAGCTTGGACTGATAGCGCGTGCCATAGTCACACAGCACGGTGACGATGGTATGACCCGGCCCCATTTCCTTGGCCATGCGCACGGCACCCGCAATGTTGATTGCGGTTGAACCGCCCATCACCAGCCCCTCTTCGTGCAGCAGGTCGAAAATGAAGGGCAGTGCCTCGTTGTCGGTGACCTGATACGAGAAATCCGGGGTGAACCCTTCGAGGTTCTTGGTGATCCGGACCTGCCCGATGCCTTCGGCGATCGAACCGCCATCCATCGCCAGCTCACCTGTCGTGTAGTAGCTGTAGAGCGCAGCACCCATGGGATCGGCCAAACCGATCTTGACGCCCTTGGGTTGCAGCGACTCTGCCACCCCCGCCAGTGTCCCGCCCGACCCCACAGCGCAAACGAACCCGTCAACCTTTCCACCGGTCTGCTCCCAGATCTCGGGGCCTGTGGTTTCAACGTGAGCTTGCCGGTTGGCAACGTTGTCGAACTGGTTCGCCCAGATCGCGCCGTTCGGTTCGGTCTTGGCCAGTTCTGCAGCCAACCGCTCGGAATAGCGCACGAAATTGTTGGGGTTGCGATACGGCGCTGCCGGTACCTGCACCAGTTGCGCCCCCGCCAGGCGCAGCATATCCTTTTTCTCTTCAGACTGGGTTTCCGGGATCACGATGACCGTCTTGAACCCCATCGATGCGCCCACCAGTGCCAGACCGATACCTGTGTTTCCGGCCGTGCCTTCGACGATGGTTCCACCCGGTTTCAGTTCACCCCGAGCGATCGCATCCCGGATGATATAGAGAGCGGCGCGGTCCTTGACCGACTGGCCGGGATTCATGAATTCGGCCTTACCGAGGATCTCACAACCGGTTTCCTCGCTGACCCGGCGCAACCGGATCAGAGGAGTGTGTCCGACGGCCTCGGCCAAATCGCGTGCAATGCGCATGGTGTCCTCACAATTTCAAACCTGACTCAACGATGTAGCGGTGCCGTGCCGCGACCTCAAGCGGCGATGCACATCGCGGGGTCAATCATCAATACCAACTTCGGCCCTTAGCCGCGCACGGTGACGTGCCAACCAGTGCCCCAGAGCATTCAGGTGAAGGCTTTTGTAAGCCATGGAATCCAACCTTTCCCGAAAGATGTCGTAGTCGAGGATCTCGCTGCGGATATCTTCGTGCTCGCTTTCGACTCCGGCGCCAGAGACCGTGCTGTCCAGATCGCCAAGCCCGACAAAGAGATGGCAGAATTCGTTTGAATTCCCGGTTGACGAGAATGCCTCGCCGGCAGGTTCCAACCGAGTCAGTTCAACGTGCGCCTCTTCCATCGCCTCTCGGATGGCGGTTTGTTCAGGTGTTTCACCGGGATCGACCAGCCCGGCCACCGCCTCCCAGACCCACGGAGCCGGATCTCCTGCCATGAAGACCGGCGCGCGAAACTGCTCGACCAGAACAACCCTGTCTCGAACCGGATCATATGGCAGCACCACCGCCGCCCGGCCGGTCATCATGGAGCTGCGGTTGACCACATCGCTCATCGTCCCATCATGGCGGCGAAAGCGCAGATCCATCTCTTCCATGGCCAGAAAATTATCATGGGGTATGTCGCGGCGCAGAATCTCGACGTCACGGTGCACGTTCCGATCGGGGCTGCCTGCGCGCTGCTGGAGCGCGACCCAGGACGCGGCGCGGCGTCGGATGGCTGGCAACCGCTCGGCAATGTTTTGGCGGGTGGCAGATCCAAACCCCGCCATCACCTCCCGTGCGGTCCGCACGCTCAAATCGCCCCAGTCCCGCGCCCAATCGCCGAGATCCCAAGGCTCTCCCCGTGTTCGGTGGAACCGTTCGGGGAAACAGACCTGCGCCCGCGCCTGCCCGCCAGCTGCGATATCCAGCGTAACGGGTTTCAGGCCATCGGCGAACCCGCCCGCATAAAACTCGAGCCGGGCAACGTCCGACGCAGACAGTCCCTGCAGCAGCACGCCATCCGCGCGTTCGCCGGGCCTTTCGTGGATCGTCGCAAACGGCATATCGTGAACGGTGTGAACGGAATACCCGGGCAGGCTTGCCGCCACCGGAGCAAGATCATCTGCGCTGCGCCCCAGCACCACCTCGAGCAGAGGCATATGGCGCAGCGTGCCAAAAAAGAACAGGTCTGGCACTTTTTAAGATACCTTTTCACAAGAGCTTACAGCGTGCCCCTAAATGCATCAGCGCCATGTGCGCCAAGCATATTCGGTTGCGAGCCCAGCGACCAGAGCCCCCACCAGCAGGGTGATGATGATGTTGGGAACCGCAATTGTCATTCCGTATTCGAGGCCGATGCGAAAGATGTCGCTCAAGGCCTCGAACGGCCCGTTATAGAGGTGTCGCATGGATTGGCGAAACATCTTGTAGGCACCTTGAACGAACAGGCCCCAAAACATCATCACGGCGACGCCAGTCAGACCGTTGTTAATCGCGGGAGTGATCCCCTTGCCTGCGCGTCGCCCCATCACCACCCATCCGCAGACCACACCTATGGCGATGTTCAACGGAACGAAATAACCGAAATCGGTGCCTTCGGGCATCAACGGCATAACCTGAAGGGAGACGATGAATGCAATGATCGCAAGGGATATTGCGGCAACTAGGCGGGCTGCATCGGGCATCTGATGTCCTGATCGGCTTGGTTAATCTGCTCGGGTTATTGCTCCGGTCGGGCCACTGTCATTTGTGTCACATCGCAGGTGCCACTGTCAAAGGCCGCCGCGCAGGAGGTCAGGTAGAAATTCCACATCCGGCGGAACCGGTCGTCAAACCCCATTGCGGCCACCTGATCCCACTTTTCGTTAAAAGTTTCGTGCCAGCGGCGCAGGGTTTGGTCATAACTCGCGCCGAACTCCTTGGATCCGACATAATCCAGCCCGGCATTCTGAACCTGTTCTTTCAGGATCTTCGGCGCTGGCAACATACCACCGGGGAATATGTGCTTTTGGATGAAGTCGACGCCATGCTTGTAGATCTCCCATCGGCGGTCCGCCACTGTGATGATCTGCAGCGTTGCTTTTGCCCCGGGCTTCAACCGGTCCCGTATGGTTTGGAAATAAACAGGCCAGTATTTCTCGCCGACGGCTTCGAACATCTCGATTGACGCAATGCCGTCGTAGCTGCCGCGTTCATCCCGGTAGTCCTGCATCCTGAACTCAACCATGTGGGAAAGCCCTGCTTTTTCAATACGCTCCTGCGCATAATTAAACTGCTCTCGCGAGATCGTCAGACCTGTCACCCTGAGCCCACGTTCGCGCGCGGCATACTCCGCAAACCCGCCCCAGCCACAGCCGATTTCAAGGATGTGATCTCCGGGTTTCGCCCCCATCTCGTCAACCAGACTGGCATATTTGGCGATTTGCGCGTTCTCGAGACTTTCCTGTCCGGTTTCGAATATGGCGCTTGAATAGGTCATCGTATCGTCAAGCCAGAGCTTGTAAAAATCATTCCCAAGATCATAGTGATACGAGATGTTCTTCTTGGCTTGCTGCTTGTGATTGCGCTGCAGCCAGAAGCGCAATCGCTCATAGGCCCGGACGAACCCCATGCCGGGGAAATCGTCATAAACCGTTTCCTCGCCCCTATGAACGAGGTCCATGAAGGTCTGAAGATCCGGAGTGGACCACCATTCCTCCAGATATGCATCGGAAAAACCCAGATCGCCTTCGCGGATCAATCGGGCGAACAGGTCGCGGTTGTGGACATGGATCTCAGCCACCGGTCCCGGTTTGCTGCCTTCGGCCCGAAAGACCCGCCCGTCTGGCAGTTTAATGTCCAGACGGCCCACCTGCATGTCCTTCAGCATGGTCATCACGCGATCAAAATAGCGAGGCAGGTCAGACTGCCCCTCAGTGCTGGTCAGGATCATCCGCTCTCCCCTTGCGGTTCGAGACAAAGGCTAAGACGACTTCCCGTTTCTGGCAAGTTTTGCGTGACTTAGTCCGCGAAACGTCTTGTTTCGCGAACAGAGACATCAGGTTGTTCCGCAATCACAGGTTACGATACCTCAGGCCGAACTTGTTCACAGCACCCGGTCGAGCACCTCAATCAACTTTTTGATTTCGTCCGGTGACGTGTAATGGGTGAAGCTGAGCCTGAGCACGCCTTCCTCCGGATCAATTCCCTGCGCGCGCAGGGTACGAACCGCGTAGAAGTCTCCGCCACCCGCCATAATCCCGTGCGCCGCCAGTTCGGCCGCCACGGGCTCGCCCGGACGCCCAAGTGCAAGCGCCACGGTTGGCGCACGGTTTTCAGCCCGGTCCGGACCAAGCAGCCGCACCGAATTCCGCGTTTTCACCGCGTCCAGCAGCGGTTGCAGCAGATGAATTTCGTGCGCCCGCATCAGGTCATGCACAAAACTGCCCTTATCCTCGAGGCTTTCTCTGCCGCCGCCGTGATGGTCGTGCAACGCCTCGATGTAATCGGCCATTCCGGCGCAGGCAGCGACCTGCGCGTGATCCGGTCCGGCCGGAGTGAACCGCTTGTAAAGATCTCCGGCATTGAAAAAATGCGCCTGGTTCGGGAGCAATTCCCCCAAAGCCCGCCGGATTACCATCAGGCCCTGATGCGGACCATAGGTCTTGTATGAAGAAAACAGGTAGATATCCGGCCCCAGTCGACCGACATCGGGAAAGCCGTGCGGTGCATAGGAGACACCGTCCACACATACAAAAGCCCCGGCAGCGTGCGCCATGGCCGTGATCTCGACCACCGGGTTGATCTCGCCCACCACATTGGAGCAATGCGGAAAGCAGACCAACCGAACCTTTTCGTCCAGCAAGGTGTCAAGATCCTCGGGGTTCAGATGGCCGGTCACCGGGTCCAGCTTCCACTCTCGGATTTCGATCCCTTCCTCGGCCAGCCGTCGCCACGGACCGGTATTTGCTTCGTGGTCCTGATCGGTCACAACGATGGCTTCGCCCGGCTGCATCCATTTGCGAAAAGCCTGCGCGAGCACAAAGGTGTTCTGCGTGGTCGACGGCCCAAAGCTCAGTTCATCCGGATCGACACCAAGTAGCGCCGACATCCGGGTGCGCGCCTCGTCCATCTCCTCTCCGGCCAGCCGGCTTGCTTCGTAAGGCGCATAGGGTTGAACCTTGCGCTGGGTGTAAAACCGGGTCAGCCGGTCAATCACCGGCTGGCAGGTGTAAGAGCCACCGGCATTCTCAAAAAAGGCCTGCCCCTGCAGGGAAGGCTCGGAAAAAGCGGGAAATTGCGCCCGTACGAAGTCAAGATCGAGTGTCATGGCCCAAGTTGTCGCGGTCATTCACATCCACGTCAAGACAGGCTTGAGGCGGCGCATTGGCGCGGACGTGTCGGGTCAGCCGAACCGCGCTTGATCCGGCCGAAACTGTCTGCGGTGTGGTAACAAAAAAATGCGGCCGCCCTCACCCGAGGCGGCCGCACCTGTCCGGTTCATCTAGGATCAGGCATTCACGTCCACAACGACCCGTCCTTTCACCTGACCGTTGAGAATGTCGGCGCCAAGCTGCGGCAGGTCTGACAGCGTCGCAGGCTGGACCATCGCCTCCAGCTTGTCCATCGGCAGGTCACTTGCGATCCGCTGCCAGGCCCTCAGCCGGCTGTCATAGGGTTGCATCACCGAGTCGATACCCAACAGGTTCACGCCACGCAGCAGGAACGGGATCACCGTCGCCGGCAAACCCGCGCCACCCGCAAGGCCGACAGCGGCAACCGATGCCCCGTATTTCATCTGCCCCAGAACCCGCGCCAGCATTGCTCCGCCAACGGCGTCAACACAGCCGGCCCAGGTCTCGCTTTCCAGCGGCCGCTTGGTGGTCTCGTTGATGTCTTCGCGGGCCACGATCTGCGTGGCGCCCAGCGATTTCAGGTAATCCGCGGTCTCCGGACGGCCGGTTACACCGGCCACTTCATAGCCGAGCCCGGCAAGAATCGCAGTGGCAACGGATCCGACGCCACCGGCAGCCCCCGTTACCAGAACCGGGCCATGTCCGGCCTCCAGCCCGTGATCTTCCAGCGCCATGACAGCAAGCATCGCGGTGAATCCTGCCGTTCCCACCGCCATCGCCTGTCGGGTGTCCAGCCCACCAGGCAGCGGCACCAGCCAGTCGGCGCGCACACGGGCTTTCTGGGTATAGCCACCCCAGTGAGCCTCTCCCACGCGCCAACCGGTCAGCACCACCTTATCACCCGGCTTGTAGCGATCATCGGAAGACGCTTCGACTGTGCCGGCAAAATCGATACCAGGCACATGGGGATATTTGCGTACTAGCCCGCCACCATGAGAGCTCAGACACAGCCCGTCCTTGTAGTTCACGGTGGAATACTCCACCGCGACGGTCACATCGGCCTCGGGCAAATCCTCCAACCCCAGCTGTTTCACGGAGCCGGTCGCCTTGCCGCTCTCTTCGTCTTTTTCCATCACCAGTGCGTTGAACATCCTCATCCTCCGTTGCGGGGGCCACCTGCCCCCTGACCTTCATCTTTTTCCAAATACTCCGGGGGAGTCGCGCCGCGCGCGACGGGGGCAGAGCCCCCTCCCCAACTCTCTTCTTTCACCGCCAGAACCGATCCTGCACCACCGCCCGGTGCATCCCATGTTCCGTGTCGACCTCCAGCACCGATCCCGCGTCCCAATGCGCCCGGTCCACCATGCCGATGGCCACGTTGACGCCGAATTCGGGCGAATAGACTGCCGAAGCTACCTGTCCAACCTGCTTGCTTCCTGCCAACAGCGGCCACGAGCCCGTGCATGGGCCAATCTCACCGTCGATAACCAACGGCCGGATCTGCCGCGGCGGGCCATTCCTAGCCTGATCCGCCAGGGCCACCTTGCCAATGAAATCTTCGGGCGAATTGCAGAACCGGCCCAGCCCACATTCATATGGCGTGTTTTCACGCCGCATGTCCGACCCAAAGCTCAGCAACCCGCTTTCGATCCGTTCAATGTTGTTCGGACACCCTGCCCTCACACCGAGATCCTCGCCCGCGGCAAACAGCGCATCCCACAGCGGCATGCCGTACTCCGTACCCTCGACATAGATCTCGAAACCGCCCTGCTTTGACCAGCCGGACCGCGCCACCACCAAGTCGCGCCCCTCAAAGGGCAACCGCTTGTAGCGGAAGAACCGGATCTCGCGCACCACGTCGCCAAACACCCGCGCCATGAGATCGTCGGCTTTCGGCCCCTGAACCGCCAGTGGCGAAACGTCCGGCTCGCCGATCTCGACATCCATGCCATGTGCAATGGCCAGCCCCAGCACATATTGCCAGAGGTCGCCATCAGCTACCGACAGCCAGTAGTGGTCATCTGCCAGCTTGATCGACACCGGATCATTCAACATGCCCCCGTTGTGATCCACCGCCGGGACATAATAACACTGATCGGCTGCCATCCTGTCCATATCGCGGGGGCTGATCATCTTCATCAGACGCAGCGCATCCGGCCCACGGATCTCGACCTGCCGCTCGCAAGAAACATCCCAGATCTGCACATGCTGTTTCAGGTGTGCGCAATCTGCCTCGACACTGTCGAAACACACCGGCAGCAACATGTGATTGTAGACCGTATAGGCCTTGACCCCGGCGGCTTCGACACCGGCACTGAAGGGCGTCTTGCGCACTCGTCGCGAAGGGTAGATCTCTGCCATGTCACGTCTCCTCGGGCAGAAAGAACAGATCGGAAACCGGAGCGTCTGACCCAGTCTCTGTCAGCATCTGGTGGATTTGGCCGCGATGGTGGGTCTGATGGTTGAACATGTGCACGACCAGCAATCCCAAAGGTTTCGAGACCTGCCGCCCGGCGGCACCCGAGAACCAGCTCAGATCCCCGTCAAGCCGGTCATCGGACAAGCCATCAGCCCATTTCACGATCCGCCGGTCCATCGCGAGCCGGTCCGTCATCCAATCCGGCAGGCCCGCGCACAGGCTCGCACTCTGGGTTATGTCCCCGGACGGCGGCGCACCACCGTCAAAGCGGGCCATCCACATCCCATCCCCCCAGAGAAGATGGTTGAGCGTTCCCTGGATCGAGCCAAAGAACGCCCCCCGGTCCCGCAACAGCTCGACCGGGCCCAATGCTTCAAGTCGCTCTGATAACTGGCTGTTTTGCCACGCATTGTAGCGCGCCATCATCCGGGCATATCCGGCCGAGATCATCTTTGCGGTCCTTATTTTGGACCGTGCCAGTCGATCTGGCAAATCTCTGCAGATCGACCGTCAAAATCCCAGACGCGACCATAGGCGCGCACCTTGCCCTTGCTGGCCGTGCCGACGGTAATGTCCGGACCCATCCAGTATTTCGTGTTCGAGATCACGATTTCTTCGTCGGGGTTCTTGCCTTCAACCGGGAACACGGTGCCTTGAATCTTGCGGCCCACAGTGATGTGGCGGTTCTTGCCTTCGTTGACATAGCTGACAGGCTGGCGCTCGGCGCCAAGGAACTCTCCGACCAGCACCGAAAACAGCCCGGTTGTCCCTTTCGCCTGCCCCGAAAATATCTTGACCAGTGCCTCGAATGCGGCATGGCTGGCGCGGTCGTCGATGAAGACTGCTGCTTTCCAGTTGCCGCGGCTCATCATGCCGGGGATTTCAATCAGCAGGCCGATATTGAGACCTGAAAGATCTTCGTCGCCATAATGGCCGCTGTCGATGCGAACACCACCCCAGGTCTGGCAGTGACCCTCGGTTGGCGGGTGCAGGCCCAGCGAAACGACACAGGGGCAGAACACGGTGCAATTGCAGTTCAGCACCAGCTCTCCCTTGATCGCCCACGGGGTCAGCCCGGGGTCTTTTCGCTCGGCGGCCGGATGGCGGCTGTCGATCTTAGCGGCAACCTCGATTTTGTCGCTTGCCATGTTCTTGTCCTCTCTTCAGATCAATCCCAACCCGACCACTGGTGCCGCCGCGATCAGCAGCATTCCCAATGGGCGGGTGATATAGCGCCCGAGATCGGGCAATTTCTCAAAAACCATGATCAGCGTTGCCAGCCCCATAAAGGCCAGATTCATGACTCCGCCGACAAAGGCCAGCAACATCAGCGCCCAACAGCACCCAAGACAGACCGCCCCAAGCCGCAACCCGTTGCGCCATGGTCCTTCTTCCCAGTGTTGCATGAAAAACGTGAGCGGCCGGCGGCACTTGCTGAGACACGCCTCTTTGAAGGCACTGAACTGATACAGGCCGGCAACGATCAGCAGACCGGCGGACAGGGTCCGCGAAACACTGTCGCCAAACGCGCTCAGCAACCCGGCCCTGAACAGAACCATCTGCAGGGCGGCGGCGAGCACCGAAAACCCGATCCAGACCACCAGATAGCCAGCGACCAGATGGGAAAACCGCGTATCAGGCGTGGAATGCGCCAGATCGTCATAGGTGGCAAAGGCTGGAAGCGCCGTTGGAGCCATCATCGCAGCCGACATCAGCCCCCACATTAGCACCATCCGCACGAATCCCGCAGCATCCGGTGTCAGCGTGCACAAGTCACGCCAGAACCCTGCCCCATAGATGGCACTCGCCTCGCGCAGATCCGCCGGCGCAGCCATCAGATACAGCGCAAGCCAGGCCGCGAGAATCCCGCCAAAGAGCGCCAGCCAGTGCCAGCCTCCCATGGCTCGGATCCTGTCGGTCAGAATGGCCTTCACGCTGTCTCTCCCCTCGCGCGAGATGCAGGCCCACTGGCCTGCATTGATGCATCCCTGTAAGACGAAAAACGACTCGCCTCTTGAAAGAAGAAATGTCAGACTTTTAAATGTCAGACAATTGAAAAGTTTCCCGCAGGACTGCAAAACCATGAAAATCGACCCACGGAGCTCTGCCGACCTTTCGGCCCAGATCGCCAACGCAATCCGTGACGCCATCGTTTCTGGCGATCTGATTGTGGATGAGCGCCTGCCGTCCGAAGCGGAACTTGTCGAGCAATTTCAGGTGTCTCGCCCTACTGTGCGCGAAGCATTGAAACGGCTGGCGGCACAATCTCTCATCCGCACACAACGCGGAGCGGCTGGTGGAGCGTTTGTGAACCGGTTGAATTTTGAAGATGCCTATTCGCAGCAAATCACCACATCAACCCTTCTGCTGTCTATGAACGCGGTCAGTTTCGACACTGCCTGCGAGGCGCGGTTTGCGCTGGAACGGGCCTGCGCACCGCTGTCGGCGGAACGGCGGACGCCGGATCACCTTGCAACCATGCGGGCCGAGATCGTCCGGCAGGCGCAGCCCGGCCTGACGGACGAAGCGTTCTGCGCGTCCGATGTCGCCTTTCACCGGGCATTGGTTGATGGTGCGGGCAACCCGGTGCTCAGCTACCAGCTTGCCGGCGCGGTCGAAGCCATGCAGCCCCTGATGAACATGATTACCTTCACCGCCCGGTCACGCGAAGAGATCGTGGCTCTGCACACCCGTCTGGCGGACGCAATCGAAGCCGGTGACGCGCCCACCGCAGACAATGCCCTGGCCGCGCTGGACAGCTATACGCGGGAACTGGCCGGAAATGTCTTTGCCGCGCGGGAGCGTCGCAACCAACAGGCCGACACGCCCTGATCGCTCGCCAGACCTCGGCAAGGGTTGGTGCATTTGATGCGCCACTCTCCGAGATTGGTTGAGCATCGCCTCGCACCACATTGTAATTTCTTTCAATTTCAAAGCTTGACGTCTACGAAAGCTCGAGCCAGAAATGCCAGTTCCGGGGGGGGGGCAGATGTAGGTATGGGCGCGAATTTGCCCCCGCAATTCGCGCCCAACCCCGTCCCCCGACGGTCCCCATCATGTTTTCCGGGATCAGCCCCGGAACAGATGTCCTTCGCGGCCACGGATCTGATCCCGGGCTATGCGATAGGCAAATTCCTCGTCTTCAGCCAGATGCGGGAACAGAGTCAGCAGCTCTCCACGTTGTTCCGAGCTCAGCCCAGACACGGTCCGGTCGGCCGGGTGGAAACTTTCCGTCTCAACGCCATCGGCATAGACAATTTCGTGGCTTTCAAAGGCGATATGGATATAGGTGACGTCGCCTTCGGGCAGGTCCTGAACAACCGTCGAGCCATTGCACAGTGCAAAGGCAGGAACCAGAACGCCGCCCTCTTCGCCAAACAGCATTTCCGAACGCCAATCGCGAACCAGCATCCGGTGCTGCCGGGATACGCGCATGTCCTGCTCTGGCTGGCCGGGCCCCAGAGCATCCTTGCGGATCAGGATCGGGCGTAAGGTCGGGCTGGCCGCCAGACGACCTGCGCTGACAATGGTCTGGCCGATCCACGCGATCTGCTGGACACCGTGATCGCGGGTTACAACACGATCCCCGACCTCAAGTTCCTCGACCGCCACGGCGCCGCCGGGCGTCAGGATCCGCACACCGGGAGTGAAACAGACCACGATCGGCAGCTCATGCTGGGTGGTAACCACCTGCTCGCCGCTGCCCGGATTGCCGGGATCTTCGGCAAAGATGCCGTTGACGGTGATCGTGACGTCCTGACCCGGAGCGAAATTCGGATCGATGTCGATGCAGTCGATGCTCCAGCCAAGCTGGGTTGTGATAACCTCGGGGTCACCTTCCTCGAAGACCAGCCGCTGGGTCAGTGGGTTGCCGGCGTCGTCCACACCTTCGATCAGGATTTCAAACCTGAGGAAGTCGGCATCCGTCAACGGTTCGACAACGATATCAAGCAGCTCATCGCCGCTCAGCACCTGCGTGGCACCGCCGGTGTTGTCCAGTTCGTTCAACGCATCAAGGCTGGAATTCTCGCCAAGTCCGACACCGGTGATCAGCGCACCCCAATCATCCTCGAGGTCACTGGCCGCGCCCGCGATGTCCTGCCCTCCGGGCACCGGGAAACCGTCGGACAGGAACACCACGATGTTGGTATCGTCCGGGCTGGCGCCCGCATTGGTGAAGGAATCGCCCGCCGCATCGAGACCGGCCACATAGTTGGTCGTGAACTGAGGGCCTTCGACTCTAATCGTATCCAGCGAGTCCATGAATGCATCCCGCTCATCCAGTCCGAACGAGCCACGGACTTCGGCATCGTTGGTATAAGTGACAAGCGAGATCGTGATCTCATCCGGATCATATCCGGCAGCAACATAGGCGTCGAACAGTTCGAGCGCCGCGAAGAGTTCCGCCGTGAGAATCGAATCCGTGTTTCCGTCCCCGGTGAAATCCGTGCCGGAATCATTCCGGGTCGAGCCAGACTGGTCAATCACGATGCTGACATTGACATGTTCGGCGACATTTGCGCCGGTCAGATTCACCGCAAGCTGGAAGTTGTCACGCGGGACACCGCCGGTATCGGTGGTGGATACAATAGAAGTCTGATTCACCTCGATCGGATTGTTTGACTCCGGATCAATCGGAACATCGGTAACACTCTGCGTATCAATGGGACCGTTCAGGTCTGCCATGTCAAACCTCGCTAACAAAATCAGTTGCGGGCAGCTTCTCTGCCCAAGCAAATACCGCCCAACCCGGGAAATCCATGGGATCCGGACCGGCAAGAGTAATGTACAGCATTCCGGGGCCTCGGCCAAAAACATGGCAAATCGAGGGCAAAAAACGCCCAACACCCCACGGATTTGGCAACAATCAGGTCGGTTTTACCGGTATTGTTGGCTATTCCGAGCCATTCCGGCCTGATTTGACCGATTCCTACCCTCATATGCGGTGTGTTCCGGAGGGCGAGATTATCGTCGTTCCGGGGTTGGCATTTACGGGCAAGTATACCTATATTCGGATCGTCCTTCGGGACTATGGACATAAACGCGCTCGTAATAAACGGATCGGACCCGGGGGCGGTACCCGGCGGCTCCACCAAAATCCTTCATTTGGGGATCATGGGGCCGAAACAGGATCGACGGACGTCTAAAGGGGTTAGCTTTGTCTCGGCGGGGTGCCACCGTACCGGCCCAAACAGTACAATTGCAAATGACAATCGTGCTCCGGTAGCAGTCGCTGCGTAAGCAGTGCCTAACACCGAAATCTAAGCCCTGACGCCTAGCAGCTTCAGGCGGGGTTCGTAGGCACCTGGCAACAGAAGCCTACACTTCAGCTTTCAGCGTATTGCTTGACCGCGGGACCAAGCTGAAACCCCAAGCCGGTTTCTTACCGGCAGAAGGGTTACGGCGAAAACTCCCGGATTTTGGGTATGGCCGCCAATCGGCCCGTCACGACGCGGTGTCCACGGCGGCAAGACCAAGAGCGAGCATCAGAAGTGCGATCGCGGCCACCCAGGCCGCTGCAATCCTGAAACCAATCCCGACCCATGGCCATAAAAGGCGCTGTTTCACAAAGTATGTGAACCCCCACAGATACAGCAGACCGATGTTGGCCCCGACCAACGAGCCGGACATTGTAATTACCCTGTCCCGTTGCAGCCCAGCATCCGGAATCGACACAAAGCCGATCAAAACGGCGCCAACAGCCGTCAGGACAACCCCGAGCGGCATCAATCTTCCCGGAGCCAGAGCCGCGAGCGAGCAAGCCGCGACAGCGGCCGAGAACAGCGCTGCATCAAGCCCGAGATTGGCAGAGCCGAAGACCACGCCCAGCACGCTGAAAACAAGAAACGCGCCCAGGAACCATCGCACTTTTGCGACGGCAAAACCCCCGACCAACAACCCGAGACCCAGCATCAGCACGGCTTGTGACGGCGTCGAAAACGGGTGCAACAATCCGACATAGAATCCTTTGATCCCCGGAATGGGAGCATGCGCATGCACCGGACCGGCCGCCAGAACGAGCGGCAGCCAGACCAGGTAGCGGAATATGGTTTTTTTCATGCCATCCCGGTGAGAAACGCGACACCGGCCAGTGAAATCAATCCGCCGGCCCCGCGAACGGCGACCCGGCCCGCAGGCCATTTCACCAGCAGACCGAACGCGATACCGATGAGATGCAGCAGGCCGGTTGAGATCACGAATCCCACGGCGTAAGCAAAGGCGTTGACGGTCGCGGGGAGTTCGGTCCCGTGGGCATATCCGTGAAAGATCGCAAAAGCGCCGACAAGAACGGCCGAAACCCAGATCGGCGGCTTGACTGCAAAGACAATCATCAGGCCAAGGACAACAGCCGATAGCGCGATCCCGGTTTCGACCGCAGGAACCGGGATGCCAACGATCCCGGCCACGGCACCAAAGGCCATGACAAGTGGAAACACCACGGGCAGGATCCAGATTGCAGGCGCGCCAAGGAATGCGCCCCAAAGGCCAACGGCGACCATTGCCGCGACGTGATCCCAGCCGAGGATCGGATGAGTAAAGCCTGCAACGAACCCGCCGCCATAACCCTCGCCGGTATGGGCCATCGCCGGGCCGTTGATCATCAGAAAGACAAGCGTGAATGCGATAACAAATGAAGTGAAACGAACCACCATATGAAAACCCCTTGGCTTCTGAAATCGTTGTTGAATTTCTAGGCGAGCCCGCCCCGGTGCTCAACAGGAAAAGCACATTGGCATGAAATGCCAAACCCTCGCCCGTTTGCATTCGGGTCACCAGCCGAGGTCATTCCGATGCAGATCTGTGTTGCAAAGGATTTGCAGACAGAAACAATTGCTCGGCTTTGGAATGCCGCCTTATGAGCCGGTCAAATAGTCGGTAACCGCATCGATAGCGTTATAGTGGTACGCGTCGATATCCTCATCTGAAGAGATTGGATCCGATGATTGCTTGATGATCGCAATGTCGTTTTTGCGGTCGATGGTGATCCACTGGCCATGAATACCTAGCGCGTTGATCGCCTCACGGCCCGGGGTATGGCGCACCCACCATTGCGCCCGATAGCTCCAGTTGCCGTCGCCATAGACCTTTTTGCCGTTCGGGCCATTTGAGAATGCGTCACGGCTGGCCCCGGCCTCCAGCGCCGCGATCACGGTTTCCGGCACTACCTGTGCATCACCGGCCTGACCATCATTCAGCATCATCACCGCGAAACGGGCCAGATTGCGCGGCGTTGCGTTCAACCCGCCGCCTGCGAACAGCGTTCCGTTCCGGTCCAGGAGGACATAGGTTTCGCCCTTTGCGCCGATACCCGCCATAAGCTCGGTCAGTTGATCTTGAAACGATTGGCCCGTGACCCGATTGGTCACCCAGTTCACAACATCCGTTTTGGGCGTCTGATAGTGAAAGACCTCGCCATGTTCGTGTGCGTCATCCTTGGGCAGCATAGGCAGATACTCGTAGATCGTATTTGCGACCCGCTCGTCGGCAGAGGCTTCGAGCAGGCCAAGCACGCGGCCATATTGCTGGATACCGGAGTTGGGATCGGCGTAATCCTCCGAGAAATTGATCGATGCAGTCATGTCCAGTACGTGCCTGAAGGTTGCATCGCCGCCAAAGGCACCGGCCCCCTCGAACTCTGGGATAACCTCGGTGAGACTGTCATCTTCCGATACCAGCCCTTCCTCGACGGCCATCAGCCCGAACAGCCCTGCAAAGGATTTGGTGACCGACATCATCTGGTGCGGCTGATCTGCATGCATCCCGTTGAGGTAGCGTTCAAAAACGATCTCGTCTCCCTTGATGACCACATAGGCATCAGTGAAAGTCTCGCGAAGAAAATCATCCATGGTGGCGATTGAACCGTCCAGACGCGGAACCGCCAGCCGCTCGATGCCTCCGTCCGGGTCGATCTTCAGCGGCATCGAAGCTTTGGGCGAGGGAATGTTCGCAGAGGGCCAGATTGTCCGCATATTCTGATAGGACCAGCGATTGTAAGGCACACCGAACAGCCCGTTCGACCGGTCGACCTGCCTGTCAGCCGGCGGTGGGAACCCCTGCATCAAACCCAGCTCGTGATGTGTGGCATAGGGATTATCCTGATGCCCGGTTGCAATTGCGGTTGACCCCAAGACCATAAAGACCGCCGTCGTCGTCAGAAGTTTTGCAATGCGCATCTGGGTTCCCTCTGTGTGCTGCCAAATAGAAACTAGGTTTAGGCTGCCTTGGTCAATACTCGGTCGGGAAGCGCGCGATCTTAGTTGGCGGCCATTCCGCATTCAGAAAATGTTGACCCTTTTGCTTCAGTCTCCTGTCCAAGCGACGGAGGCTAACATGACAAACGCGGAACTGCTCCACAAGTGGTATGAAGAGGTCTGGGTCAACGGAAACCTGGACGCGATTGACGATTACTTCACCCCGGACACCAAGGCCGCCGGGATTATCCCGGAAATGCGGGTGGGGATCGACGATTTCCGGGATCTGGTCGGGGCGTTCCAGATGCATCTGGAAGACATCAAGTTCGAGATGCCGATGATCGTGGAACAGGGCGACTGGGCCAGCGCGATCCTCAAGGCCGACATGAAACGGGCCGACAACGGTGCTCCGGTCACGGTTACCGGCATGACCATGGTGCGCACCAATGGGCAGAGGATTGTCGAAGCCTACAACCAGTTCGACTATGTCTCGCTTTTTGAGCAACTGGGTCAGATGCCCCCGGATACACTCCCGATCGCCATGACCGGTCAGAAGCTGGATTTCGCCTGACACGGTCGGCCGATGCGGGCTTGATCCCCGGCGCTGGCCGTGGTGGCAAGGGGTATGGACAGCGATTCACATCCTCTGCGCCCCACGACGCGCGAACTTACCCGTGTTTTTGGGCGGATCGGCCTGCTGTCATTCGGTGGACCGGCCGCGCAGATCGCGCTGATGCACCGGGAACTTGTAGAGGACCGGTCTTGGCTGGACGAAGACCAGTTTCTGCGGGCTCTGTCATTCTGTATGCTGCTCCCCGGCCCCGAAGCCATGCAACTGGCCACCTACGCAGGCTGGCGATTGCGCGGCATCGCTGGCGGACTGATTGCGGGCGGCCTGTTCGTGTTGCCCGGTGCCGCCGTGATCGCGGGACTGGTGACACTCTATGTCCGGTTCGGCACTCTGCCTGCGGTTCAAGCCGCCTTTCTGGGCATCAAATCCGCTGTCATCGTGATCGTTTTACAGGCGGTGCTGGCGGTGTCGCGAAGAGCGCTTGGAACGCGGCTCAGCTATGCGCTTGCGGTTGCCAGCTTTCTTGCGGTTTTCACGCTCAACGTGCCTTTCCCGATCATCATCGGACTTGCGGCATTGATTGGTGCGATGCGTCCACCCGCCGAGCTACCTACGGGTTCCCCGGACCCCATGATCCCGACCCTTGCCTCACCGCTGCGCGTGATCGCGATATGGCTACCGCTCTGGTTGCTGCCATTGGCGGCACTGACGCTGACCGGGCAGACATTGCTGGCCCAGGTCGGCTGGTTCTTTGCATGGCTTGCGGTTGTAACCTTTGGCGGCGCCTACGCGGTTCTGGCCTATATGACGCAAACGGTTGTCGACAGTTATCAATGGATCTCGCTGTCGCAGATGATCGACGCGCTTGGACTGGCCGAAACCACACCGGGGCCGCTGAGTCTCGTCACTCAGTTTGTCGCCATGCTGACTGGCTCTTTGCAAGGCGGACCCGGGCTTGCCATCGCTGCGGGAGTTGTCGCGCTCTGGGCAACTTTCGTCCCCTGTTTCCTGTGGATCTTCCTCGCTGGACCCTATCTGGAGCAGATCTCTGCCCTGCCCCGGCTTGGCGCCGCAATGAAAGCCATCACCGCAGCCGTGGTTGGCGTGATCCTGAATCTTTCGGTCTGGTTCGGACTGAATGTTCTGTTTTCCGGGATCAACACGCAGAGCGTCGGACCGCTCTCTTTCCCGGCGCCCGACTGGTTTACGCTCGACCCGCGCGCCCTGACGCTGACCCTGCTCGCAGCTGCCTTGATGCTTGTTCTTAAACAAGGGCTTGGCCGCGTGCTGCTAATCTGCGCCGTGACCGGGCTGGCGCTGCATCTGGTGCTTTCTGCGACATGACCGAAATTCTCTCGCACGCTCTTTCGTTTCCGAAAAAACAGCTTATGCTGAACCTCAAAAGACTGGGGTAAAGGCATGTCCCGAGATATTGATTACGGTAACCTTATGCACACGGCGATGCGTGGTCTGATCAAGACCGTGCTGACCGATGTGTCCGAATCCGGCCTGCCGGGTGCGCATCATTTTTTCATCACATTCAACACCACCCATCCCGACGCCCAGATGGCGGACTGGTTGATAGACCGCTATCCGACAGAGATGACGATCGTTCTGCAGCACTGGTTCGAAAATCTCGATGTGGGGGATGACGGGTTCGCCGTAACTCTGAATTTCGGCGACGCACCTGAGCCGCTTTACGTGCCGTATGACGCGATCAAGACTTTCGTGGATCCATCGGTTGAGTTCGGGCTTCGTTTCGAGAACGCAGATGACGAGGACGACCAGGATCCGGATGAGGATGAGGTCGCCGATCTGGACGAGAGGGAAGAGACCGAACCGCATGACGCGGAGGTTGTATCGCTGGACAGTTTCCGAAAACCCTGATCGTTGACCTCGCTGGGCCAAAGTTTCACGGCTGACGTCCGGTTCTACTGTTTTTCAAGGAAGGTCGATACGCTGCGCATCGGTTCGCCATCGCGCAACCGCGAGAACTCCAGATCAAGCCCACCATCTGCAAGCCTGCGGTCGAATTGCTGCATCTCATACCCACCCTGATCGTCGACGAACAACGAGAACACCGTCAGCACATCGCCTGTGATCCGGCCCCAGACAAAGGGCTCCCCTTTCATCGGGTCGAGTTGCACGGCATGGCCAAAGACATTGCGCTCCATGGCGGCGGAATAGATCCCGTCCCGGTCCGTTGGCAAAAAGTCGATGCTATAGGACTTTTCTTTGATGCGCCCGTCAGGCTTGTGGGTCGTCGAGGTCCAGCTCACGTTGAATCCGTCCTTGGTTTCCGAGATAGACACGCTCATGTCGCGCGGCGTGGTCGATCCGTCGGCGTTGTCCAGCGAAGCGGACCCCGCGTATTCCCCAACGAAGGGTTCAATCAACGCTTCTCCGGCCTGCGCCAGACTGGAAAGACCAAGCGCCAAGACCATCCCAAAGACCAAGGTCACGGGACGGACGGCGAAAACAGAGAGCGTCATGAAAGGCCTCCTCGGCTGCGGTTGCCTGATCATACTACACTGCAGGCGCACAGGAACAACACAGCCCACTTCACCAAACGGTGTCCAGCGTCATCCGTGACGGAATATCGCCCTGACGTCTGGCGCTTTTTTCTACCCGCTCTTATGGTGCGCGCAACTGGCCAATTGCGCCGAACCGGGCTTCTGGCTAAACGGCATACAACCGCATACCATATGGAGTGACGCATGTCCGCAACCCGCACTGAAACCGACAGCTTTGGTCCTCTGGAAGTCCCTTCTGACAAGTATTGGGGCGCGCAGACTCAACGGTCGATCATGAACTTTCCCATCGGATGGGAAAAACAGCCCGTTGCCATTGTGCGGGCGCTGGGTGTCATCAAGCAGGCCTGCGCCATGCAGAACAAGGCCACCGGCAAGATGGACGCAAAGATCGCCGATGCCGTCATTCAGGCCGCATCCGAAGTGGTGGCCGGAAAGTTCGACGACAATTTCCCGCTGGTGGTCTGGCAGACCGGATCGGGCACCCAGTCGAACATGAACTCGAACGAAGTGATCGCGAACCGCGCGATCGAGATCCTCGGCGGCGTGATCGGCTCCAAGGATCCGGTGCACCCGAACGATCATTGCAACATGGGGCAATCCTCGAACGATACGTTCCCGACCGCCATGCACATTGCCACCGCAATGAGCGTGCGCGACGTGCTGTTGCCCGGCCTGAACAAGCTTCTGGCGGGGCTCGAAGCCAAGTCCAAAGAATTCAAGGACATCATCAAGATCGGCCGCACCCATACGCAGGACGCCACGCCGCTGACTTTGGGACAGGAGTTCGGTGGCTACGCGCATCAGATCCGTCAGGGCATCGCCCGGGTCGAGGCCGCGCTGCCGGGCATCTATGAACTGGCACAGGGCGGTACCGCCGTTGGCACCGGTCTCAACACCCAGAAGGGCTGGAGCGAGGCCGTGGCTGCCAATATGGCCGAGATCACCGGCCTGCCCTTCGTCACCGCGCCAAACAAGTTCGAGGCACTGGCGGCACATGACGCGATGGTGTTCATGTCCGGAGCGCTGTCTACTGTGGCGGGGGCGATGTACAAGATCGCCAACGATATCCGCTTTCTCGGGTCCGGTCCGCGTTCCGGTCTGGGCGAGCTGATCCTGCCCGAGAACGAGCCCGGTTCTTCGATTATGCCCGGTAAGGTCAACCCGACCCAGGCCGAAGCGATGACGCAGGTGGCGGCTCATGTCATGGGCAACGATGCCGCAATCAAGTTCGCTGGATCGCAAGGGCATTTCGAGCTGAACGTCTATAACCCGATGATGAGCTACAACCTGCTTCAGTCGATCCAGCTTGTTGGGGATGTGGCCGACAGCTTCACCGAGCGGATGCTCAACGGCATCAAGGCCAATGAACCGCGCATCGACAAGCTGATGAAAGAATCGCTGATGCTTGTGACCGCGCTGGCTCCGACCATCGGCTATGACAACGCCACCAAGGTTGCCAAGACTGCCCACAAGAACGGCACGACACTCAAGGAAGAGGCCGTCGCACTCGGCTTTGTCGACGAGGCGACCTTTGACGCCGTCGTGCGTCCCGAACAGATGATCGGGCCCAAGGACTGATGGGAAAGCCGGTCAACCTGAACCGGTTTCGAAAAGAAAAGGCGCGGGCCGAGAAAAAGGCCCGCGCAGACGCCAACGCGGCAAAGTTCGGCCGCAGCAAGGCCGACAAGGATCTGGACAGGGCGCGCGCCGACAAAGCCCGCAAGGATCTGGACGGGCACGAGCGCGACGGATGAGCAGGCCGCCCGTCAAACGCTCCCTGACGCTCAAAGGGCATCGCACTTCGGTTTCTCTCGAGGATGAGTTTTGGCAGGCCTTTCGCGAAATCGCCAGCGCCAAAGACCTTCCGATCAATGTGTTAGCCGCCGAAATTGATGTTTCGCGCGATCCCGATACCGGCCTTGCCTCTGCTATTCGTGTCTTTGTTCTGAACTGGTATCGCAACGGCGATTGAGGCTTGCGGAAGACGCGAAATACTGGCTGTATGCTCAGAGCTCTCAGAACAAAGGGGGAACTACCGCCATGACCGAAACCGTTCCCGGCCCGGATGGGCAACCGCGTTGCCGCTGGTGCCAGGCCGCCCCTGAGTTCTTTGCCTATCACGACACTGAATGGGGATACCCGGTCGACGATGACATTCGCCTTTTTGAAAAGCTGTGTCTGGAAAGCTTCCAGTCCGGGCTGAGCTGGCGCACGATCCTAGCGAAGCGAGAGAATTTCCGGACGGCTTTTCTGGGGTTCGACTATGAAAGAGTGGCCGAGTTCAGGGACGCGGACGTTGAGCGGCTGTTGCAGGATGCCGGTATCATCCGCCACCGGGGCAAGATCGAGGCGGTAATCAACAATGCACGCAGGATGCGGGAACTTGTGGCGCAGGAGGGATCACTGGCGGCCTATGCGTGGCGGTTCGAGCCCCACCCGGACAACCTGCCGCCGCCGCAAACCGTTTCCACCACGCCCGATTCGGTGGCCATGTCCAAGGATCTCAAGAAGCGCGGCTGGAAATTCGTCGGCCCAACAACGGTCTATGCCTTCATGCAGGCAATGGGGTTGGTCAATGACCACGCCGAGGGTTGCGTCATGCGCGCAAAAGCGGCTCGGCTGCGGCAGGATTTTGCACGACCGGCATAGGGAATTATCGCATCTCTTACATCAGGAAGTCCGCGTAAGACCTTTTGAACAAAATAAAAGCCGCCCGAAGGCGGCTTTCAACGTCTTAGTTGAAACGCTCAGACAGAGGCCTGATAGATCTTGTCGATGTTGCCACCCAGCGCCGTGTTGAATTCGCTGTCCGACTGCTGCTTGGACAAACCTTCGGTCAGCGCGCGCGAAAATGATGCGATCATCTTGGCATTCCGGCTCAGCTTTTCGCAGGCATCTGCGGTGGAATAGCCACCCGACAGCGCCACCACCCGCACAACGCGGGCGTGATCTGCGACATCGTCATACAGACCTTCCTTGTTCGGGATGGTCAGTTTGAGCATCACGTCCTGCCCGTCTTCGAGCGCGTCGAGGTTTTTCAGGATCTCCGCTTTCAGGATGTCCTCGGCCTCGGATTTGGTCTCGGAATGGATGTTCACCTCGGGTTCGACGATCGGCACCATGCCAGCGGCAATCACTTCACGGGCGACGTCGAACTGCTGCGCCACAACGGCGGCGATCCCTTCTGCGTTGGCCTCGTGGATCACCGAACGTTCCTTGGTGCCAAACACGCCGTCGGCCTTGGCCAGCGTTTCCGCCAGTCCCGGGATCGGCTTCATCATCTGCACGCCATTGGCCTCGTCGGCCAGCCCCTTGTCGATCTTCAGGAAAGGGACGATCCCTTTCTCGGACCACAGATAGTCTGCAACCTTCTTGCCGTTGATTGCTTCGCCAAGGGTGCGCTCGAACAAGATCGCCCCGATCACCTTGTCGCGGGTGAAGCCGTCGGCAAGGATGATCCGCGCGCGCATGCGCTGGATCTCGTCGAACATCTCTTCTTCGGAACCGTAGCCCGAGGCGTCCACGCCATAAAGCGCCAGCGCCTTCGGTGTCGAGCCGCCGCTCTGATCAAGGGCCGCAATGAACCCTGCACCTTCCGCCATCTGTTTGCGCTGATCTGCCTTGGACATGACTTTTTCCCGTAATCTGATTCTCGTTGGCACCCGGATACAACAAGCCTGCGCGCGATGGTAGCGTGTTCAGTTCCCGAACGGGCCGGGAATGCCCGGATACACAATGCTGGGGTCAGTTGCGCGGCATCACCCGCAACCAGATGCCATCCTTTGCGCGGACCGTAAGGTGGGCCACCGGAACCGGGTCACGCCCCTCGATGCGCTCGAATCGGAAGCGGCGCAACAGCATCGACAGGATCAGCGGGCCTTCGACCATAGCAAACCCTGCACCGGTGCACACACGTGGACCTGCAGAAAACGGCATATAGGCCGTGCGCTGGCATGTTTTTCCGTTCTCGGTCTGCCAGCGGGTCGGGTCGAATCCATCGGGGTTATCCCAGAGCCGTTCGTGGCGATGCAGATGCCACGGGCTCAGCACTAGCTGCGCACCGTTGGGAATGTCGCGGTCGCGGAACCGCTCGGGGCAGCTTGCCTGACGGACCATCATCGGCACCGGCGGATAGAGCCGCAGCGCCTCGCGGAACACGTCGCGGCTGAGGCGCAGTTTTGACATCACGGCAAAGCCCGGCTCGCCAGCACCAAGCTGCTCTGCCTCTTGTGCCAGCCGCTCCTGCCACTCCGGGTAAAGCGCCATCAGGTAGAGCGTCCAGGCCAGTGCCGAAGCCGAAGTTTCATGTCCCGCCAAGAAAAAGATCGCCACCTGATCGACCATCTCATCGGTGTCAAAGCGTTCTCCGGTCTCGGGGTCCGCCGTGGTCATGATCTTTGTGGCCAGATCGTCCGGGGCCGCGCCTGCGGTGATTGCCTTCATGCGCTCGGCTGTCAGATGTGCGATCAGACCCCGGATTTTGGCTGCATTGGCCCGCGTTTCGCGGGAATGAAACCGCGGCATCCAGCGGGGCAGAGGCACAAAGGCCGCGATGTTCAGGATCGGCTGCGCCCGCTGGTAGGCGCGAAACCGGGCAAAGACCTGCGCGGCGACCTCATGTTCGATCGGGATTGAGAACAGGGTGCGAAAGATCACGTCCGCTGCCGCGTGGCTTGTGACCTCTTCGATCTCAACTGTCTCGCCCGCTTGTGCCAGCCGCCCAACCGCCGCCTCGGACGCGGCCCACATGGCAGGAAAAGTATCCTTCAGCCGCCCACCCTCAAATGCCGGGTCGATGATGCGCCGCTGCCGTTTCCATGTTTCACCATTGGTCAGAAAGACCGAATTACCCAGCAGCGGACGCAGCCCTTCGCTGACCCGACCAGATTTGGGAAAATCATCGGGCCGCTCCTTGAGCACGGTCTGGATCAGATCGGGCTGATTCAGCAGAAAAGACCGAAAAAACGGCGTCCGAAACTCGGCCATCCAGGCGCGATAGAGTTTTGCTGGCTGGGCGGACAGGATATCGTCGCGAAACAGCCGCAGGTATCGCAAAAGCGAAACCTTGTCCGGCCGCGCGGGCGGTTTCGGAGGCAAAGGTGCAGTCACGGTGCCACCGAAGTGAACTTTGACACGGTTTTCGTGATCCGGGATTTCGACGGCGCGCGCCCGGCATACCGATCCCCCAGCACCCGTGGCCCTGCGGTGATCCGGAAATAGTCATAATCTCCGGGCTGGTCGAAAGCGCAGAGATATTGAAAATGAAGCCGGAAGAAGCGCCAGCGCAGTTCTTTCCAGCGCTCGGGGCTCAGCGTCTGGGTGAAGGCGGCCGAAATCACCAATGGCCAATGCTTGCCTTCCGGGGCCACACCGCTGACGCCGACCGGATCACAAAGCGCAAAGGCGCAGCCGTCGCCGGGGGCCGAGACATCGACCCAAGCCAGTTCATTTCGCCCCGACAGGAACTGCAGATCCGCCCTGATCCGGTGTGCGTCGGGCAGGAACGAGACCATCGGCACCACCTGCCCCAAAGACAGGAAGGAAAGCACAGGTCCATCTTCAGACACCCGCCCGGATCGGATCAGATCGGCCAGAACCGAAACCCCAACATGGGCACCTGAAGAATGACCAACCACCAGAACCTCATCCACCTCACTCTGCAACGCCTCGGCGATCTGCTCTGTGAACTCTGCCATTCGCACCTCAAGCTCGGGTGGATTGGCGCCCCTGAACTGGGCTGAATAGGCATAGTCGTGCATCAGGTAGTAAATAAAGAACTTTCCATCCCGCACCCGGAACCATCTGAGAAGGGCGATACCCGCCCCGCCCCCGAGAACCAGCCCCGCCAAAGACATGAGGGGCAGTGGAATCAATGCCACCGCCCGTGCCACGCCCCATGCCAGCAGAACAGCCAGCAGCGCCTGCAGGATCAGTGCACCAACCGGATAAAGCGCCGCGATGACCGGGCCCTTTCTGAGCCGCATCAAGCGCCACAGCGCCCCCGAACCGATGTAGCACCAGGCCGTGCGCAGCATTTGAAGATATGTGGCAGGTATGGTGTTGGACATGCTGCCCCGGACAATGTCGGACCAGACCAGCACGTCGACGTCGGTGTCAGTTTCCTTCCCGTGCTGCCTCGAGGTCACGTGCCAGCCGTATGGACCCTTCGTGGTCTTGGGTTTCAGGTCGATCTGATACCCCGAGATCTTTGCCTGCGCCGCCCCTTCCTTGCGGTAGAGCTCGCGGTAACGGCGCGGATGGATGGGATCATAGCCCGGAATGTAGAACACCCGGCGCCGCCGCACCTGTCGTTCGGCATCCCTTTCCTTCAGCAGTTGCGACTGACCGCTCATTCCTAAACGCCTCGCCGGGTCTTTCGCCTCGTTAGGCAGAGGCTAGCGCAGCATTCGGGCAAGAGTAAGACCCGGAGAGAGTTCCGCTCGTTTTTCTTGGCTGTCCTGCCCTTTCAGCGGATCGTGAGCATGGTGCCACCATCCCGGATGGGTCAGCCGTTTCAGCCCAACGTGGCCAGTGCCGGGAAGGTTTCGAGCAGCCAGTAGGAAAAGGCCGAAAAACCGCCGGTCAGCATCAGCAGGCCAATGGTCCACAACAGCAGCCCCATGACCCGCTCGATCTGCTCCATGTGACGCTTCATCCAGCCCATCAGCCCGGTCAGGCGCGGCAGGAATGCAGCCACAAGCAGAAACGGAATACCCAGCCCCATCGCATAGACCGCCAGCAGGAGCGTGCCACGGGTCACCGACGCCTCAGAGGCCGCCATCGACAGGATCGCGCCCAGCTGCGGCCCGATACAGGGGGTCCATCCAAAGGCAAAAGCGAGGCCGAGAATGTAGGCACCAAAGGCACTTCCACCCCGGTCGCCCACGTCGATGCGTGCCTCGCGGTCCAGAAACCCGATCCGGTAGACCCCGACAAAATGCGCGCCAAAGATCATCACCAACAGCCCGGCAAGGGTGTTGAACGTGGATTGGTACTGCAAAAACACGGTGCCGATCGCCGAAGCGGTGAACCCCAGAAACAGGAAAACGGTCGACAGGCCCAGAACAAAGAAAACCGCCGGGCCCAACGCCTTGTTGGCGGCCCCTTCCCCTTCGCTCAGCTCACTGACCGATACACCGCTCATATAGGCAAGATACGGCGGCACGATCGGAAGAACGCAAGGTGACAGGAAACTGATGACCCCGGCCATGAGGGCCACGATCATGGCAGGCAGCAAGGCCGCGTCGATGATATCGATTCCGAACATAGTATCGCACATATGCCATTGTCGCGGGCACGTCACGCGGCAAGCAGTCACAACCCTGTGGACAGGGGAACAAATCCGTCCTATCTGCGAGCCATGACCGAGATCACCGAAACGCTGGACGCATTGGGACTGTTATGCCCGCTGCCTGTTCTTAAGGCCCGCAAACGGTTGAAATCCCTGCCCGATGGCGCTGTTCTAAGAATGCTGGCCGACGATCCGGCTGCGATCATTGACGTGCCACATTTCTGTACCGAAGCCGGACATGAACTGATATCGCAGAGCGAAGACTCCGGGCAGCAGATTTACCTTATCCGCAAAGGCAGCTAAGCCGGTCACCCTGCCCCGAAAGCGCGCCCACAGAACTGTTGTCACGAACGAAATCGGGCGCGCCCTGACAGGCCCGCCCGATCTGAATGTGATTTACTTCAGCGACCGATCGACCACCAGCCACGACGTTTCGGCTTGGAAGGATCCGGTGTTTCCGGCTCGGCGGACACCGTTTCGAGTTCCGGTTCCGTCCCCTCGTCAACAGCCGTTCCGTTTGCGAACGGCTCCTCTGCCGAGGCAACTACAGAAACCGGTTCTTCGGCTGCGGGTTCAGCCTGCACTTCGGCCGTAATGACCTCGGCTGGTGCGGCTTCTTCCGGGGCGCTCTCGGACGTGGCTTCAACCGGCGCTTCAGTGGCTGTTGCCTCGGCCTGATCCTCTGCCGAAGCCGAAACCGCGTCGCCGATTTCACCGGCTTTCTCCTTGGCTTCTTCTTCGGCCCGTTCCGCACCTGTTTCTTCGGCGGGCGTTTCCGAAGCGGCGTCTGCGGCCTCTTCCGCGGGGACTTCCTCCGCTTCGCTGGCCTTCTTGCGAGACCGCGACCGGCTGCGGGTCCGGGTGCGTGTTTTCTTGGCGGGCTTTTCGGTTACTTCGGCCTCCGGAGCCTCTGCCTCGTCGGCGGTGGCACCCTCTGCCGATACGTCTTCGGACGCCTCAGCCCCTGCCTCCGCGCCGTTCTCGGAGGCCGTATCGCCCCCATTCTCATCCTGAGCGGCCTTGGACTTGCGCCGGCGACGGCGACGCTTGCGCTTGGGTTTCGCGTCTCCCTCGGGTGTCTCAGACACCTCCTCGGCGGGCGCCTCTTCGTCGGCGTCGATCTGCTCCATCAACCGGGTATCGACCGACACCACAGGCGCGGTGGCCTCGGGCACCACACGCGTTGCTGTCTTGAACTTTTCAAGCGAGAAATCCGGGCTGACAAGATGCACATCACCTTCGATCCGGATCGACAGACCATAGCGGGCCTCGATCTGGGCGATATGCTCGCGTTTCTGGTTCATCAGGAAGTTGGCAATGGTCACGGGGCAGCGCACCAATACCTCGCGCGAGCGGCCGCGAGTGCCCTCCTCCTCGATCTGACGCAGGATCGACAACGCCATGTTGTCATCCGACCGGATCAGTCCGGTCCCGTGGCAGGACGGGCAAGGCTGGGTCGTGGCCTCGATCATACCCGGGCGCAGACGTTGACGCGACATCTCCATCAGACCAAAACCGCTGATCCGACCCACCTGAATGCGAGCGCGGTCGGTCTTGAGCTTGTCCTTCATCCGCTTTTCGACGGCGGTGTTGTTCTTGCGCTCGTCCATGTCGATGAAGTCGATCACGATCAAGCCTGCGAGGTCGCGCAACCGAAGCTGGCGGGCCACTTCCTCGGCCGCCTCCAGATTGGTCTTGAGTGCGGTTTCCTCGATCGAGGCTTCCTTGGTGGCGCGGCCCGAGTTCACGTCGATGGCCACCAGTGCCTCGGTCACACCGATCACGATGTAGCCGCCGGATTTCAGCTGAACCGTCGGGTTGAACATCGAGCTGAGATAGCTTTCGACCTGATAACGCGCAAACAGCGGCAAACCGCCTGAGTATTGCTGCACGTTCTTGGCGTGGGACGGCATGATCATCTTCATGAAGTCCTTGGCCGTACGATATCCGCGCTCACCTTCGACCAGCACTTCGTCGATCTCGCGGCTGTACAGATCGCGGATCGAGCGTTTGATCAGGTCGCCCTCTTCATAGATCTTGGCGGGGGCAATCGATTTCAGCGTCAATTCGCGGATCTGTTCCCAGAGCCGCTGAAGGTATTCGTAGTCCCGCTTGATTTCGGCCTTTGTCCGCTTGGCCCCGGCAGTGCGCACGATAAGACCCGCGCCGGTCGGCACGTCGATTTCGGCGGCGATGTCCTTGAGTTTTTTGCGATCGGTGGCATTGGTGATCTTGCGGGAAATGCCGCCACCGCGCGCGGTGTTGGGCATAAGAACGCAGTAACGACCAGCCAGCGACAGATAAGTTGTCAGCGCAGCCCCTTTGTTGCCGCGCTCTTCTTTGACCACCTGCACCAGCAGAACCTGCCGGACCTTGATGACCTCCTGGATCTTGTAGCGGCGCGCGCGCGGTTTGCGCGGCGGGCGAATGTCTTCGCTGTCATCCTCGTCGGCGACGGATTCGATGCTGTCATCCTTCGAGGTCGCGTCGGCCCGCTGCGGGGCATCTTCATCCTCGGCTTCGGCCTCTTTCGCGGTCGTTTTGTCGGCCTCGTCTGATGCGGATTCCTCTGCACCGGCTTCGGCTGGTTTGGCTTCGGCGTCGCCCTCGGCAACATCTTCTGCCCTGGAATCATCTTCCGCCGCAGTCTCGGCTACAACTGGTTCGCCGTCTTCTGTGCTGTCGGCAGCATCATCCGAAACAGAGGCTTCCGGTGCGGCGTCTTTTTCGCCGTCACCCGAAACGGCCTGTTTCGCTGCGTCGGCACCGTCATCACCCTGCGCAGCCCCGTTATCTTCGGGCTCTTCCACCGGAGTGTCGGCCACGGTTTCCATCGGCGAGCTGCCTTCGGGCACATCACGCGGATCGGCACCTTCGGCGATTTCGGTCCCGTCCAGATCGATGGTTTCCATGCCACGGATTTCGACCTCGAGGGTCTCGACCGCATCATCGGATTTCAACCCCTCGGCCAGGGTTTCGGATTTCATTTCAGCCTTTTTGTCAGCCTTTGCGTCGCCCTTGCCCCGGCGAGACCGGGACCGGCGCGACTTGCCGGGCTTGGCTTCTTCTTCCTCGTCCCGCGCGCGCATCGCTTCGGCGTGGGCGCGCTCTTCTTCCATCAGTGCTTCGCGGTCAGCGACCGGGATCTGATAATAGTCCGGATGGATCTCGGAAAAGGCGAGAAACCCGTGTCGGTTTCCACCGTAGTCAACGAATGCTGCCTGAAGGGACGGTTCGACCCGTGTTACCTTGGCGAGATAGATGTTGCCGGCAAGCTGGCGCTTATTTTCGGATTCAAAGTCGAATTCCTCAACCTTGTTTCCGTCGACCACCACAACGCGGGTTTCCTCCGCGTGGGTGGCATCGATGAGCATTTTCTTAGCCATATGTCCTTGGTGCACCGCGCCACACGCGCTCGCCGCCTGCGCCCTGGCGGGCACAGTGATTTCGGGAGATTACGTTTGGCGGGGTGTCTTGTCTGGGCGATATTGAACGGCGCATGCCAATTACCGGCTACGGGAGAGCCGGCCACATTGGGTCCGGCCACGTAGGGTTCGGCCATCCGGCCCCCTGCCCGTAAGCTCAAGTTGCGCGCGCGCGTCATCGCGGTTCTTCTCCGACAGGCGCGAATATGTCCGGCGCCTGCCCGTTTATTCCTCTCACCTGCGAGTGTCCCGCAAGCGAAGGCGTTGCAATGCTCCCAATCGGGAGCGTGATCGGTCTGCTTCGGACTGCCGGCTCCTTGCCGGTTCAAACCCGAAGCAGCGAAACTCAAATATCCGGACCTCTGGCGCATCTGGCGCAGGCCCGTTTATCCACATTAAGGGAGAGTCCGGTCAAATGACAATGGGCAAAACGCAAAGGCAGATCCTTGGCACACGCTAAAAGTGTGCCAAATTGGGGCGACGCCCTGCCAAACAGCCTGATTTGCAGCATTTAGCCCTTAGCTCGCCCATGCGTCCGGATTGTCCGGGGAACGGCTGATTTCGGCCGCTTTACCCGGAACCGTTTCCAGAACCGCGCGCTGAGTCACAGGTAGTCGGCCCGCTGCAAGCCGTATTTTGCCATTTTCTCGTTCAAGGTCCGACGCGGCAGGCACAGTTCATCCATCACCGAAGCGATCGAGCCCTTGTGGCGGCGCATCGTGTTGTCGATCAGCATGCGCTCGAACGCTTCGACATACTCTTTCAGGGGTTTGCCCTCGGTGGTCATAACCGGCTGCATCTCTTCATGGTCCGACATCAAGAGCGAGGCGATGGTGCCCGAGCCGCGCCGCGATTGCAGCACCGCGCGTTCCGCAACATTGATCAGCTGCCGCACATTGCCCGGCCACGGTGCCTGAAGCAATTGCGCCGCTTCCTGAGCGCTGACCTTTGGAGCGTCACAGCCATATTCCTCGGCAAACTGTTCGGACAGCCGCGTGAACAGCGTCAGGATATCCTCGCCGCGCTGGCGCAGCGGTGGCATGGTCAGACGCAGGGCTGCGAGGCGGTAAAACAGGTCCGGACGCAGCGCGTCCTCGCAGGTTTTCCCAGCTTCCTGCAGGTTGGAAATGGCAATGATCCGGGTTTCGGCCGGAGTGCCCTGCTGGTTGATCACAGAAAGCAGACGGGCCTGAGATGTATCGGACAGCGCCTCGATATCCTCAAGAACGAGAGTACCGCCGCGTGCTTCCTCAATGGCAGGCAACTGAGAATCTTCGGGCAGCATCGGCCCAAACAGCCGCTTTGACAGCGCCTCGTCTTCAAGTGCAGCACAGGAAACCAGAACGAACTTCTTGCCGGCCCGGCTGCCTACGGCGTGCAGCGCATGCGCCACCAGAGTCTTGCCGGTCCCGGTTTCGCCGTCGATCAGCACATGGCCGTCTGCCTGCCCGAGATCGAGAATATCCTCACGCAACCGCACCATGTCTGGGCTGGCGCCGATCAACTTGTTCATGATCTGGGTGCCGTCGCTCAGCTCTCGCCGCAGGGCCCGGTTATCCAGTGTCAGCCGGCGCGCCACCGTGGCGCGCTTTGCCAGTTCGGACATGCGATCCGGGCTGAACGGTTTTTCAAGGAAATCGAACGCCCCGACCCGCATTGCTTCGACCGCCATCGGAACATCGCCGTGACCGGTGATCATGATCACCGGAAGCGCGCTGTCATTTCCCATCAGCTTCTTGAGAAACTGCATACCGTCCATGCCCGGCATCTTGATGTCGGAAATAACGATACCCGGATAGTCCGGTCCCAGTTGCTTGAGTGCATCCTCGGCGCTGGCAAAAGTTTCGGTGTCGTAGCCCGACAAAGCCAGCCATTGGCTGATCGACTGGCGCATATCCTGCTCGTCGTCGACAATCGCAATCTTCATGGCCTGTGCCATAGATCGTATCCCCTATCCATTAATCACTCTGCTGCCTCGATGCCGTCTTCCAGCACCGGCAGCTGCATTTCGAACACTGCGCCGCCGCGTTGACCGTTGCGGGCTGTCAGTCGACCACCCAGATCGCTCACGATCCCCGAGGAAATCGCCAGCCCCAGCCCAACCCCATCACCGGGCTGCTTGGTTGTATAGAACGGCTCAAAGAGGGCATCGAGATCCTCGATCCCGTCGCCGTTGTCGCGCACCGTCAGGGTCGCAGTCTCGCCCTTGGCCAGAATGATCTCGACCTCGGGGCTTTCTACAGATTTGGTGGCATCAAGCGCATTTCGCAAGAGGTTGACCAGAACCTGCTCAATCCGCATCCGGTCGCCCATGACCAGAACCGGTTCTTCCGGCAGGGTCTGGGTGATTTTTACATGGCGCTGCCGCAGCTGCGGTTCCATCATCGAGATCGACGCCGCCAGCGCGTCACGCATATTCACCGGCGAGAAGCTGTCGGCCCCCTTGCGGGCATAGGATTTGAGCTGCCGGGTGATCGCCCCCATGCGTTCGATCAGGTCATCAATCCGGCCGAACGACGCCAGCGCTTCTTCGGGCCGGTTGCGCCGCAACAACAGCCGCGCGCCGGCAAGATAGGTCTTCATCGCCGCCAAAGGCTGATTCAGTTCGTGGCTGACAGCGGCGGACATCTCTCCCAATGCCGCCAGCTTTGAACTCTGAGCCAGCGACTGCTCGGCCACCGCGAGAGTTTCCTGCACCCGCTCGCGCTCGGCAATTTCCCTTTGCAACCGGGCGTTCAGAACACGAAGTTCAGCCGACTCCCGTTGGAACAACGCCATTCGCACCGCATTCTTGCGGCTGAGGAAGTAGAAGGCCAGCGCCAGCAGGATGGCAAAGCCCATGATCTCCAACGCCAGTACGGCATTCACCCGCTCGCGGATCGAAGCAAAGGTGGTGAACGAGGTCATCTGCCAGCCGCGGAACGGCAGGCGGTTTTCCATCCGCATCACTGCTTCGCCGCGCAGATAGGCATCTGGCGGCAGAGCGGTCCAGTCCGTTGTCACCCGAATTGCCCGCTGGATGGCCCCCTGCGGGGTCTGCCTCTTGAGCGCTTCGTCGACACTCAGGCCACGCCAGCGCGACTCGGTCGCAAGAATGATGGTGCCGGAACTGTCCGTCACCAAAACCGCGTCTGAAATCCCGGCCCATGCCCTTTCGAACTTTTGCAGATCCACTTCTACGACAATTACCCCGAGCACGCCGGAACCGTCTTCGAGCCGCCGGCTATAGGCGAACTGATAGCCCCCGGCCTCATTCTGGATCGCGGAAAAGATCGTTGCGTTAGCGCGGATCGAATCGACGAAATACGATGATGCCCTGTGCTGTTCACCCAACCGGTTGCGGTCGGTGGCTGCAACCACGCGCCCGTCTTGATCCAGCAGCATCAGCGAAGCCGCACCGATCTCTTCGACAAACGAGATCAACCGCTGGGTCGAACGGCTGTAATCTTTGGATTGCAGGGCAGAGATCAGGTTCGGGTCGCGCGCAAGCAACTGCGGTACGATGGCATTGCGGCGCAGTTCGCTCAGCAGGTTGCCGCCGTACAGCGCCAGCCGCAGCTCGGCCCGGTTGCGGGTGCTTTCGGTGAAACGATCCGTGAGCAGCCTGTTGGTGATCCACACCGTCGAGGCTGCCACAACCATGAGCAGGACCAGCGCGGCCCTGACGCGCCAGCTGACAGAGCCGGACTGTGGCCACATGCGGGCCACGGACCAGCCCGAAGTTCGCCCCGAAACCTGATCCGAAACCTGATCCGGTTTCTCAATGTCACGCGTCATGTGCCCCAAGCTACGCGCCTGCGTCGCCGGGCTCAAGTCACGCAGGTGTCAGCACCCCCGCCAATGCGCGGAAGAGCGCCACCCCGTCGGTTCCGCCGTGGCCATCATCCGCCGCCCGTTCGGGGTGGGGCATCATGCCCAATACTCGCCGGTTGCTGCTGAGGATACCAGCGATATCCGCGCAAGAGCCATTCGGATTATCGACATAGGTAAAGGCGATCCGGTCCTGATCGCGCAGTTCGGCCAACGTGCTGTCATCGGCAAAGTAGTTTCCGTCGTGATGGGCAATCGGAATGTCGATCACCGATCCAACCTCATACCCTTCGGTAAATGCACTGCTTCCGGTTTCGACTTTCAGCGCCACCGTCCGGCAGATATATTTCAGCCCGGCGTTGCGCAGAAGCGCGCCCGGCAGAACCCCGGTTTCGGTCAGGATCTGGAAGCCGTTGCAGACACCGAAGGCATACCCTCCCCGCTCGGTGTGGTTCACAACCGCCTTGCAGATCGGAGACTGCGCGGCGATCGCACCGCAGCGCAGGTAGTCACCATAGGAAAAGCCACCGGGGACACCGACAATATCGATGCCGTCGGGCAGGCTGGCATCCTTGTGCCAGACCATCGACACATCAAACCCAGCCTGTTCGAACGCAACCGCAAGATCACGATCGCAGTTCGAGCCCGGGAAGACTACGACCGCCGCCTTCATCCCTGCATCTCGATGCTGTAGGATTCGATCACGGTGTTGGCGAGCAGCTTTTCGCACATGTCGGCGACGTCTTTTTCGCTGGCTCCGTCTGCCAGCTCCAGATCGATAACCTTGCCCTGGCGCACACCTTCGACCTTGTCAAAACCCATGGCTCCAAGCGCGTGGCGAACCGCTTCGCCCTGCGGATCCAGAACCCCGTTCTTCAGCATTACATGAACCCGTGCTTTCATCTCGTGCCCTCGCAGCAGTCCCGAAGCCCCGATGGGCTTCATCTTTTTCCAAATACTCAATTGCCGACGCCCGCCACCGGGCGCGCGGCCTCATTTGATCGGCTTCAGTTGATCAGCGTCGGCTTTGTCACCGGCGCCGATTTCGGCATCACGCCAAGACGACGTGCAACCTCGGAATAGGCATCCGTGAGATCGCCGAGATCACGCCGGAACACATCCTTGTCCAGCTTCTGGCCGGTTTCGATGTCCCAGAGCCGGCAGCTGTCGGGACTGATCTCGTCGGCCACGATCAGGCGCATGAAATCTCCCTCGTAGATCCGGCCGATCTCGATCTTGAAATCCACCAGTTTGATGCCCACGCCATACATCAATCCTGAGAGGTAGTCGTTCACCCTGAGCGCAAGGCTCAGGATGTCGTCCATGTCCTGTTGGCTGGCCCAGCCAAAAGCGGCGATATGCTCTTCGGTGACCAGCGGGTCGCCAAGCGCATCGTCCTTGTAGCAATACTCCACGATCGGGCGCGGCAGCTGGGTGCCCTCCTCGATCCCCAGCCGCTTGGACATCGACCCGGCGGCGAAATTGCGCACGATCACTTCCAGTGGCACGATCTCGCAGGACCGCACAAGCTGCTCGCGCATGTTCAGCCGCTTCAGGAAATGAGTCGGCACGCCAATCTGGTTAAGCCCCAGCATAAAGAACTCGCTGAGCCTATTGTTCAGCACACCCTTGCCTTCGATCACGTCCCGTTTCTCGGCGTTGAAGGCGGTAGCATCGTCCTTGAAATACTGCACGATGGTACCGGGTTCGGGGCCTTCGTACAGAATCTTCGCCTTGCCTTCGTAGATTTTCTTGCGACGCGCCATTGCGGACCTTTCCGGGCTGGATCTGCTGGAGGCGGAATCCCCCTGTCTGGCGCCCTCTTAGTGCAAGCGCCCCCGCGCCGCAAGCTGGCCGGCATGCCGAGATGTTGCCACAGGATCTGATCATCCGTTCGCGGGCGGCTTTGCCGCACGAAGTTCCTCTTGCGCTGCCCGACGCGCAAGGCCATATCTCGGATGAAGAATATTCCAATTTTGTGAAATGAGGTCCGCCACATGACCACCTTCGACGATCGCGAAAACGCATTCGAAGCCAAGTTTGCCCATGATGAGGAAATGCAGTTCAAGGCACAGGCCCGCTGCAACAAGCTGCTGGGGCTCTGGGCTGCCGGCCTGATGGGCAAATCGGGCGACGCCGCCGAAGACTATGCCAAAACCGTCGTGCTGGCTGATTTCGAAGAAGCCGGACACGAGGACGTGGTGCGCAAGGTGGCCGGTGATCTGGGCGAGCTGTCCGACGCCGACACTGTCCGCGCCAAGATGGCCGAGTTGCTGCCCGAAGCCAAATCCCAAGTGATGAGCGAAAGCGACTAGGCGCCCGCCCCGGGCCGGTTGCCCGGACGGCTCAGGTGCATGAGCGCTGCCCTCATATTCTTCATGAGGATTATGAGTTTGATCAAACGCCCCGTTCATGACAGACGGGGCGTCTCACATTTTGGCCGACCTGCCCCGGTCAACAGGGCGCGTTTTGGCCCCCAGCGTGGAACCAAGATCATGAGCAAAGTCCTTTCCGAATTGATGGCCGCACGCGGCACATTGCTGGCCGATGGGGCCACCGGAACCAACCTGTTCAACATGGGGCTGCAATCGGGCGATGCACCCGAGCTGTGGAACACTGACGAGCCGGACAAGATCCGCGCACTCTATAAGGGCGCGGTAGATGCCGGCAGCGACCTGTTTCTGGCCAACACCTTTGGCGGTAATGCATCGCGACTGAAGCTGCACGACGCCCAGGACCGGGTGCGGGAACTGAATCGTGCCGGGGTCGAGCTGGCGCGCGAGGTCGCCGACAAGGCCGACCGCACGATCGCAGTCTGCGGATCGGTCGGACCGACCGGTGACATCATGGAGCCGGTGGGCTCGCTCAGCCATGCTGATGCCGTCGAGATGTTCCACGAACAGGCGGACGCTCTGAAAGAAGGTGGCGCCGACGCCCTGTGGCTCGAAACAATCTCTGCACCCGAAGAGTTTCGCGCCGCTGCCGAGGCCTTCTCGAAGGTTGACCTGCCGTGGTGCGGCACCATGAGCTTTGACACCGCCGGACGCACCATGATGGGCGTGACATCGGCTGATCTTGCGCAACTGGTTGAGGATCTGCCCAATCCCCCGCTGGCATTTGGGGCCAATTGTGGAACCGGCGCCTCCGACATTCTTCGCACGGTGCTGGGCTTTGCCGCACAGGGCACCGAGCGCCCGATCATTTCCAAGGGCAACGCCGGAATTCCGAAATATGTCGATGGCCACATCCACTACGATGGCACGCCTGAGCTGATGGGCCGCTATGCGGTTCTGGCCCGCGATGCCGGTGCATCTATTGTCGGTGGCTGCTGTGGCACCATGCCCGATCACCTGCGGGCCATGCGCGCCGCACTCGATAACACACCGCGCGGAGAACGCCCGACATTGGATCAGATTGCCGCCGAGATTGGCCCGTTTTCGTCCGCGTCAGACGGCACCGGGGAATCGGAGGCTCCAAAGCGCCGGTCGCGCCGCCGCCGCGCCTGAGCAACACCTGGATTTCTCCAGAATGTCAAAAATGCTACGGGCGGCCTGCAAAACAGACCGCCCGATTTTTTTGGTTCCCGGGTCCCCGGGGCTGGATGCGTGACCCGGATCAAAAAAATGCTAACCCGGATACGTCCGGGCGGGTTTCTTCAGCGCCCCTCGAAAGCCGCAGGCCGTTTTTCGAGAAAGGCCAGAACACCTTCCTGAAAATCCCGGGTCCGGTTCAGACCGCCCTGCAGATGAGCCTCGACAGTCAGCTGTTCGGACAGGGTCTTGCCATAGGTACCCCGGATCGCGGCCTTGATCGCGCGGAATGCCTCGGTCGGACCTTCGGCCAGAAACTTGGCACGGCCGCGCCAGCATGCTTCAAACGCTTCGTCTTCGGCCACTTCCCAGATCATGCCCCATTGCTCCGCCTGCCGGGCCGTGATCCGGTCGGCAAACAGCGCCGCACCCATCGCCTTGGCCATGCCCATCTGACGCGGCATATGCCAGGTGCCGCCCGCATCCGGCATCAGGCCGATCCGGGCAAAGGCCTGAAGGAAGTAGGCGCTTTCGGTTGCGATCACCACATCCGCCGCAAGAGCAAGATTGGCCCCTGCCCCGGCTGCCGGTCCATTGATGGCGGCAATCGTCGGCACCTTGCAGTCATAGACCGCCTCGAGCATGGGGTTGTATTCTTCGCGCAACGTGCGCTCCAAATCGACCTTGCCCGTTGCACCGGCGTCGCCAAGATCCTGCCCGGTGCAGAACGCCCTGCCTGCGCCGGTCATCACGATGACCCGCGCGGTGTTGGCTGCCTCTCCCATGGCATAGGTGATCTCGGCGCGCATCTGGCTGGTCAGCGCGTTCATCTTGTCCGGCCGGTTCAGCGTCAGAACCGCAAGGCCGTCCGTTTGCTCCAGCGTGATGGTTTCATATTCCATGATGTCGTCCCTGCATTGCAATTGCGCACGGGTTTCTGTCGGAAACTCCGGTTTCAGTGCAGGGTGCCGCAAAGCCGCGCATCGGAAAAGCCCAACCCGGCGTCACTCGTCGAGAATTTCCTGGAGCCGCTTCCGCTCGTCTTCGCTCAAACCGGCTTCGGCGGAGCGCGGTGCCTGTTCCCTGCGGCGCAGATAGACAAACCCCATGCCACCCGCGATCAGCAGCATGATCGGCCCCGCCGCCCATAGCATCCAGTTCGCGCCCGAGGTGGTTGGCCGCAACAGCACATATTCGCCATACCGGTCCACGACGAAGTCGATGACCTCTTCGTTGCTGTCACCCTCCACCAACCGTTCCCGCACCAGCAAACGCAGGTCGCGCGCCAGATCGGCGTTGCTTTCGTCGATGCTTTCATTTCGGCAGACGAGACAACGCAGATCCTTGGACAATTCCCGGGCCCGGGCTTCCAGCGCGGGGTCCTCGAGAACCTCGTCCGGCTGCACCGCATGCGCCGGAACGCTCAGCAGGATCGCCGCCAACGACGCCAGAATGATGCAAAAAGCAAACAGTCTCATTCTGCGGGCACTCCTCCGGCCGGCGTTTTGCGCGCACCCGCCGCAACCCGGAATCGCCGGTCCGACAGGCTGAGGGCACCACCCAAGGCCATCAGGATACTGCCGCCCCAGATCCAGTTTGCAAACGGTTTGATATACGTGCGCACTGTCCACCCGCCGTTTGCTTGTTCGTCGCCGATCACCACATAAACGTCACGCATGATGCGATAGTCGATGGCCGCCTCGGTCGTGGGCATCCGGGCAACAGGATAATCCCGCTTTTCCGGGTTCAGCACCGCGATCTCGCGACCATCGCGGGACAGGCGCACCGAGGCCATTGTCGAAAGGTAGTTCGGCCCGCGCACACGTTCGACCCCTTCCAGCACTAGGGTATACGGGCCAACCTCATAGGGCTCACCCGTTTGCACAACACGAATATCCTCGCGCTCCCACGCTGTCAGGCCAGCGATGGCAAAGATGGTCACGCCCAGCCCGATATGGGCGACGGCCTTGCCCCAATCCGCGCGCGGCAGGCGGAACATTCGGCCAAACCGGTTGATCCCCCGACCAGACCGAGACCAGAGATCCACGAGCGCCCCGGCCGTGACCCACGCCCCGAGAAACAGGCCGACCGGCCCCAAAAGGCTCTGCCCCGTCTGCATCACCCAGACAAGGCCTGCCATTGCCAGCGCAAGACCCAGCGCATACCGCAGCGACCAGACAACACGGCCCAGCCGCCCCCGCTTCCACGGCAGCATCGCTCCGATCGGAAGGGCGAGCCCGATAGCCACCATGAACGGGGTGAAGGCCATGTTGAAGAATGGCGCTCCGACAGACAGCTTCCGGTCAAAAAACATCTCGGCGACAATCGGCCAGAGCGTTCCGAAGAACACCACAAAGGCACTGACCGCCAGCAGGATGTTGTTGAGCACCAACGCGCTCTCCCGGCTGACCATTGAAAAGACACCCTTGGCCTCCATCGCCTGCGCCCGCGCCGCGAATAGCGTCAGGGCCCCTCCGGTGAACAAAGCGAGGATGATCAGGATGAATACTCCGCGCTCGGGGTCATTGGCAAAAGCATGCACCGACGTCAGAAGACCCGACCGCACGATGAAAGTCCCGATCAGGGAAAAGCCAAAGGCAAGGATCGCCAGTAGAATAGTCCAGCTTTTCAGGGCTTCGCGCTTTTCCACGACAATGGCCGAATGCAGCAGCGCAGCCGCCAGCAGCCACGGCATGAACGAGGCATTCTCGACCGGATCCCAGAACCAGAAGCCCCCCCAGCCAAGCTCATAATACGCCCACCACGATCCCAGCGCGATGCCGATTGTCAGGAATATCCATGCCGCCAAGGTCCAAGGTCGCACCCAGCGCGCCCAAGCCGCATCGACGCGCCCCTCGATCAGGGCAGCGACCGCAAAGGAAAAGGCCATGCTCAGGCCCACATAGCCCAGGTAAAGAAACGGGGGGTGAAACGCGAGACCCGGATCCTGCAAAAGCGGATTCAGATCTTGTCCGTCAAAGGGCGGTACCGGCACCCGCAGGAACGGGTTCGATGTAAACAGAATAAAGGCAAAAAAGGCGACACCGATCGCCGCCTGAACAGACAGGACCCGCGCCTTGAGAGTCGGAGGCAACCCACCGCCAAACCATGCCGCCATTGCGCCAAACAGCGTCACGATCAGCACCCAAAGCAGCATCGACCCTTCGTGATTCCCCCATGTGCCCGAGATCTTGTAGATCATCGGCTTCAGCGAATGCGAATTAAGAACCACGAGACGCAGGCTGAAATCCGAAGTCACGAAGGCCCATGTCAGGGCGGCAAAGGCAAAGGCCGTCAGCAGGAATTGCAGGTTTGCGGCCGGCTCGGCCACCGCCATCCAGTTCGACCAGCGTTTGGCGGCCCCGACCATCGGAACCACCGTTTGCACGATGGCGACCAGAAAGGCGAGGATGAGGGCGAAATGTCCGAGCTCGATAATCATGTTCGGATGTATAGTCCGACACCTCGGCGGGGCCAATGGCAAACGCAGCATTGTGACCGCATGTCCGCCCGGCCCGATTGTCGCAATCTCAACGGGGCGGACTGATGGCTCAGGCCGAACGCTTGCGCCGCCATGCCTCCAGCGCCGGGTTCGGTTCAGGCTCCATCGCTGCCAGCGTCAGGTTTGCTTCGGTGCCGCTGCCAGCCGCGCCCGGGCTCTGCGCCGTCCGAGACCGAAGATCAGACAACCCGCGAACAACCTGCGGAGTCCGAGATAAAGTAGCGGCGATATCTCGCTGAAATTCCTGAGATTTCCGCTGATGCCTGGATCCAAAATAGAACGACACGATCACCCCAAGCAACCACCACAAAGGTTCGGGCACCAGCGCAATCCCGTGCATTCTTTCAGCGAACCAGACGGGGTCTGCCATCGCGGCCACAAACAGACCGAGCGTGCCAAGCGCCAAGGCAGGGCGCGGCACCCTGTTGAGCCCGTCCATGAAGCGATCGAACCCCGTAGTTTGGGATCTGGCAAATTCGGCCGCAAACTGCTGCAGGGCCGCATTCCCCGCGTCATGGGCGCGCTGTGCCTCCGCCTCCGAGTTCTCGACGAACACTTCGGCCGTTTCGCGGACAAGGTTGCGCCCGCCCCCAAACAAAAGATCGAATAGACCCGCGATCATCCCCATGCCGAGATCCTTTCCCGAAACTGGCTTCCGGTCAGGTGAAACTGTGGTGACAGGAACTCTTCGGCACGCCTGATCCAGCCCCCCTTGCCGCCCGATCGCCTGCGCACGTATTTCCGCAACGCGGGCCGCCGGTCTGCCAGCCGGAAATAGTAGTTCCGACGTGCCACCCCATACGCATCGCGCAAGGCTGCGGGGTCCGGCCGTGACGCATCCCGCGTCGCCTGCAATGTTTGCGGGCCGATCACACCGTCCACGGCCACCCGATATCCCATGTCACACAATAGCCGCTGAAGGATCTTCACGGCATTGGTCCCAGCATTCACCTGCATGTCGAACAGGCTGGCCTGCAAGGCCACCGGCATCTCCGAAATCCGGGGGCGTCTGAAATAGTGTTCCAGAAAGATCTCGACGGCCTTGGCACGGCTCAGCCTGCGCACGTCATTGGCTTCGACAAGACCATCTCCGTCGAGATCCAGACCAAGCCGCCGCATGGTGTGCACGGTAACGCCCCATCGGGTCGCGCCGCCCGGATCATCCGGGTCGTTCACGAACCCGCCTTCCCGCGTCACGATCTCTTCTGCCATCTGCCGCACATCCTGCATCAAAGCCCCTCCGGAATGAGATGGCGCAAAAGCTGAAACATCCCGGTTAACCACGGTGAAACAGAAAGGGCGCTGCCCGGCCTGACCGCGCAACGCCCGAATGGAGACATGTGCATCTGCCCGCCGATGGGCCTCTGCCCCCGGCGGTTAGGTGTCAGCTGCCTTCCGGCTCCTGATAGACACCCTGCTCTTTCAGCGCGTCCACAACCTCTTTTGGCATGTAGGTCTCGTCATGTTTGGCGAGGATTTTCGAAGCTACAAAAACCCCGTCCACAAACTTTCCGGTCCCGACCATTCCCTGATTCTCGGCAAAGAGATCTGGCAGCACGCCGGTAAAGACAACCGGCACACTGGCCCCGCCATCCGTGACCGAGAACCGGACCGTTTCCCCCTGACCACGCTGCAAAGAGCCTTCTTCGACAAGACCGCCGATACGAAAAACCTCGGTCGATTTTGGCGGTTCCTCGACCAGCTGGCTGGGAGACCGGAAGTAGTTGATACCGTCGCGCATCGCGTAACCGATCAGGCCGGTCGCCGCGATCAGGGCAACCACCGCGAGAAGGACCACTTGAATACGGCGTTGTTTCTTCAGCGATTTCATACCGTCCTCATGGGAACAGGGGGGGCATCATCAACCCCGTGGTTTCAGCTTCACCTAACATCAGATTGGCATTCTGCAAGGCCTGACCGCTGCTGCCCTTGGTCAGGTTGTCGAGCGCTCCGACCACGATAGCGCGACGCTCGATCCGATCCGCCGTGACGCCGATATGGCAGAAATTCGAGCCCCGCACATGATGGGTCGACGGCGCCTCTCCAAAGGGAAGCATCTCGATGAAAGGTTCTTTCTCATAGGCGGCGCAGAGCGTTTCATATACGCTTTGCGGGTCGCCTTTTACGTAGGTGGTCGCCAGAATGCCCCGGTTGGCCGGAACCAGATGCGGTGTGAACTGAACGTGGACCGAACGGCCGGCAATTTTTGAGAATTCCTGATCGAACTCGCCCAGATGCCGATGGGTTCCGCCGATTGCATAGGCGTTGTAGCCCTCGCTCAGTTCCGCGTGCAGCAGATTTTCCTTGAGCGACCGGCCAGCACCGGAAACGGCGCATTTGAGATCAAGGATGATATCGTCAAGGTCGATCACTCCGGCCGAGATCAGCGGCCGCAGCACATATTGCCCGGTCGCGGCGTTGCAGCCGGTTCCGGCCACCAGCCGGGCTTCGCGGATTTCATCCCGGTAAAATTCGGTCAGGCCGTATACCGCCTCGGCCTGCTGGGCCAGTGCGACGTGAGGGTTACCATACCATTTTTGGTATTCTGCCGGGTCCCGCAACCGGAAATCAGCCGAAAGATCGACGATTTTCAGTGTCTTGGGCAGCTCTCGGATGATCTCCTGACTGGTCTTGTGCGGCAATGCGCAGAAACACAGGTCGATCCCGGAGAAATTGATTTCGGAAATCTTGCACAGGGTTGGTAGCTGCATGTGCCGCAGGTGCGGAAACACTTGCGCCATGGTCTGACCGGCCTTGCGTTCGGCCGACAGCGCAACGATTTCCATATTCGGGTGACCGGCCAGAAGCCGCACCAGTTCCGCGCCGGTGTAACCGCTGGCGCCAAGGATCGCGATTTTGTGGGTCATGTCAGACCTCTTCATGTTTCGTGGTGTTCATCAAAACCGCAGGAGTGCTGCGGCTGCAATAGGACGCCGCGCAGGCGTCCGCCTTGACCTAAGTCAGATCGATCACGGCCGACCCGGCTTCAGGCCGCTTCAAACGAGATCTGTCGTCGAAGAAACTGCGTTGCCCGGTCGCTTACCCTGCGGGGATCTCCAGTGGTGAGGTACCCACCCTTGCCGGCGCCGGCCATGTCTGGATGCCGGCCCAGATAGTCTACAAGGCTGTCAGCCACCAGCGAACCCTGACGGAAAACCTTGACCCCCGGTCCCAGTGCCTCCTGAAAACTCTTTTCCATCAGCGGGTAATGCGTGCAGCCGAGAATAGCCGCCTGCGGGTGAGGCATCTTGCGCTTCAGTGCGTCCACGTGTGACCGGACCAGTGCCTCGGCAAGGATCATGTCGCCGTCCTCGATGGCATCAACAACCCCGCCACAGCTTTGCGCCTCGACATCGACACCGATCGCCCGAAATGCCAGTTCCCGCTGAAAGGCCCGGCTCGAGACTGTCGCAGGCGTGGCGAACAACGCGACGTGCTTGGTCTCAACCTCACGAGGTGGCGAGTTGTCGCCCCATTGCCGTTCAGTCAAGGCCTCGATCAGCGGGACGAACACACCCAGCACACGCTTGCCCTCGGGCACGCCCTCTTCCTGCATCCGGCGCAGGGCGGCGGCGCTCGCGGTGTTGCAGGCAAGGATCACGAGGTTGCACCCCCGGTTCCACAGATCATTCACAGCCGAACGGGTCAGCTGATAGATATCTTCTGCGTCCCGCACGCCATATGGTGCGTGGGCGCTGTCCGCGAAATACAGGAACTCCACATCGGGCAACCGCGTCTGCGCGGCGTTCAGAACGGTCAGCCCGCCCAGTCCCGAATCGAATATGCCTACTGCCATCTGCCTTACCGTACCGGGTCAGGCCCGGTGCCGCTCCTCGAACTCATAGCCGTAATCAAAAGATTCCAGCGGTGTCGGAGACAGCTCATACGTGGCTTTGCGCAGAAAATCCATCATCTGCCGGGAGTCTTTCGCCAATGGGTCGAGAATGTCGCGTTGGATCGGCTCTCCGATGACCACACGTATCGGCGTGTCCACCCGTTTCTTGAACTCCTTGATCAGCAGGCCCATGCGCAGGGTTTGATGGAGGTGGCTGGCGATCTGGAACAGCCGACTGGTATGCCCGTCGAAAAACAGCGGAACGACAACTGCCTCGGATTTGCTCACCATCCGCGCGGTAAAGCCACGCCAGCCCGGGTCCATCGGATGCGAAAACGGCCGGGCCCCGGTCGAAACGGTGCCGCCCGGAAAAACCCCGATCGCACCGCCTTGCCTAAGATAGTCCAGTGCCTTGCTGCGGGTCTCGAGATTCAGGCGCATCGCTTCGCGGCTGTCGTCAAACGAGATCGGCAGCACGATCCGGTTCAGGTCCTCGGCCTTGCGGAACACGGAATTGGCGAGAATGCGGAAATCCCCCCGCGTTCGGGCAAGGATATGGCCCATCACCAGGCCGTCGAGAATGCCGTAAGGGTGATTGGCGATCAGGATCACAGGCCGATCCGGCGGGATGTTCGACAATGCGCCTCCGACCACATCCAGAGTCAGCCCGTATCGTTCGACTATCACCTCCCAGAAATCGCGGCCGCTTGCCACTTCCTGCTCGTAACCGCTGGCCCGGCGGATCAGGCGCAGCCGCCCCGTAGTGTTCTCCATCAGGCGGATCACGGCTCGGCCACTGCGGGTTTCTGCCGAGTGGGCATATGAAATGTCGCGGGCAATGTGGCGTCGCGTCGGCATGTCACGGATCTCCGGGTTGCCCTTGGGTAATTAAGGGCACACCCGGAGTTTGCCTAGCGCAGGTGTCGGGACCGTGACGGTTTTACTCAGCCGCTTTCTCGAGCTCCGGCCCACCGGCACGGAAGGCCGCCAGCAATTCCTCGCGGCGCTTGGCCGCCTTGGCCTCGTTGGCCTGTTTCACTGGACCAAAGCCCCGGATATCCAGCGGCAATCGGGCCAGCGCGACGGCAATGTCACGATTGTCGGCTGTGACCGACGGCAACACCGACTTCATGTCCTTTTCGTATTGCCGGATCAAAGCACGCTCCATCCGGCGCTCGGCAGAGTATCCGAAGACGTCCAGCGGCGTGCCGCGCAGGCCCTTCATCCGCGCTAGCAGTTTGAACGTTGTTTCCATCCATTCGCCGAACTCGCGTTTCTTGGGGCGACCATCCGGTCCTTTGCCGCCCAGTACCGGGGGCGCCAGATGAAAGGTCATTTTCAGATCACCATCAAACTCATTCTTCGCCTTTTCCCGGCTCGACAGAAGCAGGCGCGCGACTTCGTATTCGTCCTTGTAGGACAACAGTTTGTGATAGCCCTCTGCAACCGCGAGCTTCAAATCCGAATCCTCGATCCCATCCAGCATCCTGCGATATCGTTTTGCCAACCTCTTGCCCTGATAAAGCACCAGATGATCCGCCCGAAAATCGATTTTCTGATCCGGTGTCTTCGGCAGATCGACGATCGCAGGTGTGAGGATCTTCGCCACCTCTTCGGGATGCTCCACCGCCCAGCGGCCGATTTCGAAAGCACGCTGATTACGGTCCACCGCCGCGCCGTTCATTTCGATCGCGTCCCAGATCGCCTGGTGCCGGATCGGCAGCAGCCCCCGCTGCCACGCCGCCCCAAAAACCATCATGTTCGAAAAGATCGAATCTCCCATCACCGCCCGGGCCAGTTCAGACGCGTCGAACAGGGCCAGACGATCCTTCAGCCGCGCTTCCAGTGCAAGTTCCAGCCGGTCGGACGGGATCTGAAATTCGGTGTTGCGGGTGAAATCGCCAGTGATGATCTCGTGATTGTTGACAACGGCCCCTGCCGATCCACCGCGCAGAAGGCCAATGGTCTTGGCACCGGCGCTGACCACCAGATCACCGCCAATGAGAGCGTCGCATTCGCCGGTGGCCACGCGGATCGCGCTGATATCCTCGGGCTTTTCGGCCAGCCGGCAATGGATATGCACCGCGCCACCCTTCTGAGCCAGACCGGCCATCTCCATCATGCCGGCGCCCTTGCCATCCAGTTGCGCGGCCTGCGCTAACACCGCCCCGATGGTGACCACGCCGGTTCCGCCGACGCCTGTTATCACCACATTATGCGTGCCCTTGATCTCGGGCAGTAAGGGCTGCGGCAGGTCCGGCAGGTCGATCTCGGTCGTGGCCTCCTTGCGGATCTTTGCGCCCTCCAGCGTCACAAAGGACGGGCAGAATCCTTTCACGCACGAGAAATCCTTGTTGCAACTCGACTGATCAATGGCGCGCTTTCGTCCCAATTCGGTCTCGGCCGGCACAATCGAAACGCAGTTTGATTGCACACCGCAATCACCGCAGCCTTCGCAGATGTCCGTGTTGATGAACACACGCTTGTCCGGATCAGGGAAGGTGCCGCGCTTGCGGCGGCGGCGTTTCTCGGCTGCGCAGGTCTGGATGTAGACGATGGCCGAAACACCCTCTATCTCGCGGTATTTCTCTTGCACGTTCATCAATTCGGCGCGTTCGTGGGTTTCCACATCCTTGGGCAAGGCCGCAAAGTTCACGTCTTCCTTTTCGTCATAGACAACCGCGACATGTTTGACGCCCATCGACTTCAGTTCGCCGACGATCCGCTCGGCGCTCAAGCCGCCTTCGTTTTCCTGCCCGCCGGTCATTGCAACCGCATCGTTGAACAGGATCTTGTAAGTGATGTTGGTGCCAGCGGCCAAGGCTGCCCGGATCGCCTGAACACCCGAGTGGTTGTAGGTTCCGTCGCCGAGGTTCTGGAACACGTGCTTGGTGGTCGAGAACGGCTCTTCTCCGATCCAGTTCGCGCCTTCGGCTCCCATATGCGTATAGCCAAGGGTTTCGCGATCCATCCATTGCACCATGAAATGACAACCGATCCCGGCATAGGCCCGGGACCCGTCAGGCACCTTCGTTCCGGTGTTGTGTGGACAGCCCGAACAGAAATACGGCAGGCGCGCCGCAATTTCCTGTGCATTATCAGCCCGTTTTGCGTCCATCACAGCCCGGAGTCCGGCCCGGATGCCATCAGAGTCGCGGCCCTCTTCGATCAGGATGTCGCCGATCTTTTCGGCAATCATGATCGGGTCGAGCGCGCCCCGGGTCGGGAACAACTCCTCGCGGTGCATCGTTCCGGCCCCGCCCTTGTACCAGCCATAGACCCGACGCCCGCGGCGATCGTCGAAAATCGCCTCCTTGATCTGAACTTCGATGAGCTTGCGTTTCTCTTCGACGACGACAATCAGGTCCAGCCCCTCGGCCCAATCGTGGAAGCCCTGCATATCCAGCGGGAAAACCTGCCCGACCTTATAGGTCGTGATCCCGAGGCGCTCGGCCTCGACTTCATCGATATTCAGCAGGGAAAAGGCATGGACGAGATCCAGCCAGTTCTTTCCCGCCGCAACAAACCCGATCTTGGCACCCGGCTTGCCCCAGATCCGCTTGTCCATCTTGTTGGCATGCGAAAACGCTTCGGCCGCAAAGCGCTTGTAGTCGATGATCCGTGCCTCCTGCGGCGTTCGGTCGTCGATCAAACGGATGTTCAGCCCCCCTTCGGGCATATCGAACTGTGGCCTCACCAGTTTCATCCGGTCCGGACGCCCATCGACGACAGAGGTGACCTCGATCGTGTCCTTCATGGTCTTCAGGCCGACCCAGAGACCGGAAAAGCGCGACAACGCAAAGCCATAGACGCCATAGTCGAGAATTTCCTGCACGCCAGCAGGGCTTACGATCGGCATGTAGGCATCCATCAGCGCCCATTCTGATTGATGCAGAACGGTCGAGCTCTCGCCCGTGTGGTCATCCCCCATCGCCATCAGCACACCGCCGTGTTCGGCGGTTCCGGCCATGTTTGCATGCCGGATCGCATCCCCTGAGCGGTCCACACCCGGCCCCTTGCCATACCAAAGGCCGAAAACGCCGTCGAACTTGCCATCGCCCCGCAACCCTGCCTGCTGCGAGCCCCAGAGCGCGGTCGCCGCTAGATCCTCGTTGAGACCGTATTGAAAGGTGACCTCTGCCTCGGCCAACTGTTTGGCCGCCCGGCTCATCTGAAGGTCTACCGCGCCCAGCGGAGACCCACGATACCCGGTAACCAGACCAGCCGTATCAAGCCCCGCCTCCATGTCGCGCGCCTTTTGCATCAGCATGAGCCGCACCAGCGCTTGCGTGCCGTTAAGCAGAACCGGGCTCTTGCCCAGATCGAATCTGTCGTTCAGAGAAATCATTTGCTTACTCATCGGGCGCCTCCCCCGCGCATGATCAGTGTGCTACATCTTTCACCAATATTAGGTCATAAATTCTGACCTGTATAGGTGGATTTTTTGCTTTTCGCCACGGCAAGGCGGTTGAAAGTAGCGCAGATCATTCCTTTCATATAGGGCTTCGATGACAGATCGAAAGTGATGCAGATGGATTGGGATAAGCTCAGAATATTTCACGCGGTGGCCGATGCAGGCAGCCTGACTCATGCGGGTGACAAGTTGAACCTGTCGCAATCGGCGGTCAGCCGGCAAATCCGTGCGCTGGAGGAATCGCTGCATTCCACCCTGTTTCATCGCCACGCGCGCGGCCTGATTCTCACTGAGCAAGGCGAACTTTTGTTCGACGCGACGAAGGCCATGACCAAGCGCCTCGATGCCGCAGCTGCGCGTATCCGTGACAGCGAGGAAGAGGTGTTCGGGGACCTGCGGGTCACAACGACGTTCGGGTTCGGCACGCTCTGGCTTGCGCCGCGGCTGGCCAAACTCTATGAGAAATACCCTGATCTCAAGATCGACCTGATGCTTGAGGAACGCGTGCTCGATCTGCCCATGCGCGAGGCCGACGTGGCAATCCGCATGAAAGAACCAAGCCAGGCGGACCTGATCCGCAAGCGCCTGATGCAGGTCACAATGGGGCTATACGCATCCCGCAATTACCTCGATCGGAATGGCACTCCGGAGAGCGCCGAGGATATCGCCGATCACCGGCTGATCTGTCAGAACGAAAGCGCCGCGCAGGTTGGAGCCTCGGCGCAGCTTGTTCGGCACCTGCTGACGTTCTCGCCGCAGTCTCTTTTGACCGTAAACAACTATTTCGGCGTGCTGCAGGGCGTGCTGAACGATCTGGGAATCGGTGTTCTGCCCAGCTATGTGACCGAGGATTTCCCGGATCTGGTGCCGGTCCTGCCCGAGACCGCCACTGCCGATGTGCCCGTATTTCTTGCCTACCCGGAAGAATTACGGCACTCCAAACGCATTGCCGCCTTCCGCGACTTTGTTCAGGATGAAATCATTTCACATCGCAAGCAGTTGCGGGAAATGGGAAAAATCTGACTCCCTACCCACTTGGCACCTGAGGTATGCTTGCAACGCATAGCGGAAATGCTGCGAGTGCGACATGATAAACCTTGATCGGGCTGAATGTGATGCCTAAATCAACTCATGAAGGCGATGATGCTTATACGCTCATCATCTTCATACCTCCCTGTTGGACTTCGGCCGAGCTTAGTGCTCGGCCTTTTTTTTGACTGCGAACCAGGAATTGCCCATTTCCTCAACAATTTGGCTAGGCCAAGGTTCGGTCCTTGGCTATGTTTGGAAAAAATTGTTTCCGGGGACAGAATTCATGACCTTTCCGATCCGCGCGCTTTTGGCCAGTGTTTTCGCGCTGCTACTGTCACTTGCAAGTTTCTCTGCACCGCTTCAGGCACAGGTGCCGGTTACCGGCAGCGCTTCCGCACCCGCCGACACCGCACCGGTTGTTCCTGAGGACCTGACACCCGATCAGGTCGACGATCTCGTGGCCCGCATGTCCGACGATCAGGTCCGCGCCCTGTTGCTCGACCGTCTTGATGCAGTCGCCGAGGAACAGGCGGCAGTGTCTGCCCCGCCCGAAAGCATCTTCAAGCGCATGTCAAAGCTGGCGGCCACCATGTTCGCTTCTTGGGTCGACGTCGTGATGAAAATCCCGGCGCTGTTCAGCAACCAGGTCCTAGCCTTCTCGAACTTCGTTTCGACATTCGGCGGTGCCGGACTGCTCAGCCTGTTCGGCTTTACCGCACTGGCACTGGCACTTGGATACGCGGCCGAAAAAGCCACCGAGTTTGCGACCCGCCGCTGGCAGGGCAAGCAAACCTCGCAAGGCGGCGACGACCTGCGCAGCGCTGTAAGCTTCCTGTTCCGCCGGTTCTGCCGTGAACTGTTGGGGCTGGTGGTGTTTTATGCGGTCCTGACCTTTGTGGGCCGCAGGGTTCTCGATCAACAGGAAATCGCCTTTGCCGCCCCTTTTGTGCTGTATCTGATCTGGGTTCCGCGGCTCGGTGCCGCCATTTCCCGCTTTGTTCTGGCACCACACCGGTCGGATCTGCGGCTGGTCAATGTGAACGACCACTGGGCCACTTACCTCTACCGAAATCTCATCGGTCTGTTCATCCTGATCGGCTTCTTGCTTTTTATCCTTACGTTCAACGCGCTCAACGGAATTTCCGCTGCTGATACCCGGCTCGGGTTCTGGTTGAACACGGGCATCCACATTTATATTGCGGTGATTGCGTGGACCGCGCGCGAAGGCCTTACGCAGATGATGCTGGGCACCGACCCCGACCGCTCGGAGTTCGACGTCAAGGTGTCAAACGCGTTCCCCTATTTCGCGATCGGCGTTTCCGCAGCAACCTGGCTGGCAGTCGAGGCGATGTCTGCCGTCGGCGACCCCGAAACGATGCAGCGTCTTCTTCAGGGCGCGCATTATATCACCATGTTCTGGCTGCTGGTCGCTCCGGCGCTTGACACCCTGATCCGGGGACTGGTGCGCCACCTGCTGCCGCCAATGATCGGCGAAGGTCCGATTGCCGAACAGGCCTACAGGGCCACCAAGCGCAGCTATATCCGCATCGGCCGGGTTCTCGCGGGGATCTTTATCGTCCTGCAAATCGCCGGTGCCTGGGATATCGACCTGCGCAACATGGCCGCGGTCGGCGTTGGAGGTGACTTTGGCGCGGCTCTGATCGAATTCCTGATGATCGTGGCGGTTGGCTATATCCTCAACGAGGTTGTCTCGCTCTGGATCAACCGCCGGCTGGCCAAGGAAATGACCGCCGCCGGAGCCACGCAGGATGAAGAAGCCGGAGAAGGCGGCGGTGCGGGCGGATCGCGGCTGGCAACCGTCCTGCCGCTGTTGCGTGTTTCTGCGCAGGCTGCCATTGCGGTGATTTTTGCCCTGCTGGCCCTCGGGGCGATCGGCATCGACATCACGCCGCTTCTGGCCGGTGCCGGCATCATCGGTCTGGCCATTGGCTTCGGCGCACAGAAGCTTGTGACAGATATCGTATCGGGCATTTTCTTCCTGATCGACGATGCCTTCCGCGTCGGCGAATATGTCGATGTGGGCGGGACCACCGGAACGGTCGAAAAGATCTCGATCCGGTCCATGCAGCTACGCCACCACAGAGGACCAGTCCACACGATCCCCTATGGCGAGATCCCCAAACTGACCAACTACAGCCGTGACTGGGTCATCATGAAGCTCAAGTTTACCGTGCCGTTCGACACCGATCCCAACAAGGTCAAGAAGATCTTCAAGAAGATCGGCGCCGAGATGATGGAGGATCCGATTCACAAAGATGGCTTCCTGCAACCGTTCAAGTCGCAGGGCGTGTTCGACTTCGACGATGTCGGCATGATCATCCGCGGCAAGTTCATGGCCAAGCCGGGAACCCAGTTCACGATCCGCAAAGAGATCTATAACCGGGTCAAGACCGCCTTCAAGGATGCCGGCATCGACTTTGCCCGCCGTGAGGTGCGCGTGGCGATCCCGGGTCTGGAAGAAGCCGAACACCTGACCGAAGAACAAAAGGCCGCCATTGGAGCCGCTGCCGGAGAGGCCGTGAACCAGCAGGTAGAACAGGCCGAACAGGACTCCGGCAAGAAGTAGCATCAGACGCAGACGCTTTGACATGCTATCACCGCCGCGGGGACCCTTCTCGCGGCGGTTCCTCGTTGCGGATCACACCGGCTTCGTGCTCCCCCTTCCCTCTGCCTTCGGCATGGCCTAAAAGGCGCGCAACATCTGCCAGCCTTGGGGACAGAAAACACGATGCAGGAACCCGCCATCACGCCCGAACTGATCGAAGCACATGGTCTCAAACCCGAGGAATATGACATGATCCTCGAGATCATCGGGCGCGAACCCAGCTTTACCGAGCTTGGTATCTTTTCGGCCATGTGGAACGAGCATTGTTCTTACAAGTCGTCCAAGAAATGGCTGCGTACCCTGCCCACCTCGGGCCCGCAGGTCATCTGCGGCCCCGGTGAAAACGCGGGCGTGGTCGATATCGGTGACGGTCAGGCCGTTGTCTTTAAAATGGAAAGCCACAACCACCCGTCCTACATCGAGCCCTATCAGGGTGCGGCAACCGGCGTGGGTGGAATCCTGCGCGACGTGTTCACCATGGGGGCTCGGCCGATTGCCTCGATGAACGCGCTCAGCTTTGGCGAACCCGATCATCACAAGACACGACAGCTCGTCAACGGGGTGGTCGAAGGGATCGGCGGTTATGGCAACTGCTTCGGGGTACCCTGTGTGGGCGGAGAGGTCCGTTTCCACCCTGCCTATAACGGCAATTGTCTGGTGAATGCCTTTGCGGCCGGACTGGCCGACAGTAACAAGATCTTTTACTCGGCGGCGTCCGGCATCGGCATGCCCGTTGTCTATCTGGGTGCCAAGACCGGGCGCGACGGCGTCGGTGGTGCCACAATGGCCAGCGCCGAATTCGACGACACGATCGAGGAAAAGCGCCCCACTGTTCAGGTCGGCGACCCGTTCACGGAAAAGCGCCTGATGGAAGCAACGCTTGAGCTGATGCAGACCGGCGCGGTGATCTCCATTCAGGACATGGGCGCTGCTGGCCTGACCTGCTCAGCTGTCGAGATGGGTGACAAGGGCGGTCTCGGTGTGCGGTTGGATCTCGAAAACGTTCCGCAACGCGAAGACAACATGACCGCCTACGAGATGATGCTGTCGGAAAGCCAGGAGCGCATGCTCATGGTGCTCAAGCCCGAGCTCGAGGCCGAGGCCCGCGCGGTTTTCGAGAAATGGGATCTCGACTTCGCCATTGTTGGCGAAACCATCGCCGAAGACCGCTTCCTGATCATGCATAACGGCGAGGTAAAGGCCGATCTGGTGCTCTCGAAGCTCTCCTCAACCGCACCGGAATATGATCGTCCGTGGGTTCCGACACCCGAGGCCGAAGAGCTGGCGGACGTGCCACGGATCGATCCGATTGATGGGCTGCGCGCCCTGCTTGCTTCGCCCAACTATGCCGGAAAGCAATGGGTGTACGAACAGTATGACACGATGGTCATGGCCGACACCGCCCGCACGCCGGGTCTGGGCGCGGGCATGGTGCGTGTGCATGGCTCCGACAAGGTTCTTGCCTTTACCTCCGACGTGACCCCGCGCTACGTGCGGGCCAATCCGGAGGAAGGCGGTAAACAAGCGGTGGCCGAAGCCTACCGCAACCTGACCGCGGTGGGCGCAAAACCGCTGGCCACCACCGACAACCTGAATTTCGGAAATCCCGAAAAACCCGAGATCATGGGGCAGTTTGTCGGCGCCATCAAAGGAATCGGTGCCGCTGTGGCCGCGCTCGACATGCCGATCGTTTCGGGCAATGTCTCGCTCTACAACGAGACAGACGGTCAGGCGATCTTGCCCACCCCCACCATCGGTGCTGTCGGCTTGCTGAGTTCGGCAGACGATATCATCGGAACCGAGGTCCGCGACGGGCATATCGCCCTGCTCTTTGGGGAAACCACCGGCCACCTTGGCCAATCAGCCCTGCTCGCCGAAGTGTTCAACCGCGAGGACGGGGATGCCCCGCATGTGGATCTGGCCGCCGAGGTCCGCATCGGCGATTTCATCCGCGCCAACCGCGAGATGATCAAGGCCTGTACCGATCTGGGTGATGGTGGTCTGGCGTTGGCCGCCTTTGAGCTGGCCGAGGCCGCCGGCATCGGCGTGCAGCTCGATGAGGCGCCCACCGAATACCTGTTCGGCGAAGATCAGGGCCGCTATCTGGTGGCCTGTAATTTCGATCAGGCCGAGGCCCTGATGATCGCAGCCGGTCAGGTCGGCGTTCCGATTGCAGCTGTCGGCCGGTTTACCGGCGACACCGTCAAGATCGGCTCGTCCGAGGCGCCGCTCTCGGAGCTCCAAGACACGTTCCGGTCAAGTTTTGCCGACGCGGTGGCCTGACCCCGAGCAGACAGCCCCCTGCATCAAGTTCACGGCGCGTCGGCTCAACCCGGCGCGCCTTTGACATTCCGCGCAGAGTGACCCCAGGCAGTCTTGCTCTTCTCTTGCACCCCCCCGCGCATCGCTCTACATCTTGAAGCAGTTTTTCAGGAGAAACCTTCATGCCGATGAGTGCACACGAGATCGAACATCTGCTTCGCGAAGCCTTTCCCGACGCGGAGATTCAGGTCGGCGGCGACGATGGCGTTCACATGTCTGCCATGGTGGTAGACGAGAGCTTTCGCGGCAAGAACCGGGTGCAACAGCAACGGGCCGTCTATGCGGCGCTGAAGGGCAAGATGGACGGCTCGAACGGCGAGTTGCACGCACTGGCTCTGACGACCAAGGCGCCGGACTAGGCCGGGCGGGCGCGACCATGAGCGGCTGGCTCGCCTGGATCGCCGGGGGCATTGCCTCCGTCGTGGTTGTCGCGGCGCTGATCGAGGCCTATGTGAAGCGAAACCGGAAACGATCGCTGGTCGATATGCGCCCTGACCCAGCCAAGCTGAAACGCCGCCCTTGGGAAGTGGATGGCGTGACAAAGGTGCAGATCGACAGCGACAGTGAAGAGATGAGAGTTGAGGCGCAAAACCGGCCTCGAAACGAACACCGCGCCAAGGGCGCAGAGAACAAGGAAACGCAACATGAGTGACGCAAAAACCCGGATCGACGATACCATAAAGGCCAATTCCGTGGTGCTTTACATGAAAGGCACCAAGGAAATGCCGCAATGCGGGTTCTCAAGCCGCGTGGCCGGTGTCCTGAACTACATGGGCGTCGACTATACCGATGTGAACGTGCTGGCCGACGAGGAAATCCGTCAGGGGATCAAGGATTTCTCAGACTGGCCCACCATCCCACAGCTTTATATCAAGGGAGAGTTTGTCGGCGGTTGTGACATCATCACCGAGATGACCCTGTCGGGCGAGCTGGACACCATGTTCGATGCAAATGGCATCACCTATGACAAGGATGCCGCCGACAAGATCCGCGAAGCCAACAGCTGATCCGAATGGCGCTTGAATAAGCCGTCAGGAACTGGCGCCGTGAAAACCAAAAAAGGCCGAGGCGAATGCTTCGGCCTTTTTCTTTGGTTTTTCGCGATTTACGAGGCGGATCTTTCTTCGATCTGATCGGCCAGCGCCTCGGCGCGGGCTGCCAGTTCGGCAAGCGTGTCGGTCACTGAAGGCGGCACAACCGCAACTTCAATCTTTTCCGGCTCGGGTGCCGGTGCGTCCCGCAGATTGTCGAGCTCGGCCTGCAACTCGGCCAACTGCGCCTCGGTTTCACGGATCCGATCTTCGACAGCGGCGGTCTTGTCAGCCAGCATCAGCCCGGCCATCAGCAGCATCCGTGCCTCGGGCATCCGGCCGATCTGATCCGACAGCACTTGTGCTTCGTCATCAAGCATCTTTGCTGCTGACAGCAGATAGCTTTCCTCGCCCTCCTGACAGGAGACTTCAAACCCACGGCCACCAATCTGAATGGTCACTTCAGGCATTACGCTTCCTCCCCTTCTGGCAGATTGGCCTGCGCCAGCAACGGCTCGAGCCGGGCCAGTATGGCGGCCGCTTCCGCGGCATCCGTTGCCCGGACGGCCCGCAAAGCATCCAGCTCGGACAGCATTGCCTTGTTGATCAGATGCGGCTCGCCAACACCGGCTTCGTTCGCCTCGCGCAGTGCGGTAATGGCTTCGCGCAGCTGATCGTTGGACTGTCGCAGCCGCTGAATATCCATATCCAGCTTGCCGGTAACTTCGGCCTGCGTCACCCGCTCGGCGCGAAGCATCTCCAGCTCGGCTTTCAACGGCTGCGGGTCTTCAACCGCGGCAAGCTGTTCGTTCAATGCAGAATTTTCGGATTGCAGCCGTTCGACCTCGGCGCTCTGATCCTGCGCCTTCAGGGTCTCGATCTCTGCCTCAAACGCTTCGATCTGGCTGCGATCCTCAAGCTGTGCCTTCAGTTCCGCGATCTCGGCCTCGGCCGCGTCCCGGGCGCTTTCGGCCTCTGCCTTTTGCTCCAGCTGTGCCTTGAGCCCGGCAATCTCGGCTTCAAGTTCCGCGCTGTCCGCCTCTCCGTGGGTGTCCTGAAGCGCGGCCAGCTCTTCCGCGTGCCTGGCTTTCAGTGACTTCAGGCGTTCCTCAAGCTGAGCATTGGCCAGCTTCTCTTCTTCGAGCGCCGCCGCGACTTCGGAGAAATTTTCCGCATCCCCCTCCGCCGCGCCGCCAGAGTCATCCGTCAACATGTTTGCGGATTGCTCCGAAAGCACGTCAAGCCCTGTGCTGATACGCTCCATCGCTGCCGTGATACGGCTTTGCAGGTCCTCGATCTGGCTCATGCCCCTCACCTTCCCGTGCGTTATGTTCTTGCACTTTCGCGTGTTTTTCCACGCGACCGCCCCGGAACACGCCACCCTGCATCTGCGGCGAATCGGATCCGGGCCGATCTGATGTTCAGTCTACTCAATGCCGAGGTAAATTACCCCCTCTTTGGTTTCAACCACTTGCAGCCCTGACCTGATGTGATCCGCATCTATGCGCAGGCTAGTGCTTGCTATTTGGGGCATGGCTGGTATTGAGCGGCCAATCTGCCGATTTCCAAAGGAATGATCTGCCGTGGACCTGACCGCCCTGCGCAAAGCAAACCCCGATCACTGGACCAAAGCCACCGCCATCCGCACCCTGACGCTGGATGCCGTCGCCGCCGCCAATTCCGGCCATTCCGGCATGCCGATGGGCATGGCCGACGTGGCAACGGTGCTGTTCGAAAAGCACCTGAAATTCGACGCCGCCAATCCGACCTGGCCGGACCGCGACCGGTTCATCCTGTCGGCAGGGCACGGGTCGATGCTTCTTTACTCCCTGCTCTATCTGACCGGAAACCCCGAGATCACTCTGGAAGAAGTGAAGAACTTCCGCCAGATGGGCGCAAAAACCGCAGGTCACCCCGAGAATTTCCTCGCCAAGGGAATCGAGACCACAACCGGCCCGCTTGGCCAGGGGATCTCCAACGCCGTGGGCTTTGCCATGGCAGAGGAAATCCAGCGCGCCCGTTACGGCAAGAAGGTGGTGGATCACTATACCTATGTCATTGCCGGTGACGGCTGCCTGATGGAAGGCGTCAGCCAAGAGGCGATCGGCCTTGCCGGGCGGCACGAACTGGGCAAGCTGATCGTGTTCTGGGACAACAACAACATCACCATCGACGGCACCGTGGACATTGCCGACCGCACCGATCAAGTGCGTCGTTTCACGGCTTCGGGCTGGCAAGTGATCGAGATTGACGGGCATGACCCGCGCGCCATCGACGCCGCGATCACCCAGGCCAAGACCTCGCGGAAACCGTCGATGATTGCCTGCAAGACGCATATCGCGTTGGGCCATGCCGCGCAGGACACCTCCAAGGGTCACGGTGCGCTCACCGACGGGGACCAGCTGCTGGCCGCCAAAGGCGCCTATGGCTGGGATCACGGCCCCTTTGAAGTGCCCGCCGACGTGAAATCCGAGTGGGAGGCCATCGGCGCCCGCGGCGCGGCCGACCGTGTGGAATGGGAAGCCCGCTTTGCCGAGATCTCCGAGCGCAAGCAGGCCGAGTTCAACCGTCAATACGCGTTCGAGGCGCCCAAGAAGCTGTCCGGCGCAATCCGGTCGCTCAAAAAGCAGGTTGCCGAAGATCAGCCCAAGCTGGCCACGCGCGCTGCGTCGGAAAAAGTGCTGGAAGTGGTCAATCCGATCATGACCGAGACCGTTGGCGGTTCCGCCGATCTGACCGGATCGAACAACACCAAGACCGGCGATCTCGGCGTGTTCCTGCCCGAGAATCGCAAGGGCCGCTACATCCATTGGGGTATCCGCGAACACGGTATGGCCGCCGCAATGAACGGCATGGCCCTGCATGGCGGTATCCGTCCCTATGGCGGCACATTCATGTGCTTTACCGATTATGCCCGCCCCGCCATGCGCCTTGCCGCGCTGATGCAGATCCCCAGCGTCTTTGTAATGACGCATGATTCGATCGGTCTCGGCGAAGATGGTCCGACCCACCAGCCGGTGGAACATCTGGCAATTTCACGCGCGACCCCGAACACCTATGTGTTCCGTCCCGCCGACACGGTCGAAACTGCGGAAAGCTGGGAGCTGGCGCTGACCTTCAAGGACAGCCCTTCGGTGCTGTCGCTGACCCGTCAGGGGCTGCCCACTGTGCGGACCCAGCACAAGTCCAAGAACCTGACCGCTCAGGGCGGCTATGTGCTGGCCGATGCCGAGAACAAGCGCCGGGCGATCCTGATCGCAACCGGTTCCGAAGTGGCCATCGCACTGGAAGCCAAGGCGCTGCTCGAAGCCGAAGGGATCGGTGTCCGCGTGGTCTCGATGCCTTGCATGGAACTGTTCGCCGAACAGGACGAAGCCTATCGCAAGCGCGTGCTGCCGGCAGGCCCGGTCCGCGTTGGCATCGAGGCGGCTGTCCGCGATGGCGGCTGGGATCGCTGGCTGCTGGGTGAACGCGGACGCGAAGCTAAGGCCGGTTTCATCGGCATGGACCGCTTTGGTGCCTCTGCACCGGCCGGCGAACTCTACGAGAAATTCGGCATCACCGCTGCGGCCACCGTCGCAAAGGTCAAGGACCTGCTGGGCTGATATCCGGCCAAGAAAGCGCTACGCAGCCCCGGCCAAGCGCCGGGGCTTTTCTTTTTCAGAATCTTTTTTGACCGGATCGTCGCTCAGACGAAAATCACCACCGACTGCATCCCGTCGACCACCAGATCCCCGTCAGTGTTCCACATTCGCATGACCTGCGAACTGTAACCATCGCTTCCTGCGGTCAGTTTGCTTTCGACCATCCACCACCCATCGCGGGTTCGGGGAGCATCGGCCAGCAGGTTGCAGATCCAGTTCACCGAAGAATTCGGTCCCGGCTGGCTGAGCATCGGGAACACGGCTGGCGGCAACAGATCAGCAATAGCGATCAGCCCCTCAATACTGCCATGCATCTCCGGATCCCGATGGCGTGCCCAAACCCGCAAATAGCCGCGATCCGAGCCGGAAAACGGCAGATCACCTTCGATCATCCGCATCTCGAAATTCTCAAAGAATGTCGCAGCGCGGCGCTGAGCACCGGGGGATAGATAGGCCGCTGCGTCCTCGGGGGCGTCCGCTTTGGGTGCCTTCAACCCAAACGCCACCTGACTTTTCTGCGCCCGGCCAAAAGAAAACATTGCCGCAGCAGCGACCTTACCACCGATTTCGGCGCGGGCGTTCACCGTGGTCACGTTCCGGCCCTGCCGCAGGGTTTCCGCCCTGATCGTCGGCGGTTCTGCGACCGGAGCCGTGAAATTGATCAGCGCCGACCGCAGCGGCGGCAGGTCTTCGTGACCACGCCGGGCCGCAGCCAGTAAAAGCGCCGACGTAAAACCGCCATAGGCGGTCCTGCCCTGCGTCCAGTTCGCAGGAACCGGAAAGCTCAACCCGCCATCGAGGGGTTCAGCCGCATTCAGAACCTCGGAAAGCAATAGCCCGGCCATGCGTGTCCTCCTGTCTCACCCGGCCGACAATATCGGTGGAACCCGACCCGGCCAGCGATAACCTCACGTCACGGAATTACAGGCCGTCAATGCGCGGCCGGTTTGCCGGAGACGGTGCTCCAGAGCGGCAGGATGATCTTGGTGGTCAGCGGGATCAGAACCATCCCCCAAGCCAGCCCCAGAACACCATCCATCGTTGCCTTGGCGATCCACTCGACCACCGCTGTCCACCCGGCAGGAACGGAGTGACCAACGGCATAGGCGATGTCGTGGATGTGATGGCCCAGCCAGCCAAAGCCAAGCTCTTCGAGACCATGAACCAAGATCGATCCACCCACCCACAGCATCGCGGCAGTGCCAACGATCGACAGGATCTTGAGCAGCACCGGCATGAACCGCACAAGCCCCCGGCCAAGTCCGCGTCCAATTCCTGTGCGTGAGTTGTTGGCAAGAAACAGCCCGACATCGTCCATCTTCACGATCAACGCAACAGACCCGTAAACAGCAATGGTCACACCCAGACCGACAACCGCCAGCGTCGCGGCCTGCATCCAGACATTCGGGGCCTCGATGGCCGACAGGGCAATCGTCATAATCTCGGCCGACAGGATGAAATCGGTCTTGATGGCCCCTTTGACCTTCTTCTCTTCCAGATGTCCCGGATCCTGAATCGACATGTCCTGTTCGATGTGTTTGTCACCATGGGGGAACAGGACGTGAAAGATCTTTTCGGCGCCCTCGAAACACAAATATGACCCGCCCAGCATGAGCAGAGGCGTGATCATCCACGGGGCGAAATTCGCCAGCAGCATCGCCACAGGCAAGAGCAGCACCAGCTTGTTGAATATGGATCCCCGGGCAATCCGCCAGATGATCGGAAGTTCCCGTGCCGGGGCGAATCCCTGCACATATTTCGGGGTCACGGCGGCGTCGTCGATGATCACTCCGGCGGTCTTGGCCCCGGCCTTGCCCGCCGCTGCCGCCACATCGTCAACCGATGCCGCCGCCACCTTGGCGATCCCCGCCACATCGTCCAGCAAAGCCAGAAGTCCGCTCATGTGTTCGCCCCTAAGACTGATTTGCCGGATCCCGATCCTGCCAATTCATAGCCGGGAATGCGATGCAGGTTAAGCCCTCGTCCGCGGGATTTGCCATGCAAGGTCAGCAAAGGAAAAACTTGCGGAAAACCACAAGCAGCGGTTTGCGCGCTTGGAAATACTCAGGCAGGCCCCCGCGCAATCTCCACCGCTCTGGCAAGTCCGAGACAGGATTCCGGATCGATGCGCCTTGACGGGTTCACTTCGAATGGCCGCAAAGACTGCCCTGTTAGCGCAACCGCGCCAAGTTTGCGCTAACAGGTTATTAATGCGGCGCTTTTGCCCTTTCTGAACCCCGCCTGCCCGTCTATATCGCCCGCAACCCGCACGAGTTTGGAGACGCATCATGACCATCAAGGTTGGCATCAACGGATTTGGCCGCATCGGCCGCTGTACCCTGTCGCATATCGCAGCCTCGGGCCGCGACGACATCGAGGTGATCAAGGTCAACGCAACCGGCCCGCTGGAAACCGCCGCCCACCTGATCAAGTATGACAGTGTTCATGGCCGCTTCCCCGGCGAGGTTACCATCGGCGACGGCACCATGAACCTGGGCCGCGGCGACATGCAGATGTTCTCGACCTATGACCTGAACGAGCTGGACTGGTCGGGTTGCGATGTGGTGTTGGAATGCACCGGCAAATTCAACGACGGCACCAAGGCAAATGTGCATCTTGATCGCGGCGCCAAGAAGGTTCTGCTGTCGGCACCGGGCAAGAACGTCGACAAGACGATCGTCTTTGGTGTCAACGACAACGAACTCGAAGCCGGTCACACGATGATTTCCAACGGTTCGTGCACCACGAACTGCCTTGCTCCGATCGCCAAAGTGCTGGACGAGGCCGTGGGCATCGAGCACGGCATCATGACCACCATCCATGCCTATACCGGTGACCAGCCGACGCTGGACCGCCGCCACAAGGACCTTTACCGCGCCCGTGCCGCGGCCATGTCGATGATCCCGACCTCGACCGGAGCCGCCAAGGCGCTGGGAGAGGTTCTGCCGGGCCTCAAAGGCCGACTGGACGGATCGGCAATTCGCGTGCCGACCCCGAATGTCTCGGCTGTTGACCTGACCTTCCGCGCCGCGCGCAATGTGACCGCCGAAGAAATCAACGAAGCGGCAAAAGCCGCTGCAGAGGGCGCCATGAAAGGTGTTCTGGGCTATGAGCCCGCGCCGCTGGTTTCGACCGATTTCAACCACACTCCGGAAAGCTCGATCTTTGCCCCGGACCAGACCCGCGTTGTGGATGACCGCATGGTCCGGATCCTGGCGTGGTACGACAACGAATGGGGCTTCTCGGTGCGTATGGCCGATGTGGCCGTTGCCATGGGCAAGCTGGGCTGATCCGCGCCCTAACCGCTTGAGATCAGACGCCCGCTCAGGTTATCTGGGCGGGCGTTTTTCTTGGAACCGGAACAGCATGACCAATCAGATCGCAATTTGGCTCGGGTCTTTCATCATCGCCGCGCTGGTCATCGATGTTGCCTTCTTTGGCACCGAGCACCTGATCTTTCTGGGAAAGAAGCTTTTTGAGTTCCTCGAATGGATCGCTTTTTGGCGCTGAATCTCAACTGACCTGCCGGATATCTGACCGCATCCTGCTCTGCCAGACAAGCAGAGCATCAGCCCAACCTGTCCTCTAGCGCGGCGTGAACCGGTGGCGTGACGAATTTCGACACATCTCCGCCGAGCCGTGCAATTTCCTTGACCAATTTGCTCGCGATGGCCTGCCGGCGCGCATCAGCCATCAGGAACACCGTTTCGACACTATCGTCCAACGCCCGGTTCATTCCGACCATCTGGAATTCATATTCAAAATCCGCGACCGCGCGCAGGCCCCGCACGATGATCTGGGCGCCGACATCATGGGCGCAATCGATTAGCAGGTTCTCGAACGGATGGGCCACGATTTCGGTACCAGTTTGCGCCGACAGTTCGACGCATTCAGCTTCGATCATCGCCACCCGCTCCTCGAGCGAAAAAAGCGGACCCTTGTCCCGGTTTATCGCCACCCCGATAACCAGCTTGTCGACGAGTGCTGCAGCCCGCCGGATAATGTCGATATGCCCCAGTGTGATCGGATCAAAGGTTCCCGGATACAATGCGGTTCTCATAATGCTCCTCTAAACTCTTGTCTTGCTCCGTCGGGGCAGGTCTATACGCGCAAAGCCCCGAAAGCCGCCACTGGCGTCCCTGTCCCAGTTTGATTGGTTCGCGGTTTCGGACGTTCAGGTATCAGTGGCCCATGATCATGCCTTGCAGCGCGTCCTTTTCCATGGCCAGTTGCGAAAGCTGTGCCTTGACCGCATCGCCCAAGGTCACGATACCAACCAGTTTGCCATCCTCGACAACCGGCATGTGGCGAAACCGACCTTCGGTCATTCGTGTCAGCACATCTTCGGCGCTATCCTCGCGGGTGCACGTTACCAGTTTGGTCGTCATGTAGGCGCTGACACTCTGGTCGAGACAGCCACTTCCCTCTTTGGCCAGTTCCCGCACGATATCGCGCTCAGATAGGATGCCGTCGGCGGTCTGGCCGTCATCGGATGAGACAACAACGGTGCCGATACGCTTTTCCGACAGGATCCGGGCGGCATCCGAGACCTTTGCATCCGGGGCCAATGTCACAACTCCGGAACCGGCTTTGGACTTCAAGATCTGCTGGACCAGCATACGCAATACCTCCACGAAATTCTGTCGTTTCGAAAAGCGTTGCCGTAATGAATGATCAAGTCAACCGGGGTTTTCAAGCCTCGCGACCTCTTCGCGCAGGCCATCCACAAGCGCCTCGGCAAAGCGATTGAGCCGTTCGCTGCGCTGGTCCCCCTGATGACGGACCAGATAAAAGCTTCGGGTCAGGCTGATCTCGTCGGCCAGCACTTTACGCAACGGCCTGTGCGAGGGGATGGTGAAATCATGCGCCACTGCCAGCCCTGCCCCCTGCACCACCAGCTTCAACTGGACAGGCACCGAATTCGACGCCAATTGAACTCTTTTGACCCCCAATTCGTTGAGATAGTCGAGCTCTGCATCGAAAATCATGTCAGGGATATAGCCGATGAACGGGCGCCCGATCAGGTCTTCGGGCCCGTTGATGGGGTCACTGTTCACCAGATAACGCCGCGAGGCGACCAGATGCAGCTTGTAGTCGGTTATCTTCTGCACCAGCAGCTGTCCGGCGGTGGGAGGGCTCACCGTGATCGCCATATCCGCCTCACGCCGCGACAGATTGACCACCCGTGGCTGGGCAACGATCTGGATGTCCAGATCCGGGTTTTCTGATGCGATCCGCGAACAGACCTGCGGCAAGAGGTAATTGGCACAGCCGTCAGGTGCGCCGATTCGGATTTGACCCGACAGGGTGTCGCTGGGTCCAGCCAACGCCTCGCCTGCGGCCCTCATCGCCTGTTCGGCCTGTTCTCCGTGGACAAGCAGACGCTCTCCGGCGGCGCTCAGGGCATAGCCCTGAGGCGATTTGACGAACAGCGAGGTCTCCATCGAGGCTTCGAGCCGGGCAATCCGCCGCCCTACCGTGGCCGGATCCAGTTTCAGGATACGCCCCGCACCGGAAAGGCTTTCTTCGCGCGCCACTGCCAGAAATACCTTCATATCGTCCCAATGCGGATCCATTGTGCCCTCTTCTCTCTGCGGAATTGCAAAACCTTTTTGAGATGTTGCCTCTGTTCAGGTGAATTTTGCAAGCCTATCCTACCCGAGAAATTGCCGCGCCACAGCTTTCTGTGGTGATTTTTACTTCTGGAGGAGTCCGATGCAGGAACTGACCCATTACATCAACGGCGAACATGTCAAAGGCACGTCCGGCCGGTTTACCGACGTCTTCAACCCGGCCACGGGTGAGGTTCAGGCCAAATGTCCGCTGGCCTCGACCGAAGAAATGGAAAAGGCCGTCGAGATCGCCGCAGCCGCTCAGCCGGCCTGGGCTGCCACCAACCCGCAACGCCGCGCCCGCGTCCTGATGAAGTTCGTTGATCTGCTGAACCGCGACATGGACAAACTGGCCGAGGCCCTGAGCCGCGAGCACGGCAAGACGCTGCCGGATGCGACTGGCGATGTTCAGCGCGGTCTGGAAGTGGTCGAATACTGCATCGGCGCACCGCAAATGCTGAAGGGTGAATTCACCGACAGCGCCGGACCGGGCATCGACATGTACTCGATGCGTCAGGCCTTGGGCGTGACTGCGGGCATCACGCCCTTCAACTTCCCTGCCATGATCCCGATGTGGATGTTTGCCCCTGCGATCGCCTGTGGCAACGCCTTCATCCTGAAACCGTCCGAGCGTGACCCCTCGGTTCCCCTGATGCTGGCCGAACTGATGGAAGAGGCCGGTCTGCCCAAGGGCATCCTGCAGGTCGTCAATGGCGACAAAGAAGCCGTGGACGCGATCCTTTACAACGACACCATCCAGTCGGTTGGGTTTGTCGGCTCGACCCCGATCGCCGAATACATCTATGGCACCGGCTGTGCTCAGGGTAAGCGCGTTCAGTGTTTTGGCGGGGCCAAGAACCACATGATCATCATGCCCGACGCGGACATGGATCAGGCCGCAGATGCGCTGGTGGGAGCCGGTTACGGTGCCGCAGGCGAACGCTGCATGGCAATCTCGGTTGCCGTTCCCGTGGGTGACGAGACCGCCGACCGGCTGATCGAAAAGCTGGTTCCGCGTGTCGAGGCGCTCAAGGTTGGCCCCTATACCGCCGGCAATGACGTGGATTACGGTCCGGTTGTGACCGGTGCGGCCAAGCAGAACATTCTTGGCCTCGTGCAATCCGGCATCGATCAGGGCGCCAAACTGGTCGTCGACGGCCGCGACTTCTCGCTACAGGGGTACGAAGATGGCTTCTTTGTTGGACCGCACCTGTTCGACAACGTGACCCCGGACATGGACATCTATCGCAAAGAGATCTTTGGCCCGGTTCTGTCCACAGTGCGTGCCAAGTCCTACGAAGAGGCTATCGGTCTGGCGATGGACCACGAATACGGCAACGGCACCGCAATCTACACGCGCGACGGTGACACCGCCCGCGACTTTGCCAATCGCATCAATATCGGCATGGTCGGCGTCAACGTTCCGATCCCGGTTCCGCTCGCCTATCACACCTTTGGCGGCTGGAAGAAATCGGCTTTCGGCGATCTGAATCAACATGGTCCGGATGCGTTCAAATTCTACACACGCACCAAAACCATCACCGCCCGCTGGCCTTCGGGCATCAAGGAAGGCGGCGAGTTCTCGATCCCGGTGATGGAGTAATCCACGTTTTTGCGTGACACTCGGCACAATGAAAAAAGCCCCGGAGATCCTCCGGGGCTTTTCTTTATGGATCCGTATCGCAAAGTTAGCCGACTACGTTGTGGCCCCGCCCTCGCATGCAATTCTTAACCACGGATTCACGCTGCTTGTTCTTCTGGACAGCATCTCCCGTGATGCCTGCAATCAGGCCAACTGCGGCAGCTTCGGCAAGATTGTCACTGTTTCCGTTCCAGATCACCGACGACGCCCCGGCAACCGCTGCACCGGTGGCGGCGGAACCCGCTGTGTTTCCGTCGACAGTCGGAGACGATGCGGCCAGTGACTGGCAAGCGGCCAGATCGGCCTCGTAGGCCGGTCCGACCGGCCCATCTACAACGGGTTTGTAATTTGCGCCGGAATTGGCACATCCCGCGACAAGCAGAACAGCCGGGGCGATACCGAAAAAAGGTGATCTGATCATCTTGCGAACTACCCTCAGAGTCTTGAAATCTTAATAAATTTGGCCGCCACGATATGTGGGCTTCCTCCCGGTTACCACATCCCGAAACCTTGTCGGCAAAGAACTGCCTGCGTTGACGGAAACGTGTGTGGCGTTCATTTGACGCTCTGCGTATGTTCCGCGAAACAAGCGAGAACCGCAAGAGGTCCAGAGCATGTCGAATTCCCGCCTTACCCGCCGTGCCACGCTGCTCGGTGCAGTCTCTGCGCTGGCAACTCCGACGCTGCTGCGCGCGCAAAGCACCGATGCCTTCCCGCAGGTTGAGGATCCGATCCGCGAGCAGACCCCGGTTCGGCGCAACATCTCCTCGTTCCGGCAACAGAATTGGCAGGACCATTTCGAAACGCTTGGTGTTGGATGTCTGCTGGCTGACATATCAAGCCGCGCTGTGCATTACTGGGGCGGCGACGGGCAAACCTATCGGCTCTACCCTTCATCCGTGCCGATGACCGAAGAGCTGACAAAGCGTGGTTACACCAAGGTTGTGCGCAAAGCCCGAAACCCCAGTTGGACACCTACAGCCTCGATGCGGGAACGTGATCCGACCCTGCCGGAGCGCATGGAGGGCGGTGCCGGCAACCCGCTCGGCACCCGTGCCATGTATCTGACATGGCCGGCCTATCTTGTGCATGGCACCCACGACACCCGAAAGATCGGGCGACAGAGTTCGTCGGGATGCATCGGCCTTTATAACCAGCATGTCGAAGAACTTTATGAGATGGTTGAGGTCGGAACGCAGGTGTTGCTGCTCTGACCCACGGCGGAACGCATTGGGTTCTGCCACACCTTCACAAAAACTATAGTGGCAGTCGCGGTTGCCACCTGTCGATTGGGCTATGCAGTCATTTGACCGGGAATGTCAGGCCCAGTGTCAGAGTGGCATCGACACCGTCCCCTCCGGCCGGGATTGCCTGCATATACAGATAGTGGAACCGGGCCTGCACGCCCGCTATCGGCACCATGTCACCAATCGAATGTCCGAATTGATCGCCATTTCCCGGATACCACGCCAGCGCCCCGAACAGCTCCAGCCCCCAGGCTTCGGTCCGGATCAGCGGATAAGCTGCGGACACCGCCGCCGAGCCGTCGCCATAGCTGTTTCGAAACGCCCCGACGGTCAGGTCGAGCCGGTTTTTCCACATGAGGTTGGTCCATGTCAGAAACAGGCCGGGGTTGAACTCCTCGAAATCCCGCGTTGCGCCCAGATGTTCCGAGCCAAGCAGGATATTGATCCTGTCCGGCCCTGCCCGGGTTTCCGAGGCACCGACCCAACCAGCCAGCAGCGCAGCCAATGCGCCCGCCCGCCAAATCGCTTTCATGGCTATAATCCTGTTCTCTCAAACTGCTCATTGGCGCATGCCCGGCTTTGCCGCCGGATCTGGCCTTAGGTTCCCATAACACAAAATTTGGACCAGACTAAGGCGTCCTTAAGCTCAGAGATCAGAATTCAGTGCTCAGAGTTTGCGGATCCAGAACGACTGCGCCCGACCTTCGGCCAAAAACGGCAATGCAGAAACCGCATCAGGACGTGACCGTTGCAGGAAATAGCCCGGCCAGAGGATCTCGTACCCGCCGGTTTGCAACAAGGCATGCAAAACATATTGCTCGGCCCATGACGGGCAGTCGTAGAAAAACCGCTTTGGGTATTCGAACGGCAGAAACACATCATGTACATGGATCACCACACCCGGCGCCAACCGCGGGATAATCCGGCAAAACAGATGCGCCACATCGTTGCTCATCCGCATCTGGTGGCTTGAATCGATGAACAGGACGTCACCGGACTGCAGCGTTTCGAACAAAGCCGGATCCACCTCTTCCAGCCGTTTCTGTTCAAACGCGTCGACCACATGGGCGATGTCAGCGCGCGGATAAGGATCAATGGCGGTCAGCGTGCAGTCGATGTTGCCGTCCCGGATGGCCTGCCGGGTCACGCGTGTCGAGTTGCCGCAGCCGACCTCGATCACCCGGTTCGGTTCATATCGACGGATCATCAGGTATAGCGCATCCGCATCCGGCGTGTCGTAATAACCGTTGTTGACACGATACCCGGTCGAGCAGGCCGAGGGATCCTTGAGGCGCTCCAGATCCTGCTTGCAGGCCGAGTAGTCCTGCACCAGTTGCGCAATATCGAACCCGGTCATACCTGGGCTGAGTGCATAGGCCGGACGATCCAGCCCGCCAGCGGCCTCGAACGCCTCAAGGCGGGTACGCTCGGCCTTCATTTCGCGGGCATCCGTCAGGTGCAGGTCAAACCGATCCAGAAACCGGTTGATCTTTGGAAACTTTCTCTTTTTCACGGCTTGGCCCCGTCTTGCTGCCCCGCCAGCGGCAGAGCCTTTCCCCAATCAGCAATCCTGCAGGTCATACTCCTGCCGGGCATAGCCCCGCAAGCCGCCAATCCGGGCTGTCACGCAGCGGCAATTCCGCGCGCCGTGGCAGCCCATGCCCCTCTTGGCAAGGGACCGGCTTCGGTATTCACTGGCACGAGCGACGAGGGAGGCCGCCATGCAGCAGGATTTCACGCTGGGGATCGAAGAAGAATACCTTCTCGTGGACCGGGATTCGCTGGAACTTGCAGAGGCGCCCGAAGCGATGATGACGGCCTGCCAGTCGGATTTCGAAGGTCAGGTCAGCCCGGAATTCCTGCAATGCCAGATCGAGGTCGGCACCCGCGTGCATCCCAACGTTGCCTCGGCCCGAGAGGATCTGAAACGCCTGCGGGCCTGTGTTTCCAAACACGCATCCGAATACAACCTATCTCCGATTGCGGTATCCTGCCATCCTTTTGCCAACTGGCGGGACCAGCACCATACCTCGAAGGAGAGGTATGACGCCCTGCAGGCTGATCTGGGCGGCGTAGCGCGCCGGATGTTGATCTGCGGCATGCATGTCCATGTCGGTATCGAAGACAAGTCGCTGCGCGCAGACCTGATGCCCCAACTGTCGTATTTCCTGCCGCATATGTTGGCCCTGTCCACATCGTCTCCGTTCTGGAATGGCGAGGACACGCGGCTGGCATCCTACAGGCTGACGGTATTCGACAACCTGCCTCGCACCGGTCTGCCCCCCACATTCTCCAGCTGGGCGGAATATGAACGGACGGCCGGGGCGCTGATAGAACTGGGTGTGATCGAAGACACCACCAAGATCTGGTGGGATCTGCGCCCTTCGCACCGGTTTCCGACCCTCGAAACCCGGATCATGGATGTCTCGCCCCGTTTGGAAGACACGCTGGCGCTGGCTGCGTTGAACCAAGCGATCCTGCGCATGCTCTGCCGTTTCAAGGCCCGCAACCTGCGCTGGCGCAACTATGACCGGTTTCTGATCGCCGAGAACCGGTGGCGGGCGCAAAGATACGGTGTCGCCGAAGGGCTGATCGATTTCGGGGATCGTTCGATCAAATCCATGGCCCTTTTGCTGGACGAACTGACCGGATTGCTGATCGAGGATGCCGAGGCATTGGGCACCATTGCCGAAATCACGCGGCTGCGACGCATCGCTGAAACCGGCACTTCGGCCACGCGGCAGCGCAGGGTGCACGCCGAAGCGCAGGCCCGGGGCGAAGATCCCGGCCGCGCCGTGGTCCGCCACCTGATCGAAGAGTTTCACGCCGATCTGTAAGGCGGGCGCCCTGTGGGGGCTCTGCCCCCGTCGCTGGCGCGACTCCCCCGGAGTTTTTGCAAAAAGATGAAAGCACGGGCTGATAGGCTTTGCACCGCCGCAAGCCCTCTTTGCGGGATTGCCGCCTTGATCGAAGGGGTCAGCGGCGGTAAGAATTAAACACACGTTCATTTCCCGGCAATCACCGGCCCAACCCGGTGCCCTGCCGGTGTCCGGCTTAGGAGGAGCCTGCCATGGATTTCGCACTGACCGAGGAACAAAGCGCCATCTTCGACATGGCTCATGCGTTCGGACAGGACAACATTGCGCCTCATGCGCGGACGTGGGAGGCCGAGGGCACCATTCCGAAAGAGCTGTGGCCACAAGTCGGCGAGCTGGGCTTTGGCGGGCTGTATGTGTCCGAGGAATTTGGCGGTTCCGGGCTGTCGCGGCTTGATGCAACACTGGTGTTCGAAGCGCTGGCGATGTCCTGCCCTGCCGTGGGATCGTTCCTGTCGATCCACAACATGTGTGGTGGCATGATCGACAAATTCGGCAGCGAAGAAACCAAGCAGAAATGGCTGCCGCAGCTCTGCACGATGGAAACGGTGTTCTCCTACTGCCTGACCGAACCGGGCTCCGGTTCGGATGCTGCCGCGCTGCGCACCCGTGCCGAGCGGACCAATGACGGATATTCCCTCAATGGCACCAAGGCTTTCATCTCGGGCGGGTCTTATTCCGATGCTTATGTCACCATGGTCCGCACTGGCGAGGACGGCCCCAAGGGGATCTCGACCGTGGTGGTAGAGGACGGCAGCGAAGGGCTGAGTTTTGGCGCCCGCGAGAAGAAGATGGGCTGGCACGCCCAACCCACCGCACAGGTGCAGTTCGACAATTGCAAGATTCCGGCAGAAAACCTGATCGGCGAAGAAGGTCGCGGGTTTAGCTATGCGATGGCCGGGCTCGATGGCGGGCGGCTGAACATCTCGGCTGGGGCGTTGGGCGGGGCTCAGGCGGCGCTGAACATGACCATGACCTACATGTCCGAGCGCAAGGCCTTTGGCAAAACGATAGACCAGTTTCAGGGCCTTCAGTTCCGTCTGGCGGAGTATGAAACCAAGCTTCAGGCCGCACGGACCTTTCTGCGACAAGCGGCGTGGAAGCTCGACAATGGCGCGCCGGACGCCAGCAAATTCTGCGCCATGGCCAAGCTGATGGTTACCGACGCAGCGTTCGAAGTGGCCAATGGCTGTCTGCAACTGCATGGCGGCTACGGCTATCTGGCCGATTACGGGGTCGAAAAGATCGTCCGTGACCTGCGGGTGCATCAGATCCTCGAGGGCACCAACGAAATCATGCGGGTGATCATCTCGCGTCACATGATGGCGGCGCGCTGATCATGCCCGACGTCGACATCCGCGTCACCGGCCGCGCCGGCCGTATCACCCTGACCCGTCCACAGGCGCTGAACGCCATGTCCTATGACATGTGCATGGCAATCGACGCGGCGCTGCGCAACTGGCGCGAAGACGGCGAAGTGGATCTCGTGATCGTCGACGCCGAAGGTGACAAGGCATTCTGCGCAGGTGGCGACATCGCGGAGCTCTATGAAACAGGGACCAAGGGCGACTATGGATACGGCCGCACCTTCTGGCGCGACGAATATCGCATGAACGCCATGATCTTCGAATATCCCAAGCCGGTCATCAGCTTCCTGCAGGGGTTCACGATGGGCGGCGGAGTTGGCATCGGTTGTCACGGCTCGCACCGGGTGGTTGGCGAAAGCTCCAAGATCGCCATGCCGGAATGCGGGATCGGGCTGCTCCCTGACGTGGGTGGCACCTTGATGCTTGCGCTGGCACCGGGCCGGCTGGGTGAGTATCTGGGCCTCACCGCAGGCCGGATGGGGCCCGATGACGCGATTCTGGCCGGGTTTGCAGATCACTACATCCCGCAGGAAAAATGGGGCGCCTTGATCGAAATGCTCGAGGCGTCAGGCGATGCTGCGCATGTGGCCAGTCATGCCGAATCTGCCCCCAAAGGCACGCTGCGAGGGATGCAGGCCGATATCGACCGGACCTTTGCCGGTGAATCGCTCGATGACATACGCAACACGCTGAGCAACGAAGACAGTGATTTTGCCCGTGACACACTGAAGACCCTGAGCCGGAATTCGCCCTTGTCGATGGCCTGCACGGTTGAGATCCTGCGTCGGCTGCGCGGACCCTCCCTGAGCATCCGCAAGGCACTGGAGCTGGAATACCGTTTCACCTACCGGTCAATGGAACACGGCGACTTTCTCGAAGGGATCCGGGCTCAGATCATTGACAAGGACCGCAATCCGCAATGGCAATATGCTGGCCAGACCGTGCCAGCCGTTGCGGTGTCCAACATGCTGCGACCCCTGGGGCGCGACGCGCTGACTTTCGAGGAGGAGACCAAGCAGATGAAAATCGGATTTATCGGGCTGGGCAATATGGGGGCGCCCATGGCGGCCAACCTTGCCAAGGCTGGCCATCAGGTGACCGGGTTTGACATGGCCGACGTCACCGTAGATGGCGTGAGTATGGCCGGCACTGCGGCCGAGGCCGCCAACGGGGCCGATGTAGTGATTACCATGCTGCCAAACGGGCAGATCCTGCGGGCCGTCGCAGGTGAGGTGATCCCCGCGATGACCGCCGGCGCGGCGCTGGTCGATTGCTCGACCGTGGATGTAGACAGCGCCCGTGCAGTGGCCGAGCAATGCGCTGCGGCTGGCCTGTTGTCAGTCGACGCGCCTGTCTCGGGCGGGATTGGCGGCGCCGCTGCTGGCACACTGACCTTCATGGCAGGCGGATCGGCAGATGCCTTTGCCAAGGCCGAGCCATTGTTCGGGATCATGGGGCAGAAATCGGTGCATTGCGGCGATGCCGGAGCCGGTCAGGCGGCCAAAATCTGCAACAACATGATCCTTGGCGTTACCATGATTGCCACCTGCGAAGCCTTTGCGCTGGCCGACAAGCTGGGGCTCGACCGGCAAAAGATGTTCGACGTGGTCTCCACCTCCTCCGGCTATAGCTGGACGATGAACGCCTATTGCCCTGCCCCCGGCGTTGGGCCGCAAAGCCCGGCGGACAACGACTACCAGCCCGGATTTGCCGCCGAGCTGATGCTGAAGGATCTTCGCCTGTCACAGCAGGCAGCAGAAAGCGCAGATGCCGACACTCCGATGGGTGAGATGGCACAGAAACTTTACGCTCAGTTCGTCGAAAACGAGGACGGAACTGGCATGGATTTCTCGGCTATGCTGCCGCGCTTCGAAAAGCGCGGGCGCGGTTGATCTGAATCATATTCCAGTCAAGGAATGTCTTCTAGAGTGTGATGGGTATCAGCTTTAGGAGAACATCCGATGTTAACGAGGAATATGGGCCAGACCGACCGAGTGATCCGCACCATAATCGGCATTGCCCTGATTGCCCTTGCCTTTGCCGCACTGTCGGGAGGATGGGCATGGTTGGCGGGGATTGTCGGAGCAGTCATGCTGGCGACAGCCGCAATGGGAAATTGCCCGCCTTATGCGATTCTGGGGATTAACACCTGCAATACGAAATAGTCCTTCGGTAGGATCGGCGGGGTTGGACACGGGTTCGACCCCACCGCTATTCCGCCGCAACCTTCTGGCCTTCCAACATCGCCTTGAGGTAACGACCGGTGTGGCTTCTGGGTTCTTCAGCCACGGTTTCCGGCGTTCCCGTCGCAACGATTTCGCCGCCTCCGTCGCCGCCCTCCGGTCCGATATCAATGATCCAATCTGCGGTTTTGATCACGTCAAGGTTGTGCTCAATCACCACGACAGAGTTCCCCTGATCCACAAGCTCGTGCAGAACCTCTAGCAATTTTCGAACATCTTCAAAGTGCAACCCGGTTGTTGGCTCGTCCAATATATACAATGTACGACCTGTGGCCCGTTTTGACAGCTCCTTGGACAGCTTCACCCGCTGCGCCTCACCACCCGAGAGCGTGGTCGCCTGCTGGCCGACCTTGATGTAGCCAAGCCCAACGCGGGCCAGCGCATCCATCTTATCCCGGATAGACGGCACCGCCTTGAAGAAGTCTTGCGCATCCTCGACCGTCATGTCGAGCACGTCTGCAATGCTTTTGCCCTTAAACTTGATTTCAAGTGTTTCCCGGTTGTAGCGCGCGCCCTTACAGGTTTCGCAGGTCACATAGACATCCGGTAGGAAATGCATCTCGATCTTGATGACACCGTCACCCTGACAGGCTTCGCAGCGCCCGCCTTTAACGTTGAACGAGAACCGACCCGGTTTGTAACCGCGCGCCTTGGCTTCCGGCAGCCCGGCGAACCAGTCGCGGATCGGAGTAAAGGCGCCGGTATAGGTGGCCGGATTTGAACGGGGCGTGCGCCCAATCGGTCGCTGGTCGATATCGATCACCTTGTCGAGATGCTCCAATCCCTTGATCGTCTCGCAGGGCGCAGGGGTTTGGCGGGCCCCATTCAGCCGCATTGAGGCCGTCTTGAACAGGGTTTCGATGGTCAACGTCGACTTGCCGCCCCCGGACACACCTGTCACGCAGACAAACTTGCCCAGCGGGAACTCGGCCGTGACCTCCTTAAGATTGTTGCCAACCGCGCCCACGACCTTGACCGACTTCTTCTTGCCGCCACGCCGTTCGGCCGGGATCGGAATTTCACGGGTTCCGGACAGATATTGCCCGGTGATCGAGGCCGCATCCCCGGCGACATGCTCGGGCGTGCCGTGGCTGACCACCTGCCCACCATGCACCCCGGCACCGGGTCCGATGTCAAAAACGTAGTCGGCTTCGCGGATTGCCTCTTCGTCATGTTCCACCACGATCACGGTGTTGCCCTGATCCCGAAGGTTCTTGAGTGTCGTCAGCAGACGGTCATTATCGCGCTGATGCAGGCCGATTGACGGCTCATCCAGAACATACAGCACCCCGGTCAGCCCCGAACCGATCTGGCTTGCCAGCCGGATCCGCTGGCTCTCGCCGCCCGAAAGCGTGCCGCTCGACCGGCTCAGCGTCAGATACTCCAGACCAACATTGTTGAGAAATCCGAGTCGTTCGCGGATTTCCTTGACGATGGCGCGGGCGATCTCCTGCTTTTGGGGCGTGAGATGGTCGGGAACGTTCTCGATCCATGCAAGAGCCTGCCGGATCGACATCTGCACCAACTGCCCCACATGCAGCCCGGCAATTTTGACGGCCAGCGCCTCTTCGCGCAGGCGGAACCCGTTGCAGGAATGGCAGGGCCTGTTGTTCTGGTAGCGCTCGAATTCTTCGCGGATCCAGTTGCTGTCGGTCTCGCGATAGCGGCGCTCCATGTTCGGAATGACCCCTTCGAAGACGCGCGTTACCTCGTAAACACGCCCGCCTTCATCATAGCGGAAGGCGATCTCCTCTTTGCCGGATCCATACAGGAACACCTGCTGAACCTTCTCCGACAGGTCTTTCCAGGGGGTATTCTTGTCAAACTGGTAATGCTTGGCGATTGCTTCGATGGTTTGCAGGAAATAGGGCGACTTGCCCTTTCGCCACGGCGCCAGTGCCCCGTCATAGATCTTGAGCGTCTGGTCCGGCACCACCAGCCGTTCGTCAAAAAACAGCTCCATCCCCAGCCCGTCACAATCCGGGCAGGCACCGAAAGGCGCGTTGAATGAGAACAGACGCGGTTCGATTTCCGGGATCGTGAAACCGCTGACCGGACAGGCGAAGTTCTCGGAAAATGTGATGCGCTCCGGGTCGCCCTCCTTTGGTGCAGTTTCCAGAATGGCGATCCCGTCGGCCAGATCCAGCGCTGTGCGAAGCGAGTCCGCAAGCCGGGTTTCCATACCTTCCCGCACCACCAGACGATCAACCACAACATCGATGTCATGGCGGAATTTCTTGTCCAGCGTGGGCGGTTCATCCAGTTCGTAGAATTCGCCATCCACCTTGACCCGCTGAAACCCCTGCTTGCGCAGTTCCAGAAACTCTTTGCGGTACTCGCCTTTGCGATCACGCACGATGGGCGCCAGCAGGTAGCCGCGCGTGCCCTCCTCCATCGCCATGATCCGATCGACCATGTCCTGAACCTGCTGGGCCTCGATCGGCAGGCCCGTGGCCGGGCTGAACGGTGTGCCGGCGCGGGCAAAGAGCAGACGCAGGTAGTCGTAGATTTCGGTCACTGTTCCAACGGTCGAACGCGGGTTCTTGGAAGTGGTTTTCTGTTCGATGGAAATGGCTGGGCTCAGACCGCTGATATGATCCACATCCGGCTTTTCCATCATGTCCAGAAATTGCCGGGCGTATGCACTGAGCGACTCTACATAGCGCCGCTGGCCTTCGGCATAGACCGTATCGAAAGCAAGGCTCGACTTGCCCGAGCCTGAAAGCCCGGTAATCACCACCAACTGATCGCGCGGAATGTCCACGTCGATGCTCTTGAGGTTGTGCTCGCGTGCGCCCCGCACTTCGATATTCTTGAGTTCGGCCATTCACGCCCCCAACATTCCGCACCCCTGCAGGTGTCCAAGTGGTTAACAGATAGGCGAGCGCGGGCGAGTCTCCAACCTAAAAATGTGAACAAAGTGAGAACAGGCGAGATATCGCACCGGCGCGTCATCCTCGGCAGGACCGCACTCTTCATCTTTTTGACAAATACTCCGGAGCGCGAGGCGGAGCCTCGCTCCCGCACTGGCCGAATGACGTGCCTGTCACATATGAATCACTCGCCCATAGGCGTCCAAAACGCTTTCATGCATCATCTCGCTCAGGGTCGGATGCGGGAAGACCGTGTGCATCAGGTCTTCCTCGGTGGTTTCCAACTGGCGGCCAACCACATAGCCCTGAATCATCTCGGTCACCTCGGCGCCGATCATATGAGCGCCCAGCAATTCCCCGGTCTTGGCATCAAAAACGGTTTTGACCAGACCCTCGGCTTCGCCGAGCGCGATCGCCTTGCCATTGCCGATGAAAGGGAACTTTCCGACCCTGACATCATACCCGAGTTCCTTGGCCTTCGCCTCGGTATATCCGACGCTGGCCACCTGCGGATGGCAATAGGTGCAGCCTGCAATGCTCTCGGGCTTGACGGGATGGGCGTGTTTTCCGGCGATCAGTTCGGCGACCATAACCCCTTCGTGGCTGGCCTTATGCGCCAGCCACGGCGCACCGGCGATATCACCGATGGCATAAAGCCCGTCGACCCCGGTTCGGCAAAAGGCGTCCGTCACCACATGGGTTCGGTCGATCTTGACGCCAAGCGCCTCAAGCCCGAGGTTCTCGACATTGCCGACAATGCCCACCGCGGAGATCACGGTGTCGAAATCCATCTTCTTGACCTTGCCGTCGGTCTCGATATGGGCGGTGACTTTACCCTTGCTCCGGTCGAGCTGCTTGACCAAGGATTTCTCCATGATCGTCATGCCCTGCCTGGTGAACGCCTTCTTGGCGAAGGCACTGATTTCGGCATCTTCAACCGGCAGCACCCTGTCCATCACCTCTACCACTGTCGTTTCAGAACCCAGAGTATTGTAAAAGCTGGCAAATTCGATTCCGATAGCCCCGGACCCGATGACCAGCAGCTTCTTCGGCATGCGTGGCGGCTGCAGCGCGTGCTTATAGGTCCAGACCAGATCACCGTCGGCTTCGAGCCCCGGCAATTCACGGGCCCGCGCGCCAGTGGCAAGGATGATGTTCTTGGCGGTCAGATCCTGCACGCCCTTGTCGGTCTTGACGCTGACCTTGCCTTTGCCGGGCAAACTGGCCTCGCCCATTACCACGTCGATCTTGTTCTTTTTCATCAGGTGGCCGATCCCCGAACTCAGCTGCTTGGCCACCCCGCGCGAGCGATTCACCACCGCATCGAGATCATAGCCGATCTTGTCCGCCTTCAGCCCGAACTCGGCGGCGCGCTCCATCAGGTGAAAGACCTCGGACGAGCGCAGAAGCGCCTTGGTCGGAATACAGCCCCAGTTCAGACAGATACCGCCCAGATGTTCCCGTTCGACAATGACGGTCCTCAGCCCGAGCTGAGCCGCGCGAATGGCCGCAACATAGCCGCCAGGGCCCGCACCGATTACGATCAGATCATAAGTAGATGAAGACATGTCCGTTCCCTCACTTGCCCGCGGTCGCCCGATAAACCTCTTCACCATTAGGCTTTTAGCCGATTTGCCGCAAGTTGTGCACTTTCCGGCGTATCCGCATCGGTCCGGATCTGGAGACCAATCATGTTGCTACCGATACAGACCTGTTTGACCGAGCCAAGGCTTTCCGGATCTGCCCACCTCTCGGTGAGGCTAAGCACGTTTCTCTGTGGGCCCTATGTTCAAAACCGGTGTTCCCGCACCGCGTCAAAGACTGTAGGACTTGTTTATCTGACCCAGCGCAGCATTTGGCGCACCTTGCATTGAAGCGAAAGATTACCAATGGCCAAGACGTTAAAAGACCTGTTTCTCGCCCTGTTGAATGCGACCCTGATCCTGATCGCGCTCTGTCTGTTTCTGGCGTGGAGGGCTGCCGATACACTGGACGACCTGACCGCCACCTTTGCCCAGAACCTACAGGTCGCGAAGCCCCTGACCGACGAGGTTGCCGCGATGCGGACAGAGGTTGCGGGGTTACGTGAGGAACTGGCGCAATTGGCAGCGCAGGGCGGCGATATCAGCGCCGAAGCTCTGAACCGCCTCAATTCAAGGCTGAGCCTTGTCAATGGCCGTATGGCGGATGTGCAGACAAGGGTTCAGGGGCTGGCGCAGGCGCCTGAGCAGATGGTGGACCGCGCAGTTGAAACCACCGGAGCAGAATTTGCCCGGCGGGTCTCGGAAATTCGGGGGTGCGGCCCTGCTGAGGCCGAAGGGTCTTAGGCGCCGGCTTGCATCTCACGCACGGTCTGGCCATAGCCACCGGCGGTAACATACGCCGCCTCGACATCCGTGGTGGACCTGTTCAGCGCCGCATTGCGATACGGGAAGCGGCCGAACATTCGGATCACCTCGCGATGCGCACGGGCATGTAGCAGGTTTGAAGCGCCGCCTTGCGTCATCCGTTCCATCATCAGTCGCACGCAGCGTTCCTGATCACAGAGGTTTTCCGAATGCATCATCGGCAGATAGAAGAACTGTCGCGCAGGCTCATCGATCCGCATGTCCCACCGCTTGTCGACGGCGGCCTTGGCCGCAGCCAGCGCTGCCCGATCCGTTGAAAAGGCACGCCCATCGCCACGGAACATGTTTCGCGGGAACTGGTCGGTCAGGATGATGTAGGCAAGAGCACCAGAGGGGTAAGTCAACCAAAGCGAGAAGCGGCCTTCCCGCGCGTCTTCCCAGGCATCCAGAAATTTATCCCGGATCTCGGCGTCCAGCGCCTCGTCCTGCAAATACCAGCCTTCCGGCCCGATTTCATCCAACCAAAAACTCAGAACTTCTTCTGGACCAACCATGGGAAATACTCCGCTTCCACAACCCTCCAGGCGATATAAGAATCCTAAAGACCAAAACGAAAAAAGTTACAGTAACATTTTCCTACAAAATCCAACCAATTCAGTGCGTTAGCGCAATCAAAACGTGTTTTTTCTTTACATTTCAGAACCTTACGTCACCCACGAGAATCTCCTTGTTTTTTTCGCGGGTTATGCGAAATTGCAACAGTTCAGGAACACTTGTCGCAATTGTTTCCTGAAACGTCGCAAATCACCCCCATTTGCGGGTCGGATCACGCCTGTTGCTCGGCCTGCATTTCCTCCAGCTCAGCCTCGATGGTTGCCTCCTGAACGAACTCCACGGCAACTGTTGTCGCGGTTGGTGCCATCGGCGACATGATACCGGTGTCTTCCACTGGGATCGCCGGGCGCTGTGTCATCCTGTAGATCGCGTATAGTGCAAGGATCAGGGTCAGAACCGCGATAATAACGAAGAACCCGGCCGGACCGACCACCGCGTCGTCCATCAGTGCGCCAGTGATGACCGGCCCGAGAATTGCGCCGAGGCCGTTGATGAAAATCAACCCGCCCGATGCCGCCGCCATGTCGTCGTGGTCAAGATAGTCGTTGGTATGCGCGATCAGCAGCGAATAAAGCGGATTGGTCATCCCCCCGATCAGGAAGGCGGCAATCAGAAGGGACTCAAAGCTTGGGCCGAACATGATCCCGAAAACGGCGCCTGCCCCGGCCACAGCCGAAGCCAGCAGGATCAGCACCCGGCGATCCATCCGGTCCGACATCCAGCCCAACGGGTATTGCACCAACAACGCGCCAACGTAGAACGTCGCCACGAAAATCGAGATTTGCGGCAGGCTCAGCCCCACGGTTGCGCCATAGACCGCCCCCATCCCGAACTGGGCCGCGAATATCCCTCCGAGCAGGAACATGCCGACACATCCCAGTGGCGAAATCTCGATGAGCTGCCGAAGGGTCATCGGTTTGGCCGTGTCAAAGGCCGGGGTTGGGCTGATCGACAAAAGGATCGGACCGAACGAGATCGAAACCAGCACCGATGCGATGACAAATGTTTCATATCCCGAGGGATCGCCAACCAGCATCAGGGCCTGCGCCGAAACCACTCCGAGCATCTGCACGATCATATAGAGCGACAGCGCCTTGCCACGGTTTTCATTGTCGGTCGCGTTGTTGAGCCAGCTTTCGGCGGTCACGTAAACGCCGGAAAAACAGAAACCCACGATCACCCGCCCGATCGACCATGCGATGGTGTCGGGAAAGACCGGATAAAGGATCATCACAGCCGAAATGAAAGAGGCCAGCGCAGCAAAGACGCGCACATGCCCGACACGTCGGATCATCTCGGGGGCAAGACGAGACCCGCCAAGAAAGCCGACGAAATAGGCGGCCATGACAAAGGACATTTCAAAAGTGGAAAACCCCTCCAGTTCGCCCCTCACACCCAGCAGGGTTCCCTGAAGCCCGTTGCCCAGAAGCAAAAGGCCAATGCCGAACAAAAGCGCCCAGGCGCTGGATAGAACTTGAAGCATGGCTGGCATCTCCCGCAGGTGAAAGCTGCACTGAAAGGACGAGGTTTCCCTGTGTCATCAGACAAAGGACGCTGCGCGCTTGTCTACGACAAAGCGCATGTCGGATTTGTCACAAGCGTCTTTCGCAGCATCAAAACCGACGCCTGCAAAGAAAGAACAGAGGCCGTTCCCGTCAGGCACCCGGTGGGATCAGAAGCGACGCGTCGCCATAGGAAAAGAACCGGTATCCCTCCTGCACGGCGTGGGCATAGACACTGCGGATCCGCTCCTGCCCCATCAGCGCCGAAACCAGCATCAGAAGGGTCGATTTGGGCAGGTGAAAATTGGTCATCAACGCATCAGTCACGTTGAACCGGAACCCCGGGTAGATGAAGATATCGGTCTCCCCTTCCCAGGCAGCAATCTGACCGTTGCGGGCTGCGCTTTCGATCAGTCGCAACGCCGTGGTTCCGACCGGAATAACACGCCCTCCGCCCGATTTTGTGGCGGCAATTTCAGCAGCAGCCTGTTCGCTGACCCGACCCCATTCGGCATGCATCTTGTGGGTGGTCACGTCCTCGACCTTCACCGGAAGGAACGTCCCTGCGCCCACATGTAGCGTCACATGGGTAAAGTCGACGCCGAAAGCCCGCAAAGCCGCCAGCAAAGGTTCGTCAAAATGCAGCGATGCGGTTGGAGCGGCGACTGCTCCTGAATGGCGGGCCCAGACCGTCTGGTAATCGGTCTTGTCCTGTTCGTCTGCGGCGCGTTTGGCGGCAATGTAGGGCGGCAGGGGCATTGCTCCGGCCTCGGCCAGTGCCGCATCAAAATCATCGCCGTTCAGGTTGAAACGCAACGCGCCCTGCCCGTCCTGCACGCCTTCCAGCGTGGCCGAAAGGTCGGCAGAGAAACGGATGACTTCGCCCGGCTTCACCTTCTTGAGCGGTTTCAGCAGCCCGCCCCAGCTGCCGTCGGCGCGCGGTTCCAGTAAGGTGACTTCGATCCGAGCTTCGGTCTCGCCCTGTGCACTGATACGGCGCCGGGTGCCGCTCAGGCGCGCCGGAATGACCCGCGTATCGTTGAGCACCAGCCGATCACCGGGCCGCAGCCAGTTGGTCAGGCTGGACACCGTGCTGTCCGTTATCACATCGCCTTGGGCAACCAAGAGCCGCGCCGAAGACCGCGGCACCGCCGGGCGGGTCGCAATCAGGTCGTCGGGCAGATCGAAATCGAAATCGCTGAGTTTCATGGCCGCCCTATAGATCGCGTTGTTGAGAATGACCACACCTGACCGTTTCGTTACCGGTCTCCGCCTGCCGCCGGTTTCCGCGGCTCGCGCTGCTTGACCGGCTGCCCCGGCTGGGGGGCTTCCGGTGCATCCTCCCGGAAGATCTCGCGGAACATGCCCGGCGCAAGGCCTGAGAGCGGGTTGACCTGCACCGAGGGATCGCTGGCCGGGCCCGCAAGCGTGTAGGTAAATCCGATCATACCTTCTCCCTTGCGGGTCAGGACGCTACCGATGACATTCAGCATGTAGACCGGTGAGATCACGCCACGCATCGCCAGCCAGTCTTTCACCGTGTCGTATGTGCCATCCATCGACAGACCGATGGACGGTCCGACGGCGCTTCCTGAGAGAATCGACAACTTGCCGGGGTCAATGCGGAAGGTGCTTTCGGCTGACGTGAACAGGATCCCCTGCCCGGCCATCTCGTCCACCAGCCCGACAATGCTGACGGCGTTGAGCAGCGCAGCCATCACCGGCGCATCCTTGATACGGGCGTTGCGCACCTGAAGGGAACCGTCGTAGCTGGCCGCGCCAACGGGCCGCAGGGTCATGTTGAAACTGCCGCCCTGACCCTGTGTCAAGATCCCGGCCGACCTGAATACGCCACCGGCGTCTTCGGATTGAATCTGAACTGCCGTTCGCCCCGCTTCGGGCACTACCCGCCCGGTTACGGTGGTCTGGCCATTGACCTGCCCGCTGAACGGGCCATCCAATCCCCGTGCCGTCGAGAACTCGCCCTGGAAATTTCGCAGGGACAGGCTGTCGGTGATCTGAAGATTCTGCAGCGAAACCCGCAGCGGCCCGCTCTGGCCCTGACTGCTGCTGCCGCCCGAGGTTCCGAAATCCGCCTTCCGCAGGTCGACCCGGCCGCTCAGGACGTTGATCGAGGGCGGAGCATCGCCGCGCCCGGTCAGTTGCACCGCCGCGTCCAGCCAGCCGCCCAGCCGGACCGAACTCAGCACAGCCCTTTCAAGCCCGCCGCCGACCCGGTTCAGCACCGTTCCGGTGAGGGAAAGCCCCGACGCCTGCAGCACAAGCCGCTGCACTTCGGCCCGTTCACCCAAAACTCCAGTCAATTCGAACAGTCCGGTTGTGCTTGCCGGTTTTGACCAGCCTAGCGGCGCCATGCGCAGCCCCACCCCTTCGAGGGTCGAGGACACTTTCACGACCGGCGGAGACTTGGGTGCCAGATCCAGTGTGAACTGCCCCGGCCCCGCACCGTTGACCGTTCCATCCGGCAATCCGATGCCGAATGTGTCGACCAGGACCTGAGACAGCTCAACCTCGCCCTCGACGCGACTGGCTTTTGGCGCACCTGGACCAATCGGTTGGCGCCACGTGGCCGTTGCGGGGACATCCCCGACCTGACCATTTCCGGAAATCTCGACCCCGCTCTGATCGCCCCGGACGCGCAGTTGCCCGGCCCTGAGAACTTGCCCCGGCACCAACACGTCAGAGCTCATATTCTCAAGCGTGCCATCGAAGTGGAACTTGATCTCTTCGATCGGAACCTTCTTTTTCAGCGGCAGGGCCAACAGGCCGGATGCCCGCGCCTGGCCGTCAGCAAGGGCAATCGGCAATGGCGTGTCCTTCAGAACCTTAAGGGGATGCGTGTTGAGCATCGCCATCGCTGCGGTGACGTCGCCCTCGACCTGCAGGCGCGCGACACCGGGCGCCGCCTTGGGAATTCCCAGATCAGGTATGATGAAGGAAGACCCTTTGACGTCTATGGGCCCGCCTTGAAACGGTTGAACCTGTCCTTCGCTGAGACTGACCGCGAACCGGGTTCCGAACAGCGTCACCTGCCCGGTCGCGCCGGTGATCGGCGGCATCGTCTTGACGTATCGGATCGAGGTATCTTCGAACGAGAAATCGCCCGCCAGCCGCAGTTTTTCTCCGGGTGCCAGCCGCAATCCCACATCAACGCCATGCAGGTCGCCTCCGGTAAGGTTGTCTGCCACCCATTTGCGCGGCTTGGGCGCCAGAGCTTCGGGCCACAGGGTAATGAGGTGTTCCGGCGTCAAGCTGTCAATGCCCAGATCCGCCGCCAGCTGCCAGCCATTGGGTTGCGCCAGCACTTCGCCATCCATGTGCACGGTGGTTGTTCCGTCCGAGACCGTCATCTGCCCAAGCCGGAAACGGAACGGGGCCAGTTCCAGGCTGAAATCGGTTGTGCCCGAAAGCGTCAGCGGCTGCTCGTAGACCCCCGGAGGACTGACCCGCAGGTTCTCGACCCGGAGCTGGGCAACCAGATCCGTCAGCTGTCCCTGTTCTACACCACCCAGATAGGCGCGCCCTTCGGCAATGCCCGATAGCCAGCCACTGTCCACGGAAATCTCGGAAAACTCCAGAACCCCCTGATCGGGGCGAAAGGTCAGATAGGTCCGCGCCTCGCGAAACGGGATCGGCCGCGTGCCCTCGTTGGGCCGGACCGCGCCGGCACCGATCTGCAAGGTGGCTGAAATCGGGCCCAAGCCACCCTGCCCATCCACGCTGCCGCGCAAAGCGCCGGAAATCGGTGCCCTGAGCGCCGAAACCCAACCGAAGGCCACGCTTTGCGATGCGATATCCTGAGCCGGAATATCCGTGACATTGATCCCGAATTCCGCAGCGGGGCCATCAAGACGGCTGGTATAATTCGCCTCCACCGCGCCTGCTACGTCCAGCCCGCCCAACACCGAGAACCCGGCGGACACCCGCAGGTTTTCATCCGCGCGCTGCATGTTCACGCGACCGCCATCCAAGGTCCAGGCTCGACCGGCACGGGCATCCTCGAACCGCAGGGTCAAAGCCTCCATTTCAACGGCATAGAGGCTGGAAAGCTGTGGCGAGAGAAACACCGCGTCCAGCCGCTCGACCAGTTCGGGCAGGCTGGGTGCGCGTTCCATCGGATCCCCGCCCAGCGCGATCGACAACGACCCATCCTTTGCCCGGCTGAGCAACGCGACCGCTTCGGTCAGACGAATGCGACGAGGCTGGATTTTGCCCTGTGTAAGCGCCTCCATCGACAGGGAGGCTTCGGCCGAACTGAGCCTGAGCACTGGTCGTCCGTCGGGTGCGTCCAGCTCAAGATTCTGCAGCAGGACGCGGGGCCGCAACCCCTTGAGCAGAACAAATTGCAGATCACCGAACCTGAGCTGCATCCCGCCGAGGTTCTGCTGGATCCGGGTTTCGACCCGGTCGCGCAACCAGTCCGGAGCGCTGACGACCTTGCCTATTGAAAAAACCGCGCCCAGAACCAGAACCGACCCGACGAAGATCAGAAGACGCAATGTCCAAACGGATGTCCGGCGCGCTCGCGAAAAACGCGGCTTGGGCCGAAACGGCTGGCCTTCGGGGCCCTGTACCTTGTCAGCCTCTTCCCCGGACACTTCGAAGCCTTTCCACTTGCACGTTGCGACCTATGTGTGCTCCATCCATTTCCAACCGACAACCGGAGATTCAAATGCTCGACATCACGAACACCGCACCCGATTTCACCCTGCCGCGCGATGGCGGTGGAGAGGTCACGTTGTCAGACCTGCGCGGTTCGCCCGTCGTCCTGTTTTTCTACCCGCGTGATGATACCCCGGGCTGCACCATAGAATCCATCGGATTTTCCGAGCTTCTGCAAGACTTTGCCGCCAAGGGCGTGCAGGTTTACGGGATCTCGAAAGACACTGTCAAAAGCCATGACAAATTCGTCGCGAAACACAACCTGACGACGCCGCTTTTGTCCGATGCGGACGGCGATGTCTGTGAACGCTTTGGCGTTTGGATTGAAAAGAACATGTATGGACGCAAGTTCATGGGGATCGACAGAACCACCTTCCTGATCGACGCCGACGGCAAGATTGCCCACGTCTGGCGTAAAGTGAAAGTCGAAGGCCATGTCGACGAGGTTTTGGAGGCCGCAAAGGCCCTGGGCTGACGCTGCCCGATCGTGCCTGCATCGCAACATATCCACGGATCTTCCGCAGACCGCCATACGCCCTTCCGGCTACCGGACCCGCTGCGCCTGTTCGTGGATGGTCAACCAGTTGCAGGCACCGAATGCCCGGTTTCTGATCCTGCCGATGACCGGGTGCGTTTCATTCAACCCAACCCGGCCGCCCCGGCGGTGCGCGAATTGCTCTCTTGTCTTTCGCATGGGCAGGAGTTCTGCATTGGGCAACCCCGGCCCTCTGCGAAAGGCAGGCCGGGGTGTTTTCAGTGTTTCAGTTCCGGAACTACCGGTGCCAGCAAGCGCATACGCCGCACATTGGAGAGCTGGACCAAGAGCTTTGATGTGAATGCCACACGCTGGTCACTGGGCGCGGCTGACCGCTATGCGGTGTTGGGTGAGTTGCGGCATTCTCTGGCGCTGTACGCCCTGCTCGAAGCGTTGCATGTCGGGGCGTGCCTCGACGTGCTTTCCACCCTTCCTGTCCGCCGCCAGTGGGCTGCCCTTGTCGCGACACCTCCGACATTGCTCTATGCGACTCCGGCCCAGTTGCGCCTGCTTCATGATGTTGCCGGGGACGGCACTGTGACTGCCACGCGCCGGGTCGCCATTGGCGGTGGATTTCTGGACGAGAGGACAAGGTCTCAGTCAGCCGCGCTGTTTCCCAACGCGCAGATCTCGGTGTTCTACGGGGCCAGTGAAACCAGCTTCATCACGCTTGCCGATGAAGACACCCCACCCGGATCTGTCGGGCGGGCCTATCCCCGGGTCGAACTGCATATCCGGGACATGGACGGCCACAATTGCCCGCCAGGGACGGCCGGTGAAATCTGGGTGCGCAGCCCCTATCTCTTTGAAGGCTATGCCGAGGGTCGAGCCGAGCGAACCCGATGGAACGAGGGCTACCTGACCGTGGGCGACGTCGGTTACCTTGACGCGCAGGGGTATCTCCATCTGGTCGGGCGCAGTGATCGCATGTTCACCGTCGCGGACCAGAACCTTTTCCCGGAAGAAATCGAAACTTATCTTCGGGCACAGCCCGGTATTCGCGAGGCGGCAGTACTTCCGCGTGCGGATTCAAAACGGGGAACGGTTCCGGTCGCTTGTCTGCACGCAGATCTGGACGAGAGCGATCTCGAGAAACTGGCCGCCGCCTGCCGCCGGACGTTCGGCCCGATGATGGCCCCGCGCCAGATGCTGCCGATCACGGACTGGCCGCGCCTGCCCTCGGGAAAAACCGATCTGCAACATCTGCAAAGAATTGTGGGAAACGCGCCGTGACCTCCCGCACCGCGCATTCCGCCCATGTGATTGCCGCGCGGCGGTCCGCAGTCGTTCCGCGCGGCGGGGCGCTGTCCGGGCTGGACCTGCATGAACTTGCCGCCCCGGTTCTCCTTGCCTGCCTCGACGATGCGGGGATGGCCCCCGCGAATGTCGACGAGGTGATCCTGAGCAATGCCATGGGCGGCGGCGGCAATCCCGCACGTATGGCGACCTTGTGGGCGAACCTTCCTGATCGGATCGGTGGGTTGAGTATCGACCGGCAATGCTGTGGCGGGCTGGACGCGATCCTGCTGGCACAGGCGATGGTGGTTTCTGGTCAGGCCGACGTGGTGCTTGCAGGCGGGGCCGAGAGCTACTCGCGCAGACCGGTGCGGATGCGCAATCCTGCCGATGGCAGCCCCCCGGAACCATACGACCAGCCGCCATTCGCTCCTTGGCCCAATCGCGACCCGGACATGGCCGACGCCGCTGACGCGCTGGCCCGGCAGCTTGGGATCGACCGGGAACGACAGGACAACTGGTCGACCCGCAGCCACGCTGCGGCACTTGCCGCGCGGATCGAGCTCGCTGGTGAAATCGTTCCGATGGGTGCAGACGCCGTCGCCTACGATCCGTTTGCCCGACGGCTTTCCCCACGGCTTAGTGATCGCGCGCCCGTTATCAGTGGCAGCATCACCGGCGCCAACACCGCGGTTGCTGCGGATGGGGCCGCGTTCTGCCTTGTAGTGTCTGACCGGGTGAAGTCGCGACTGGGCGTGCCGTCAGCGCGAATTTTGGGCGGGGCGTCTTGCGGTGGCCCTCCGGAAATGCCGGGCATCGCCCCGGTAGCGGCCATTGAACTGGCACTTGAGCGGACTTCCCTTGCCGCAACTGATCTGGTTGCGGTCGAGATCATGGAAGCCTATGCGGCACAAGCCATTGCCTGTATCGAACAGGCGGGGCTGCCTCCGGAGATCGTCAATTGCAAGGGTGGTGCATTGGCGCGCGGGCACCCGATCGGCGCCTCGGGCGCAGTTCTGGCCGTGCGGCTATATCACGACCTTCGGGCGACCGGCGGGCGCGGCCTTGCCGCCATTGCGGCCGCAGGCGGTCTTGGCTCGGCTCTGGTCCTCGAAGCCGATTAACGTCCGGTTTGTTGCTGGCTTCGGAAATTGCAGCCTTCCCCCTGCGGTTGGCGCGGCTAAACTCCGGTAAACACTATTGCCAACGCGCCGAGGTCAGCCGATGCACTGCCTGTTCTTTGATGTTGTCCCCAAAGCCGGAAAGCTGGCGGACTATTTTACCCATGTGGACGTTCTCAAGCCCCGCCTCGAACGGCATAAGGGGTTGATATATCTTGAACGGTTCCGCCCGCTGGACGATCCCGATGCGCTGCTTTCGCATCAACTCTGGAAGGATGAGGGCGCGATAGATGCATGGCGGCGCGACTCCAGCCATCAGCAAAGTCAGATCGCGGGGAGGAGGGAGATATTCCAAGATTACCGAATTCGGGTGGGGCAGCAGGCCCTTGAACGGCCAGGTTCCGGGAACCTCGCCGGGACCGGGAACCGATACATCGTGGCTTCATACGGAAATGCGGTGACCGCACATGGCGGCCGGGCCTACGAAAGCATCACCAGACCAGATTTCTTTGTAACCCTCGGCGAAGCAACCGATCCTGCTACAGCAACCGATCTGGCCGAGCGGGCCGTCGAAGGGGGCGCAGAGACAGTGCGGGTTTTTGCAGTTCACCGGGATTACTCGATGACAGAGCGCAACGAGGCGCCACAAATCGGCAAGAGCTAATCAGGATAAGGCCCCGGGACAGATCGCAGGGCCTCTCCAATTGCTTGTCGTTCTGTCTCAGGCGCGCGACAGCACCGCCTCGGGCCGGGCCTTGGCAAGTGCACCGGTCAGCATGCCCGCAATCCCGGCCTTGATCAGATCACCGGGCAGGAAGGGCAACGCCAGCGCCGAAGCCTCGGCCAGCGACTTGTCGAGCGTGATCGCCATACCAATGGTGCCGGGAATGTAGAGCGCGATGATGCCACCCACCACGGCACCGAGAATGGCCGATGCAGTGATTGGCACCGAGTTCAGCTTCTCGACGATGAACCCGGCCACAAAGGCGGCAATGGGGAAACCGATCAGGAAACCCGCCGACGGAGAGACAAAGAGGCCCAGACCACCCCGTCCACCGGCGAGCAGCGGCAGACCCAGCGCCACAAGCAACAGAAACAACAACACGGCCAGTGCCCCCCTGCGCGCCCCCAGCACAGTTCCGCACAGCATCACGCCAAGGCTCTGCGCGGTGATCGGCACGCCCGAGATCAGGTTGATCTTGGGGATCAGCCCCAAAATCGCGATCAGCGCCGCAAACAGCGCGATCAGCACCACGTTTCTTTCCATCTGTTTCAGTCTCCTCAGTGAGTGGTATCAAGCCCGCCCCGAGCGCGCAGCGCCTCGGACACGTGATCGGCGTCGTCCAGCACGACCAGTGTGAGCGGTAAAACGATGTTCCAACGCGCGGACTTGGAACTGCGCGCCCGCCATGCCTCGGCCAGCTGCGATCCTTTGTCGAGCAACACTGGGGCAAACCGCACCACCAGCGCCACGGCAAAGGCGATGATGTCCGGTGACAGGCCAAAGCGGCGCAACGGAGAAAACAGCCTGCGCACCACATCCAGCATGTCTTCGAGGCGTGTTGTCATGGTCACAAGGTTGGCCAGCGCGACCGCGGCGACCAGGCGCAGACAGATCAGAATACCGTCAAGAATGTCCGAGGTGATCAGATGCCAGACCATCACAACCGCAACAAAGAAAACGACCGGACGCAACAGGCGCAGCCCCTCGGCCCAGAAGGACGGTCCCGGCGCGAGGTAAAGCACTGCGGTCAAGACCAGCACGGCAACCGGGAAGACAGGAGCGTCAATCACGAACAGCAGGAATGTGACGAGCGACAGCCCAAGCAGCTTGGCCCCGGCGGGCAACCGGTGATAGCGGGTCTTAACCGGAGAGGTCAGCGAAAGCATCCTTGCCCCCTTCCCTGTCCATCTGAGCCAGAAACTGATCCAGCACCTTCCCGGTATCACCCTGCGCAGCGATCTGGCCACCCTCCAGCCAGATCACCTGATCGTAGCCTTTCAGGCTGGCAGGATCATGGGTTACATGCACGACCGTGGCGTCGATATCGTCCAGCAACAGGCGCAGGGCGCGAGTGGTCGGAATGTCGAGCCCGGAATAGGGTTCATCGAGAAAGATAACCTTTGGCTGCATCGCAAGAACGGAAATCAGGCAGACGAGGTGCCGCTGCCCCTGAGAAAGCGTCTGCACGGACCGGTCAAACCATGCGCCACGCCCGAACCGGTCAAGCGCCGCCTGCGCGGCCTGTGCGGCGTCGGCCTTGGCCTGGCCCATCTGGCGCAGGCCGAATGCAACTTCTTCGCCAACGGTTGGAAAGATGATCTGGTGATCCGGATTCTGGAACAGGATGCCGACAGTTTCCAGCGCCGCCTTTCTGTCCGAGAAACAGTCGATACCGTCGACGGATACCTGCCCTTCATCCGGTTCTATCAGCCCGCAGAACATGCGAACAAGCGTCGATTTCCCTGAGCCATTGCGCCCAACGACACCGATGCGTCGGGCGGTCAGATCCAATGAGATATCTGACAGAACCAATGTGGTTCCTTTGGTATAGCTCACGCCATCCATATTCAGACGAGCAGGCGAATCCGTTTTACCGGCGCGCGTCAGACGGGCCGGGCCTTCGCTGGGGTCGGCGCCATTGTCAGATGCGCCGGGGGCAACAGGTCGTTCCACATTCATTGGCGGCCCCTTTAACAGCGGCTTCCGGGTTTGACCAGAAAGGAAATTCGCGCAAATTGACGCTAGGTAAGGCGCCTTGCGAACCAGAGGAAAGAGGGCTCCCCTATCGGAAACTCCCCATGGGAAACGCGTGCCAAAGGCTCGCCATCGGCGAGATTGACCGCGTGGCCTCTGGACTTTGCGTCCGGAATTGGGAATGCAGCACTGCATGACCGACCATGAACAAGACCCAAGTTCCGATCTTTCGCTGGCCGAACGGGCCAACGAGGTTCTGACCACGGCTGACGGGCGCGCCAAAACCGCCCTGTCGCGCCGATACGCTGCTGAATGGTTTGCTGCACGCGCCGGTGACCGGCCTGCGATTCCGATCGGCACGGCCAACCCGCCGCTGCATCCGGCGCGACCCGACAGGCCTGAGCTGCTGTCGCCTCGGGATGTGCCCCGCCGCCGGCCGGGATCAGAGGCGGGACGGCTCGCCATGCTGCACGCGGTGGCCCATATCGAACTGAACGCGGTGGATTTGCATTGGGACATTATCGCGCGGTTCTCTCATGTGCCGATGCCGATGGGGTTCTTCGATGACTGGGTCAAAGCTGCGGACGAAGAATCGAAACATTTCAACTTGATATGCGACTGCCTTGAAGCACTAGGCAGTCACTATGGTGCGCTTCCTGCTCATGCCGGCATGTGGCGGGCAGCCGAGGACACGGCCGAAGATCTCATGGGTCGGCTGGCCGTGGTGCCAATGGTGCTGGAGGCGCGCGGGCTGGACGTGACGCCGGGCATGATCGAGTTATTTCGCAAGGCCGGGCTTGACGATGTGGTGGCCGCGCTCGACATCATTTATGCCGAAGAAGTCGGGCACGTCGCCTATGGTTCTAAGTGGTTTCACTTTTTGTGCGGCCGCGAGAACTCTGACCCCAAAGAAGTGTTTCACGCCCTTGTGCGGCGCTACTTCCACGGCGCGCTGAAACCGCCATTCAACGAAGAAAAACGCGCCGAGGCGGGGCTGCCCCCGGATTTCTACTGGCCACTGGCCGAAGGCAACCCGGCATCCAGAGCATGATTTCGCCCATTGCAACCACCTGAATATCGGCGGTTTTCTGCCAGTTCCGGTGGCTACGTGGGGTCAAATGGCGCGGCTTGGCAAAGTTTCTTGCCCATATTCAAAGCTCGGGATATGCAGTGCCCCCAAAAGGTGTGCAGCCCAACTCGGCAAGCCACCGGATACGGGATGGATGAGGATAGGAACGCGTGCGAACTCGGCTGGCGATCAAGTTTCATGCGCTGCTGGAACGGCATTTTCCAGAGCGCCGGGTCTTTCTGAAGTCGGATACCGACACCAGGTTCATTCGGCTCCGGCCCGAGACCCAGTTGATTGCCTTTACCGGCGTGTCGCTGGCGGTCGCATGGTCCATCATCGCCACCGCCATTCTGCTGATGGACAGCATCGGTTCGGGGAATTTCCGCGAACAGGCCAAGCGTGACCAGCGCACCTATCAGGAACGTCTGAACCAGATCTCGATAGAACGCGACACCCGTGAAGAAGAAGCCCTTGCCGCACATGAACGGTTCAACGCCGCGCTGGTTCAGATTTCCGTCATGCAATCTGAATTACTTGAAAGCGAGACCCGCAGGCGAGAGCTGGAGACGGGTATCGAGGTGATCCAGACCACCCTGCGTGACACCATGAAAGAACGCGAGACGGCCCGCACGGCCCTTGCCGCTTTGCAGGCCGAAGAAGAAGGGTCGGCTCATGTGGCCCCGGCCGAACTGCTGGCCTCGGCCGGTTTCATGACCGACGCGCTTGCCCGAACGGCCGCCGAACGCGACCAGATCCTTGCCGATGCTCAGGATGCGCTGAACCAGCGGGACGGGCTTGAGCTCGAAATCAAGCTGATGCGTGAAAAGAACGACCAGATCTTCCGCCAGCTCGAAGAGGCGATGGCGATCTCGGTTGAACCGCTGGACAAGATGTTCCGACAGGCGGGCATGCCTACTGACCGGATCCTCGAAGAGGTACGGCGCGGATATAGCGGTCAGGGCGGTCCGCTGACCCCTTTATCCCTGAGCACGCGCGGTGAGGAGCCCTCGGCCGACGAGCTGCGCACAAACCAGATCCTCAATCAGATGGATACGCTCAATCTTTACCGCATCGCAGCGCAGCAGGCCCCATTTGCAAGCCCGGTCCGTGCAGCAGTGCGCTTTACCAGCGGCTATGGCTATCGCCGCGACCCCAAGACCGGAGGACGCCGGATGCATAACGGGCTGGATTTTGCCGGCCCACACGGCACCGACATCTTTGCCACGGCGGACGGGGTGGTGAAACATGCAGGCTGGCAATCGGGCTTTGGACGCCTTGTCGTGATCCAGCATGCATTCGGAATCGAGACCCGCTATGCCCACAACTCACGCATTCGCGTGAAGGCCGGCCAAAGGGTCTCGCGTGGGGATCATATTGCTGATATGGGTAGCACCGGACGGTCGACCGGCACGCATCTGCACTATGAGATCCGCGTCAACAAACGACCTGTTAACCCAATGACCTACATCAAGGCTGCACGCAATGTTTTCTAAGAGCAAAATCAACGAGCCTGGCGCGAAATCCCCCGAGCAGACTCCGGCACCGACGCCGGCGAGCACACCGGCAGCGGCTCCCGCACAGAGCGATTTCAAGGCAAGCGCACCCAAGGCCAAGCCCCCTGCATCGATTCTGTCATCGGACCTGCACATCACCGGTAACCTCAAGACCAGCGGCGACATTCAGGTCGAAGGCACGGTTGAGGGCGATATCCGTGCGCATCTGCTGACCATCGGTGAATCCGCAACCATCAAGGGCGAAGTCACCGCTGATGACGTTGTAATCAATGGCCGTATCGTCGGCCGCGTGCGCGGCCTCAAGGTGCGTCTGACCGCAACCGCGCGGGTCGAAGGCGATATCATCCATAAGACCATCGCAATCGAAAGCGGCGCGCATTTTGAAGGCTCGGTGCAGCGTCAGGACGATCCGCTGAACCCCGGCCGTTCGAACAAGCCCGCCGGCAACCCGGCTGCGGCAGCTGCGGCTCCGAAGGCCACACAGGGCGCCTGATCCGGCAACCTTACTCAGCCAGACATTGAACGCGCTGCGGGTGTCCGCGGCGCGTTTTCTTTTGGCAGATGAGTGGGTTCCGGTTGCGTGCCTCTGAGCAACTGCCGCGGCTCATTCGGAATGCATCCAGACGCCATCAGGCCAGAAGGCGTGGAAGGCAAAGGCGAACATCACATCATGCGGCAGGTCGCGCCCCTGCCCGTCCTGCACGCGGATTGATCCGACATCCCGCCCCCGCGCAATCCTGCCGGCATCCAGAGCCGAAGCCTGTCCGGGTTGCCAGTTGATGGTAACACCGGCCTCGGTCACGGTTCCGGCCTCACGAAGCCGTTCCAGTGTCCAGGCCCGGTTGCCCACGCGCACAACGCGCATCAGGGGCGGAACGCCGTTTGGTGGCAAAGCGCCGTCATAGAGAAACGGCTGACGGGCGCTGTCATACCCGCGATAGGGGTTGCGACCATAGGCTCTGTTAAAGTCGGGTTCGTCCATCACCAAACCGTCCGGATTGCGGCCCCGGTAGTCGGCCCAGCTCTCCATCCAGCCGGGCAGCGCAACCAGAGTTGTCCCGGTCAGGTCTCCGACGATGGCAGTTGCGGTTGCCTGCTGCCACCAGCTTTCGGTCTGTCGGTCGAACATCACCATGTCGGAATGGCGCAGCTTGCCGCTGACCCCGAAGCTGAGCGTTCCTTTCGGGGTGCGGCGATCAAAAACGAGAGCCGAATTGCACAACGGGCAGAACGTGACCGCCACAGGTATTCCTGAAACCTCGTCATTCACAATCTCATGCCAGATCAGGTAGCGGATCGGATAGGCCCGCGGTCTGCCCCCTTTGAGCTCGATCGTGATTACCGGCTCTCTCTCGCCTATCCGGTTTTCAGCGCTCGCAGGAAGAAACCGGGGGGCATCGATTGCGGGAATCCCGTCCCTCGGAGGGCCGCCTGAACGGATCTCGGACCAATCCGCCACTGCGCTTTGGGCAAAATTGGTTTCCGGCCATTCCACGCGCCATTTGGCAGGGTCGGCCTGAACGGCCCCTGCTAGGAGAAACGCAAAAAGAAAAACTCTGGCGAGCATTGTCTGTCTCCGCTCCGGCGGGATCAGACTGACCATCCCCGGCTGGTTTGACCAGATAGCCACACGGAGAGTTGACCGGACGATAGCAGATCGACCTGCCAACGTGGGGCTGGCAGAGGGAATGCCCGCGATTGAGACAGGGGAGCACAGCCCCCCTGCCCGATTTTCAGGTCACTTGATGACAGTGACAGATTTCATCATGTCAGGCTGACCGACAACCGAACCATTGTTGCCAGTGCCCCGTTTGATCGCATCGACCACGTCCATCCCATCGGTGACTTTGCCGACGATCGTATACTGACCGTTAAGGTGCGGTGCCGGAGCGAACATAATGAAGAACTGCGAATTGGCGCTGTTGGGATTGGGGCCGCGGGCCATTCCCACGACGCCGCGGTCGAACGACTCTTTCGAGAATTCGGCCGTGAGGTCAGGCCGCTCGGATCCGCCCATGCCCGCGCGGCTCATGTCACCGCCCATCTTGCCGAACTGAACGTCGCCGGTCTGCGCCATGAAGCCGTCTATCACGCGGTGAAAGACCACCCCGTCATATTTTCCTTCGGCAGCCAGAGCAGCGATCTGCTCGACGTGGCCCGGGGCCACGTCTTCGAACAGATCGATGGTGACGGTGCCGTTCGCCTCGCCTTCGATCTCGATTGTGAGCTCGGTGGCAAGTGCAGGGCTGGCAACCAGCGCCAGAAGGGCTGCCAGTTTACGCATCGGAGGCCACCTTTACGCTGATCATCCGGTCAGGGCTTGCAGGCGGCTCGCCACGGGTAATGGCATCCACATGCTCCATACCCTCGATCACACGACCATAGACCGTGTACTGGCCATTGAGGAAATGGTTGTCCTTGAAGTTGATGAAGAACTGCGAATTGGCCGAATCCGGGTTGGCCGAACGCGCGGCGCCCAGTGTTCCACGATCATGCGGCAGCTTGGAAAATTCGGCTGGCAGGTTCGGCATCGACGAGCCACCTGTGCCGGCCATACGGATGTTGAACCCGTCTTCCATGTCGCCGTGCTGGACATCGCCGGTCTGTGCCATGAAACCGTCGATTACCCGGTGAAAGGCCACGTTGTCATACTCACCGGCACGGGCCAGTTCCTTCATCCGCTCGGCATGTTTCGGAGCCACGTCGGGCAGCAGTTCGATGACGACATTGCCATCTTTCAACTCGACGATGATGGTGTTTTCGGGATCGTTGATATCGGCCATTTGGGCCCTCCTGTCATATCGCTTGCGGCGAACCTAATCACGCGGGACAGAATGGACAAGTCGCGGCATTGACCCGGTCGCACTTTCCGTTAGAGAAGCGGGAAAAGTTGGATGCAGGAGAATGCGGGACATGGGCTGGAAAACTCTCGATGACATGGATCTGAACGGCAAGCGTGTGCTGGTGCGGGTTGATATCAACGTTCCGGTCGTGGACGGGGTTGTGACCGACAGCACCCGGATCCGGCGCATCGCTCCGACCGTGCGTGATATCCTTTCCGCTGGCGGCCGCCCGATCCTGCTGGCGCATTTCGGTCGCCCGGGCGGTGAACGCCGCGAGAACCTGTCGCTGAACAAGCTGGTTCCGACGCTGGAGCGCGCCTTTGAAACCCGCGTTCTGTTTGCTGCCGACTGTGTCGGAACCGCTGCCGAACTGGCCGCCGAGTCATTGCAGCCGGGCGAGGTTCTGTTGCTGGAAAACACCCGTTTTCATGCCGCTGAGACCAAGAACGATCCCGAACTGGCGGCAGGCATGGCCCGACTTGGCGATGTGTTCTGCAACGATGCGTTCTCGGCCGCGCACCGGGCGCACAGCTCGACCGAGGCAATCGCACGGTTGCTGCCCTCTTGTGCCGGACGGTTGATGCAGGCCGAACTTGAGGCACTGGAATCCGCGCTCGGCGCCCCAAAGCGCCCGGTGACGGCCGTTGTCGGCGGTGCAAAGGTATCGACCAAGCTGGAACTGCTGTCGAACCTGATTGAAAAGGTGGATTACCTCGTGATCGGTGGCGGCATGGCCAACACGTTTCTGGTGGCGCAGGGCCATCACGTGGGCAAATCGCTCGCCGAGCGGATCATGAAAGACACCGCCGCGGAAATCCTCGCCAAAGCCGACAGCACCGGTTGCAAAGTGATCCTGCCAACTGACATCGTGGTCGCGGAGAAATTCGAAAGCCACGCACCGCATCTGGTGCTGCCTGCGGATCAATGCCCCGAGAATGGCCTGATCCTTGATGCCGGCCCGGACAGTGTCGACGTCATCACCGGTATATTTGCACAGAGCCAGACCGTTATCTGGAACGGTCCGCTGGGCGCGTTCGAACTGGAACCCTTTGACGCCGCCACTAACGCCGCCGCGCTGAAGGCAGCGGCACTGACGCGCGCGGGCAAGCTGATCTCGGTGGCCGGTGGCGGCGATACGGTTGCCGCCCTGAACGCATCGGGCGCGGCCGAGGATTTCACCTATATCTCAACCGCCGGCGGCGCGTTCCTGGAATGGATGGAAGGCAAGACGCTGCCCGGGGTGGCTGCTCTGAACGGAAGCCGGGACTGACCGTCCCGGCCCGTCAAAGATGGTTCCGCATTGGCTGCGTTCCACCGCAGCACAGGAAACCAAAAAAAGACCATGTGGGTGTTCAAGAGGGATTCACAAGGCGAATCACCTGTGTCATAACGCTTGGAAAGCCCGTGAACGAACGCGGGAACGAACAGAGCAGACAGGCAAAGCGCAGGTATTTTTGACGTGATCCGGTCCAACCGTTTCAGATTTGGCCCCCTGATGTTTTTTGCGGTGGCATTTGCGCTGGCAAGCTATTTTACCTTTGCCGCAGTGCAGGGCGATTTCGGTCTGTTCCGCCGGGTGGAGATCTCCGCCGAGGCGCAGGCTCTGGAACGGGATCTTGACCGGCTGAACGCGCAGATCGGTGAAATGGAAAACCTCACCCGCCGCCTGTCAGACGATTACCTTGATCTCGACCTTCTCGATCAGCAAGCTCGCGCTGTCCTCGGGGTGCTGCGATCGGACGAAATCGTCATCCGCTGACATCCGGCACAATCATCTTTTTTCTTCGCGCTGTGGCGTCTGCCGGCAGGGTGACATTCCCCCTCGTCACATGCGACGATATGATCTACTTATAGTTTAACGCTAAACTATCTGGGCGCGAGGGGAGAGTGCCGCCATGGCTACGCGAAAAACCACAAAAAAATCAAACGTTTCCTCCGAGGAATTGACCTCGTACTACCGCGAGATGCTGTTGATCCGGCGATTCGAGGAGAAGGCTGGTCAGCTCTATGGCATGAGCCTGATCGGTGGCTTCTGCCATTTGTATATCGGTCAGGAGGCCGTTGTCGTCGGGTTGGAATCCGTCACAGAGGAGGGTGACAAGCGGCTGACCTCTTATCGGGACCACGGGCACATGCTGGCCTGCGGCATGGATCCCGGCGGCGTCATGGCCGAGCTGACAGGCCGTGTCGGCGGGCTGTCCAAGGGTAAGGGCGGCTCGATGCACATGTTCTCGAAGGAGAAGCACTTCTATGGCGGGCACGGCATCGTCGGGGCGCAGGTGCCGATCGGAGCCGGGCTTGCCTTTGCCGACAAATACAAGGGCAATGGCCGTGTCACTTTTACCTACTTTGGAGATGGCGCGGCCAATCAGGGGCAGGTCTATGAAACCTTCAACATGGCCGCGCTCTGGCAACTGCCAGTGGTGTTCGTCATCGAGAACAATCAGTACGCCATGGGCACCGCGCAGCAGCGTTCGACCTCGACCAAGGATATCTATCATCGCGGCGAAGCCTTTGGCATTCCCGGCGAGATCGTCAACGGCATGGACGTTTTGGCCGTCAGGGAAGCAGGCCAGAAGGCCATCGCGCACTGCCGGTCCGGCAAGGGGCCATACATCCTCGAAGTGAAAACCTATCGCTATCGTGGGCATTCGATGTCGGATCCGGCCAAGTACCGGACCCGAGAAGAGGTGAAGAAGGTCCGCGAAACCAGCGACCCGATCGAACATGTGCGCGACCTTCTGCTGTCAGGCAAACATGCCAGCGAGGACGATCTCAAGGCGATCGACAAGGAGATCAAGGGGATTGTCAGCAAGGCTGCCGACTTTGCCAAGGAAAGCCCCGAGCCTGCCGTCGAAGAGCTCTGGACCGACATCTACGCCGAGGTGTCGTGATGCCCCATTTCGAAATTCATGTATCGAACCCGGCTGAAGCCAGACAGTTCTACGCCGGATTGCTGGGCTGGCGTTTTGAACCCATGCCCGGTGGTGAGGATGTCGAATACAACCTGATCGAAGGCAATCAGATCGGTCAGGACTCTCCGCTGACGGGCGGGATGATGCGCCGCCTGGGTTCGGCCCCGGATCCCGGCTCACCGGTGCGGGGTGGAACGATGACCTTCGAGGTCGAAGACTGCGATGCCTCTTATGCCTGGGCACTGGAAAATGGTGGCGCCGAAGCTCTGCCGCCGACAGACTATCCCGGAATTGGCCGCTGCGCCTATGTCGAGGACGGTCACGGCAACATCGTCGGGCTGATTACGCCTGCCGCAGGAGAACATTGATATGGCAACAGAAATTCTCATGCCCGCCCTCAGCCCGACGATGGAGGAAGGCACCTTGGCCAAGTGGTTGGTCAAGGAGGGCGACACCGTTGCGTCCGGTGACATCATCGCCGAGATCGAAACCGACAAGGCCACGATGGAGTTCGAAGCCGTGGACGAGGGAACCGTTGGCCGGATCCTTGTTCAGGAGGGCACCGAAGCGGTGAAGGTCAACACACCCATCGCCATTTTTGTCGAGGACGGCGAAGAGGTCGGGGATGCGGTCGCGCTTGCCCCTGCACCCGAGACACCGACAGCCGAGGCCCCTGCCCCGTCACCGATTTCGACCGCCGCGCCCGAGGCGCCGGTCGCCGATCTCTCTCCGGACTGGCCTGCCGACGCGCAGATGAAACAGACAACGGTGCGCGAAGCTCTGCGCGATGCCATGGTCGAAGAGATGCGCTCGGACGAGGATGTTTTCCTGATGGGCGAGGAGGTCGCCGAGTATCAAGGCGCCTACAAGATCAGTCAGGGTATGCTGGATGAGTTCGGTGCCAAACGGGTGATCGACACACCAATCACCGAGCACGGTTTTGCCGGTGTCGCTGTTGGCGCCGCCTTCGGCGGTCTCAAGCCGATCGTCGAGTTCATGACCTTTAACTTCGCCATGCAAGCGATGGACCAAATCGTCAATTCGGCGGCCAAGACGCTTTACATGTCGGGCGGCCAGATGGGTTGCCCGATCGTCTTCCGCGGCCCAAATGGTGCGGCCGCGCGCGTTGCCGCGCAACACAGTCAGGATTTCGCCGCATGGTTCATGCAGGTTCCCGGCCTCAAGGTGGCGATGCCCTATTCCGCCGCTGACGCCAAGGGTCTGCTCAAGGCCGCGATCCGCGACCCCAACCCGGTGGTCTTTCTGGAAAACGAGATCCTGTATGGCCGGTCATTCGACATCCCGGTTGTGGATGACCTCGTGGTGCCACTGGGTAAGGCGCGGATCTGGCGCGAGGGCACTGACGTCACCATCGTCAGCTTTGGCATTGGCATGCAATATGCGCTCGAGGCGGCGGACAAACTGGCCGAAGACGGCATTTCGGCCGAAGTTATCGATCTGCGCACAATCCGCCCGATGGACACGGCAGCCATTCTCAACTCGGTGAAAAAGACCAATCGCATTGTGACGGTGGAAGAAGGCTGGCCGCAAGGTTCGGTCGGGAGCTACATCTCGTCCGTGGTGATGCAGGAGGCATTCGATTACCTTGACGCCCCTGTGATCAACTGCACAGGCAAGGATGTTCCGATGCCATATGCAGCCAATCTCGAGAAACTGGCGCTGGTGACCACCGAAGAGGTCATCGCGGCGGTCCGGCAAGTGACATACCGGTAGGACACCATGGAAATCAGGGGCCGCGATCCCGAAACGGAGAGTTACCGCGTGACCATGACCATTGATGGAGCGGAGGTCATGGCACTTGTGCCGGAACGTCTGGCGCAGGATCTTCGCCTGATCGGATCGCGGCCATCACATCAGACCGCCTATGTCTGGATGGCTGAAAACAAAAGAAGAATCGAAGCCGCAATCAAAAAACTCGTCCGCGGCACAGGGCGCCCCAAGGCGCCGTTCGACGAAATCACTCTGATTGAGGAGCGCTGACATGCCCACCGAAATCCTGATGCCTGCCCTCTCTCCGACGATGGAGGAAGGAACGCTGGCAAAATGGCTTGTGAAAGAAGGCGATACCGTATCCTCCGGCGATCTGCTGGCGGAGATCGAGACCGACAAGGCCACCATGGAGTTCGAAGCCGTTGACGAAGGCGTGGTCGGCAAACTTCTGGTGGCCGAGGGAACCGAGGCGGTTAAAGTGAACACGCCGATTGCAGTGCTGCTGGACGACGGTGAAAGCGCCGATGATATCACCGCGCCCGCGGACACGTCAAAATCCACCGCTCCGGAACCTGTGGCCGCCCCGGCCGCTGCTGCATCTCCGCAACCGGCCTCTGTGCAACCGGCCCCATCTGCCGGTAAATCGCCAGACGGGGGGCGTATCTTTGCATCACCCCTCGCCCGACGCATCGCGGCCCAGCAGGGCATTGATCTGGCAGGGATTACCGGGTCCGGTCCGCATGGGCGGATCGTCAAGGCGGATCTCGAGGGAGCGCCGGCGGCCACCACCGCCGCTCCTGCCCCAGCCGGACACCCCGCATCGGCTCCCGCTGCTCGGGCAGCAGCGCCCGCTGCTGGCCCATCGGCGGACGCAGTGGCCCGCATGTACGAAGGCCGTGCCTTCGAAGAGATCGCACTGGATGGGATGCGAAAAACAATCGCGGCCCGCCTGTCCGAGGCCAAACAGACCATTCCGCATTTTTACCTGCGCCGCGATATCAAACTGGACGCATTGTTGAAATTCCGGTCTCAGCTGAACAAACAACTTGAAACTCGCGGCGTGAAGCTCAGCGTCAATGACTTCATCATCAAGGCCGTGGCCCTGGCCTTGCAGCAGGTTCCTGCCTGCAATGCCGTTTGGGCAGGCGACAGGATGCTCCAGCTTGAAGCATCCGACGTAGCCGTCGCGGTTGCTATCGAAGGGGGATTGTTCACTCCGGTACTTCAGGATGCCGACAGCAAATCCCTCTCAAAGCTTTCCATCGAGATGAAGGATCTCGCCTCTCGCGCCCGCGATCGCAAGCTTGCACCGCACGAATATCAAGGCGGCAGCTTTGCCATTTCCAATCTGGGGATGTTCGGCATCGACAATTTCGACGCCATCGTGAACCCTCCACACGCAGGTATTCTGGCGGTCGGTGCCGGGGTCCGAAAACCGGTCGTAGGAGATGACGGCGAGCTGTCCGTTGCAACCGTTATGTCGGTTACTATGTCAGTTGACCACAGGGTGATCGACGGGGCGCTCGGAGCCAACTTGTTGCAAGCCATCGTCGAAAACCTGGAAAACCCGATTGCAATGCTGGCCTAATACCCCGAGACATTCAAAAAACCAAAAAAAGGGCCGGAGACACTCTCCGGCCTTTTCTGATTTCGTAGTCATCCCGAGCACGCAATCGCCGGGCCGGGGCTGACGTTACTGGATATCCGGCAGGCCCTGTTCCATGCTGACGGCGGGTTGGTCGCATCCGGCTTCCCCGACGACACGAGCCGGAACTCCGGCGACTGTTTTACATGGTGGAACTTCCGCTAGAACAACGGAACCGGCTGCAATGCGGCTGCACTCTCCCACCTTGATGTTGCCCAGAACCTTGGCACCTGCTCCGATCAATACACCGTTTGCAATCTTGGGATGGCGATCCTGTTCTTCCTTGCCGGTCCCGCCCAAGGTCACAGAATGCAGCATCGATACATTGTCACCGACCACTGCCGTTTCACCAATCACAATGGAATGAGCGTGATCAATCATGATCCCCTTACCGACACGAGCAGCCGGATGAATATCAATCCCGAAGATCTCCGAAATCCGCATCTGGAAGAAATAGGCCAGATCGCGCTGGCCACGCTTCCACAACCAGTGACCTACGCGGTACGCCTGAACGGCCTGGTAGCCTTTGAAATACAGGATCGGTTGCAGCAGCCGGTGGCACGCCGGATCTCTCTCGTGAACGGCCACCAAATCGGCACGCGCGGCGTCAATCAGGCTTGGGTCATCCCTGTAAGCCTCTTCCGCGATCTCGCGCAAAATGACCATCGACATCTCGTTCGAAGCCAGCTTGGCTGAGATCCGATAAGACAGCGCCTTTTCTATGCTCTTGTGATGCAGGATACAGGCGTGCACCAACCCCCCCATAAGGGGTTCTTTCCGAACTGCCTCTTCCGCCTCGCGACGAATCCGATCCCAAACGGGGTCAATTTCGGCAATGTTGATCTTGGTGTCAGCCATGGCTTCTGGATCCTTTCCTGAGCACAGGATACTCATTTAGACCACATTTCTCCAGACGCAATGGCAAGATCGCCGGGCAGAACACATTGCCTCACATCAGTTCCACAGAACCGTCCTCCAGAGAGCGCAGCGCCAGCAACTCGTTCAAAACCACGACAAAACACTCGCAGTAGTCAGAATTGTCGAAATCCGGTTCCGGCACCAATTGGCGTTTTCTTGCACTTGCCATGAGCGATCCGTTCCCAAAAACCGGATGCAACTTCCCATATTTCAAGACAAACTCGTCCGCCATTTCTGCCTCCCGGATCAGTTTCCGGCAAAGCCTTGCGCGCAGCTCGGGCTGAACTGGCAGCAGCGCCCGCGCCGCACTGCTGACGTCTCCGTGTAGAACAGGTCTCATTTGTCAGGCCGACAAGTTCAGGCTGGCCGGCAACCCCGGACCAAACCTGGCCGAAATCTGAGCGATCTCGATACGATCCGCCCCAGCCGACAAATCAGCCGCGACGTCTGGTCCGGCATGGGTCCATTGCGGCTTTTCGACGGTTGCCTCACGCAAGACCGCAGAACCTGCCATAACCCGGACAAGATAGGCCTCCTGCTCTTCGGCAACAGGCACTTCGGGCGTGTCCCAACTGTCTCCATCGATCCGGGTGCGACGAATCCAAGAATAGAGCCAATCCCCACCGGAAATTTGCGTGCCTGATAGATGCACGGGGGAATACGGGCGTAGTCCGTTCCCGTCAAAAGCTTCCACTTTGTGAACATAGGAGGGATCGTCATAGCCTCTGCGGGCCGGGCCAATCCGAAAATTTCTGGTAACTCTGCGCTGGGAACTCGACAACGCGACCTGAGCCGGAGATCCGTCCAGCAACACGAACCACGACCCCGCTGGCCATATCTCCGGCATCAGGGCATCGCTTCCGAGCTGCCCTCGCAATCGGCCAGAGATCAGGTAAGTGTCAGACCCGATCAGTTCCGCATTCCGAAACTGAAAAACTTCCCAGTTTCCACTGCTTCCATCACCGATCGCAGCAAGATTTGCACCGTTGAGAACCGACCCTGCCGGGCGACTTTCCAACGTCCCACAAATAAGACGAACCTGCAGGGCATCCGCCTCGTCCCATAGCCCAGCAGAAGCCGCGCCCAGCGGCGTTTCGGACACACCGATCGTCGATCGCGCAGCCAGCAACCTGTCCAGCGCATAGTTTTCGTCCGTGTCAGAGGCATAAACCGCGACAGTTCCCGGCCATGGTTTTGCTGCAACCGCCAAGTGTGGCGCATGCGGCACCTCCTCACCGCTCACTAGCGGAAGATCGAGAAACAGGGGCAATACCGGAACAGGCGCAGAGAACCGCGTTGCAGAAGGCAAATCCTCTGAAATCTCAGACGGCCTATACACCTCCGGCTCGATCCGGACCGCCTCGACAACCTGCATGTCCGTCTGCTCAACCCGATCAACCCGGAAAACCCCTCCCCCTTGGTCCTTTGGCAATCGAACCACGTCCCCTGAACCGATCTCCATCAGAGACGGCGGCAGAGCGAACCGCATCGTTTCCCGCGAAACCCGTGCTTCGGTCAACCAGCGTTCAACCACTTGCCGCCCCTCACCCCGGGTCAGCACCATGGCAACCTCGCTGGAGGAAACAGAGTGGGTTTCGTCATCGGGCAAGACTGCTTCTTCGGCCACGATGTCAAAGTCGGCCTCGGCCTGAACGAAACGCAGCCGTACACGCCCAGCCATCTCCGTTTCCGCCTCGCGGGAACGCTCCAGACGAGCGCCGTTCTCCGAGGCATCCACCAATGCGCCTTTCGGCAATTGAAATGCTCCCAGTCCCGTCCGCATGACGCATCTGAGAATGCCTCCCCGCTCGACAACATCAAATCCATGGCGCAGCATCAAGGGCTGCAAGGCTGTCCGCGCATCCGACACCTGATCGATCACATAGCCACGAACCACGCCACGCAACCCCGAGACGTCCACTTGCGGGACACCGGAACGACGGCAGATCTCCTCAACCACCGAGGCCAGACTGCGCGTTCCTGAACGACCGTTCAGCCAATGACCTCTGCCATAGTTGCGGCCATCCATCCACTGATCGCGATTGTTTGGAAAGAATGGAAAGGGCCGGGTATCCCAAGCCCAGACATACATGTGGTCCAGGTCAATCATCTGCCCGCCATAGACTTCGGAAACAGGATTGATCCCGGGCTTCCGCCAGTATCCCAAAACCGCTGACAGGTACTGCAACTGAATAAGGTCATCGCGTTGACCATTCGAGAACCGCGGCAATTGCGATTCCGAAGATTTTGGGTCAAGAAACTTGTTGGGCTGGTTTGTGCCCTTGTCGATCGCGGCACAACCTAGTTCCGTGAAACGGATCGGTTTCGACATTGGGTCCCAAGCCGTTGGCCCCTGCTGTCGAACGCCCCCTATCCGCTCATGATGCGGCTTTGCCCACCAGTTGCGAACATCCTTATAGCGCCAGACCCACGGCTCACCATGCACGTCATCAGTGATCGGGGTTCGAATTTGAGCAGCTTCTGCCTCGGGCGAATGGTAATACCAGTCATATCCTTCACCGCCCTCAATGTTGGATCGAAGATACCCAAGATCATGAACCCCAGTGCACTCGGTGGTTGCGTCAAGGTGGTCCTCGCCCTCCCTCCAGTCGGATAATGGCATGTAGTTGTCGATTCCCACGAAATCGATGTTATCGTCCGCCCAAAGCGGGTCGAGATGGAAATAACGATCACCACTGCCATCCTGTGGTTGATACCCGAAATACTCCGACCAATCAGCGGCATAACCGATCCTTGTCTCTGCCCCTAGCAGAGACCGCGCTTCCGCCGCCAAAGAACGTAGCTCTTCAACCGCGGCAAATCCGTTAGCGCCCCGGATCTGTGTGAGGCTGCGCATCTCGGATCCGATGCAAAAGGACTCGACTCCCCCCGCACACGCACACAACGCCGCATAGTGCAGAATGAACCGTCGCAGGCTCCATTCGTCAGGGCCGGTGTAAGTCACGACACCGTCGCCGATCGCAAAGTCCGCCGCACGCGCAGTCCCGAAGAACGATTTCACCTGCGCATCTGCCGCGACCGTTCTGTCCTGAGTGCCATCGCGCCCGGGCGCGACCGACAAAGTGATCCGGCCCCGCCATGGCAGAGCCGGTTGTTCCTTAGCCCCGGTCCATGGGTCGGGCAAGCCGTTTCCCTGCTGTTGGTCCATCAGTATAAACGGATAAAACATGACCTCCTGGCCGGCCTCGCGCATGTGCCGGATGGCTTCTACCACCGATCGGTCAGACGGGGTTCCGCCGTAGATCGGCCGACCATCCTGCATCTCGATTTCGATTGCGGCTTGGCGGTGCACCCCAGACACAGACCACGGCATGTTCTGGCCTTCTACATGGCGCCGTTCCACTTTGGGTCGCAACTCACATTCACCGCACCTCAAGTCGCCCCCGAACCAGGACACGACAAGCGAGGCGCTTCGGCATTGTGGCAACTCATCCAGCAACGACCCGAACGAAGCTTCGAAATCCGTTCGGCCAGAGGGAGAATTCACGTTCGCAGGCCAGGAACTGCCCGGTCCATCCGAGTAATACACCGGGGTCGTCGCAAGACTGTATTCTCCGGTGCCCGGGACCATCGCAACCCCACGTACAAGTTCAGGGACTGAATCGGCAAAGCTCGGAGCATCTGGCTGTTCATGGCGCACAACTTCGAATGAAAACTGCGGAATCCGGTTTCCAAATTGCTCCAGCGGAAGGTTCTCCAACACCACATATGCCGTGCCACGATATGCGGGTACTTGCCCCTCGCCCTCAACCGCCTCGATCAGAGGGTCTGGCATCTGATCCATAGCTCCGGTGTAAACCCTCATGTTCAGGTCATCAGGAGAGATTTCTTCTCCGTCAGCCCAAACCCGACCGACCGACGCGACCTCACCCTCGCAAACGGCAATCGCAAGCGAAACCGTGTAACTGTATTGAGTTATTTTCGGCTGGCGCGGCGCCCCTTTCCCCCCTCCACTTGTTGCAACGCTCTCTTGAAACTCGGTCGCCCAGATGACCTGCCCCCCGACGCGCATCCGCCCGAAAACCTGAGCGATTGGCATCCCCTCACCACTCTGGGTCAGGCGAAACCTGTCCACACGCCCGGTTTCCACCGCGTCCGAGCCATTCCCCAAAAGGCGTTCGTCGATGACACGGCCCAGTGTCGCCCCGACAGCCCTCCCAACCGCGACGGTCGATAGCCCCGCAAGTGTGCCACCTGCAGCTCCGCCCAGCGACGCACCGGCCGCTGATAGCAAAATCGTTGCCATTTCTACACCTCCAAAGGAAATTCGAACCGCGCCACAATTCGGCGCCGCCAAGGCCCGCTGAGAGGGCTTTCAACAACCCCATGACCTGAATAGGCATGGATGAAACGGCCGTCAGGCTCGCTTATGCTGACAACACCCAAGTGTTTCGCCACCCCACACGATCTCATCCGAAACAGAATGACCTCGCCGGCCCGGCATGGACCATCAGGCAACTGCTTTAGGTGCCGACCGGCCGCCTGCCACAAACGTTCTTCACCCTGCGGCTCCGACCAATCCATGGAATAGGCCGGGACTTTCTCCGGTTCCCGTCCGTACAGCTCCCGCCAGAGACCCCGAACAAGGCCAAGGCAATCGGTTCCGGCGTCACGACAGGCAGCTTGATGCCGATATGGCGTACCGATCCAGCGCCGCGCCGCTTGTACGACTTCCATTCGCGTCGCCATCACCGGCGACTTCCACCCGGATTCGCCTGTGACGTCTTGGGGACGGCCACGACCCAATCTTCCTCGGGAAGATCCGGAAAGCCGCTAAAGTTCAGTATATTGCCAAACTTCAGTGCGCAGGTTTCCATTCGCTTGTCGCAACCGGCCTCCAGCCGCACAGTATCACCCGGCTGTATCTCCCCTCGGATCGGTTCCCAAAGCTCGATAACGCGTTTTCTGTCCACTTGCCGATCATGCTTAATCAGACCCCAGAGCCCGGCTGCGTCTCCGCTCTGCACTTTCAGAACGCCGCGGATGAACAAACCCGGTTCGAAGCCATCAATCGAAGCCCAGCGAAAGATACGATTCTCCTCCTGTCCAGCAAGTGATAGAACCGTAGAATACCCGGGTGTTTCCACATCGAACCCGCATCGCGCATCGCCCAAAACCGCCGTACAAGGTTTCTGGTAAATACGACCAAGAGGCTGGTTCAGAGCAGCCGTCAGTCCCCTGAGCTCGGCATGAAATGCACCGTCGGCTCTGCGGATCTCACCGATCGTCCCTCGAAACTGCAGCCATCGAACATCCGGGTCCGCCCAGTTAACAAGCCAGGCCTGAACATCGGCGTCGTCAAAGCGACCGGCTTCGATATCTGCATCCCGGATTGCAGCATCGCAAAGGGCACCAATAGCCTCGGTATTGTCCACGGACAGTCCCGTGCCTTGTTGCAGCGCGGTTGCCGACAATCCGGACTCCGCTTTGAATACAATTCCATCGAACTCCAGAGACCGATCGTGATCGGTGAAACCATACAGCTTGCCATCACGGCGCTTAATTGCCCAGCAGCGGCACAGCGTGGTCAGCCCGGTTTTCAGATGTGTTCGAAAGTCCTGTGTCATTCCATGCATCAGACCCGCACCTCCACCACCGGCACATTGGGAACATCTCCTGCCTGGAAGCTGGCAACGCTGGTTTGAATCCGATCGGTATCGAAGCGAACCGGCACATCGAACTCGAACCCGGCCGACACCGACATCGCGTCTGCCGGAGCCTGTTCGAAGGTGACCACCCCGGTTCCATGATCGACCTGGTAGTCGACCGCCTCCCGCAACTGATCCTGTTCGATGCCAATCCGCACAGTGCCCTGAACGGGTTTGGTTATCTCCCGCTGATAGGAGAATTCACCCGATCGATACGTTTTTGAGATTTGGAAAATTGTTTTTTTTCCGTCGCCTACGCCAATAATCTGATCCTCAAACGCCGGTTCAGCCGTCGCCCGGCCAGACTTGTAGTCTGACCAGTCTTTCCAACGAAACCCATACATCTGCCCGCGCCGCGCTTCGAAGAAAGCGATAAGAGTTTCGACATCGTCGAGCGAACGCATACCCAGCCCGGCGTCGTAGCGCCGACGTGAATGCGCCCATGGCGTGTTGCGTTCCTCGAACCCATTGGCCAGCGTCACTACGTCCGTGCGCCTTTCTGGCCCCCCGACCGAACCGAAGCTCAGATTGGCCGGGAATCTCACCTCGTGAAAGTTCATGCTGTCCCCTCGTTCAACGATTGCGGTTTCCGGCACCCAGTGCCCTGTTCAGCTGAGCGGCGACCTGTCCCCGACTGCGCTGGAAGCCCTGCACATCCGGCGTCGATACGTTCATCACCACGGTCACCGACCGTCCGCTCCCGGCGCTGCGCACTCCTAGCTTGCCATCCGGTCCACGCGTCAGCGGCATGATCGCCTCTGGCCCGGCTTCGCCCATCAATCCGGTTCCCCCGCGCATGGGGAACGCCACAGGTCCCGACACCACGCCACCATTGGCAAAAGGCATGACCCGGCCCTGGCTGAAGCTGCCACCCTTGGCAAAAGGCAAAATCCCCTCGACCAGCCCACCTACACCTTGGGCAAGCAAACCACCGAAATGGTTCGTGACCGGTTTGATTGCTGCCGAATACGTGGTCTGGATCATTGACCGGCCCATGGTTTCCAGCGCGTCGGACAGTTTCATGCCGTCGAAGACCACGCCGTCAAAGGCGCGCCTGAGCCCCTTTGAAAGGCCGCGTTCCAACGTCACCACATCCTTGCCCGTCGCCGCCAGCGACTCGCGGACCCGCCGCAATTCGTTGTCGAACCCGGCGGCCATCACGGCAGCATCGCCCAGCGAATCCTCGAGCGCCTCGCTCTGCTGCTCCAGTTGGGATATTCCGTCATGCTCCATCGTCACGCTCCATTTGTTTCTCGTCCGGATAAGCAGCCAGCAGTGCGTCCAGACCGGTCCGCCCCATCGGTGCGTGCCCGGCCGCCTGTCCAAGCATCATCTGCAACTCAACCGGGGTCAGTTCCCAGAATTGTTCGGGCCGCAGCCGTAGCCCCTGAAGCCCCGCGCGTATCAGGGCTGGCCAGTCAAAGCGGTTCACTTGGAATCGGGCAGCATAAAGGCCCGCGCCAGCAGTTCTGCCGCCGCCCGTGCCGCAGCCATTGGGCCACCATCAATCTCTGCCTGCATCAGATCGGACCGCGCCACCTCGGCCCCGCCGCCACGCAGACCGGCCACGACCAGCGCCAGAACATCACGGCTGGAAAACCGGGAACCTTCGAACCGTTGCACCAGATCGACCAGAGACCCGCTTTCCAGCTCCTGCTCCAGCTCTGCCAAGGCGCCCAACGTGAGCTTCAACAGACGCCGTTTCCCATCGATAGTCAGCGCCACCTCGCCTGCCCATGGATTGGCCATCGCTTAAAGCACCATGAAGCTCAGCGCGCCGGCGCTGGCCATCGAGATTTCATAGGTCGCCTCTCCGTTATGCGACCCGGCATATTCGATAGCGGTGATCTGGAATGGCCCCTCGACCACACCAAAGTCCGGAATGATCACCTGAAAATCCGGCGTTTCCCCGTCAAAGAACAATTGCCGTGCACGCTCGTCGGTGTTGGCGTCCTTGAATACGCCGGACCCCGAAATTGCTGCCGACTTGACACCGGCGCCGGACAGCAATTCACGCCAGCCGCCCTGGCTTTCCAAACTGGTGACATCCACGCTCTCGGCGTTAAAGCTCACGCGCGTGGCCCGCAGCCCTGCAATACTTTCGAACTGGCCATCCCCGGTCATGTCTACCTTGACCAGCAGGTCTTTTCCGTTCTGAGCACCCATAGTCGTTTCTCCGAATTGTGATTGATCAGTTGTCTTCCACGCGGGCGCGGAATTTCAGGTCGATGCGCCGGACCCGCCCGGCCTTGCCGTCGCGTCGCACATGGGCGCGCTCGAACCACAGCCCCACCAGTCGGCCCCGGTCCAAAATCAGCGCTGACGAAAACAGAGCGTCATTGATCGCAGCGGCGACGGTCTTTGCCGCAGCAAACCCTGTCCGCGCCGAAACCACCGACAGCGTGAACCGGTGAACGGCCCCAGACCCATCAAGATCCGATGCGTCTTTCACCTCTTCGGGGCCGAGACCAATGTAAAGCTCCGGAATGTCCCCCTGTGGCAGCGCGTCGAATACCGCACCGCCTACCAGTGCCGACAAGTTCGGATCAGAAGTCAGACGCTGATAGATCGCGCTTTGCAGCGCCGCCGCCAAGCCATAACTCATGCCGCAATCTCCTCATCCGAAAAACACAACAGGAACCGCCCGGCAGGGTCGAATTCCGTCACCGCCCGGATCATGAACACGCGCCCACCGTCGCGAAATCTTTGCCCGGGTCCGGGCCGCATGGTTGAACCTGCGGGGGCCGCCCGCACCAGAACGCGGAATCCTGTCGAACTGATCGGAATACCGGCTTCTGACCGGGCCCGCCCGGAGCGCGGCTGCAGATCCGCCCAGAGCTGGCCGAGGGCGATCCAGCTCTCGCTGAAACCACCAGCTCCGTCGGCAACCCGTTCCGGGGCCTCGAGTTCCAGTCTGCGAGTCAGATGCGGTTTCCTCATCGAGCTGCTCCAATCCGCAAGGTCCGATACCGCTGGATCAGGCTGGTGACACCAAAGGGCATACACCCGTCGCCCAACGAGGTTTCGTTCCGATACTCGTAGTAATGCGCCGCAAGCAGCAGCACCGCCTGAACCAGATCAGCGGGCAACCCACCCCACTCATTCGCCAAGCCGACATCCATCACGATCTTGGCGGATCCGCCGGTCGCAATCGTGGGCAACAAAGCCCCGGCTGGCCGCAGGCGGGGACGTTGGCCATCCTGCTCAAGTCTGTAACTGGCTTGATCCAGAACGGTTTCGGATCCGGTCGCATCGCATAGAACAATCCGGGTGACAGCCCGCACCGGCCCGACCGGCAAAACCTCTCCCGATCGGTCCCGCCAGCCATTCACCGTCCAGGAAAATTCCCTGGCAATCAGAACTTTGCCGGTTCTCGCTTCAATGGCCGCCACCGCCGCGCGCAGAAAGCTGTGCAGAACCGCGTCCTGAACATCGTCCTCGGCAAATCCGGTACCCAGTCGCAAATGCGACTTGAACTGCTCCACCGGCAAGGCGGCGTCGGGAACAGTGGTCTCTTCGATCAGCATCATTTAGTCACTCCGCAAGCTCGGCCCCCGCCCGGCCGTTTTCCCTGTCAAAAGCGGGCCCGCACCTCGCCTCACGTTGCTCGGACGGAGGGGAGCAGCTAGACAACGCGAGGTGGATGTCTCCTCCCGGCACGCGCCCGCTCACCAGAGCCGGTCACCCGGCCCCGGATCCGGTCCCGCCTCAGGCGGTGCCGAATTTCAGCAGTTTGATCGCGGCAAAGTCGCTGACATCGCCGCCCACACGTTTGGTGGCGTAGAACAGCACATGCGGCTTGGCACTGAATGGATCACGAAGGACACGCAGATCTGGCCGTTCCGCGATCGTGTAGCCTGCGCTGAAATCGCCAAACGCAATCGAGAAACTGTCGCTGGCCGCATCCGGCATGTCTTCGGAAATGACGACCGGATATCCCATCAGACGCGCAGGTTCCCCCGCAGCGAGACCGTCAGACCACAAGAAGCGGCCATCGCCATCCTTCAGCTTTCGAACGAGACCCGCAGTCTTGGAGTTCATGACGAAGGTGCCGTTAGCGCGATACTGCGCTCCCAGCGCATAGACCACGTCGACAATTGCATCCGCCTCGACGCCACCGACAACGCCGGTCGGCACATAGCCCAGATTGCCCCATGTCCAGATGTCGTTGTCGACAGAAGGATGTGCGAGGATACCGCGCGGCTTGTCGTTGCCGTCCCCGTTGATAAAGGCATCGGCCTCGGCGCGGGCAAACTTGTCGGCGATCCGGCCCGCCAGCCAGCCTTCGATATCAAAGGCGCTGTCGTCCAGCAGCCGCTGAGACGCCTTGGGCAGCGCACTTAGCTCATGCAAAGCAATCGGGATCCGGTCGATCGACGGTGTCGCTGTTTCCGCCGTGTTCGATGTTTCATCGGCCCAGCCAGCACCGACATCAGTGTGATCGATCAGCACATCAAAGGAATTCGCCTCCACGTTCACCACCGACGCCACGGACCGGATCGACGCAGTCGACTTTAGCACGGACTTGATCGTCTCGGCCGTTGCCGGGTCAATCAAATAGCCGCCGTCACTGTTCACGGTGCCGGACATCGATTTGGCCTCGACCTCCAGGCCACGCAGACCGTCATCGTCTCCAGAACGAAGATAGGCATTGAATGCCTTCTGGTGTGGCGCGCCCTCATCTGCCGCGGCCGCAAGATGCGGTCGCGCCGCGGTTTGAGATTTTCGATCCAGCATGGTCAGTCGCTCTTCCGTTGCTTGCAGTTTTGTTTCAACTTCACCCTGAAACCCCTTAAGTTCGCTCACAAAGCCGGCAAGGGCCTGCTTCACTTCCCGAACCGCGGGCACAGCTTCTCCGGCCAAGGCCGGGTTCTCGGTCTTGCTCATCGGCATGTCCTGTTCATTTTGGTTTGAGGCGCTTATCGCAGCGCCAGTTCCCGCCGGGCCTCATCGAGAACCTCGGCAATCGAACGCCAGGCGTCCTCGGCCTCCGGGGTGGTCCCCTTCGCCGCCACCCGCGCACTGGGCAGCATTGGAAAGGTCACCAGCGAGACCTCCCACAGCTCCAGTTCGGTCAGGAGCCTGCAGCCCCTGTCATCCTTTACGGCGCGCCGGGTGCGATATCCAATCGACAGCCCGTCGATTGCGCCCGCCGCAATCAGCGCCGCCGCCTCGCGCCCTTTCTGAGTTCCGTCAAGCAGCCTACCCTTTACCCAGAGCCCGCGCTCATCCTCACGCACCTCGTCCCAGACACCAATCGGCTCAGCCGGATCGTGTTGCCAAAGCATCTTGACCCGGCGCCCCTCGCTGGCCAACGCCGCAAGCGACCCGCCATAAGCGCCGGATTGCACCTTGTCTCCGCCCTGATCGGTCTGACCGAACAGGCTTGCATATCCCGCGATCACCGCACCGTCGGTGACGCTCAAACTCTCGCCGAACCGGGCAAACTTGCGCTCCAGCGGTGTGGTAAACCCTGCTTCAAAGCCCATGAAACACTCCTCGCAACCCATTGTAATTCTTACGGAGAAACCGTCATCAAACCTTGAAAGAGCTGCCCCAGTATCGCCGCTGCAACCCCATAAACGGTCAGCCACAAACGCCGCTCTTGTCGCTCCATCATTTCCTGCAGTTGGTCCAACCTCCGGCACAAATGATCATGCTGTATTGCGGCAACGCGCTCGTGGGCCGCCAGCTTCAGACCCGGAGCACAGTCAAACGCGACGTAGTCGGGGCCATCAGTCATCTGCATCGCTCTCCGCTGCCGGTAGCCCCAGCAGAGCTCGCTTTTCACCGTCGCTCAGGAAATCCGCCCGCGTCACCCGCGCCCACTGGGCGTCGCGCTCCGCAGCCAGCGCCGGAACTTGGTCCAGATCCGGTTTCAGATCCAATACCTCACCCGAGCATCCTGCCAGCCAGTCCGCCAGCGCAGCCGCCACCCGCGTCACCAGGGGCAGGACAGTTAGGCGATAAAACGCCCGGTTTGCCTCCTGATAGTTCGAATAGGTCGCGTCGCCTGCAATCCCCAGCAACATCGGCGGTACACCGAAGGCCAGCGCGATCTCGCGGGCGGCGGCTTCCTTGGTCTTTTGAAACTCCATGTCCGAAGGAGAAAAGCCCATCGGCTTCCAGTCGAGCCCTCCCTCGAGAACCATCGGTCGCCCGGCATTCCGTGCACCGCGGTAATTCGCTTCGATCTCGTCGCTGAGGCGCCGGAACTGGTCTTCCGCCATGACGCCCTGCCCATCGCCGCCTTTCCAAACCAGAGCGCCCGATGGCCTTGCTGCATTGTCCAAAAGGGATTTCGACCAGCGCGAGGCCGCGTTGTGAACGTCCACAGCCATTGCTGCCGCCTGCATCGGCGAGAAGCCATAATGATCATCCTGCGGGTGGAAACTGCGTATGTGGCAAATCCCGTCCGCGTCGAACCTGTGTTTCTTGGCCCCGACCGAGTATTCGTACCCAACCGGCCATCCATCTGCACCGGGAACAACCCTCATCCGGTCCGAGCGTAAAACATGCAACTCCAGCGGTGTACCGTTATCACCACGCACCGCCTCGACATAGGCATCCCCGGACAAAAGCAGCTGACTATAGAGCGCTTCCATCAACTCCGCCCGTCCCTGAGCCGCATTTGGCCGACGGACCAGATCCAACACGGGATGGCTATCAAACCGCTGCTCGTGATCCTGCAGCACCAAGGGCAATGCCGCCGCCGCCTCGGCGATCAGCTTGACTGACCGGAACCCAACCGGGTTCGAGGAAAACCCGGTCCGGGTCAGGGAAACCGTATCCCGGGCGCTCCATGCGACACGACCGGAACCGTGCCAGGCCACTACCGGACCCGCCGCGCTCGCCTTACTTTCCGGCACCTCTCCGCCAGTTCCGCGACGCAAGAAATCAAATACCATGTTCCGTTGCTCCTGTTCTCTTTGCGCCGCGCCCGGCCTTTCGTTGAAACCGTTATCCGGCAAAATGCTTACAGCGCCGGAAACTGACCGCCCGGCCTTTGCGCAACACCCCCAACAAGAAAGGGGCGCCCGTTCCGGACGCCCCTGTTTCGAACCACTGCCCTAGTCTTCCTTTGCCTTCACAGCGCGCGCAACCGCGGTCGCCGGAACGCCGAAGCCGGTGCCACCAACAGTTCGTGCAAGGCCCACACCAGCGCGTCCACCCGATCAGGCGAGCCGCGGCCTTCAAAGCCCCGCGCCGTCATCTGGCACATCTGCTCCTCCAACTCGGCCAAACCCGGCAGATGCCGAACCCTTCCTTGCTCGTAGAGCGCCGCCACCGGCTCGGCCCTTGCCACTTTTCCGCGCGTTGCCCGCACCGCCCGAAATGGGGTCAGCGGCGCCACTTGCCGCATCACTTCTTCAACCAGTTGACCACCCTGATTTACCTCGGCCACCAATCGTTCCGCATCAAATTCCGACATCGCGTCCACGGCGGCCTGCGCCCAGCCCGCAGGGCTTTGCCCGGCAACTGTCCGGTCCGCCAGCACCCAAGCACGCCATGTTTCAGGTGGCCCTTGCACCCGGGCTCCGACCACGACAATTCCGCATTCATCCGCATCGGTTCCCGAGCTCACCGCAGGATCCAGCGCAACTACAACCCGATCCAGCTCCGGCATGGAATTCTCCCGGGCATCTTCCAGCATCGAGGACGTCCACAACGCACCGTCTGCATCAGCCAGCAACACCCCGTCCAGCTCCTGCCGCCCCATCCGTGTTCCGGAGTAACGGGCGCGAACCTCCTCAAGAAACGACTTCGCCAGATTGGCCCGGTTTGCTTCGGTCCTTGCATGGGTAGTCACCGTGGATCCGGCCTTCAGAACCTCCGTCAACACGCCCACGTTACGCGGCGTCGTCGTCACGCAGACCTGCGGATGTTCGCCCAGACGAAGTGCAAATTGCAGCATGTCCCAAGTTTCCCCGGCCTTCTTCCATTTGGCCAGTTCATCCACCCATGCGGCGTCAAATTGCGGCCCCCGCAAACCTTCCGGATCATGGGCCGAAAAGGCCTGCGCCTCTGCTCCGTTGGGCCAGATCAGCTTGCGTTCGCTGGCTTTCCAGCGTGGCCTCCTGTCAGGCGGAGAACAGGCCACAATCCCGCTGTCCCCGAATATCATCACATCCCTGACCTGATCGAAGGTTTCACCGATCAACGCCAAACGTTTCGCTTGACCGGCCTCCAAAGGCCGGCCCCCTTCCACTTTCCCACGCACCCACTCGGCGCCGGCGCGTGTCTTGCCCGCGCCACGTCCACCCATGATGACCCATGCCCTCCAATCGCCTTCAGGCGGCAGCTGATGTGGCATGGCCCAGAACTCGAACAGGTAAGGGAGGGCACAAAGCCCTCCCTCCCCGATCTCACCTAGAAACCTTTCCCTGACTGCAGCAGGTGCGGAGGCGAGCCAACCTGCACCCGATTTCAAATCGAGCCTGCTCAAGGTCGAGCGCATACCCGCCTTGGGCGATTCCGGCCTGTCTGTTCTGTTGTTCGACAAAACTCGTCTCCACTTTCTGACAACTGCGGATCAGGCCGTCGACCTGCCCCAGCTGCTTGCCTGCTCCGGCAAGATCGGCATCCTCCCCGGTTACGATCTGCCTGCGCAGTTCTTCCGCTGCCTGACGCAGAGCGCGAATGGATGTCTCCAGAGACAGCAACAATTCCGCTGTCTGCGACACCCGCTCCTCCGGGGTAATCAAAGTCATGTGTGCTCGTGACCTCATGCGTGAGTGATCTCCGCACGAGAGACATGAAAAAACGGCCACCGGAGTCACCCCCGGGGCCGTTTGCCATCTCTTCTAGCATGACACAACCTAAGCACGAAACCGCGCGAAAGTCAAGAAAATCCGCAACAGCTGCAACACCTAACCGACCGGTTCTTTTAACAAAAACCTAATTTCAGGTCGACCGAACCGGATCAGTTGTTGTTGCGCTGCGCCTCAATCTCACGCCATTTCGCGACATTTCGATTGTGTTCCTGCAAGGTTTCCGCAAAGGCGTGGCCACCTGTTCCGTCCGCCACGAAGAACACATAGTCGGTTTCATCCGGTGCGACCGCTGCTTCCAGACTGGCCAATCCCGGATTGGCGATCGGGGTTGGAGGCAAGCCATCTATAACATATGTATTCCAAGGCGTTACACGGCGCAGTTCACTTCTCCTAAGGCCACGACCCAAAGTGCCTTTGCCTTTGGTAATGCCATAGATCACCGTCGGGTCCGTCTGCAGCTTCATTCCGCGTTCCAATCGGTTCACGAACACGCTGGCGACCTGACCACGTTCTTCGGAAACACCGGTTTCCTTTTCGATGATCGAAGCCAGAACCAGCATCTCTTCCGGGTTTTCCAACGGAAGGTCAGGCTGTCTGCTCTCCCAAACAGCATTGATCAGAAGCTGTTGCTTTTCCTGCATCTGTGCCAACAGCGCCGACCGTTCAGTACCTGGAACAACCTCGTAACTGTCAGGTGCCAGCATGCCTTCGGGCGGGATCTGACCCACCTCGCCGCTCAGAACGTCCATCGCCTTCAGCGCCTCGGCCACCTGCCAGCTGGTTACGCCTTCGGCCAGAGCAATCCGGTAACGTGTGTCCGCCTCCTGACGTTTCTCGGCATAGGCCTCGGGTGTTTCCTCCTCGGCAGGGTCAAATTTCGCCAATTCGACAAACTTCTGACTTACAGGATCAAGTTCCCGCACTTCGGTAGAGCTGCGCGTGACACCGATACGATACACGATCTCGGTGCCACACGTGCTTGCACCGCCGCGGGTAATCTGGTCGACGATGTTCTCCATCGAAGCGCCGTCTTGCACCAGATAGGCCCCGGCCTTCAGCTGTCCGGCCTTCTCGCTGTAGCGCGCGCCCAGACGGAACACCGCCGAGCTGTCTACTGCCCCCTGCGCCTCGAGATCCCGGCTCACACGGTCCATGTTCGATCCCCGTTCCACCCGCAGGCAGATCGGCTCGGTCAACGGACCTTCAGCAGTGTATTGCGACTTGCCCCAGAGGATCACGCCAGCCGCAAGGAACATGACGACCGCAAGAACGGTCAGCATGTTCGAAGCAAGAGCACGCCACATTTACTTGGGCTTCCCGAAGATCACGCTCGCATTGGTTCCGCCGAACCCGAAGGAATTGGACATGGCCACGTCGATCTTGCGTTCGCGCTTGGCATTGGGCGCAAGGTCAACAACCGACTCGACCGCCGGATTGTCCAGATTGATCGTCGGCGGTGCCACCTGATCGCGGATCGCGAGGATCGAAAAGATCGCCTCGATAGCACCAGCGGCGCCCAGCAGGTGACCGGTAGCGGATTTGGTCGACGACATTGTAACATTCGCCGCGTGTTCGCCCATCAACCGCTCCACGGCGGCCAGTTCGATCACATCCGCCATTGTCGACGTGCCGTGTGCATTGACATAATCGATGTCCTTTGCCTCCAGCCCGGCCCGCTTGAGAGCCGCGCGCATGGCGCGCTCGCCCCCCTCGCCGTCTTCAGACGGAGCCGTAATATGGTACGCATCGCCCGACATACCGTAACCCAGAACCTCGGCATAGATCTTGGCGCCGCGGGCCTTGGCGTGTTCATATTCTTCCAGAACCACAACGCCAGCACCTTCGCCCATGACGAACCCGTCGCGATCCACATCATACGGACGGCTTGCGACGGTCGGATTGTCGGCATACTTGGTCGACAGCGCCTTGCAGGCGTTGAACCCGGCCATGCCGATCTCGCAGATCGCGTTTTCACCACCGCCGGCAATCATCACATCGGCATCGTCAAGCGCGATCAGGCGCGCGGCATCGCCGATGGCATGTGCGCCAGTTGCACAGGCCGTGACGACCGAATGGTTTGGCCCCTTGAATCCAAAGCGGATCGACACCTGCCCCGACGCAAGGTTGATCAGTGCTCCGGGAATAAAGAAGGGCGACACCCGCCGCGGACCGCGATCCTTGATCAGATTTGCCGTCTCAGCGATCGACCCGAGCCCGCCAATACCAGAGCCGATCATAACACCGGTGCGCTCCCGTGCTTCCTCGTCCTCGGGCAACCAGTCTGCATCCTTGCAGGCCATATCCGCAGCGGCGATGGAGTAAAGGATGAAATCCTCGATTTTCCGCTGCTCCTTCGGGGGCATCCAGTCATCGGGATTGAACGTGCCGTTGGTTCCGTCTCCGCGCGGAACTTCGCAGGCATAAGTGGTGGTCACGCCTGACGCGACCGCATCAAACAGCGTGATCGGCCCAGCGCCGGACTGCCCGTCCAGCAGCCGTGACCAGGTTTCTTCCACTCCGCTGGCCAACGGGGTGACCATACCAAGACCGGTGACGACGACTCTGCGCATAAAGCTTCCTCATGCCTGCTACCTGTTCGAGAACCGCTCATACCCCGCAGATGGGTGTGGGGGCAAGAGCAACCACCCCCTATCCCCTTTCGCGTGCGAAAGGTTTCGGCGATCCGTCGCCCGAAGCAACAACGAGAAATCTATTGCAATTGCGCCACCGGCTCATGGGCCCGGGTCGCAACGTTCAGAGCTTCGGACAGGTCCAAAGTCTTTCTGAACAATGCCCGGCCCACCAGAGCACCGGAAATGTTATGGATATAGGCCAGACGGGAAATATCGTCGACGGTCCGAACCACGCCAGAGGCAATCACCGGCGTCCGAGACGACGCCGCAAGCCCGGACATCAAACCCAGCTGCGCTTCCAGATCCTCCATGTCACTGTCGATATCGGTCACGATGACTGCGGCCAGCGGAACGTCGGCAAACGCCTCCAGAAACGCCTCGGGAGTGAAGGCACTGGGGTTGCGCCAGCCTTCGGTCATCACCTGACCACGCCAGACATCCACCGCCAGAACGATCTGATCCGGGTAATGGGCGGCAAGCTCCTTCACCAGATGCGGATCACGGGCCGCAAGCGTGCCAACCACGACACGACCGACGCCTTTGTCGATCCAGCGTTCGACATTTTCGCGGCTGCGAATTCCGCCACCCAACTGCACAGGGATCTCGGCAGCGCGAATGATCTGCTCGACCAGCTCGGCATTGGTATCACGTCCTTCGATGGCATCGAAATCGGTCAGATGCATCCATTCCGCGCCCGCTGCCGCAAAACTTCGCGCTGTTTCGATCGGGTCCACATGCCAGATCATCGCTGCATCCAGACGGCCTTTGTCCAGTGTCACGCACCGCCCGTCCTGCAATTCCATTGTGGGGTAAATTCGCATGAGCCATGTCCTCCGCACTCACGGTCACCTGTACATGCAGGATAGCATAGATCGCCGGAAATCCCGCACTGTTCCGGTATCGGCGTGACAGTTGCTTTTTGCGGCACGTAAGGGGCTGTCCACCCCGAATGCACATTCCCGGCCTCACCCCTGCGGTGGGCCGGCCCTGTGCAAGAGAATCACGGACTGGTCGCGAAACTCCACCTCTCTGAGTGGCGCGTAGCCGAGATGATCAGCAATCCGTTGCGAGGCTTCGTTTCCGGCATTGATCATCGCCACCAGAGGCCCGGTGATGATCCTGTCAAACCAGTCATGGGCGGCCTGCGCCGCTTCGCGTCCGAGCCCTTGCCCCTGTGCCTCGGGCGCCAGAGCCCAGCCAGCCTCGGGAAACCTGTCGAATTCCTCACCGAGATCGCGGTTTTCATAGAAAAATCCCACCTGGCCAACCAGTCGGCGGTCGCGTTGCGTAACGATACCCCACTGCCCAAACCCAGCCATCTGCCAGTGGCCTGCATTGCGGAGGAAACTCTCCCATGCCCGCCCGCGCGAGCGCGGCTCGCCGCCGATATGCCGCACGACTTCCGGCATCGCCCAAAGCTCGGCGAAACGTTCAAAATCCTCCGGCCGCATCCCTGCTAGGGTCAGTCGCGCCGTGTTGATTGTAGGAATGGATCGGATCATTGCCTGCCCGCCCGAATTCTGCTCGACAACAGGGTGACAACTGGTTTTGCCCGAAGCAAGTCAGAAATTGGCATTGCAAAGAAAAACGGCGCTTCCATTGCATGGAAGCGCCGTTTCTAAAGCATTTTCAGCCGGTGGCTCAGGAAGCCTCGGTGATGAACTTCACAGCGTCGCCAAAGGTTTGGATGGTCTCGGCTGCGTCATCGGGGATCTCGATGCCGAACTCTTCTTCGAAGGCCATGACCAGTTCCACGGTGTCGAGGCTGTCTGCGCCCAGATCGTCGATGAACGACGCATTCTCGGTCACTTTGTCTTCTTCAACACCCAGGTGTTCCACAACGATCTTCTTTACGCGATCTGCGACGTCGCTCATGTCTATTCCTCATTCTTCAGGGCTCTAAGCCCGGTTCTGCCCTTGCCCGCTCGGGGTGGCTTGATTGTGCCCTTCCCGGGCGGCTCGGTCCCGGAGTTCCGGGTATGGCAAAGCGCGGCCCATCGACCGCGCCCGCTAAACTGTGCCGCCTATAGCATAGACGACGCCAGAGGCAAACGCTTTCGCATTCGCCCCAGGCCGGTCACAACATGGCCATTCCGCCGTTCACATGCAAGGTGGTGCCCGTGACATAAGCGGCCTCGGGGCTGGCCAGGTACAATACGGCCGCTGCAATCTCCGAGGGCTCGCCCATGCGGCCAGCCGGAACCTGGGTCAGGATGCCCGATTTTTGATCATCCGTCAGTTTGTCTGTCATGGCCGTGGTGATAAACCCCGGGGCCACTGCGTTGACGGTGATCCCGCGGCTCGCAACTTCATAGGCCAGAGATTTCGACATGCCGACCATGCCTGCCTTTGACGCAGCATAGTTGCCTTGCCCGGGATTTCCGGTGGCTCCAACAACCGACGAGATATTGACGATCCGTCCCCACCGCGCCTTCATCATGCCGCGCAGCACGCCTTTGCACAGTTTCATAGTCGCAGTCAGGTTGACGTCAATGACGCTCTGCCATTCCTCGTCCGACATCCGCATGAACAGGTTGTCCCGGGTAATCCCGGCATTGTTCACCAGAATATCGACGCTACCCATCGCGTCCGCAGCCTGCTTCGGCAAGGCTGCCACTGCCTCGGCGTCACCAAGATTGCAGGGCAGAACATGCGCCCGCTCGCCCAGTTCAGAAGCCAGCGCCTCCAACGGCTCTACACGGGTGCCGGACAGACCGACGGTTGCGCCAGCTGCATGCAGCGCTCGGGCGATATCACCACCGATTCCGCCCGACGCTCCGGTGATCAGGGCATTCTTTCCCGTCAGATCAAACATTTCGAATTTCCTTTCTGCTCCGCCGGTTCGGTCGCCGCGTTTCAGGCGACTTCGCAATACCGGCCAATTACCTTAACCAGATCAGCCTAGCGACTGCGCCGCTGCCTGTGCATCCTCGGGAGCACCGACCGCCTTGCTTGCCAGCGACCGATCGATTTTTCGGATCATGCCGGACAAGGCCTTGCCTGCGCCGATTTCCCAAAAGGTGTCCACGCCCTGCCCGGCCATGAACTGAACGCTCTCGCGCCAGCGGACCGAGCCAGTCACCTGCGCCACCAGCAGGTCACGGATCTGATCCGGATCACTGACCGCCTCGACGCGAACATTCGCAACCACAGGAACAGCGGGCGCCTTGATATCCACTGCGGCCAGCGCCTCCGCCATCACATCGGCCGCCGGCTGCATCAAGGCGCAATGGAACGGAGCGCTAACTGGCAGCATCACTGCGCGTTTTGCGCCTTTTTCCTTGGCCAATTCAGCCGCTCGTTCAACAGCGGCCTTGGACCCGGAGACCACAACCTGCGTCGGATCATTGTCATTCGCAGCCTGGCACACCTCGCCCTGTGCAGCGGCTTCTGCCACCTCGCGCACGGCTTCCAGATCGAGACCCAGAACCGCCGCCATGGCGCCCTCTCCAACCGGAACTGCGCTTTGCATTGCTTCGCCACGGGTGCGCAGCAACCGGGCCGTATCGGCAACACTCAGCGCCCCAGCCGCAGCCAGTGCTGAGTATTCGCCCAGAGAATGCCCCGCCACAAAGGAAGCGGCCGAAACCGAGACGCCTTCGGCCTCCAGAGCCCGCATCGCCGCCATCGAGGTCGCCATCAGCGCCGGCTGCGCATTGCGGGTCAAGGTGAGTTCCTCGATCGCGCCATCCCAGATCAGTGCGCTCAACTTTTCGCCCAAGGCGTCGTCGACCTCGGCGAATATGGCCTGCGCCGCCGGATAGGCTTCGGCGAGCGCCTTGCCCATACCAATGGCCTGAGCGCCCTGTCCGGGAAACACGAATGCGAGTGTCATTACGTTCTTGTCCTCATTTCTGTTTCCCGCAGGGTTTAGACCGCCCCGCGCGGCCACACAAGCCATCGCCCCGATTTACGCCTTTCTGAACACCCTCCAAATGCCCGCCGGTTCCGGTCATGTATGAGGTTCACTTAACGCGCAGATCAGCGAGGCAAAAACACCTGCATGCTGGCACGATACCTGTGCGCGACCGCCACTTGAGCGAACTGCGCAAGGCTATAGTTTGTAAAGAATACCACCAAGAGCGAGATTCCCATGCCCCCCTCGACCCGGACCTTGTCCAACACGTTCAGCGCCTATGGAAGCGTGACCAAGACATTTCACTGGCTAACGGTCTTGCTGATCTTTTCGGTGATCCCGCTTGGTTTGGTTGCCAACAATCTCGCCCATCATGTGCGCGATCCCGCCATAACCCCGTCCGAGGCCGAGATCGCCCGCGCGGCGTTTCTGTTTTCGATGCACAAGACGCTTGGTGTAACGATCTTTTTCGTTGCACTCGCCCGAATATCCTGGGCGTTGATCCAGCCGAAACCCGGATTGCTGAATGCGGACAACAAGCCCGAGGCCTTTGCAGCGGAAACGGTGCACTGGCTTCTTTACGGCTCGCTCCTGCTGGTTCCCCTGACCGGATGGATTCACCATTCTGCCACCACGGGGTTTGCACCGATCTGGTGGCCGTTCGGTCAATCGCTTCCCTTCGTCCCGAAGCATGAACCCCTCGCCGAGACCTTTGCATCGCTGCATATGATCTTCGAGCGCGTCCTGGTCGTGGCCTTGTTTTTGCACATTGCCGGCGCTCTGAAGCATCACGTCATCGACCGGGACAGCACTCTGCGCCGGATGTTGCCAGGGCCCAGCGACGCACCCACTCCCCAGGAACAAAAACACAGCTTGCTGCCGCTGGGTGCGGCGATTGTGGCCTGGGGCGTAGCGCTTGGTATTGGCACAGGTTTTGGTATGTTCGCCCCTGGTCACTCTACGGCGACTTCGCAAAGCGCGACTCTGGAGGCCGTGCGTTCGGACTGGCAGGTCACCGAAGGCAGTCTGGGTTTCAAAATCAGCCAGATGGGCAGCGAGGTCGACGGACAGTTCGCCGATTGGACAGCGGCAATCACCTTTGACGAGCCGGATGCGCCCGGCCCGGCCGGAGAGGTCGACGTCACCATCGCCATCACCTCGCTGACCTTGGGCTCTGTCACGCAACAGGCGATGGGCGCCGATTTTTTCGATGCCGCCCAGTTTCCAACCGCAAGCTTCGTCGCACAGATCGAGAAAACCGAATCCGGCTATATCGCGACCGGTCCCCTGACGCTCAAAGGCCAGAGCGTGCCCGTCACCCTGCCCTTCGACCTTGAGCTTGACGGAGACACGGCCCGAATGACCGGCCAGACCTGGCTGCAACGGCTCGACTACGGCATCGGCGCTTCACTGAAGGATGAAAGCTCGGTCGGATTTGCTGTCGACGTTTCGATCAGCCTTTCGGCCAAACGGGGCGCGTCAGCAGGAAACGACTAACGCCCGGCCGGGCAGGCTGGCCCCGTCTCGCTGCGCACTGGTCTTTGACTCGAAAACAAAACGCCGGACCCACGGGCCCGGCGTTTAAACCTTCAGATTGGCTAGACCTTACTCGGCTTTCATCGCCTCGATCGAGATCATGATCTGAACCTCGTCGCTTACGTAGGGGGCGAACGCACCGACATTGAAGTCGGACCGGAGAACCGTCGTGGATGCGTCAAATCCCGCCCATGGTTTCTGGGCCTGCGGGTGGGTGCCAACTTGGTTCAGAGTGGCGTCCAGAACTACAGACTTGGTCACTCCGTTCATGCTCAGATCGCCGGTGATTTTGGCGGTATTGTCGCCGCTGACCTCGATGCCAGTCGAGGTAAACGTGACCATGTCCCCGTCCTGAGCGTTGAAGAAATCGGGCGACATGAAATGGCCCAACCGCTTTTCCCAACCAGTCATCATCGACTTTACAGGCATGGAAACCGTCACGCTCGACGCGGCCGGATCTTCCTGATCGAACATGATTTCGCCATCGAAGCCCGAGAACATGCCGTAGGTAGTTGAATAGCCTAGGTGGTTGTAGCTGAACACGATCTGGCTGTGGCTGGCATCAAGAACATATTTCTCAGGCGCGGCGAAACCGGCAGTCGCGGTGACAGCAAAAGCGGCGGCAAGGAGGGTCGTTTTCATTGGGGAAGCTCCGTCTTTCATGCGTTGTCTCTAATCCGGGAGTGGATGAAACATCCCCAAAAACTTGTGCCGCCCGGAGGCGGCAGACAAGTCAACATAAATAAACAGATTGTGTGACAGAACGAACAGAGTTCGCCGGCTGTCCCCGGGTCGATCCGGGTTCAGGAATGGATATTGACAATTCCGGTCAACTGCGACCGAAGGGCGTGGCGAATTTCAACATTTTCCAGCGGCAGGCGCATCAGCAGGCTGCCGTCCATGTCATAAAGCTCAACCTTGGTCTCGAAGAACTTTGCGCTGCCAAGACTGTCGTAAGCACGGCGCAGAACCGTGTGCGGGCGCCCGCGGTTGTTCTTCTGAAGAACCCGGACTTCGCGACGGATCGGATCAAAATAGGCATCCGGCTGATTGTCGGCGTGATGCATCATCAACAAGGCCAGACCGCAGAGGAAGAAGAAGATCGACACGCCGAGCTTCATCAGCACCAGTTCCGCCGACAACTGGGCGCCCGGCAACAGCCACATTCCGGCGGCGCTCAGGACGAGCGCGGTGCCGCAAATACGGAACAGCACGGTGCGTACCGGCCAGTTGGGTGCGAAGTTGATCATCAGAGGAACCGTTTCCTCGAATGCCGGGATCGCAACTGCCTTCTGAAGGGTCTGGTCTGCGGCGCTCATTGTCTCTGTGTCCTGTTCAGGTTTCAAAAGGGCCGCCACTGCGGTCCTGTCCCATCAATCTCAGTTAACAAAACGTCAGGATTGGGGCAGATACAGGGATTAAACGGGGCATAGGGAAACGGCCGTAACTACCCGGTTTCCGCTTGCCTCCCGCGCGCCAGCGTGTATATGAGGCCATCCTTTCGCAAGCTACGTTTATCCGCGCAGTCTCTCGTGACAGGGCCGCGAAAGGCATCTGGCCCCGTCTATGAAATGCGCCTCGACAGAAACAGGAGTTCACATGCCGTTTTATGAGCATGTCATGATCGCGCGTCAGGACCTGTCCAACGCGCAGGCAGAAAGCCTCGTTGAACATTTCGGCACCGTCCTCGCGGACAACGGCGGCAAAGTCGTCGACAGCGAGTACTGGGGCGTCAAGACGATGGCCTACAAGATTAACAAAAACCGCAAGGGTCACTACTCCTTCCTCAAGACCGATGCCCCGGCACCGGCCGTTCAGGAAATGGAGCGCCTGATGCGTCTGCATGACGACGTGATGCGGGTTCTGACCATCAAGGTGGACGAGCACGCCGAAGGCCCCTCGATCCAGATGCAGAAACGTGACGAGCGCGACGGCCGTCGCGAGCGCCGCTGATAACCGTCTGAGTACAGGAGACTAAACCATGGCTGCAAAACCATTTTTCCGCCGCCGCAAGGTCTGCCCCTTCTCGGGCGACAATGCACCCAAGATCGACTACAAGGACACCCGTCTGCTTCAGCGCTACATTTCCGAGCGCGGCAAGATCGTGCCTTCGCGCATCACCGCCGTTTCGGCCAAGAAGCAACGCGAACTGGCTCGTGCCATCAAGCGCGCGCGCTTCCTCGCCCTGCTGCCCTACGCCGTCAAGTAAGGAGACCTGACCAATGCAAGTTATCCTTCTGGAACGTGTTGCCAAGTTGGGTCAGATGGGCGACGTCGTTGACGTCAAGCCCGGTTATGCGCGCAACTTCCTGCTGCCGCAGGGCAAGGCTCTGACCGCAAGCAACGCCAACATCGCCTCTTTCGAAGCCCAGAAAGCGCAGCTTGAAGCGCGCAACCTGGAAACCAAGAAAGAAGCCGAAGCACTGGCTGAAAAGCTCGACGGTCAACAGTTCATCGTGATTCGCTCAGCATCGGATTCTGGCGCACTTTATGGCTCGGTCACTCCGCGCGACGCAGCCGACGCAGCCACCGAAGCCGGCTTCACCGTCGACAAAAAGCAGATTGTACTGGTCGCTCCGATCAAGGAACTGGGCCTGCACAACGTCGCCGTGAAACTGCACCCCGAGGTCGAAGTCGGAATTGCGCTGAACGTGGCGCGCTCGGAAGAGGAAGCCGAACTTCAGGCATCGGGCAAATCCATCCAAGATCTGGCCGCCGAAGAAGAAGCCGCCGCCGAATTCGAGATCGCCGAACTGTTCGACGACATGGGCGCCGCCGCTTCGGACGACGAAGATGCACCGGTTGCCGAAGAAGAAGCACCGGCCGAGGACGACAGCACCAGCTGATCGCCTCAACTTAACGACGACGGAAACCGCGCAGTATTCTGCGCGGTTTTTTTTCTGCCCGAACGCCCCGGCAAGCGGATTCCCGCACGGCCCGAGCTTGGTCACCGACCACCGGTTCCGCATCTTTGCCCACGCCGTTACTCTGCGTTCAACGTTTTTCGGAGACACACTATGGCCCAGCTGACCCGCCGAACCCTGCTCACTCTAACCGCAGCCACACTGGTCACGTCCGCCTGCAGCACACGGCGCAAAAGCACGCGTAACGCTCCCTTCGATCCGCCGCTTTATCCGAATGAAACCCCGGAGCTGCGGAAAAAGATCAACTACTGGTCAGATTACTACGAAGTTCCAAGGGAATTGGTGCACCGCGTCGTTATCCGGGAAAGCACCCATCGGCCGCATGCCATCAACCGCCCCTACTATGGTCTGATGCAGATTTTGCCAGCCACGGCGCGTTCGATGGGGTTCCGCGGTCAGCCACAGGATTTGCTGGACGCCGACACCAATCTTGAGTTCTCGGTCAAATACCTGCGCGGGGCGTGGTTGATTTCGGATGGCAGCCACGACAACGCGGTCAAACACTACTCTCGCGGTTATTACCACGAAGCCAAGAGACGGGGCATGCTGGTGGAAACCGGTCTTGCCCAACCTCTGGTCAAACAGTAAGGGCGCCGCAACTGCGACGGCGCCCCATACTTTGCTTACTCTTCCCCGCTGTCCAGCGCCTTCCAGATGATGGCACCGAGAGCTGCACCGACAAGGGGCGCAACCCAGAACAGCCAGAGCTGTGCCAGAGCCGGGCCGTCCGCGAACAATGCCACCCCGGTTGAACGTGCCGGATTGACGGAGGTGTTGGTCACCGGAATCGAGATCAGGTGAATCAGTGTCAAACCCAAGCCAATCGCGATCGGCGCGAACCCCGGAGGCGCTTTTTCTGAGGTGCTGCCAAGGATGATGATCAGGAAGACCGCTGTAAGAACGATCTCGGCCACCAGCCCGGCCATCATCGAATAGCCCTGAGGTGACGCTGCTCCGTAGCCGTTCGACGCAAAGCCGCCGACACCGTTTTGCCCGGCCGGACCACCAGAGGCGATCACATAGAGAACGATTGCCGCCGCGATCGCGCCCAGAACCTGCGCCACCCAATACGGGATCATCTCCTTGGCGTCATGGCGCCCGCCCATGACAAGACCCAGCGTCACGGCCGGGTTGAAATGGCCACCCGAGATGTGACCAACCGTAAAGGCCATGGTCATCACTGTCAGGCCGAATGCAAAGGAAACTCCCAGCCATCCGATTCCCACATCCGCAACTCCGGCCGCAAGGACGGCGCTGCCGCAGCCGCCAAAGACAAGCCAGAAAGTGCCGACAAATTCGGCAAGCAACTTGTTAGTCATCATGAAAACCCTTCTTCCGCAAATTCGAACAGGATGCCCCATGTTAGCACTAATTTGCAAAATGGATGCCCGTTTCTGCGCTGCCCTCGCCAACTGAGGCAAATCGGGGCCCGGCAGGCTTACCAATTCACCCAGACAATCGGTTTACTTGCTGATTCTCTGGTCAACTCAAATGGGCAAATTCAAGCCTTTCGAGCCCAGCGAAACTCCGCGTTCTGGGAAAAGTAATTTAAACTGCGCACATAAAGGAAACTTTTTGTCGCATTATTAGGTGCTTGTCGCTGCCCCTACGTAAACTAGACTTGTCATTGCCAAAGATGCTGCCCCAATATGAATTCAATACGGCTTTCGCGATAGCATCCTCACTAAAAGGCGCTCGGCAATCGCGATCGGAAGCGAATGGAATGACACATGAAACTTATTGATCTGAGCGCGATCGACAACATTGAGAATCACGCAGATGCCTACCTGCGGGAACTTTGCGACAGGCTCGGATTCGACTTTGCTTCCTATGCGACATCGAACCCGATCACTGGTGATGTACAGGGCTATGCAACCTACCCGGACGCGTGGAAACTGCACTACGGACAGCGCGGATTTCATCAGTTTGACCCAACCCTGACCAAATCGGTCAAAAGCGTCGCGCCCGTCGATTGGAGCCGGCTGCGCTGTGACGAAAAGTTCAAGACCGTATTCCGTGATGCCAGCGATTTCGGCATTACCGATCGCGGCCTTACCGTTCCCATCCGGGGCCCTTATGGCGAATGCGGACTGCTAAGTGTCACCCGGGACTGTAAGGACAGGGAATGGGATGCGTTCAAAGACTACGTTATGGGTGAATTGCAGGTCGCCGCTGTTCACATGCATGACAATGTCCTGCGTTCGGGTGTCCTTCCGAAAACACTTTATCGTCCGTCCCTGTCAACCCGGGAAGTCGAAATCCTTCAATGGGTTGCTGCCGGAAAATCCCAGCAGGACATCGGGGATATTCTCAGCATTTCGCATCGAACCGTCGAGGTTCATCTGCGTTCGGGCCGGGAAAAGCTGGGTGCACTGACCACGGTTCAGGCCGTTGGTCGGGCAATTGGCCTTGGCCTCGTGCAACCTGAATAACCGGTAGCATTTTCCGAAAACTCTCCGCACTACGGGAATCCCCCAATAGAGCTTCTTTGCCCCATGGTTAACTTGGGGCCGTAGCTCAAAACGGTATGGGGATGCCATGATTATTGTAATCGACTCTTTGAATAAACACCTGTTCGGCGACGTGTTGGACCAGATGTTCGAATTGCGGGCCCGCGTCTTTCAGGGGCGGCTCGGCTGGGATGTGAAAGTAAGCAACAACAAGGAGATAGACGAATTCGACGCGCTCGATCCGGTGCATGTGGTCAGCCTGGACGACGACGGAGACGTGGTTGGATGCATGCGATTGCTGCAAACCACTGGCCCGCATATGCTGGCTGATGTGTTCGCGGCCATTCTGGATGGCGAACCACCGCTTCGCAGCGCTCAGGTCTGGGAAGCGACCCGGTTCTGCGTCGACACGGTAAAGCTCTGCGGTGGCAAGACCCGCAACTCGATTTCATACGTCACGAGCGAGGTGATGATCGGCGCGTTTGAATATGCAAAAAGGGCCGGTGTTCTGGATGCTGTCGCGGTGATCGACCCCGTGATGAACCGCGTGCTGCAACGTTCCGGCAATGCACCCAACGACTATCTTGGTAGCGCCAAGCAAATGGGAAAGGTCAAGGCGATGGCGGCCCTGATGGATTGCTCAGACAACCGCATCGACGGCATTCGCAACTTTGCAGGGATCCGACATGACGTCTTTCTGACAGAGCAGGAAGCTCTGGAACGATTTGCCCTGCGGGATCAGAAGCCTCTGATGCGGATTACGTCGGAACCCGTCACACAAGCACCAGCCGGCGCGTTGCAGGAATATATGATGGAACAGATGCGAGACGCGGCGAACGACCCGGCAGAAGCCGAAGCAACCGAACGTCTGGTCCGCGCGATGTCAGACAGGCTGACGCCGGAACAGTGCCGGCAGATCATGCGTCTGGCGCATCCCGAATTGTTCGAGGAAAAATGATCCCCACGGCCACTCAGCTACCCTCGAACAAAAAGAGAGCCGCCCCCCCGGGCGGCTCTCGTCTTTCTGTTTGTGCCGATACCAGGCTGATCGCCCGGAGCCGGAAAACGATTACTCGTCTTCCAGTTCCTCGACAGCTTTCTGCAGGTCGTCCTTGCTGACTTCCTTGTCGGCGACTTCAGCCAGTTCAAAGATGTAGTCGACAACCTTGTCTTCGAAGAGCGGCGCACGCAGTTGCTGCTGCATCTGTGCATTCTGCTGCACAAACTCAAAGAACTGGCGTTCCTGACCCGGATACTGACGGGCCTGGTTCATGATCGCCTGGGTCATCTCCGAGTCGGTAACCTCAACCTCGGCTCTCTGACCGAGTTCAGCCAACAGCAGGCCCAGACGCACGCGACGTTCGGCCAGATTGTTGTGCTCGTCCTTGGGTTCGATCTCTTCGTGATCGTGGCCCTCGACCTCGGGGTTTTCCTCATGCCACAGCTGATGCGCGATCTGCTTGGCCTCGGCTTCCACCAGCGACGGCGGCAAATCAAAAGAAACAATTTCGTCCAGCTTGTCCAGCAGGCCGCGCTTCATCACCGCGCGGGATGCACCGGCATATTCGGCTTCCAGACGCTCACCGATCTGTTCCTTCAGGGCAGCCAAGTCTTCGGCGCCGAACTTCTTGGCCAGCTCGTCGTTGACCTCGGCCGCAACCGGCTCTTTGATTTCCTTGATGGTGCAGGCAAAGACTGCGGCCTTACCGGCAAGATGCTCGGCCTGATACTCTTCGGGGAAAGAAACTTCGACGTCTTTTTCCTCGCCGGCCTTCACGCCAACCAACTGCTCTTCGAAACCGGGAATAAACGAGTTCGAACCCAGCACCAGCGGATAATCTTCGGCAGAACCGCCTTCGAATGCTTCTCCGTCAACCTTGCCGACGAAATCCATGACGACCTGATCGCCGTCCTTGGCCTTGGAGCCCTTGCGGCGATCTTTGAAATCCTGCGCGGTCTCGGCGAGGTTGCCCAGCGCTTCTTCCACGGATGCCTCGTCGGCCTTTACGACCAGCTTCTCGAGCGAGATGCCTTTCAGGTCAACTTCGGGGATCTCGGGCAGAGCCTCGTAGGACATTTCGACGTGAACGTCGTCGCCCTCTTTCCAGTCCTCGTTGGTCATCTTGACCGCAGGCTGAAGCGCCGGCCGATCGCCGCTGTCCTCGAAATGCTTGCTCATGGCACCGTCGATGGTTTCCTGCATCGCTTCGCCCAGCAGACGCTGGCCAAACTGCTTTTTCAGCAGCGCCATCGGCACCTTGCCCTTGCGAAAGCCCTTCATCTCGATTTCAGGCTGCGCTTCGACCAGCTTTTCGTTGACCTTCTCATCCAGTTCGTTGGCGGTGACGACAATGTTGTAGCCGCGTTTCAAACCTTCGTTCAGCGTCTCGGTAACCTGCATTTGGTAGTCCCCATGAGTATCGGGGCGCACGGGAATCCCGCGCGCCGGCATAATTTGAGGCCTTCTATTTGCCCTGTCTGTCCGGCGCAAGGGGCATCTGGCCGGATCGGCCTTCAATCGCCGCCTGCAACGGCAAAAAACGCGCCCGGCCGGGGCGCGTTCGTTCGATCAAGCGAAGCGATGATTCTGCGTTCGACCTCAGAACCTCCAGCGGGCGCCCATGAACAGAGAGCTGATATCCTGATAGGCGGTGCCGGGCTGGCTGTATTCATACTTTCTGAGCCCAAGATAAGCTTCGACATTCTGGCTGTCGAACTTCTGCACGGCGCCCACCCCCAAGACCTTGGCACGGGAACCGTTGGTCAACCCGGTGTCCCGACCGTGATAATAGTCAATGGCCAGTGCAGTTTTTCCGACAGCAAGCCAGTCGGCCTGATAGCCGAACTTGGCATAGGTATAGCTGCCGGCGTTTTGCCGGCTGCCCGCTGCCATGGTGAAATTGAAACCGGACTCATGAAGAAGGCTGAAGGATCCAAGCGTGTCCTTGAGCGTCGTATTGGCGTTGGGCTTGCGGTGAGCATATGCCAGTCCGGCCACCATTTTTGTTGCCCCGAATTCACCCTTGTAGCGCAGCGTGATATCGGTGGCCTTGAAATCCACATTCTGGGCAAGGATCTCTTCGCCATAAGAGGCCGAAACCGTGAAACCGCTGAAACTTGGGCTGTCATAGCGGATCCGCCCCCGGCGGCCGCCATCGAAATCCGGCGTCGCCGCGCCGATGGTCGGCCCGGTCAGAGCTCCGGTGGTATCCCTGAACCGGAAGCCGCCGGAAGAATCGCCAATTGCTGAGTAAATGACCAGTGCAGTTCCCGACAGGTCCGAATGCGCAATCAGGTCGCTGGCCATACTGCCTTGTCCGAAATAGAACTTGCCCGCCCGATCGGTTTCGAGCGCAAAGTCGACCTTGCGGATATTCACACGCCGCCAATGCAGTGCATCGGGTTTGAAATTCTGACTGACCATATTGGACTGCCGCAGACCAAGGGCCGTTTCGAAGTTGAACGAAAACTGCCCCGCAGATGTAGGCTGCCGAACCCACAGCCCGACCCGCGAGTTGGAATGCGTGCTGTCGACAAGGTTGTTGTATTTCTCAACACCGTCATCAACCGATTGCCAGGCGGGATTGAACTGACCGTATAGCGTGACGGATCCGCCTGACGCATTGTCATATTTCAACTGCGCGGCCAGAGGCTGCGCCATGAAAGCGGCCAGAGCGGCGGCGTTGAAGAACAGGGTTTTTTTCATTGGGGCACCCGATGATGGAGATGAAAGTTCCGGACTGAAATCGGACTCGCGCGTCTGCAATTAGTCTATATCAGCCGGTCAAGGCAGCAAGTCTGATCCTCCGTGCCGCGTGCCAATCCAAAATTTCCGGGCTCAATCAATTCGTATGCCCAAGTCTTTTGCGCTTCTTGCTGATCGAGCTTCACCCGTGTCAGTCTGCTGATATGACACATTCGTACCGCGCCACCCTCCTGTCGATGCTGGCGGCACTGGACGCTGAAGATAGTGCCGGCAAGGACAGTCAGGCAATCGTCGATCTGGACCAGACCCGCGTCGGCAGGCTGAGCAGGATGGATGCCCTGCAACATCAGGCCATGGCACAGGCCAGCGCCCGCCGCCGCGCGGCCGAGCGCATCAGGCTGCAGGCCGCGCTGAACAGGCTCGAAAGTGACGAATTCGGCTATTGCGCCGATTGCGGCGAAGAGATCCCACCGGATCGGCTCGCCATAGACCCAGCCCTGTCCCGCTGCGCCGAGTGCACACGCGGAAGCTAGAGCCCGGACGCGAGGCGGGATAGCGCCTGATCCAAATTCAGTCGGACAAGGGGCTTGTCTTGGTCTGACGTTCGAGCCTGAGAAAGACGAGTGTGCGGCCCTCTTCTCCCTTGTCCTTCAACGACACGCTGTAGGCGTTTTCTCCCACGGTCAGCGTTTTCAGATCATAGCTGTCAGGATGATTGACCCGGTCATCAGGCCCCGGCCGGACGCCATCACGACACGCCAGCAATTCATCCCACAGCGACGCCGCCAACCATGCGGCAGACGGATCCCGATAGGGGTGATCCCAGAAACAGGACACGCCGGTAGAAGCGGCCAGCCCGCGAAAAGTCACGCAGACGGATCCCACCGGAGAAGCGCCAGTCTCGGCAACGGTTTCCAACGCTCCAACACGGGGACAGTTGCCGGCGAATAAGGGATTGGAACTGCCGTGTAGTGCAACAAGACTGAGGAACAATGCGCCAGTCAGCTGCACAAGGTTTCTGCTTGCCCGTCTCATCCGTTCCTTCCCGCCACTGGCCCCCACAACCTGTATGTGGCGCTTTCGCGCCAACAGTCCGTCGGCACATTGGCCCATCCTTTCACGATACCAGCTTTCAGCCTTTGCCGCCGAACCGTGTGACAAGTGAAAAACAGACCGCTGCAAACACACCCATCAGTGCGCTGAAGCCCAGGTTGGGAATGAACGACCCTCCCATTCCGGTGATCCATCCAACAAAAAACACAGCGGCGAACACGACTGCCCCGTATATGAGTGATTGTCTTTTCATTGGTCGCCACCATCCTGCCGGAACCTCGACTTCGGGCAACGCTAACACTCTTGTCTCTGCCACCAAAGACTCTTGTTGCGATAACAACACGTGGTCGACCGTCGCGCCGGATGCTCATTGCTACAAAGGGGACAGAACGCCAAATGAGCTCCCATTTTGTCGGGACGCCACTTGCCGTGAAAAAACTTTATCCCTAAGACGTTCCGGCAAACTTATAATTGGGGGAAAGCAGCGTGCAAAAGACCGTTGTAAACAGCTGGAATGAATGGGATCCGCTCAAGCATGTGATCGTCGGCCGGGCCGACGATTGCCACATCCCCCCGGAAGAGCCCGCGCTGGACGCCAAGGTGCCAGAAGACAGCGATATGCGGGGCCAATGGGGTCGGCGTCCGCAAGAAACCATCGACCGGGCGAACGAGTTGCTTGACGGTTTTGCCGCTCAGCTTCAAGCAAGGGGTATCCGGGTTGACCGGCCCACGCCGATCGATCACTCGCTGCCTGCGACAACCCCGGATTTCCACACCGACAGCCAGTTCGGGTGCATGCCGCCACGCGATGTGCTGCTGACGGTTGGCTCCGAGATGCTCGAGGCCACGATGTCGTATCGCTGCCGCTGGTTCGAATACCTGAACTACAGGCCCCTCATGCAGCAGTATTTTGACGAGGACCCCAATTTTCGGCATGAGTGCGCCCCCAAGCCCCGGCTGACCGACAAGGATTACCACCCGGACTATCTGAGCGACAAGATCGGCGTCGAAAAGCGTCTACAGTGGGCCGCGGAAAAGTTCTTTGTCACCACCGAAGAGGAACCGCTGTTCGATGCGGCTGATGTACTGCGATTTGGGCGGGACCTCGTCGTTCAGCACGGCTTTACGACGAACCTCAAGGGGATCGAATGGCTGCGCAGGCATTTCCCGGATCACCGTGTGCACACTGTCAACTTTCCCGGTGACCCCTACCCGATCCACATCGACGCGACGTTCACGCCGTTGCGGCCCGGCCTCATTCTCAACAATCCGCAGCGGCGGCTTCCGGACGATCAGCGCAAGATGTTCGAGGACAATGACTGGGAAATCGTGGATGCGGCGCACCCGGCTCACAACACGCCGCCGCCGTTGTGCTATTCCTCTACTTGGCTGTCGATGAATGTGCTCGTACTGGATCCCAAGACAGTCTGCGTCGAAAAGTCAGAAGTCTATCAGGCTGAACAGATGGACAAGCTCGGCCTGGAGGTCGTGCCGGTCGATCTGCGCGACGCCTATGCGTTTGGCGGCGGCCTGCATTGCTGCACCGCCGACGTCTATCGCGAGGGAACCTGTCAGGATTATTTCCCCAAAATGTAATCTCGGCCGAGGTGACGGATTGAGTTTGGGCCCTGCGCATCTGGCCCAAGCTTTCAATCCGCAATTGTCAAATTCATCCAGGGGTCGGATACGGGCCGCTCATGCGGGGGCGGCAGGCCGGTCAAAATGCCTTGGAAACACGCCCGACAGATAGGTGCGAATTCGGTGCTTTGCATCCTGACGTGAAAACTCGCCGGGGTAGATCAGAATATTGAGGCAGAACCCGTCATACAAGCCTTCGAGCGTATCTGCGACCACTTCGGATTCGACCTGTTCATAGCCCCCCTCTGCGATAATCGCGCGGATCAGGGTATTTGACAGCTTCCACCGTTCCGGATCAATCTCCTGCATGATCTTGCGATACTTGGCCCGGCTTGATGCCTCGCCATAAAACGCAAACCAAACGGACAGTTTCTTGCGGTTGTTGATGCGGGAGTGAAAATGCGCGTCGACGATGGCCAAGAGCTTGGCTTCTGGAGACAGATCCGCCTTTTCATAGCTCCTTTTCCATTGATCCCGGTGTTCCTCTGCAAGGAAGCGCAGGGTTTCCTCGAACAGGGTTTCCTTGTTCTTGAAGTGAAAATTCACCAACCCGATCGACAGCCCCGCAAACCCTGTAACGGTCGTCATCGTCGTCCCCGAAACGCCATATTTGGCGATGCTTTCGATGGTCGCATCTATCAATTGCTGACGACGCACCTCCTTCGACGCCGTACGCGGCTTTCGTTGCGGATCGTCTGCCTGCGGGGATGAATCGTTCATTGCGTCTCCTGCGTCACGTTTGCCGCCACCTATCCTCGATATGCCCTGACACTGAGAGCCTCAACCGCTTCCTTCTGCCAAGTCAACGCGGAGGCAATATCGTCAATTTCCGACCGACAGAACGCCTTACACCTACTGGCTGTCAGGGCCAATATTTTAATACCCCTTTACCAAAATCACAGAGTTCATTCCTTCTCAAAGCAGTATGAAATTGCCAACTCCATTAAATGACCATTTAGTCAATAAAGCTATTGAATTCTCTGCAGGCACGATACTAATTTGATCAAACCGCAAGGCCCCGTTGCGGCGGCGCACATCGTCGGCCAACCCGACAAATATCGTGCCGGCTTCCCACTGGACCGAACGCCGTTCCACAGCGCAAAAACCCGGATGCAAGGAAACTCTCCATGGCAAAGCTTCCCACCCATGCACAGACCGTAATCATTGGCGGTGGATCCATCGGCTGCAACACCGCCTACCATCTGACCAAACTGGGTATGAAAGATGTGGTGGTGCTCGAACGCGACCAGCTTACCAGTGGCACCACATGGCACGCAGCCGGGCTGGTCGTTGCCGGACTTCTGAAGTCGGAAGCAGAATGCGAGATCTATACTCACGGCCGCGATCTTTATGCCAAGCTGGAACAGGAAACAGGCCTGCCGACAGGGTTCCGCGACGTGGGCTATCTGCAGATTGCCAACAACGAGGAACGTGTCCACGAAATGCGCCGTCTTGCCCCGTTCATGCGGCGACATGGCATCAATATCTACGAGATTTCACCGCAGGAAACGGCTGAGCTGTTTCCGGTTGGCGACCTGAGCGACGTGCTGGCAGGCTTCTACATTCCCGAAGATGGCCGTGTGAACCCTGTCGACGTTACCATGTCCCTCGCCAAGGGAGCGCGCATGGGCGGTGCAAAGATCTTCGAAGGCATCACCGTGTCGGAGATCATGACCAAGGATGGAACTGCGACCGGTGTGAAGACCGCAGACGGGAAAACCATCGTTGCAGAAAACGTCGTGATCTGCGGTGGCATGTGGTCCCGACAATTGGGAGCAAAGGCAGGCATCAACCTGCCATTGCAGGCCGCCGAACATTATTACCTGATTACCGAAAACGTCCCCGGCCTCAGCCGCGATCTGCCCGTGCTCGAAGATCCCTCGACCTATACCTACTACCGCGAGGAGGTTGGCGGGCTGATGCTGGGCCTGTTCGAACCCGGCGCCGCGCCGTGGAAGCTCGATGGCATCCCCGAAGATTTTTCCTTTGGCGAGATCGAACCGGATTGGGACCGTGTCGGGCCGCATCTCGAAAAGGCCTATTCGCGGGTTCCCTCCACCCTTGATATCGGCGTGAGAAAACTGTTCTGCGGGCCGGAAAGCTTCACGCCGGATCTGGCGCCCTTGGTTGGCGAGACGCCCGAGCTGCGCAATTGCTATGTGGCCTGCGGAATGAACTCGCTGGGTATTCTCAACGGCGCTGGCACAGGCAGGGTGCTGGCGCATTGGATTGTAGACGGCATCCCGCCGATCGACGTGACAGGCATCAACGTCAACCGCTTTACCCGCCACGAGGCAACGCGGGCCTTTCGCCGAGACCGAGGCCCCGAACTGCTGGGCAAGATGTTCGGCCAGCACTATCACAACGAAGCATATGAAACCGCCCGGGATTTGAAACGCTCGGTCCTGCACGACCGACTGGCCGCAAACGGTGCATTCTTTACCGAAGGCCACGGCTGGGAGATGCCCGACTGGTTTGCCCCCTCCCCGGCCGAGGCAAAAATCGACACCTATAGCTGGCACCGCCAGAACTGGTTCGAGTGGCATGCCGAGGAACACCGCGCCGCGCGCGAAGATGTCATCATCATGGACATGTCGACCATGTCCAAGTTCAACGTCGAAGGACCGGATGCGCTGGCGTTGCTGAGCCGCCTCTCCTGCAACGAGATCGACGTGGAGCCCGGCCGCCTCGTCTATACGGCATGGGTCAATGAACAGGGCGGGTTCGAAGCCGATCTGACCGTGACGCGTCTGGCAACAGACAAATTCATGGTGGTCGTCGGTGAAAACAGCCACGGACACACATTGATGCGCATGAAACGGTTTGTTCGTGACGGCGAAGTCGTAGTGATCACCGATCTCACACCTGCGATCACGCAGATCAACATCCACGGGCCCAAAGCGCGCCAGTTGATGGAGAAAGTCACCAACGCCGACATGTCGAACGCGGCATTTCCCTTCATGACATGGCAGGACATTGATGTCGGGTACTGGGTCGTGAAAGCGTTTCGTGTCACGTTCGTAGGTGAGCTCGGCTGGGAGCTTCAGGTGCCCTCATACGCGGCGGTTCAGGTCTATGACCTGTTGAAAGACGTGGGGCGCGAGTTTGGCCTGCGAGATGCCGGCATGCAGACGCTTAACAGTCTGCGTCTGGAAAAGGCATATCGCGATTTCGGACTTGATGTGGACAACACCGACAACCCGATCGAGGCCGGTCTCGGCTTTGCCGTCAAACTGGACAAGCCCGGCGGCTTCGTCGGGCGCAACGCGCTGTCAGCCATAAAGGCCAAAGGGGTTCCGTCCACGCGGATGTTGCAGTTCCTGCTGAAAGACCCAAAGCCGCTGCTGTACGGCAACGAGACGATCTATCTGAATGGCAAAGAAGTCGGCTATGTTCAGATCGGTGGCTACGGTCATTCTCTGGGTGGAGCGGTTGGCATCGGGTTTGCCGAGCACGACAAACCGCTGACGGCAGAATTGGTGCATAGCGGGCATTGGCAGATCCAGATAGCAGAAGACATGGTTGAGGCCACGGCCTCTCTCAAACCGCTTTATGATCCGGGAATGGAGAAGATCCGGTGCTGACAGGCCGGTTGGCAACCATAAAAAAAGGGGAAAATTCAACTCCGGAACCAGAAATCGGTCCGGCTTGTGTCAGCCGGGCATTTCGCGGCCGATCCTTCCCTTTATCCGAGACGTGCAGAACACTGCTCCGAGTAAGCTGTTCTCAGGGTGCAGAAAATTCCGATGCGTTTCACTAAAGTGATTTGATCCGCCCCGCGCCACAACCTACGGTTCACGCAGAGTCAGGGAAATTTTGGGGTCTGAAATGAAGCAAGTTTTTCTCGCAACTGTAATCGCGACAATGGCAACCGCAGGTGCTTGGGCACAAACCGCAGACCGACTGCTTGTGAACGGCATGTTCGAAACGATGAACAGCGCCCAACCGACTGCCGAGGCGGTTGCCATCAAGGATGGCAAGATACTCTTCATCGGCTCCAGCAAGGACGCCAGTGCATTTGTTGGCGACAGCACAGACGTCATCGACCTGGGCGGTAAATATGCCACGCCCGGCATGATCGAATCTCACAACCATGTTGTGTCGTCGAACTGGATGACCACCGGTGTGGACGTCAGCGCCGCACGGTCGGTCGACGATGTCGGGCGGCTGATGAAAGAGTATGTCGATGCCAATCCCGAGGAAACTGGGCCACTGATCGGCTATGGCTGGGCACCGGCCAATCTGGGCAACCAGCAACCGCGCGCCGCCGATCTGGACAAATGGGATCTCGGCCGGCCGACGATGGTGATCGGAAACTCCAGCCATGACGCGGTGCTGAACACGTTGGCGATGGAGGCCGCTGGCGTGACTCGTGATACACCGGATAAGCAGCCGGGCGTCATCTATTGGGAGCGGGATGCCGACGGCAATCCGACCGGCCTGGCCATCGAGACGATCTTTTTTGAGTCCTTCGTGAAAATGGGCGCTTGGAACCCGGACACCATCGTGCCGGAATCGGCGGACGTCCTACAGGACTTCCTGTCTGGCAAAGGTGTGACCACGGCCATGGTTCCGGGGCTGGTGACTCCGGGGTTTTCCATCAGCACCGAGAACATGAAGCAGGATATGCGCGAGATCATGGGAGTTCTGAAAGAGCGCGAAGACAGCGGTCATGCCAAACTGCGCCTGAATGTGATGCCTTGGTTCAAGCTGCAGGATGCCGACCCGCAGGACATCGTCGATTTCGCGCTGGAGATGCGCACGCTCTACGACACCGACATGTTGCGGACCGACAAGATCAAGATCCACCCCGAGAATGCCTGGCTGGCACGCGGGGCGACGCAGCTTGTTCCCTATCTGCCGGCAAATCCGGGCGACGCGCCGACCTGGGGCGAATATGGCGTCACACCGGACCGAATTTTCGAGGTGGTAAATCGCGCGAACGCAAACGACATCAATGTCATCACCCATGCAGATGGCTCGCGCCTGATCAAGCGGTATGTGGACATCATCATCGATGCGAAAAAAGCCTATCCGAACGCGCGGAACCGGATCGACCATTTCACATCAATGGACAACGAGACCCGCGACCGGGTGGTGCTACATAACATCCCCACCAACGCGAGCCCGCTCTTTTACAACGAACTGGATGCCGGCCGGAACGGATCGGAACTGTTCAAGATCATGCAGGAGGCCTTTGCTCGCGAGGCGCATGGGCAGTATTCACAGATCGCCCAGATGTACGACAATCTCTCGCTTTCCGGCGACGCACCCGGCGCGCCTATCGCACGGGCCTATCCGGCATTCCTGTTCCAGCAGGCGATGACGTTGATCGAACCGACGATCGAAGGTGCAGAACCCTTCCCTGACTGGCGTCCAGTGATGACCATCGATCAGGTGCTGAACGCCTACACAGTCGCGCCGGCGTGGCAGATGGGAATGGAGGACGTGATCGGATCGCTGGAGGTTGGCAAATACGCCGACATCGCCATTTGGCAGAAGAACCTGCGCGAGATCGAACCCGCAAACATGATCGAAGAAGCGCTTGTCGTTGGAACCCTTTTGAATGGTGAATTCACCCACCGCGACGGGATGTAAATTGACCGCTGCATTTTCTCAGGCGAGGAACCGAACATGACGCGAAATCACTTTGGCTGGGTCCCTGCCCTAGCGCTGGCACTCCATCTCTTTTCAGGATCAGGTGCCGCCGCCTGCGATGCCGCCTGTCAGGCTGCCCGCAAGGCGGCGAACCCGCTTGCGGACACCAAGGCACTGATCACCGACAACACGATTGCCTTCCGCACCGGCACGTTTGATGAGGACAGCTACAATTTCCAACTGCAACCGGTCTATTCGGTCCCTCTGAACAATGCCTCTCTGGTTCTTCGGGGGATCATACCGATTCAGGGCGTTCAGCCGGGCGCGGTCCTGCCGCCCGGGAACAACACCCCGTCGCCGGCAAACGATCTGACCTGGGGTCTTGGCGACACCACAATTCAGGCGTTCTATTCTCCCACGCCGGGTCCAAGCGGAACTGCAATCGGTTACGGTCTTCAGGTCTCTCTGCCGACGCGAACCGACTCCGCACTGGCCGGCGCGGGCTGGGGCGCAGGTCCTGCGTTTGTTGTCTTCGGTCAGACCGGCGATCTGTCATGGGGGGGCGTGCTCGGGCATATCTGGGGGGAAAACGATTTCAGCGTATCGATCATGCAACCGATTCTGACTTATGGCTTGGGCAAAGGCTGGTACTTTGGTTACAACAACGTGCTCTCATACAACTGGAAGGCTCCTAGCAGCCGCGAAGCCTGGACCATTCCGGTGGGACTGACGGTCGGCAAGACATCGATCATCAACGAAGCCAAGGGAACGGCGCTTGATCTCAGCCTTGGTTACTACGCGTTGGATCGTAAACCAACCGGCGGTCCGGACAGCCAGATCAAGCTGGGACTGTCTGTGTTCTTCTGAAACAGCTGTTGGCCACATAGCACGATCGAAACAAGGAACCCGGCGCAGCACGCGCCGGGTTCATACTGCAGGGGCAAACCTGCCTATCAGTTTTCGCCCTGCTCCCTGAGAACTTTCTGGTTTGCCTCGCGCAGGCGCCAAGCGGCTCCCATGCTCTCCTTCAGCGCATCCGGAAGCTTCTCGATCGGCACAACGAGATCGCTATCGACGGGCCATTCGGTCAGCAGCTCCGGGTGATACCCCTCGGGATAGTAGAGCTTGGGGTCGATTTCCATTTCACGCACATAAGGCTCCTGAATATCCGCGCGCTGATGCGGTGGGTGTGGCACGACCAGCTGACCGTTGGAGAAATCGAACTGCGGCGAGCGTGAGTTCGGGAAGTCCGGCAGGATGCCTTCGCGGACCCAGATCTGATCTTTGGTCACATTCACCACAATGCCGTCCGGGGCACCAAAATGGTAAGGCCCTTTCCAGTGCTCGCGGATTTCGGCCACGGTTTCTTCGATCTGGTAAGGATCATAGCTGAAATGCGTGTTCATCAGCAGACGCGGCTGAATGAGATTGGCGATGTAACCCGCAGCGTAGCTTGGCGTGTGGTGGGTATCGACGGTGTAACGTCCAAGGAAAGGCGGAACCCCCTGCACCCCGGAGGAAATCTCGAGGATCTCCTGCTGCTGTTCGGTCACGAACACGTCGCAACCCTTGGCAAAGGGAATATCGATCATGTTCGGGCGCCCGTCGCCGGTCCAGATGAAGCACATGCCGTTCCAGTCCAGCCGATAACCCGAGGCGCCGTCCTTGGCGTGGCTGCGCTGCCAGTGAATGACCCGCACGCCGTCCTCGTCATAGATCACGCCGCCATTGTCGCGGAAATCGAATTCATTGACGACGATGTCCCAGCCCTTGCCCACCGGGAACACGCTGAATGCGTCCCGGTGCCAGCCGGTCATCATCTTCATGCCCTCCACCATGGTCTTGGTGCCGTATTCCTCGGTCCGGCCCGAGGGTCCGTGAACCGTCAGGTTCTCATGCCAGCCGCCAGCCCAGGTGCCGAACATCCACAAGTATGGCAGACCGCCAAAGTGATCGACGTGAAGGTGGCTGATGAACACATCGGAAATCTGGTTCAGCGCATAGCCGCTGGCAATAATGTTCGAGGGCGATCCTTCGCCAATGTCGAACATGAAGATCTTGCCGTTGCCGAGTTCCACGAGAATGGCGGTGTTCATCTGTCCGGGGCGGATAAAGGGGGCCGACCCCATGAAGATGATCCGCATCTCGTTGGGTTGAACGTCTTCGGTCCCCGGGAACCAGTTCGCGGCGCTTTTCAGCCAGGGTTGCGGGCTGATACCTTCGAATGTCAGGCCTTCTTTCCAGCGCCCCATCGGCACGCCGCCGCCCAGTGCGGCCTGAATGTCCTCGTCCGATGACGGCTCTCCGATCGGCACCTGCGCCGCTGCAGCTCCCACCATCAAGGCGCAGGCCGCAAGCCCCGACAGGAGCCCTTTGATCACTCTGTTTCGTTTCACACCAAATACCTCCAAATTGCCCATCACTGTCGAGGACAGAATCCGATGAGGAAAGTGAAGCAGATTTTCAACCTTTCGCAATCTTTGTCCGCTTTGAAACGCTGTGTTTGATACGAAAGGACTAGCCGGCTGAGGGGCCGAAAATCACTGGTTTGGTCTGAAGCAATTTTGGCACCCTGCCGGCTGACGGCGGATCCCGCACTTTGTTCGGAGCTTTAAGTTGATGCCGATCAACGCGCGCACAGGCGCGAAGTGCTACCCTAGATCAAACCGGCAATGAATTCGACTGGCTCCTCCGGTTTCCTGCGAAGGAACAGATATGAGCGAAGTCCATCCAAATATCGCGCTTTTGCAGCGCCTTGACCTGCGCGACCTCGCCGCATCAAGGCATCTGTTCGCCAAAGATGTCATCTGGCACTACGCCAACCCCAATCTTCCCGAACTGCAGGGAGACTATCACGGAGTGGATGGTGTCCGGACGTTCTTTGAAGCGATCAGCGCAACGTCGGGCGGTTCCTTTGAGGTTCATCCTGTTTCGGCCACACCTGTTGGTAACGAATTGGTTGTCGTGCAGTCACGAAACACGCTGGCCTTCAGGGGCAAGCCAGTTGCCATAGACGTCGTGGTGGTGTGGCGCATCGTCGACGGTCGGATCGCCGAGGTCTGGGACATCGTGCCGGGCGACACACGGGAGAGAGAACATGCTTGATACAGACACAACCCAATGGGACGCCATTGTCATCGGCTCGGGTATGGGCGGGATGGCGGCAGCTGCCGCACTCTCAAATGTCGGGCAAAAGGTGCTTTTGCTGGAAAAGCACCATACGCCGGGCGGATTGACCCACAGCTTCTCCCGCAACGGGTTTTCATGGGATGTCGGCATTCATTACCTCAGCGGGCTGGCGCCGGATGATCGTGACCGAGAGATGCTTGACTGGCTGTCGGACACCCCGATTGAACTTGTTTCGCTGGGTTCCGTCTATGACATTCTGCACATTGGCTCGGCAGAACCGCTGGCCCTGTCACGCCCCTTTGAGGCGCAGGAAAGGGACCTCAAGGACCGTTTCCCGGATCAGGCCGACGCCATCGAAGCGTGGACCCGCGCACTGCGCGCTGCCCGCGAGACTTTCTTCAAGATCATCCCGACACGCGCGATGCCGGAATTCGCCGGTGACATTCTGGATTGGTGGAACCGTCGGGCCATTCAGAAATGGTGCGCCCGGACAACCAAGGAAGTCATTGACGACATCACTGACGATCCGGAGCTGGCCGCCGTGATGGCGGCGCAATGGGGCGACCACGGAGGACGGCCAAGCAAGGCCAGCTTTGCGATGCACGCCCTGATTTCCGCGTCATATCTGCAAAGCGGGTCGTGGTATCCGGTTGGTGGCAGCCCTGCGTTTGCCGATCACATCCTCCCAACCATTGCCAAACAGGGCGGCGAAACCCGCTCGGGTGTCCATGTCACTGAGCTGTTGTTCGACGAGGATGCTGTTGTCGGCGTCCGGACCGACGACGGGACCGAAATCCGGGCCAAGGCCGTGATCTCGGATATCGGCGCCCGTGAAACTGTCGACCACCTGCTCCCCGAGACATGCGGGCATCAGGATTGGATCGCCGGAATCCGCGCTTTGCCATCCAGCATCGCGCATTACACTCTGTTTCTGGGTTTCGAGGGCGATGTCGAGGCCGCCGGAGCCACCCGGGCGAACCACTGGATCTATCCAACAGGAGAAACCGACGTGATCTGGACGGCAGCACCGGATGCCCCCCCGCCGTGCATGGTTGCGTCTTTTGGCTCAATCAAGAATCCGGCGCATGATCCCGGCCCGGAGGGCCGGCATATGGGGCAGTTTATCGTCTGGTCAGACTGGTCAGGCGTCGAGCCCTGGGCCGACCTGGATCCGGACGAGCGCGGCGACGATTATGCGGACTTCAAACGCCGGGCCGAAAACACGCTGATGGCACAGTTCCGGCACCATTTCCCCGAACTCGCCAAACTTGTGGTCTACCGGGAACTGGCCACGCCGTTGTCCACGGTTACCTTCACCGGACATCGCAAGGGCGCGTTCTATGGGCTCGACGTGACACCCGAACGTGTCATGTGCGACGGACTTCGGGCCAGCACACCCATTCCGGGTCTCTTTCTGGCAGGTCAGGACGTGGCCAGTCCGGGTATTCCCGGTGCGCTATGGGGCGGGCTTCTTGCTGCAGCCTGTGTAGATCCGAAGGTGCTTCGGCATTTTCGCTACTGACAAAGAAAACCGCGCCACATGCCGGCAGTCCCGCATGCCGGACCTCAGCGCCGCTCGCCCCCCTGCCCCGCGTAACGGGCCAGTGTCAGTGGCCGTTCGGAACTGATCTCTCCCATTCCACACCCACCGGATACTCTTCTTGCAAATAGTATGATCGATGGCATCTTTTACGAATCTCGTGCCAACTGCCACGACTGAACTGCCGGGAGAGGGCAATGAACCGGATCAGATCTTTTTTGGCAGGATTCTCGATCCCCTGTGTGCTGCTCGGCTTGCTCTTTTTTGCCGCTTCGCTGACCCCCTCTCTGATCCCGCGCGGACCGGTCGTTCAGGGTGTTCTGGGAGGCGTTGTGATAGCCCTTGGATACCTGTTGGGTAAAACGGTTGGGCTGATCTGGCGGGCGGCTGACTTCCCTCAACTTCGGGGCAGACCCGCGTTGGTCGTCAATCTCCTGTTCGCGACCGCAGTGGTGGCACTGGCAGTCTGGACTGTAACCAACAGTCTTGAGTGGCAAAATGACCTGCGCGTCAAAATGGACATGGAGCCCGCCGAAGCCAAGCACCTGACGACGATCCTCGTCGTTGCCGCTCTTACCTTTTCCGGCGCCTTTGCCGTTGGCGCATTGACCGCCGCACTATTTCGCTGGATCAGATCCCGGTTCTATCGCTTCATGCCTGAACGCCGCGCCAACGTTCTGGGTGTGATCACCGTTGCCCTGATCTTATTCTTTGTCACCCGCGATGGACTTCTCGATCATATCGTGACCGGGCTTGATGAAAGCTATGAGGCCGCACAGCAACTCTTTGACGTGGCCCCTCCGCTGCCTGTCAACCCGAACCAGTCCGGCTCGGCTGCGTCGCTGATCGACTGGGGGGCCATGGGGCAACCCGGCAGGGATTTCGTGATGGATGGTCCGAATGCTAACGCCATTTCAGCGTTCACCGGGAAGCCTGCGATGGATCCGATCCGGGTTTATGTCGGCCGTGCCAATGGCGAAACACCCGAGGAACGGGCCGCGCTTGCCCTGGCAGAGCTCAAACGGCTCAGGGCATTCGAACGCGAGGTGCTGATCGTCACCAGCCCGACGGGCACAGGCTGGATGGACCCCGGATCCCACGATCCGGTGGAGTACATGCACAACGGCAATATCGCGACAGTCAGCGCACAGTATTCCTATCTGCAATCGCCTCTGGCGCTGATCCTTGAAACGCGTACAGGTCTGGATCAGGCCACGGCCCTTCTCGAAGCGGTTCACCAGCACTGGAAGACCCTGCCTGCTGACAACCGCCCCCGGCTCTATGCCCACGGGCTCAGTCTCGGTGCGTGGTCGTCCATGTATGTCACCAATCTTTTCCGCCTCGTCGATGACCCGATTGACGGGGCATTTTGGGCCGGACCTCCGTTCCCATCACGGTTCTGGCAGAGCATCCAGAATGCCCGTCGTCCGGGCAGCCCGTGGGTCCTGCCGACAATCGAAGACGGATCCTTTGTGCGCTACGCCTCTCATTTTGCCGACGCGACCCATGCCGAGGCCAATTGGGGCAGCTTGCGGATCGTCTTTCTGCAGTATTCAAGTGACCCGATTGTGTTCTATGACCCGTTTTCCCTGTGGCGCGCGCCGCCATGGATGAACGATCCACCTGCCGAAGACGTGTCCAAGCATCTCGTTTTCATACCGGTTGTCACCCAGTTTCAGCTTGCGCTGGACATGGCCTTGTCATTCGGCGCCCCACCCGGCCACGGCCACGCCTATTTTGCCCATGACTATGTTTCGCCTTGGGTCGAAGTAACCGCCCCTCGGGGCTGGACGGATGCGGACACAAAAAGGCTACAAGAGCATTGCAATGTCGGGTTCCAATTGGGGTGCGATAACCGGTAGTGACGGCAGGATTATGGGGCCGCTGGTTTCGTGGAACATCGACCATTCGCGACGCGGGCTCAGACACCTCGAAAACACACGAGGCAGATCATTGAGGCACTTTAGCGAACGTCTGTTTGCCGCGACATGTCGGCGACCAGGAACAGATCCCGACATGAACTCAAAGACTAGATTCCCCGGTATTTCAGTCCGAACGCCTTGCGGTATTTCGGAATGAAGAGATCTCTTCCCTTCATCATACGCGTGCCCCGGTCACCGAGCGTCGCAAAAATCCAGCTGTTGCCAATCACGGGGCCAAGTGGGAGGAGGATGGGCGCTTTCTTCCATGGACTGTAGGGTCGCAGGCTCTCGGGGGCTGCACCCTCAAGAACCTTCTTCAGTGTCTTGATCAACCAAGGATTCTGGCGGGTGGTTGCAACGATTGTCATTCCGTCGCCCACCTCGGCAACATCTCCGGCCACGAAGATATTCGGATAGTCGGACGGGCGCAGCCACTTGTCTGTCTTGACCCTGCCCGAAGATCCATGCGTTACCCCCGGCAGGCTTTCCAGCAAAGTCGATTGGGCCTTTGACCCAACCACTGGGAAAATCAGATCAGCCTCAATGTTGCGCCCGTCGGTCAAGGTCACAGAGCCTTCGTAGGGCCGATCCAAGTGGCGCAAATCCTTGGCCCGCTGGCCGAGAATGACAGTCACGCCAAGCTGCTCCAATTTGCGTTTTAGCTGCGCACCCATCCGCGCCGGATACATCGGAAACAGGGTCTCGTCGGATGAAATCAGCGTGATGGATTTCTCCGGCTGTGCCGAGGCCACTTCGCCGGCAAGCTCTGTCCCGACTGCCCCTGCCCCGACAATTGCAATGGACTTCGCCTTTCTCAATTGCGCACTGATTTCCGAACTGGCCTGACGGAAATCGGCGATGCTCTCACCCGAAGGTTTAAATGGTGCGGCATAGGACGATCCGGTAGCGACAACGATGAAGTCTGCCGGCACCACTTCCCCGGACGCCAAAATGACTTCGGATTGTGCAACTGATACGGCGCGGCCGCGCACGACCTTTCCATGCTTCAACAGGTTGTCGTAGGGCAATATGATCTCGTCCAGCAATTCGGGTTGAACCAGCGCACGGATCGCGGCAGGCGGTAACACGAATGCCTTACGCTGTTCGATCACAGTGATGTCCGCGTAAGCCTCCAATTCCTTGGCGACTTCGAATCCAACATAGCCTCCACCAACGATGACAACTTTCTTTTTGGACATGCGGACCTCATTGCGGTTGATTGCGTTGATCGCCAGCTAGGATCATACGTACATTCTAGCAAGTACGGTCATTCAGGATACCACTATGAAGCAAGGTGCTCCCGAAGAACACTGCCAGATCGAGGCTCTGATCTCTGCAATTTCAGGTCGGTGGAAGCTGTTGATCATCTACTGGCTGGCCCAAGAAAGCTGCCGGTTCAATCAGCTTCAACGTAACCTCGGTGCCATAACTCACCGCACCTTGACGCGCCAACTCACCGAGTTGCAGGAGTCGGGGTTTGTTTCCCGCAAAGACTTCCGGACCCTACCGTCCCACGTGGAATACAGCCTGACGCCTCTGGGCGAGAGCTTGGTCCCTCTGCTCCTGCAAATGCATCAATGGACGGCACAGAATGCAGACAAAATGCCCAGACCGAAGGAACAGGCTTGAGCAATCAGTTCACTGTGGTCCAATGAACCACGCCACAGAACCTTAACTGCCGGATGGAGGTTTTTCGATCAGTGCTGTTGGCCAAACACGGTCGCGCATTGCGCGTACATTGCCGACAAAGCTGACGATTGGAAAGCCGGCATTCGATTGGCGTCGCTGCCTGCGTATTGGAAACCTCAAACCCAAGCCAGATTCGGCTTTGAGAAACATATCCTCGTTCGGCGTTCCTGACTTAGATCCCTAAGAGCACCGGTGCGGGCTAGGTTCAACTTGGAGGCTTGATTTGCTCCAGTTCCGCAATAGAACTTGGACGTGTTCACCTTAGTTTTTGTCCCCTTATGGCCCGCATTGCCCATCCAACAAGCCTTGCCGTTTGTTACTTCATAAAATAACAAACCTAACAAGGAGGAAGCCTCAAGATGAGAAAGCGCGCGACTGTCCGGCAGGATGACGTTTTGAACGTGCTGAACGCACGCGACAAACCGATGACAGCTTACGAAATTCTCGAGGAATTGCGGGCGAACGAGCCCGATATCGCGCCGCCGACGGTGTATCGAACGCTTTCGGCTTTGACGGATCAGGGGCGTGCGCATCGGTTGGAATCGAAAAAGGCCTTTGTCCCCTGCCGCTGCAGCCACGACGAAAGCGTCCCGGTTCTGGCAATCTGCGAGGATTGCGGCGTTGTCGAAGAACACGATGGAAGCGGTCTTCTGCCGAAACTGACCGAATTGACGGATCAAAGCGCGTTTTGCGCAGATCGTCATATTGTTGAAATTCACGGGCAGTGCTGCCGCTGCGCAGCCTGATCTTCTGATGTCATCCTCACTGGAGTTGCTATGAGACTGACACTCTCCGTCCTCGCCGTACTAGCTGCCCTTCCGGCATTGGCAGAGGGTACGCGCCAGCTTGACGCCCATGAACACGGTGTGGGCGCGTTGAACATTGCCATCGACGGCACGACGGTCGTCATGGAGTTCGAGGCCCCGGGAGCGGATATCGTCGGGTTCGAATATGCCGCACAAAGCGAAGCGGATCGGTCTGCCGTGGATTCCGCCGTTGCACGGCTCGCGGCTCCGCTGGACCTGTTTGTCATGCCGGCTGCTGCTGAATGCTCGGTGACACTGGCCAGCGCCGGGCTGGAAGGCGAAGAGGCTCATGAAGACCACAACGAGCATGAAGAGCATGACGATCACGAAGACCATTCCGACGAGGCCGGGCATACCGAATTTCACGCAGAATACACGCTCACTTGCGGCAACCCAAACGAACTGACCGAAATCTCCTTTGCTTATTTCGGCGCCTTTGAGAATGCTCGCGAACTAGAGGTGCAGATCATCACTGGCAGCGGCGCTCAGGCATTTGAAGTGGAACGCGATGCGCCCGTACTGGATCTGCGGAGCCTTTTCTGAGGTGAAGAAAACCGTTCTAAGGGTCGCTGATGTCGGGTTTCACTGGCCCGGTCGGACAGGGTTCGCCTTGTCTGTGCCTGACTTCGTCGTCGGCGAAGGCGAAACGGTGCTTTTGCTGGGGGAGAGCGGGTCGGGAAAATCCACGCTGCTCTCGCTCATCTGCGGCACAATTCTCCCTCAAACCGGAACTGTTTCGGTTGCGGGAACCGACATCACCAAACTGTCCGGTAGTGCTCGGGACAGATTTCGGGCCGAGCATATCGGAGTGATCTTTCAGCAGTTCAATCTGCTGCCATTCGGGACCGTTGCAGACAACATCATGCTCCCGCTTCAATTTGCACCGAACCGGAGAAAGCGGGCCGGAGACAGTAAGGCGACGGCTGCGGAACTCTGTTCCACACTCGGTCTGCCAAAGGAGATCATGAGTGCCAAAGCCGGTTCCCTAAGCGTGGGACAGCAACAGCGTGTGGCCGTCGCCCGGGCCCTGATTGGGCAACCTCAGGTCATTCTGGCGGATGAGCCAACCTCGGCTTTGGATGCGACCAGTCAAACCGCGTTTCTGGACCTCCTTTTTGAGCAAACACGGGCGCTCGACACCTCGCTTCTGATGGTAAGCCACGACCCCCGATTGGCGGACAGGTTTGATCGTGTGGTGAGCATGGAAGACATCGCCCAGATGGAACGGGCCGAGACATGATCCTGCGCCTTGCTACGGCCTCGCTTTTCGCGCGGGCGCTGACTGTGGGAATGACGGTTCTGGCGATTGCGCTGTCTGTTGCCCTGTTTCTGGGCGTGGAGAAGCTGCGCAACGGGGCGCGGACCAGTTTTGCGGACACCATCTCGGGGACGGACCTGATCGTCGGTGCACGCTCGGGCAGCGTGCAGCTACTGCTTTATTCCGTTTTCCGGATTGGCAACGCTACCAACAACATTTCCTGGGAGAGCTACCAGGATATCATCGACCGCCCCGAAGTGACCTGGGCCGTGCCGATCTCGCTGGGCGACAGTCACCGCCAGTTCAGGGTCATGGGGACGGCGGCCGCGTATTTCGACCGCTACAAATACCGGGGCGGCCGGTCGCTGGAATTTGCCAGCGGCAGCCGGTTCGCGGACCTGTTCGATGCGGTGATCGGAGCCGATGTGGCCGCTCAGCTCGGGTACGAGGTCGACGATCCTATTGTCGTGGCCCACGGGCTGGCGTCTTTCAGCGAACATCAGGATACGCCTTTCCGCGTCAGCGGTATTCTTGCCAAGACGGGAACCCCTGTCGACCGAACCGTGATCGTCAGCCTCGAGGCCATTGAGGCCATCCATGTCGACTGGCAAGGCGGTGCCCAAAAGGTCGGCGCAGCGACCCCTGTTGACGCCATTCGGGCCATGGATCTGACACCCAAGGCGGTGACGGCGGTGATGCTCGGGGCAGAGTCGCGCCTTCAGATATTCGGTCTGCAACGCGCCATCAATGAATATCCCGAGGAACCCCTGCTGGCAGTTCTGCCGGGCGTGGCCCTGCAGGAATTGTGGGGGATCGTCGGCATCGCGGAAACCGCGCTGATTGGCGTCTCGGCCTTGGTCGTGGTCACGGCGCTTCTGGGAATGGCCGCGATGCTGTTGTCGAGCCTGAACGCGCGTCGGCGCGAGATGGCCATCCTCAGGGCCATGGGGGCCGGTCCGATGACGATCCTTGGCCTGTTGCTGGTCGAGGCCCTGCTCATGGCCGCCGCCGGTGCTGTGTTGGGTGTGGTGTTTCTCTATCTTGGCCTTGCCATGCTGCAGCCGATTCTGGATGCAAGATTTGGCCTTTTCGTGCCCATCGAAGGACTGAAAACCCGGGAGATCCTGACCCTGATTGCAATTGTCGCTATGGCCGCATTGGTTTGCCTGCTTCCTGCCATTCGCGCTTATCGCATGTCGCTGGCCGACGGCATGATGGTGAAAACGTGATTTTATTCCCACCGCATTGTTTGGCACTCTGTCGCCATGATCCGTAGCGCCTTGACCCTTGCCGTCCTCGCGATTTTGTCTGCGACCCCGGCTCTGCCATGTTCGTTTCACGGATACGTCCCGCAAGCGACATTCGTTGAACGATTGCTGGGCAGCGATCACATCGTGCTGGCCCGTCCCACCAAGCAGAAACCATTCAGCTACGCAGAAATAGAAGTGCTCGAGGGTGACACCGAGTTTGTTGAAATCGCCCAACTCGTCGACAGTGTGACGCGCCGCAGATTGGCCGCCAACCCCGAGGACCATGTTCTGTTTGCCCGCGATGGCGCATATGGTCCATGGCAACGCGTGGCATATATCGACGCTGATATGGGTAAGGTTCTAAATGTGGTCATGGACAACCTGCCTGTCTGGGAAATGGGTGACGAAATTGAGAGGTTTTCCTATTTCGCAACTCTGCTGAACCACCCCAACAGGGAGGTTCACGCGCTGGCCTTGCGGGAATTGGACATTGCGGATTACGACATCCTGCGGTCGCTGGACCTGAACGTGCACCCGCAAAGACTAATGTCGCGACTTAACCTGCGGTTTGAGGAAGACCTCAAACCCATTCGGGTGCTGCTGCTGGGCCTCAGCAACGAACCGGTCGCGCAGGGCTTCTTCGAAAGCGGTGTTCAGGCAAACGCCAATCGCTCTGGCGGGCTTTTGGGGGCCTACGCGACCGCAATGATCGAACATGGCGGACCCGAGGCGGTAGAGCGCCTGGTGGACCGCCATCTGAAAAACCGGTCGCTGCCGGCAATCAGCCGTGAAATGCTGACCGAGGCGCTGGCCATCCACAGCAGCGCAGGGGATGCGGAAACGCGCGACGCGATCCGGGTTGCCGTTGGTCTGGCCGTCAGCGAAGACTCCGAACTTGCAACCATGGTGGCCCGGCATTTCGGTGCTCGCTACGACTGGTCGCAAGAGGAAACGATTTCTACGCTGATGCGCAGTGGAGCGGTCAAATCACCCATCGATATGCTTCTGTTGACCCAATATGTCTCGCTGGCCCGTGAAAACACGGTGCCGGTTCAGAACTGATCCGGACCCCAGAGAGGTAAGCTCATGTTGTGCTCAAGACGCTCTTTTTTGCTTCGGACGCTGGGTGCCGCCGGGGTCTTTCTGTCGGCCGGTGCGCCAGTTCGCGCCGAAGACAGCCCAATCGAAATCGACTGGTCTGACCTCGTCCCGAAATCCGGCGGAGAAACTCTCGACAAACTCCGCGCGCGCGGCGTGATTCAGCACGGCGAAATGAGCACCCCGTTCGATCAGGAAACGGGCGGACAGATTACAAATGCGTATAACGGCAAACTCGTGCGTATACCCGGATATCTTGTGCCGCTGGACTATGAAGGGACCGGAGTGACGGCAGCGCTGCTGGTGCCGTATGTCGGGGCCTGTGTACACGTGCCCCCGCCCCCACCTAATCAGTTGATTTATGTCACCACCAGTGAGCCCTATGAAAGCAGCGGTCTGTTTGAGCCAGTGTATATCACCGGAGTGTTCGGAACCGCCGCGACCGCGACCCAGCTTGCCGAAGTCGGCTATGCCCTGAGCGCCGACCTGATTGAACCCTACGGGTGATTAAATCGGGGCAACCTATTGCTTGTATTCGATGACTTCGGTGGCCTGCAGCGCATAGCCAACTTCGAAGCCTGACACGCCGTCCGACAGTCCAACGCTCTGCTGCGATTTTTCGACCGTCAGTTTTCCCGTGACCCAGACCGGCGTGAACAGGCCGTTTGCCGCAAAGCTCACTCTGGACCGCACGTGAATGATCTGATTGGCGGGCGGCGGCGGCGTGTGGATGCAGGCTCCGACATAGGGCACAAGCAGGAATTCTGTGATCTGGCTTCCGTCGAACTCGAGCGGCAGCATGTAGCCGGGAATCTTGATCTCTGCGCCGTCCCATTCCGTTCGCACTTTCGACCGTTGCGCGATGATCTTTGCTTTGAACGCCTTTTCCTTCTCGACCAGCGCTTGCGCGTCCATACCGGCTGCTGCCAGTTCCTCATGCAATTCGGCCAGGCGCTGGCTGGCCTGTTCAGGCAGTTCCTCGCCACCTTCGCGATAACTTTCGAGAAACAGCAGTTCTTCCAATGCTTTGCGCTGCTGAAATTCAACGGCGAAATAGGGATCTTCCTGCGGATCCACCGGAATTGTCAGATCCCGCCAACCGATCTCTTGCATGGCCAGGCTCAATGCCGGCAGGGAAACAAAAATACCGATTGATACAACGACCGTAAGCACATGCTTATACATCAAAAATCACTTCTCCAGTGGCCTGCATGGTAAAGATCGGCAATCTGTTTACCTAATATAGGATAGAACGATCCGGAACAAATCCAGCGAATTTGCATCAGGCACATTCGGACACTTTGTGAAAGACGACCAAGGTTTGGAAAGGGCCTATACGTGAGCTGGAATGCGCTGCTCGCTTTCAATCCATGTCCATTTCCGTATCCAATCGGGTTCGGGATTTAGCATTTGATTGTGCGGAACTTAACCCGGAGTTTCCCCAGCATATTGGGGGAGTCCGGTTGGCACACAAGGCCGGACTCGAACCGGAACGCCTGCGAAGGCGGCGGGACAAAAAGCCTCTGATAGCTACTGCTAATGTTTGCGAAATTCAGCCCAAGTCACGATTTCTGTCCGAATGGCCCTCTTAGTGGCGCAGGTCACAAGGCCCAAGTTCATTTTCTCAAACATGTCGCTGAGTTGGTTGCGGAGCTGCAAAACGATTTCCCGGATTCGGACCTTCAAAGCCGTCGAATGGACTGACTCACAAACCGGCCGTCCGCTGCGCATCCTCCCGGCGCTGTCAAATCGGACCAAACCGCCAAAGATCCCGCCGGATCGGCTAGCGGCCCTCCATGCGCCACTTGAGGCGATGCAGGACATGCTCGCCGTCAAGACCTTTCAAACCAACAGTTGCCGGTGATTCAAACTCATAATCACTTGCAGTTCCCACCATCGCCCTTGTTGCATCGGACACGCAGATTTCACCCGGATCGGCAACAGATGCGATCCGAGCGGCCTTGTTCACCACTGTGCCAAGAAAATCGTCACCTGCTTCCATGATATCGCCTGTGTTCATACCAATGCGCAGCGTAAGTCTGGGTTCACCCGCTATTGCATCGACGGCTCTTTGCAGCTCGCAAGCTGCCTTTAGTGCGCGTCCTGCCGACGTGAATACCGACATCGTTCCGTCGCCCATCGTTTTGACGAGACGTCCGCCGAACTGTTCCAACAAATCCTCACCGTATCGAGGTGATCGGAAATTATTCGTGTCCATCTTGTATCTCCGATCGCTTCCGCCAGTGCCGAGCTGCCCACAATTTCCGTGAACATCACTGTGGCGCTGCCAGTCGCCTCAAGCATCAGATCTTCCTTACCCGCCGTCGCGAGAAAGTCATCATCTGCTTTGTGAGCATATCCAATGGCTTCGACATTTTTGACTGGGACGGAGTTGTGGACGTGCACAATCTTCCAGATGCCATCTTCCATCCGGAAGACCATAGTCTGACGGAGGGCGTGTGGTTTTTCAGCGTTTTCAAACTGTACTTTAGGCATCCTGAACATCAACTTTTGCGCATCAACTGACAAAGTCGAATGGCCCCTTCAGCCAACTCCTGATCAGAATAGCAGCCCGCCTTTTCAAGTCGCGAAACCTAATGAGTTTCGGGAAAATGCGCCTTTCCGGTTTTCGACGCTCGGTCCTTTGGGCCTCTACAGATCATTTGCCGGGAACGCGCATTGTGCTTGGTGTTCAGAGGCGCCGTAGCTTTTCAGGCAACGTTATCAGAAATCGTCGGTGCAGGGATTGAGTCTGCGACACTACTGGTTATGTCTCTCCGGCGAACGATGCTGGCACCGCAGGACGGTGGCTCATATGTTGCCAAAGACTTGCGCCAAGACGTCCCTTTGCAAGTGACCGCGCAACCCAATGCAAACAACGCCGCATTCCGCGTCGCTTCCGCTATTTATCGCTTGCCAACGTTTTCCGACCGTCTGGATCAACCACTTATGCCCGTCGGCACCGGTAACATGTCCCTTTGATCGGATCACTCCCAGATGTCCGTCCGCCAGTCTTCGGGCGAGGTCTTCAGCGTCGACAGGCCGGGCGGAATGCATCACCGAGCTTTCGAATAATGCGTCAGAATGCGACAGCCGGTGCCCGCGGCCAGGTTCTGCCACAACACCCAAGATGGCCTCAGGCGCAACCTTACCGAACTGCGCCGGAACCAGTATGGCACTCGGTGCCAGCTCTGCCAGCCAGTCTTTGACAGCCGGCAAGCGCCCTTCCTCCACCAGGTCGAGTTTGTTGACCACCACGATTTCTGCGTCCGTCAACTGCCGCAGGATCGTGTCGCCGATGTACTCGTCTTCAACAGAGGCCATGATGGTTTCGGCATCCACCACCACAACGATCCCGTCCGGACAGATGCCTTCGACAAGCGAGAACGTGCTGACGATTGCGCCGGGGATCGCCACGCCCGAGCTTTCGACCACCACGTAGTCTGGGCGCGGTTCCAATCGGAGCATTTCAGTCAGCACACCAATCAGATCATTTCCGAATGAACAGCAGATACAGCCTCCGGCGATAGAAATCAGGGTATCATCCTCAGCTTCGATCAGATCCTCGTCGATGGCCAACTCTCCGAACTCGTTGACCAGCACGGCCAGCCTCCGCCCGTTGGCGTGGCGTAGCAGGTGGTTGATCATCGTGGTTTTGCCCGACCCCAAATAGCCGCCGATGGTGATCACCGGCAGCTCGGAATCGCCGCTCATGCCAAATTCTCGGCAGCAAAGATGCGCCCGCCCTGAACCGTGCCCCAGACGGAAACATCCTTCAGCGCCAATGGGTCGACGGTGGTGGGGTCGTCCTCGAGCACCGCGAAATCGGCCTTTTTGCCCACCTCGATGCTGCCAACCTCGTGATCCATGTGCAGCGTGTAGGCCGCCCCCAGCGTGACAGCGCGCAAAGCTTCGGCAACGCCGATCTTCTCGCCCTCACCCTGCACCCGGCCTGAAGCGGTCATGCGGTTGACCGCGCACCACGCGGTAAAGAGCGGCCCCAGCGGGGTGACCGGGGCATCGGAGTGTATCGTCATCGGGACACCTGTTTCGAGCGCTGTGCGGCAGGCATTCATACGCTCGGCCCGTTCCGGCCCGACGGTCAGCCGGTAATGTTCGTCGCCCCAATAGAAATGGTGATTGGCAAACAGGTTCACGCACATGTCCAATGCCGCGATCTTGCGGAACTGCGCGGCATCGGCCAACTGGCAATGCTGCAGCGTGTAGCGGTGGTCGGGGCTGGGATGTGCCTTGAGCGCCGGCTCCAGCATGTCGAGCGCCATTTGCGTAGCCTGATCACCGTTTGTGTGGGTGTGGACCTGAACGCCGGCGGCCAACGCCCGGTGATAGAGGTCGGACAGCTGGTCGGGCGCGGTGTACCACAACCCGTTCGGCGCGCCGTTGTGGTAACCCGGCCAACGCATGCGCGCCGAAAACCCCTGGATCGAGCCATCGGCCACGGCCTTAATCCGGCCAAGCCGCAGGCGGTCGGTGGATTTCCTTGCCAGTTCCTGCGCATAGGCAACAATCTCGGCCGCGCTCATACCGAAAAAGATCCGCAGGGGAACGATGCAGGCGGGAAAGTCGGCCTCGCCGGTCACCCGCAGCATCATCGCCACGCTGTCGTCGGACAACCGTGCCGCGAGGTCGGTGCAGGTGGTCACTCCGGTGCGAACGCAGAGCTTGGCATAGTCGCGCAGGCCCTGTTCGTCGCAATCGGTCATCGCCCTGTCAAAGCCAACATGCGGCCCGATCGGGGTCATCGCGTCCATCCCAAAGATCTCGCCGGTGGAAAACCCGTCCTCTCCGAGGGGGATACCGTCGTGATTGACCCCCGGCCGCATCAACCCGGCCAGTTCCAGCGCCCGAGTGTTGACATTGATGATGTGGCCTGAGGCGTGCAGCACGCCGATGGGGCGGGTGGTGGTAACCCGGTCGAGGTCATGGCGCGTCACCCGCTGGTTGTTCATGTAGATCGGGTCCAGCGACCAGCCGGAGAGCGGCGCGTCGGGGTTCGCAATCTCTGCCTCGGCCTCTTTCAACCTCTCGATCACCGCATCTACGGTTTTCAGCCCCGACCAGACCCTGCCGTCCGGGTCCGTGCGGTCAAACCATCCCACGTAGGTGTTGCGCCAGAGCGTGCCCTCCATGGTGTGGGCGTGGCCCTCGACGAACCCCGGCATCAGTATCTTGTCGGCAAACCGGTCGTCCAGAACGTATTCCCCCCAAGGTGCCAGCTTCTCCAAGGGCCCCGCCCCAAGTATCCGACCGTCGCGCACCGCCACATGTGTCACCTCCGGCTGGTTGGGATTCATCGTGATGATCTTACGGGCTGTATAGATCGTGGTGTCGGTCATGGTGGGCTCTCGTCTGATCGCGGGGTTTGACTGACCGTAGAGGGCTTTGTTTTCCCGGAAAAATGGATTTAAGTGGCGGTTAAGTTCGGATTTTTGGTGGAAGCAGATGATCACTTACACGCTCAAGCAACTGAGATATGTCGAAACTGCGGGGCGACTGGGGTCGATCACCAAGGCTGCCGAAGAGCTCAATATCTCGCAATCCTCGATCACGGCCGCCATCGATTCACTGGAGAATTCTCTCGACTATGACCTGTTCGTGCGGACGCCGGCCAAGGGGATCCAACCGACGCCCTCGGGGGCAGAAGCGCTGCGGCTGATCCGCAACCTGATCGACCAGTCGCGCCATTTCGACAGCGAAGTGCGAACGGTCGGAAGCGATGCCAAGGGGTTGGTGCGGATAGGGTGCTATGCCACGGCGGCGCCGTCCTTTCTGCCGCCCATCCTAGAAGCGGTGTCGCTCGAATTCCCGGGCATCTCGATCAAGCTGCTCGAGGGCCATATGGAACGCATGGTGGAGTTTCTGGACAACGGAGAAGCTGACCTGGCTTTTACCTATTCCGAGGCACTCGACAGCCGCCACGATTTCCTGCCACTTTTTGAAGCCCCTTTTTATGCGCTGGTCGCTGCACAGGACCGACTGGCCACCCGAGGCGACGTGAGCCTTGCGGAACTGGCAGAGCGGCCCATGGTGATGCTGGACCTGCCACTGGCGCGAGACCGGTTCATCCAACTCTTCGAAAGCCGCGGCTTGTCCTGCTCGATCGCCCATACCAGCCGCTCGGCCGAGATTTGCCGCACGCTGGTCGCCGGTGGATACGGCTTTTGCATCCTGAACATTCTACCCCCGGACTACCCTATGGAGCGGATGCCGTATCGCGCCCTGCGCATTCGCGACGCGGGCCCGGGACCGACATTTGGCATAGCCACCATGGCCGGAGTGCGCCAGCCCAAGACGGTGCGGGCCTTCAGGCAAAGTTGCCTTCAACTGAGCAGGACGCACGCCTTCGATCACATCACGGTATGAGGGTGACAGCCAGTATTCCCCATTTTTTGCGGGAACAGCAGATATTGTTTCTGTTTTTTGCGGGAACTGCCCTGCGCTACGCTTCTCTGCGATCAAATCAGAACACAAATGATGATCGAACCCAGGGAGAAGAACCGTGAAACATTTGATGAAGGGATTGGTCGCCGCGACCGCGTTGGCATCAATCGTGACGACGGGCGCCGTTTCGGCGGACGAGCCCAAGCAGGGCGGCACGCTGGTGGCCGCGCTCGGAACCAACGTGCGGAACCTCAACCCGGCGGTGCAATCGGGCATTGCCACCGGCCAGCCCGGCACCCAGCTTTTTGCGGCACCGCTGCGCTATGACGAGGATTGGACCCCGCAGCCATATCTGGCAGAGACATGGGAGGTCAGCGCCGACGGGCTCAAGGTTACTCTGAACCTCGTCAAGGATGCCCGGTTCCACGACGGGCACCCGATCACATCGTCGGACGTGGCCTTCTCGGTCAAGGTGATCCAGGAACACCACCCGTTCAAGGCGATGTTCGCGCCGGTCACGTCGGTCGACACGCCGGACGAACATACCGCAGTGCTGAACCTCAGCCAGCCGCACCCGGCCCTGATGCTGGCCATGTCCAGCCAACTGATGGCAATCATCCCCGAGCATATCTACGGCGACGGGGAAAACCCCAAGACACACCCGCGCAACCTGGAAAACGTTGTCGGATCGGGGCCGTTCAAGCTGGTTGAATTCAAGAACGGCGAACATGTCGTGCTGGAACGCAACGACGATTTCTTCATCGAGGGGCGGCCCTATCTCGACCGGCTGATCTATCGGATCATCCCTGACCCGTCGGCCCGTGCAATCGCGCTGGAGAACGGTGAGTTGCAGCTTTATTCCTTTGAGCAGCTGCCCCGGATCAACGGCCGTCTTGCGAAGGTCGATCACCTGACGGTCACGCCGCAGGGGTACGGCGCGATCGGTCCGATCGACTGGTTGGCGCTGAACACTACCAAAGGCCCGCTGGCCGACAAGCGCGTGCGTCAGGCCATTGCCTATGCCGTGGACAAGAACTTCGTCCACAAGGCCATCATGCAGGGCACGGCCGCCAATGCCAAGACCGGCATCCACCCTGACAGCCCGTTCTATGAAGGCGATGTGAACGACTATGAACTCGATCTGGACAAGGCCAACGCCCTGCTAGACGAGGCCGGGTACCCAATGGACGGCGACAAGCGGTTCGAACTGACCATCGATTTCGGCTGGCCCGACGTCAAACCTCAGGTCGAATATGTCCGAGCGGCCCTGAAAAAGGTGGGTATCGACGTGACAGTTCGTGCCAGCGCTGATTTCCCGACCTGGGCCAAGCGCATGGGTACGATGGACTTCGAAATGAGCTGGGACACGGTGTTCAACTGGGGCGATCCCGTGATCGGCGTGCACCGGACCTATCTGACCTCGAACATCGCCAAAGGTGTTTGGTCGAACACCCAAGGCTATTCCAACACCCGCGTCGACGAAATTCTGGAGATGGCCGGCAAGGAGCCCGATCCAGAAAAGCGAAAGGCGCTTTACTCCGAGTTCCAGAAGATCGTGAACGAGGAAGTTCCGGTCTACTACACCAACACCCTGCCGTATCACACCATCTTCTCGAACAAGGTGATGAACGCACCAACGGGTATCTGGGGCGGGTCCTCGCCGCTGGATCGCGTCTGGCTGAAGGACTGAACGACCTGAAACCCGGGTCGGCGGCCCCTGCCGCCAGCCCCTCTCCCCGCAATAGACAAGGATAACACGCCGGTGCAGTTCCTAGGCACACTATCGGTCCGACTGTTCAATGCTGTTGTGCTGCTTTTGGTGGTGCTGGTGTTGAACTTTACCCTCATGCACCTGGCGCCCGGCGACGTGGCCGACACGATTGCGCAATCCATGGGCGGGGCAGACCAGGAGGTGCTGGACGAGATCCGCCGCGACTATGGTCTGGATCAGCCGTTTTTCGTGCAGCTGGGGCGGTATATCGGACGGGTCCTGCACTTCGACCTTGGCCAGTCCTACTTCTTTAACGAGCCGGTGACGAAGCTGATCCTCGAACGTCTGCCTGCGACCCTGTTGCTGGTGATCACGGCGCAGGTTCTGGCGCTGGTCCTCGGCGTGATCCTCGGGGTCTACTCAGCACGCAAGCCCAACGGCATCGTCAGCCATTTCGTGACCTTCCTCGCACTGTTTGGCTATTCCGCCCCGGTATTCTGGACCGGCATCCTGCTGTTGATCGCGTTTTCCCTGAAGATCCCGCTGTTTCCGGTGGCGGGCATGCGCGACGTAACCGTCGACGGTGGGTTCTGGGCGCATTTTTGGGACGTGGCGCGGCATCTGGTGCTGCCTATGATCACCCTGTCGTCGATCTTTCTGGCACTCTATTCGCGCCTGTCGCGGGCCACGATGATGGAGACGCTGGGGTCCGACTACATCCGCACCGCCAAAGCCAAGGGGCTGACCAACCGGCAGGTGGTCTACAAGCACGCCTTGAAGAATTCACTTTCGCCGGTAATCACGCTGGCAGGCCTGCAGTTCTCGGCGGTGATCTCGGGCGCGGTGCTGGTGGAGACCGTTTTTAGCTGGCCAGGGCTGGGCACTCTGGCCTTCCAGTCGATCATTGCCCGCGACACGCCCACCATCCTGGGCATCCTGTTTTTCTCGGCATTGGTGGTCATCGTCGGCAACCTGCTGACCGACTTGGCGCTGCGCCTTGTCGATCCCCGTGTAGGGGGCCGCAAATGACCGAGGCGCCGCAAATCCCCGAGCAGAGCGTCGAAAAGGCCCGTTCCCCCCTGTTCGAGGCGTGGGACATGTTCCGGCGCAATCACGCGGCGGTCGCGGCGTTGTTGGCGCTGGCGCTGATCGTAATCGGCGCGGTGATCGGCCCGTTCCTCTATCCCACCGACCCGTTTGAAATGGTCTGGGCCCCGTTCTCGCCACCCGGCGAGGAAGGCTTCCTGCTTGGCACCGATTACCTCGGGCGCGACCTGCTGGCGATGATCATCAACGGCGCGCGGGTTTCGCTGATCATCGGTCTGGCCGCGGCGGTTGTGTCGATCTTCATCGGCGTCACAATCGGTGCCCTCGCCGGATTCTTTGGCGGCATCGTCGAAGAAGTCCTGATGCGGGTCACCGAGTTCTTTCAGGTGCTGCCGACGCTGCTGTTCTCGATGGTGATCGTGGCGCTGTTCGGTGCGAGCCTGCCGATGATCACGCTGGCCATCGGCATCGTCAGCTGGACCGCCGTCGCCCGTATCACACGTTCGGAATTCCTGCGCATCCGCGAGCTGGAGTACGTCATGGCAAGCCGCGCGTCCGGGGTAAGCAATGCCAAGCTTATGTTCCGCGTCATCCTGCCCAATGCGTTGCCCCCGATCATCGTGCAGTCCGCGCTGATGGTGGGGTCTGCCATTCTGTTCGAGGCCGGCCTGAGCTTCCTGGGCCTGACAGATCCCAACATCGTCAGCTGGGGTCAGATCATTGGCTCGAACCGCCAATACATTCTTGACGCCGGCTTCACCGTGACCATCCCCGGCGTGGCCATCTTCGTAACCGTGCTTTGTATCTCGCTTGTCGGCGACGGGCTGAATGATGCGCTCAACCCCAAACTGAGGCAGCGCTGATGACCGCTCCGCTTCTCAAAGTCGAAAATCTGAGGATCGAACTCAGCACCCGCGACGGAATCGCGCCGGTGATCGACGACTTGTCTTTTGAGCTGGCGCATGACGAAAGCATCAGCTTTGTCGGCGAGAGCGGTTGCGGCAAGTCCATGACAGCGCTGGCGATCATGGGGCTTTTGCCGGACAAGATAGGGCGTGTCGCATCGGGGTCGATCCAGTTTGACGGCGAAGAGTTGACCACCGCCAACGACGCCCGGCTGCGCGACATTCGGGGCAACGAGATCTCGATGATCTTTCAGGAGCCGATGACCTCGCTCAACCCGGTTTATACGGTCGGCGAACAGATTGCCGAGGTCATTCGGGCGCACCAGGGTCTGAGCAAGACTGCCGCCTGGGACAAAGCCGCCGACCTGTTGGACGCGGTGCGCATTCCGAATGCGCGCCGCCGGGTCGGCGACTATCCGTTCCAGATGTCCGGGGGGCAGCGCCAGCGGGTGATGATCGCCATGGCGCTGGCCTGCCAGCCGAAAATCCTGATCGCGGACGAGCCGACGACCGCGTTAGACGTGACCGTGCAGGCGCAGATTTTCGACTTGCTCAACGACTTGCGCAAGGAGATGGGCACCTCGATCATCATGATCACCCATGACATGGGCGCGGTCGCTGAAATGGCCGAACGCATGATCGTAATGTACGCCGGGCGCGGGGCCGAGATCGGGCCGGTCGATCAGATCATTTCGCGCGCGCGCCACCCTTACACCAAGGGGTTGATTTCCTGCGTACCCCATATCGTCAGCAACCTGACCGACACGCGCGAACGCCTGACCGAAGTGCCCGGAATCGTGCCTGCATTGAGGGATTTCGGCAAGGACAGCTGTCTGTTTGCGTCGCGCTGCCCTTATCGCACAGAGGAATGCCTTGCTGCCCGCCCGCCAATGAAAACCTTTGATCATGGCCAGCATGCGGCCTGCTGGCACGCCGAGGAAATCTGATGGCCAATTCGCCCCCCCCCCTGCTGACCGTCGAGGATCTAGTTGTGCGCTTTGGCATCAAGCGGGGCGGTTTGTTTGGCGATCGCCACTATTTGCAGGCCGTCGATCAGGTCTCCTTTTCGGTGAACCGAGGCGAAACCCTGGCCATCGTGGGCGAAAGCGGTTCGGGCAAGACCACAACAGCGCTGGCGGTAGCACGCCTTGTCGAAGCGCATTCGGGCCATGTCAACCTGGACGGGCACGACATTCTTGAAATGGAAGGCGAAGAACTGCGCCGGGCGCGCACCAAGGTCCAGTTCATTTTCCAGGATCCCTATTCCAGCCTGAACCCGCGGCAACGAGCAGGCGACATCGTGCGCGAACCATTGGAAAGCCTGACCGACAAGCCTCGTCAGGAAATGCAGCAAATCGTAGACCGGCTATTCTCCGAGGTTGGCTTGCGTCCTGAACAGCAGCGTCTGTTCCCACACCAGTTCTCGGGTGGGCAGCGCCAGCGTATCGGTATTGCCCGCGCGCTTGCCACCCAGCCTCAGCTTATAATCTGCGACGAACCCGTCTCGGCGCTGGACGTTGCGGTGCAGGCCCAGATCCTCAACCTGCTTCGCGACCTGCAGGCTGAGTTCGGTTTGACCTATCTGTTCATCAGCCATGACCTGGGGGTGGTGCAGCACATGTGCGACGCCATCGCGGTCATGTACATGGGCAAAATCGTGGAGCACGCTGACCGGTTGAGCGTGTTCAACAATCCCTTGCATCCCTATACCAAGGCGCTGCTGTCAGCGGTGCCGTCGGTGGAAAAATCCCGGAACGCCGCAGGCAAGCGTATTCTGATCCCGGGCGATCCACCGGATCCATTGAACCTGCCCAAGGGGTGCCGTTTCGCCAACCGTTGCCCGGTCGCAACGGGCATATGCCGCGAGGAGGAACCCGAACTCGTGGACCGTGGCGGTGGACATAGGGTGGCCTGCCACCTCGTTGACGAAAGCCGACGTGCCCCGATTTAAGCCCGCATGCAAGCCGGTAGCGTCGATCAATTCGCTGGCTCGCGTGGTCAAACTTTCTGCTATGGGGCGTGGACAGGAAACCGGTTCCGCAGCACCGATCAGAAACAACGGATACCGGACACTCTCTGCCGTCGCGAGATTTTGGGTAGAATGCCCACAGCGGAAATTCAGGCAAGTGGTCTTTGGACACCAACAAAAAATCCTAGTCTGACTGGGTCACGTCCAAACCAATCGTTAGCGTTTCTGAGTAGAGCCTGCATTATGTGAGCGCCGCCGACGGATCGGCAAGCGGGGCTTGGGCGCTTTTCTGGCCATTTTACAATTGCGGTCGCCCGAACAACTGGCACGCGGCCCGATTTAGAAACACCAAACACACTCTGAAAAAGCAAAGGGCAAGAGTGGGTCTGCAAGGTCGCTTCTCTCATTTCAGAGATGCACCCTGTTCCAACTTGCCCGTTGATTCCGGTCAAAATCTACAAGGTTCTGCGCATTCGTCGAGGTTCCTGAAATCCACTTAAGCAGTTGTGAAAACAGAAAAATCTACCACTCGGCGGCTCTTCCCCAAGAAACGAACGCAGCGTTACACAAATAAAACTGAACACTTGTCCAGTATTTGTGTTCAAGTAGCAGGCGACCATAGCGACTGGGAGGTTCCATGGAATTCGATTTTGTTATTGTTGGCGGCGGGTCCGCCGGGGCAACGATAGCTTCACGGTTGACCGAAGATCCGAGCATTTCTGTCTGCGTGCTTGAGGCAGGTGGAAGTGGCAGGGATATATTTGTCCGCACGCCGATGGCTGTCGTGGCGATGCTACCGGGGCGGCCAAAGATCAATAACTGGGCATTTCACACGGTACCCCAACCCGGCCTGAACGGGCGTAAAGGCTATCAGCCGCGCGGCAAGGCCTTGGGTGGGTCCAGCGCGATCAATGCGATGCTGTATGTTCGCGGTCAAAGGGATGACTACGACAGCTGGGCGGAATTGGGGAACCAGGGCTGGGGTTGGGATGACGTCTTGCCCTATTTCCGTAAAGCCGAGAACAACGTACGCGGGCCTGACGAAACTCACGGCGACAGCGGCCCGTTGCATGTGTCCGATCAAAAGGCGCCACGCCCGATTTCGCAAGCCTTCATTGATGCCAGCAATCAGATGCAGGTGCGTTCGAAAGCCGACTTCAACGATGGTGACAACGAGGGGGCGGGATTTTGGCAAACTACCGTGTTCCATTCGCCGGAAAAGAACGGTGAGCGTTGCTCGGCGGCAGCGGCCTATCTGCATCCGGTGATGCACGCACGAAAAAATCTGACGGTTATAACCAAGGCCCATGCAACCAAGGTCAAATTCGAAGGCAAGCGCGCCGTGGGTGTGGCTTATCGGCAGGACAAACAGGACAAGGAAGTGCGTGCCTCTAAGGAGGTCGTTCTTTGTGGCGGCGCGTTCCAGTCACCCCAGATTTTGATGCTGTCTGGCGTGGGCCGCCCGCAGGAAATCACGCAACACGGTATCGAAATGGTCCACGAACTGCCGGGAGTTGGGAAAAACCTTCAGGATCACCTTGATTTCGTGATGGGATACAAGACCAAGGATAGGGACAACCTTGGGATCGGAGTAAGGGCCACATTCAAACTGATCGGCGAAATTTTCAAATGGCGCAAACACGGCAACTCGATGGTGGCTTCGACCATCACGGAATGCGGCAGCTTCTTCAAAAGCGACCCTGCGATTGAGCGCCCTGACCTGCAAACTCATTTCGTGATTTCCATTGTGGATGACCACGCCCGAAAGTTGCACATGGGTCACGGATACTCCTGTCACGTTTGCAACCTCCGCCCCTATTCGCGTGGCGAGGTCTTCTTGCAAAGCGCAGATCCGATGGCGCCGCCGGGCATTGATCCCAAGTTCCTTTCAGATGACCGCGATTTGGACATCATGATCAAAGGGGCCAAGCTTACGCGCGAGACGCTCGAAGCGCCGGCCTTGGAAAAATACAAGCATAAGGAACTGTTCGGCGTGCATGACAACATGACCGATGTTGAATGGGAAGAGGTCATTCGCAACCGATCTGACACCGTTTACCATCCCGTGGGCACCTGCAAGATGGGCACTGACGACATGGCCGTCGTCAGTCCTGAATTGAAGGTGCACGGGCTGGAGGGGCTGCGCGTCGCTGATGCGTCGATCATGCCATTGCTGGTTTCCGGCAATACAAACGCACCAACCATCATGATCGGCGAAAAATGCGCCGACATGATCAAGGCTGAATACGCTGCATAGGCCGTTAAGGAACAGGAAGAACCCCAATGCTGGGATCGATGATGAAACAAGAGCTGTTGATCAGCTCGTTGATTGAACACGCCGGAAAGTACCACGCCGACACCGAAATTGTTTCCAGAGAAACAACCGGCGAATTGCATGTGACCAACTGGGGCGAGACCGCCTCGGTTTCGCGAAGCCTGGCGTCTGCCCTTGGCAAGTTGGGCCTGGATCAAGGCGACCGTGTTGCCACAATTGCCTGGAACAACCATCGGCACCTGAAAACCTGGTTTGCCTTGTCCGGCAGCGGGCTTGTTTGCCACACCTTGAACCCGCGGCTGTTCCCCGAACAGCTTATCTTCATCATCAATGATGCGGGCAACAAGGCGATCTTCTTTGACAAGACATTCATGCCGCTGATCGTTGGAACGCGAGAGCATTTGAAAACCGTAGAACATTTCATTTACATGGGACCCCATGATGAGGAAGTCGCGGCGGCCGTGCCTGGCGCCGTCTTCTTTGATGATCTCATCTTGGGCGGCGACGAAGGTTATCAATGGCCAGAGCTGTCCGAAGATGCGCCGTGCTCGCTCTGCTACACGTCAGGTACAACCGGAAACCCCAAAGGGGTGCTCTATTCCAACCGCTCGACGATGTTGCACACATTTGCCATTTCCATGCCGGATGCGATGTCCTTGTCCTCCAGCGAAATCATCCTGCCTGTGGTTCCGATGTTCCATGCCAACGCGTGGGGCATTCCCTATTGCGCGGCCATGACCGGAGCGAAACTGGTGATGCCTGGTCCCGGCTTGGACGGTGACAGTTTGCTGGACCTCATTGACTCGCAGAAGGTCACATTGGCCCTTGGCGTGCCGACAATCTGGATGATGCTGTTGGACGCGGCAGAGAAATCCGGCTCCAAAATGGAAACGCTACGCCGCAACGTCATCGGCGGGTCCGCCGCAGCACCGCCCATGATCGCTACGTTCCGCGAACAGTACAACTGCGACACCATCCACGCTTGGGGCATGACCGAAACCAGCCCTCTGGGCACTGCCAACATGCCCAAGGGCAAGCATGCGGATCTGGAACCCGATGCAAAGGCGGCCTTGCGCCTGGGTCAGGGTCGCCCACCCTTTGGGATAGATCTGCGGATTGTCGACGAACACGGCGCCGAGCTACCACATGACGGAATTGCCGAAGGGGCGCTTCAGGTGCGCGGTCACTGGGTTGTTGACACCTATTTCGGCAAGGACGAAGCCGCAACGACAGAGGATGGCTGGTTCGATACCGGCGATGTCTCCACAATTGATGCCGATGGTTACATGGTGATCCGGGATCGCACCAAAGACATCATCAAATCCGGAGGCGAATGGATCTCGTCCGTCGATCTGGAAGGGATAGCAGTGGCCCATCCCGGCATCGCAATGGCCGCTGCAATCGGTGCCAGACACCCGAAATGGGATGAACGTCCGATGATCGTTGCGGTCAAGGCAGATGGGGCCGATCCGACCGAGGAAGAGATCATCGCACTGTTTGCGGACAAGGTCGCCAAATGGCAGATCCCGGATGCAGTGGTTTTCACCGATGCCATTCCGTTGAACGGGACTGGAAAGATGCTCAAGAACAAGTTGCGCGAACAGTTTGGCAACACATTGATCGAAAGGGGCGCATGAAATGGATGGCGCACAATTGAACTTCGAAAGCCAAGACGCTCTTTTTGAAGAATACGACGCTGCCCTTGCCGACCTAAACACAGCCAAGGATGCTTGGGTAAAGTTATCCCCTGCGGACCGGATCACTCTGCTTGCGGGCATGAAAGACGGCATCATGAAAGTGGCCGAAGGGTGGGCAGAGATTTCAGCGCGCAAAAAAGGACTGGTTCCCGGAACCGCCGTCTCAGGTGAAGAATGGATTGCCGGGCCCTATGCCACAATGGCCGGTGTCAATACGTTGGTCGCAACTCTGAGTGAAATGGAAGGAAAGGCCTTCCTCGATCATCTGCCTAAGCGGGAACTGACAACGGGCCAGCTGGGTATCAAGGTTCTGCCACACTCGATCTGGGATCGTCTGCTTTTGTCGGGTGTCAACGCGGAAGTGTGGATGCAGAAGAGCGTCAATTTGGCCAACCTCAAAAAGCATGCCGCGACTGCCTATGATGTTCCGGTTGAGGATCGCGTTGGAAAAGTTGCTCTTGTCCTTGGTGCGGGTAACGTGGCCGCCATCACACCGTTGGATGTACTGCAAAAACTGATCCTCGAAGATCAGGTTGTGATCCTGAAAATGAACCCGATCAATGATTATCTGACTGATTTCTACAAGATCGCGATGAAACCGTTCATTGATGGTGGGTATCTCCGGATCGTCAAAGGCGACGCCAAAGGTGGCGCCTATCTTTGCGAACATCCGATCGTGGAAGAGCTGCACATCACCGGCTCAGACGCCACCCATGACGCCATTGTCTGGGGCGTCGGCGAAGAAGCGGAAACCAACAAAAAGGCCGGCGCACCAAAGAACACCAAACGCTTTACGTCTGAGTTGGGGTCTGTAAGCCCCACCATCGTCGTGCCGGGTCCGTGGACCGCAGCCGATATCCGCTTTCAGGCGGAGAACATTGCAACAATGAAGATGCACAATGCCGGACATAACTGCATCGCAACCCAGGCTTTGGTGATGCCGAAGGGCTGGGCCAAGGGGCCGGAACTCCTAAACCAGCTGAAAAAAGTGATCAGCACCTCAACCCGTCCAACGTGGTATCCAGGCGCCGAAGGGCGTCTGAACAGCTATGCCGAGCATGGCGGCAATATCGAAAAAATTGAACGCGGGAAGAATTCACCACCTGTGGTGATCGGCGAGATTTCCGAAGACAGCTACAATCGCAACTGCGAAGTATTTGGCCCTGCCCTTGGCATCAAGGAATTGGAAGGTTCGGATGCCGAAACCTATTTGGTCGCAGCCATTGATTATGCCAACACCGAACTTTGGGGAACTCTGGGCGCAAACATCCTGATCCACCCCAGTACCATCCGCAAGATCGGCAAGAAACGGTTAGATGAGATCCTCTCCGACTTTCGATACGGAACGATTGGCGTAAACGGCTGGTGCGGCTTGGGTTTCCTGATCACCGCGTGCCCTTGGGGTGCCTATCCGGGTCACACCTTGGAAGATATCGGCTCCGGCATCGGAACCGTGCACAATTCTTTCATGCTTGAGAACACCGAGAAGGTCGTGGTTCAGGCCCCTTGGCGACCATTTCCGCGTGGAATTCTATCAGGCCAATTCACACTTCTGCCGCGCCCGCCGTTCTTCATCACAAACAAGAAGCAGCACAAGATCGGAGAACTTCTGACCCGCTTTCAGTACAAACCCAGCTGGTTCAAACTGCCTCGCATCTTCCTAAACGCACTGCTTGGTTAAGACCGGGTGCACGCTGGATGCATATTGCATCCGGCCTACTGGTCGGCGACAAAGTTACCATGAACGAGATGCTCCCCAAACTCAAAGCCCGTGCAGACAGAAAGTCTGCAAAACGCGATGCTAAGAAACGCCAAATAGCGGAAAGTGCAATCTCGGCGCTAAAGGAGTTGGGATACGCAAACACCAGTTTACGTGACATCGCAGCACATAGCGACCTGTCGCTGGGAATGCTGCATTATTACTTTGAAGACCGTGCCGAACTGATCATCTTCTGCGTCGAAATCTACAAACAGGAGTTCGTACGGAAATTCGTCGAAGCTCTGGAGATGGCTTCCGGACGGGAACAGGTTATCGACGCGTTCGCCGAAGCGCTGGTTTCCTCAATTGTAGACGACGACATGGCGCATAGGATGTGGTATGACATCCGAACTCAAGCCGTGTTTGACGAAACATTCCGTCCAATCGTCGCGGAAATCGAAGCCCTGCTTATTGGCATCGTGCGTTCGGCATTCGAAAAGGCCGGTCACGGCGAACCACAGCAGATTGAAATCAGTTATGCGCTTCTTGACGGGGCATTCAGATACGTATTGCAAACGCAAATTGAAGGAGCGGAGCGCTCCCGCCGCCAGCTCTTCGAGACGTTCCAAGGTTTGCTGCGCCAGTTTCTGTGAAATCGACAAGAATTGCCGCCGATTTCGTTGATCTAGGTGCGCTCTCGTTTAGGAACAGTTGTCGAGTTCCTAGCCAACAAACGCACATCACATTTCGTGGCCGAGTGACTTGTGGACGTTCCCGCCACGCGATCGGCAATATTTTCCGCAGCCAGCATACCAATGCGTTTTGCCGGAATGCGAATGGTGGACAGTGACGGCTCGATCTCGCCCGAACCTTTGAAATCGCCGATGCCCATGATGGACAGATCTTCCGGAATGCGGGCGCCAAATTGCTTTGCCGCATAAAGAACCCCCTGCGCAATAATGTCATTGCCGCACAAGATGGCCGATGGCGTAGCGGGTTTCTCCAGCAACGACAGGCAGGCGCGCTTGGCCTCGGCGATGCTGTAGGGCGCTTCCAGTCGCCAGTCTTGGGGGATCTCGATGTTCTCTTTGGCAAACTCCCAAAGGGCACCGTTCAACCGGTCATGTGCCCTGTCGTTTCCGGTAGGATCCGGGAATATCAACCCGATATCGCGATGCCCCAGATCCAGTATGTGTCGCGCGGCAAGACGCCCCGCCTCGGCGTTTTCAACCCCGACACAAGGCAGGCGAGCGCGGTGGCTGTAGTTCCAAATTGCGACCACCGGAATGCCTTGCTGTTCAAACAACTGATACGCGGCCTCTGAATGCTCGAGTCCGATCACAGCAAGCCCGTCAACCCGATGTTCCAGGAACTTGCGCAGCATCAGATATTCCCGTTCCAGATCGAAGCCATGGGACGCAATGAGCATGGTGAAGCCTCGCTGGTCCAGAGTATCGGAGAAAGACTGGATCAGTTCGGCGAATATCGCGTTGTCGATTGTGGGAACGACGAGCCCGATGGTACCGCTGCGCTTGCCATGCATGACCTGGGCCGCGCGGTTGCGAATATAGCCGAGCTCCTGCACCGCCCGGTCGATCTTCTTGCGAGTCGTCGCCTTGAGCAATTCCGGGTGATTGAAGCTGCGCGACACGGTTGAAATCGACACGCCCGCGGCCTTCGCGACGGCGACGATATCCGGCTTATCCTTCTGTTTCTTAACCAAGTATCGCTCTTCTTACCGGCAGTAATGAAAACGTTTGCAAAACTATTTTCATTTCTTAACCTGACGTGTCAACGCGAAACCGTGGACAGGAACAAAACGTGGAGTTCATTTACTACTTTGGAGATGTGTTTACCCCGGTGTCTTTCGGCCTGTTGCTTCTGGGCACGATTGGCGGACTGATCCTTGGAGCGACGCCGGGCCTGTCACCGACTATGGCCGTCGCGTTGCTGATCCCGTTTACTTTCCACCTACAGCCGGTTCAGGGGCTGATCCTGTTGGGCGCGGCTTATACATCGACAGTGGCAGGCGGTGCGGTAAGTGCGATCCTGCTAAAAATCCCCGGAGCCCCGGCCAATATTGCCACAACGCTGGATGGCCACACCATGGCCGAACAGGGCAAAGGTGCCCGGGCGTTACAACTCAGCTTCCTTTCGTCAGCTGTGGGTGGCGTTTTTGGGGTTCTGCTGCTGATCTTTCTCACTCCCCTTCTGGCGAAATGGGCACTGGCCTTTGGGCCAAGCCATTTGTTCTGGCTGGCCATTCTCGGGGTCACGGTAATCGGTTCGCTGGACAGCGCTTCGGTGGTCAAAGGCCTCTTGTCGGGGTGCATCGGCCTCTGGCTAGCGACTATTGGCTTTGACGACATCATGGGAGCGCAGAGGTTCATCTTTCACCCGGCGCTTGGTGGTGGGATCAACATTATCGCTGCTCTGATCGGGCTGTTCGCTATCCCGCAGGTTCTGACGATGTTTGCCAAGGGACGGCAGAAGGCCGACGCCGAGGTTCTCAAAGTCGAAAGCCACTCGGTCAAGGACGCGGCTCGCGAAGTTGCACGTCAACCAAGAGCTTTGACCATTGGAACACTGACCGGTTCGATCATCGGATTGATCCCGGGCGTTGGGGGGCAGATCGCTGGGCTGGTAGCCTATGATCAAACAAAGAAGTTCAGCCCAGAACGCGAGAAGTTCGGCAAAGGCCACAGCGAAGGCGTGATCGCAGCGGAAAGTGCCAACAACGCGATGGTCGGGCCGAGCCTTGTGCCGCTTCTGACCCTGTCGATCCCCGGATCACCCACCGCCGCAGTTCTGCTGGGCGGACTGCTTATTCACGGCATCTTTCCCGGCTCGGATTTGTTCGACAACCACCCTGATGTTGCCTGGACCTTCATCAATTCAATGCTGATCGGACAGATTTTGATGTGCATCTTCGGCCTTTACGTCGCCGGGCTTGCGGCGCGGGTTGCACAGGTGCCGCAAAGCGTGATGGCCGCTGTCGTTCTGGGGCTCGCAGTGTTCGGAAGCTACTCGGTTCAGTCCAGCATGGGAGATGTCTATGTGATGGCAGCCCTGGGCGTGAGCATGTATTTCCTGGAACGGTTCGGATTTACCGCCGCCCCGCTGGTACTTGGCCTGATCCTGGGCCCGATTGCCGAGGCCAACTTCATTCAAGGCAGCATGATCGCCGGGGCAACTGACGGCATGGCCGCCTATTTCCTGGGCGGATTACTGAACATCGTGCTGATCGCTCTGGTGGTGTCATCGATCGCCTATTCGATCTGGATGGAACTGCGCAGCCGCCGCTACATTTCAAAAGAGGAGATCTTGCAATGAGCGTGTCGAGCCTTCCTCGTCTTCAGCACATCGTTGCATCGGGTGTCATTGCCGCCATTGGCGTTTGGGTCACCTGGATCAGCTATACCCAGCAACCTTCCGAGGCTTTTCTGTTTCCACGCCTGATTTCAACGGTGTTCGTGGTTCTGGCGATCTGGACCTTTGCAAAGGCGCTGCTAGGCTGGACCAAAGTCGGGAACGGTCTGACCCGCCGGGAAATGGTCTGGCTGGCGCCCGGTCTGATCATCGCGCTGATCTATATCTTCTGGGCCGCCAAGACATTGGGGTTCTACACCGCCGGAACCATCACCTTTTTCATATTGCTGAGCTTTTACGACTCGGCTTCGCATTTTGAACTCAAAACCTGGCTGAAGCGGTTGGCCATCACTGCCGGCTTTCTGGCGGTGATGTACGGCCTCTTTGCCCAACTTCTGAAGGTCTACACCCCGAGAGAGATCTTCTTCTGAACCGACCGCAAACCAACTGCGGCGCAACTCAATCCAACGGAGGAACCGAAATGAAGAAACTGATCGCAGGCGCCGCCGCGGCGCTGATGACCCTGGCCGGTAGCGCGGCCATGGCCGAGGAATATCCCGAGCGGCCGATCATGATGATGGTCAGCTATGGCGCCGGGGGTGCGACCGACTTCCAGGCCCGGATCGTGACCATGACCGCTGGCAACGAAGATGCGCTCGGCATGCCCATCGCTATCATCAATAAACCGGGTGCAGGCGGGCGTGTCGGCTGGAACTGGTTCGCCACGCAGGCCGAAGCCGATGGCTATACGTTGGGCGCCTACAACATTCCGCATTTCATTGCCCAGTCAATCAAGGGTGGCGTCGAGTATTCCGCTGACAGCTTTGAGCCAATTGCCAACTGGGGTGCTGATCCGGCGGTGTTCGTCGTCGCCAAGGACAGCGAGATGAACTCGATGGAGGACGTCGTCAACTTTGCCAAAGAGAATCCCGGCAAACTGACTTTCTCCGGAGCAGGCCTGTTCGTTGGGCATCACATCGCCGCGTTGCAGCTGGAAAAGGCAGCGGGCGTGAAGATGGCGTATATCCCGACCAAGGGTGGCGGAGCAGCGGCCATGAAAGCCGTTATCGCCGGTGAAGTCATGGGCGGCGTCAACAACCTCAGCGACGCCTTCCGTGCCCAGGAAGCCGGAACCGTCAAGATCCTCGGCGTGTTCGATCTGGAACGCAACGAGTTCCTGCCCGACGTGCCAACCCTCAAGGAACAGGGTTATGACGTCGACAATGCCAGCGTGAACTTCCGCGGAATCATGGTGCCGAAAGGGACGCCGCAGGAGGTGATAGACAAGCTTGCAGCTACGGTGCCCGAGATGTTCAAGAACGGCCGCGTTGGCAAGAAGATGAAGGCGGGGGGCTCCCCGATGCACATCATGACCCGAGACGAAGTCAAGGCAATGTGGGCCGCACGAGAGGAAACTCTCAAGGAACTGCTGGCTGGTCTCTGAGCCCTCTCAAAGCAATTGGTTGAGGCGGCGTGCGCCTCAACCATTCTCAAAGGACGTTTCGTGATGAATAAACATGATGAATTGGCTCACGTCGAAGCAATCATGGCCCGCTCTCGGATTGCACAGAAGGCCTATGAAAGCGGCGCCACGCAAGAGCGTTATGACCGCGCGGCCCAGGCGGCGGCGTGGGCCATCATGGAACCATCGCGCAACCGGGCCCTGGCCGAACTGGCGGTAAAGACAACCGGGCTTGGTAATGTGCCGGACAAGATCACCAAGAACCATCGCAAAACGCTGGGCCTGATGCGTGACATTAAGGGGGTTCGGACCCAAGGAGTTCTCAGCGACGATCCGGCCATGGGGATTACCGAAATTGCCCGACCGGTGGGTGTTGTCGGCGCCGTCGTTCCGTCAACCAACCCTGCGGCAACTCCGGCCAACAACATCATTAATGCTCTGAAATGCGGGAACTCGGTCGTGATCGCGCCGTCACCCAAGGGAGTTGCCAGTTGCGAATTGCTGATCACATTCATTCACACCGAATTCGACAAGATCGGGCTGGACCATGATCTGGTTCAGATGATCCCGGCGCCCGGATCCAAGGCCAAGACACAGGCAATGATGGAACTGTCCGACAGGGTGATCTGCACCGGCAGCCAGAACAACGTCCAGCGTGCACAAACCTGCGGCACCCCGGCCGTGGCCGTTGGCGCGGGCAATGTAACCGTGATCGTGGACGAAAGCGCTGATCTGAAAGCGGCGGCTCAGAAGATCACTGCCTCCAAGACATTCGACAACGCAACCTCATGTTCTTCTGAGAATTCGATCATCGTGGTGGAGGCCGTCTTTGACGAGTTCATTGCAGCGCTCGCCGCAGAGGGCGGTGCACTGGTCGACAACGAGGCCGGGATCGTTGCCAGGCTTTGGCCCGACGGCCATCTGAATCGCTCGGTCATCGCGCAGGATGCCGACAAGATGATCGAAGCGCTGGGCTTGGCCGGGCGCGTTCCGGATAACACCAAGTTTCTTCTGGTCGAAACCAAAGGCATCGGCCCCGAATATCCGTTGTCTGGTGAAAAGCTCAGCCGCGTGGCGGCTCTCTATCGCGCCAGGGATTATGACGATGCCCGGGCCATCGCCGAGCGCATCCTGACCTATCAAGGGGCCGGTCACTCGATTGGCATTCACACCGCCAAAGATGCGCGAGCGGTCGCCCTGGGAGAGACGATGCCGTCTTGCCGGGTCATCGTGAACCAGGCCCATACTTTTGCCACTGGAGGTGCCTTCACCAACGGCATGCCGTTTTCGCTGTCGATGGGGTGTGGCAGCTGGGGCGGCAATGCGATCGACGAAAATCTGCACTGGAAACATTTCATCCAGACCACCAAGGTCATCCGTGAAATCGCTCCGAACGAACCGGCTGTCGAGGATGTTTTCGCCGACTACTGGGCAGAAGCAGGCAAATGACGGTCGACCCGCATACGCCGCCTCAGGGCACCTTGCGCGACTGGGTCGACCGACGAGCCGAACAGACCGGCAACCGCATAGCTTACAGGTTCTTCGATGGAGACGAACCGCTGAGCTGGTCACAGCTGCGCGACAGCGCCCGGAAATGGGCGCAGAACCTGACAGCACATGGGGTAAAGAAAGGCGAAAGCGTCGCGATTCTGCTGCCCAACGGGCGCGACGTGATCGAATGCCTGTTCGGAACGCTCTATGGCGGCTTTCGCGCGACGGTGGTCAATCTTGTCGCCGGTGACGATGCCATTACCTATGCCCTGAAACACTGCGAAGCGCGAATAGCTCTGGTCGGGCCGGAACAGGATGAGCTCTTTGACCGGGTGCGCCACGACAGGCTGACCCGATTTTCTCTGTTCTGCGAAACGGCCGCTGCAGATCTGCATCCATTGTCACCGGATGACGATGCATTGCTTATGTATACGTCAGGTACGACCGGACGGCCCAAAGGGGTCGTGCACAGTCACGCCAGCCTGCTGGCCGGCGGCTGGACCCCTGCCCTCGCCCACGCACTGACCGAACAGGATTGCGGGCTCTGCGTTCTGCCGATCTACCACATCAACGCATTATGTGTGTCGGTGATGAGCACGCTGATTACCGGGGGCACGCTTGCCGTCGCCCGGAAATTCTCGGTCGGCCGTTTCTGGGACCAATGTGAAGAGGCGGAGGCGACGTGGTTTTCGGTGGTGCCCACGATCATTTCACATCTGCTGCATTCCGATGCGGCACCGACCGCCGCAACGCGGGCGCGAATTAGGTTCGGCCGATCTGCCTCCTCGCCATTGGCACCCGAAGTCCAGACCGCCTTTGAAAACCGGTTTGACGTGCCCATCGTCGAGACAATGGGGCTCACCGAAACCGCGGCACAAATCCTGTCGAACCCACTGCCACCGGGAGTGCGCAAGATCGGATCGCCCGGCAAGGCCTATGGCAACGAAGCCTGCATCCTGTCGCCCGAATTGATAGCTTTGCCACCCAACACCCAAGGCGAAATCGCTGTGCGTGGTCCCAATGTGATGCGGGAATATCTGAAAAACCCGAATGCCACCCGCGAAACGTTCACCCCTGACCGGTGGTTGCGCACCGGTGATCTCGGCCATATCGACAATGACGGCTACTTCTTTGTGACCGGGCGATTGAAAGAACTGATCATCAAGGGCGGCGAGAACATCGCCCCGCGAGAAATAGACGAGGCCCTGTATTCGCACCCGGACGTCGTTGAAGCAGCTGCCTTTGCGCGCCCTTGTCAAACCTACGGTGAACGAGTGGAAGCCGCCGTCCGGTTGCGGGATGGGTCCAGTGTGACCCCGGAGCAGCTTATCCGGATATGCGTCGCCAAAGTCGGTGCATTCAAATCTCCCGATACGGTTTTTTTACTTGATGATCTGCCCAAAGGTCCTTCCGGAAAAATACAGCGGATCAAGTTGCCAGAAATAACAAGCTAAGATCCGCCATTACCAAGACAGTCCTTGAAAATGGAAGGCGATGAATACTCCATACTGCGGCTTGTACAAGAAACGCAGTCACCGGCCCGGCCGACGTTTCCGCGCCACCGGGCGCCTTTGAAAAACATGCACTGGCACGCCAGCTCGCAAGCGACGAGTTTGTGACGAAACACGGTTGAGGAGTGGTAGTGTGGGGGGGCGTAGCAGGTGGCACCGAAACAACAGTAACCAGCGTACTGGAGTGCTGAGCGCTGGTGGTGTTGGCTCCGAATTGTTCGGCGGTTGGTTTTCAAATTAAGGTGGTGCCCAAGGAGAGACTCGAACTCTCACGCCCGTGAAGGCGGGGGATTTTGAATCCCTCGACCCCCCTTTGAAAGCAGGGGATTTTTTGGCGATTCTCATCACACTCCTACTTATTTTATTGACGAATCTTCTGACATCACAGATCAGAGGTGCTCAGAGCCTATACGCCCCTAGGGGGCGTTCTTGGCATCACAGTGACATCACAGAGGCATCACGACATGGCGCAGAAGACGATCTCGAAGACGACGCAAATCAAGGCAGACACGGCACGCCGGGCGAAGGTGCCCGAGGGCGTCCATCACCTGATCTTTCGCGACACGATCCTGAAGGGCTTTCAGCTTCGGGTCTTCAAGAGCGGCGGCAAGTATTCCTTCACGGGTCGAATCAAGGGCACCGACACCCGGCGCACGATCACCATCGGCGACGCTGTCGCCCTGACCGCCTCACAGGCCCGCACAGAGGCGGAACGGCTGCGCGTGCAGTTCGCCCTAGGCGAAGACCCTGTCGCCGCTGCAGAGGCTGCCAGAGCCGCGCAGGTGACGTTCGGCGACCTGACCGACCGCTACCTCGCAAAGTTCGAGACCGGCGGCCTGCGGCGGCAGAAGCGGGCACCGCGCCCGACCTCGATCAAGAGCGAGAAGAAAGACGCGAACCGTGCCCTCGATCTGCTGGGCCGCGAGACCATCGCCGCCGACATCGACGCCCGTCGCCTGAACCGCCTGATCGACGACATGTCGCCCTACGCCGCATCGGTTCGCAAAAAGACGTTCGGCGTCGTGCAGCGGGTTCTCGGGCACGGCGTCACGACAGGCCTGCTCGACATGAACATCGCCCTCGCCGTCGAGACCCCGATCGGGTCGGAATCGCGCGAGCGTTACCTGACGCCCGACGAACTGGCGAAGGTCTGGAAAGCTGCCGGGCAGATGGGGGCCTATGGTCGCCTCGTTCGGTTCCTCGTCGCGATGCCGGTCAGGGCCACGGTCGCCCGCATGCTGACCGCCGATCAGATCGACGGGGCGACGCTGATCGTCGCTGACGCGGTCGAGGGCAACAAGGCCGCGACACGCTGGGAACTGCCGCTGAACGATCTCGCCCTCGCCCAGATCGGCGACGACGATCTCGTGTTCAGGGGCCGGAACGGGGGGCCGGTCGCCGTGACCTCGACAGCGAAGGATCGCCTCGACGAACTGAGCGGCGTCACGGGCTGGGTTCTGCACGATCTGCGGCGCACCTACTCGACCCTGCTCGCCGACGCAGTCGATGACCTCGATGTCGATGCTGCCGAGCAGTGGATGATGCACAAGCGCAAGGGCGTCGCGGGCATCTACAACCGCTCGCAGCGCAAGACCGCGATGCGCCACGTCGCGACCCTCTGGGGGGCCGAACTCGCCCGAATCGTCGGGGAAGATTCGCCCGTGATTCCCGTGACGTTTCGAGCATGACAGTTCAGAAGCGATTTTCGTTCATGAACAAATAGTTGTATCACACTCTTCGCTTTTTATCGCGCCCGCTCAATATGATGCGGGCGTTTTGCGTATGGGAGTGTGATAACCGTTGAAAAACAGTCACTTGACGGCATCACCTAAGCCGCCCTAGGCCTGAGTGTAGTTTTGACCACCGAAAGGAAAGATGATGACCGACAACGACAAGTTGCTGACCCTCGACGAGACGGTCGAGTTCATGTGTGACGAGTTGGGCTACCCGACCTCGAAGCCCGCCCTGCAGCGCAAGCGCCGGAACGGCGGCGGGCCGAAGTTCACACGGGTCGGAACCCGCCCCCTGTATCGCAAGAGCGACCTGCGCGCCTTCGTCGCCGCCCTGCCCGTCTTCGAGACCACGGGTCAGGAACGGGCCTGATGTCCAAACCTCAGTATGCCCCGCTTGCGGCTGGGCACGTCGCCGAGTGCATCGCAGAGGCGGCAGGCTCGCCCGTATCTGCCGTGCGCATTGCGCAGACCTACGACTATCAACTGCGATCCGACCTCGAGCGCGTGAAAACTCGGTTCGGCTTCGAGACCGCCGAGGATGCGACCCTCTGGATCGTGCAAGACACGCTGTCGGAGATGACCGGCATCGACATCGACGGCGACAGCGTCACGCTGCAGCCCGGCAAGAAAGTCGCCGACCTGAAGTATCGCGGAAAGCAGATCGACTTCCCGTTCAACATTGGCCTCGAGGGCGGGCACCGCATGTTCAGCCCGAACGCCTATTCGAGAATACAGGAAGCGCGTGAAAGCAACGTCGATGATCTGGTCGAAAGCATGCGCGTCGATGGTTGGCGGCCTGACAGCACCGTTCTGAAGGACAAGGAAACCGGCGCAGTTCTGTCTGGCAATCGCCGCCTCGCTGCCGTGCAGAAGTTGGCGCAGGAAGGCATCGAGATCGTGCCGCAGGTCGTCGAACTCGATCTAGGTGAAGGCGACGATGCCGACGCTGATCGGTTCCGCCATTGGATACGCAGCAACACCGACCGGGGCAAAGACCTGACGCCCAGTCAGCGGAAACGGATCGCAGAGCACCTGCGCAAGTGCGGTCTGTCGGCAGACGTGATCGGCGAGACGCTGGACCTGTCGCCGCGCAGAATCCGCGAACTGACGGCAGAGGCCAAGCGGCAGCAGATCGAGCAGCGTGACAGCGAAGTGCGGCGACTGCTTGGATACGGCCTGTCGCAGCGGCGTGTGTCAGAACTGACAGGCGTGTCGAAAAGCACAGTGGTCCGAATTGGCGGAACCGCCGAAACGGACCACCCGACGCCCGAGCCTGACGTCGAGGGAATTAGCACCAATGGTGCTAACTCATCGAAAGGCCCCAAGGCTGACCCAGCGCCCGAGCCTGAACCGACGCCTGACCCGGCACCCGAGCCTGAACCGGCACCTGAACCGAAGCGCAAGCCCGACTTGCGGATCACCCTCGACATCTTCGCCGATGACATCCTCGCCGAACTCGCATCAGGTGCTGCGGGCAAGACCTCGACCGTGAGCCTCGAAGACCTTCGCTCGTGGTTGTCTAAGAACAAAGCCGCGATCATCGCGGCTTTGAACACCGGCGGGGTCGAAGGCGTCGAGCGCAACATTGCCTACGAGTTCATTGACGCACACGAAGGGGCAGACTGATGCCTCACATACTCGCGACCATGCGCAAGCGCCTCGAAATCCGAAACCAGTTGAGGTGCGCTGACATGCTGGGCGTCGGCATTGTGATCGAAGATCAGTATTTCAACGAGGCGAAGCAGATCGCGACCGAACTGGGTCTCGCCCATGTGTCGATTAAGTCGGAGTCGATCCGGCATTATGAAAGGCTCGACCGCAATCCCCATGACAGCTAATCTGATCGGACTAACAGCAACGAACCCATGAACGGCCAAAGGCCTCGAGTTTCCTCGAGGCCCTGTTTGGAACATTTGCGGCTTGCGCTGCAGCTATCCAAGATCGTCGCTGATCCACAAGGTATAGCTGCAGGTGCCTGCCCGCAACACAGAATGCGGTAGAGATGCAGAAAACCACACCACACCTGAAACTCGTTGAAAACGCCCCCGACCCGCTCGAAGACAAGATCACGATCCTCGAGGTCAGGCCGGGCGAGACGCAGGGCAAGTCGTTCTTTATCGACGGCGACAAGATCACGCTGACAGGCACGTTTTCGAACAGTCGCCTCTACAAGACGACGCAGGCGTCGTTCACGAAGATCGAGGGCCTGTTCGACATCCTGAAGACCGTCGCCCAGAACGACCGCCTCGCTGTCATCAGGGGCGAACCCCTGTTCGACCTGCAAAACACAGACATCGCCCGCCAGAAGCGCCTGCACGAGCGCCCAGCCCGCGACAAGATGGGCAACCTGATTGCAGACGGCGACGGGGGGCATGTCACAGAACCCGCGACCTACAAAGACGCCCCGCGCCGGTGGATCATCATCGACGCCGATCACATCGACCCGGCGATCTGGCGCGGCCTCGATCCTGCCAAAGACGCCCAGAAGATCGCCCGCCGGTATCGGGCAACGCTGCCGGAATGGATCAGGAAAACGAAGATGGTCGTGCAGCTATCGAGTTCGCACGGTCTGGGGTTCTGGGATGCAACGAAAGGCGGTGATCCGGTATGGAGCGACCCGAAGCCGAAGCTGCACCTGTTCTGCCTGACTGACCGGCACTTCGACAAGGATCAGGGCAATGCGATTGCGATCAACATAGGCTGCGACCCGGCCCCGATGCGCACCGTGCAGCACGTCTACGTCGCGAACCCGCAGTTCGAAGACAGCAGCGGCGTCGCCCCTGATCCGGTCGGGCACGACCGCCTGTTCATCCTCGAGGGCGAACCCTTCGCCACGTTGCCGCCTGACAGCGATCCGATATGGAAGGCGCAGACGGCACGGCTTGGCATGGGCGGGGCGCGACACCCGACCGGGAAAGCCGCAGAGACGGGCTACAACGTCGAAGAGGTGCGCAAGGGTTGGCGGGGCTACCTCGACATCGCGGGCAGCGACAACGAAGCTGCAGGGCACTTCAGGCCGTATGTGATGAAGGCGCTCGCGTCGTTCTTCTGGCGGCATGGCCCCGACGCCGACCTGTCGCCGTTCTGGGCGGAACTCGAACCCGTTCTGAAACTCGCGGCAGAGGTCAGGGGCGAGGCCTACGCGCAGCACGCTCGCGAGATCGACTACCCTCAGATCGCGGAAACGATCAGCGAGTTCGAGCGTCAGAGCCGCGCAGGGCGCGTAGGAGACGCCTTGAAGGTCATAGACGACCCTGCGCCCCCGCCTGCCCTGAACTGGCCCCTGACGCCCCGCAGGCACGCCCGAGAGGGCTGGGTTGACGCGGACTGGACCCCCGACCGGCACCTCGACATGCGCGGCGTCGGCGCAGGTAAGACCGAAGAGATGATCGCAACGGCGCTCGCCCTGATCGAGCAGATTGACACGGTCGCCCCGAGGGCAAGCGGGATTGACCTGCTGTCGCCGGGTTCGCAACGCAGACGCATCGGCGAGCGGGTCTACTTCATCGTGCAGTCGATGGACCTAGCAACAGAACTCGAAGAGCGTGCCCGCGCCCAGATCGGAACGGCGCGGGTCTTTTTGTGGCGGGGCATGGAACAGCCCGACCCGAAGTCGCCAATGTTCCCGATGTGCAGACGGATTCACGATGTCGAGGCCGCACTGCGGTCGGGGGGTAGCGTTCAGGACGTTTGCGGCGTCGCGGAAACGGGGCTTTGCCCATACCATCGGAACAACCCGAACCGAAAAGGCCCGATGTGCGGCGCACACGGGCAGAAGCTGGCAGCAACTGGCAAGCAGCACATGCCCCTCGTCGTCATCTTGGCGGGGGCGTTCTTCACCTCGAACAGCCCGCCGTCAGAGATCAGGGCCGCGATCTCGACAGAGGGCGAGGTCTTCACGACGAGTGACGGAACGGGGCTGCGAGTTCACCTGCCCGAAGCGTCACTCGTCGTTCTCGATGAATGGCGACCTGCCGAAGCCCAGATCACGAACGACGCCGAACTGTTCTGCGCGGTCGATGACCTGCGGATCGTGATCAGCGACACCGCACCGGCTGCAGAGGGCTGGCAGGCCGCCGTCGATGTCAGCGCAATCGAAACCTACCGGCGCGCAATCGGCGACGATCCGATCAGTGATCGTGACATGGCCGCTGTCGCCGCCGTGGGCGGCGCTCTGGCGCGGGTTCGGGATGGTCTGGGGGAATGGGAACCCGTAGACGCAGAGACGCTGCTGACGGCGCTCAGAGGGCCTGCGCGGGTCATCAATGTGAAGGGCAAGGGCGAGATCGACTTCTCGTTGCTGACAGACGGCAGAGGCGCTGTCGCGCAGGCGCTCGATGCCGTGCGCAAGATGGTTGTGCGACCTCGAGATATTTCCCGGCGGCACGGGGCGCAGATCACTGAAGAGATGTGGCACGTCAGCAGGGCTGCCGCCTTCGGGGGCGCGAAAGATGCGCCGCCCGACCTGAAGCCCGACGAACTGGTGAAGATCATCCGGCACAACGCCCGGCTGCTGCGGGTCGCGGAACTGCTCGAGGCGCTCGCCCAGTCGTGGGGCGACATCGACAAGACGGGTCGCAATACCGGCGAACTGCTGGGCGTGCGGGCGAAGACGAAAGAGATCGGCGACATGACGGTCGTCGGTTACAAGCCCGCGCGGCGTGTGCCGCTGACCCGCAAGACGATCACCGATGTGCCCGTCGTGGTTCTCGATGCCGTCGCCGAACCCGACATCGTCGAACAGTGGTTGCCCGATCTGACGGTCACGAAAGACGAGGGCGTCTATCGCGTGCCCGACGCCGTGCGCATCAGGCAGATCGTGGACTCGCAGGTCGGCTATGGGCAGGTCAGCAAGAAAGGCCCGAAGTTCGACCGCTGGGTTCGCAGGATGCGGGCCTATATCGAGGCGTGCGCGATACAGCACGACGGTCAGGGCGTCGGCGAGTTCGATGTCGGGGTCATCATGCCGAAGGCGCTCGCGGCTGCGCTGGCACCTCTGCCGCCGAACGTGGTCGTGGTGACGTGGGGCAAAGAAGCGGGCGTCAATGTCGCGCAGGGCGTCGCGCGGGGAATCGTCATCAGCAGGAAGCTGATCAGCAGTTTCGCTGCGAAGTTCATCTCAGAGATCGTGTTCGGACTGCCTGCAGACGACGGCGATTATCTGCAGGTCAGGATCGACCGGATGATCAGGACAAGCGAGGGCGCGGTTCGCATGTATCGCGGCGGCGAAGCGAGCGCCTTGTCGATGATGCGGCACCCCGACCCGAACGCCGAAATGATCCGGCGCGCGGTTACTGACGGCAGCTTCGATCAGGGTTTAGGCAGGTTCCGCGTTCATCGCCGAACTGGCAGTTCGCCGTTGTTGTTGGACATCATCACCTCGCACCCGTCGCGTGATCTGCCTGTCGATGACCTATGGACCCTGAACAGCTTGAAGGGCGAGGCCGATGACGATGACTTCAGGACCGCTGCCGCCGGGGTCGAGGTGCGAGGGACACGGGGCGCGGTGACGCTCGCGGGTCTCGTGTCAGGCCGGGTCGGGGCGATCTATCAGGAACTGCTCGAGGGTAAGAAAAGGATCGCCGACGAGCAGGCCCGCGAACTGGCAGTCAAGCGGGCGCGGAAACAGATGAAGGACAATCGGCAAAGAAAGCGTGAAGCTACAAACAGTAGCGCCCCAGAGGGGTATTTAGGTGCTGGGATGTATGGAATCCGCAAAAACGGCGAAATCTCTAAGGGCCGATTCCCTTATAATTACTCTATTATAATAGGGGAATCGGCCCTTAGAGCCGATTCTTGGCTACCTTCTGTAGCAGAAGTCGGATTCCTTGATCTGAGACCCGCCCGAGCAGCCGTTTTGCAGGTCACGGCTAAATCGAGACCCATCAGATTTTGGCTCAGGCTCGACCCGAAAGACGGCGATCTCGAGAAACAGCAGGCAGCCGCACTCAAACGCTTGAAGATCAAGATCAGCATGCCGCTGCATCGGCTCGAGTTTGAATAGCTGGGCTGGCTAATCATCACACTCCCAACAACAACGAAGGAACGATCAGATGAAGTATCGAGGCGATCACACACAGAAGTTCTATCAGTCGCGAGAGTGGCGAGCGTTCAGGGCACGGATGCTGCCCCGCCTGCGCCCGCATGGATGCGCATACTGCCGCCGCCCCTTCGAACCGGGCGAGAGGCACCTGCAACTCGATCACATTCAACCGCTGAAAGAGAACTGGGCGCGCAGACTCGACCCGAGCAACGTGCGTTTGCTTCATATCGGCTGCCATACCGAACGCACACACCGACCGGACAGGCGCAGGCCGGTGAACAACGACGGGCTACCTGACGACTGGGTCTAGCCCCTCGACGAGATGTTGATCGAGCAGCCCCGCGCACCCCTAGACCTAGACCCTCGCCTCGTCGGCTGGACACGAGCGCACACGAGCCGGGCCTACCCCTGCCACCCCCTACCCCTTATCTCCCTGATATTAAACGATAATATCTGAACAAACATCAAGGGTTGGGGGAGGGTCTAAGGTCAGGCTACTTCTAGTAATCCCGCCCCTACCTTTGAGTCCAAATTTTCGGTGATTCGCTGGACTCACGAAACGCCCTCGAATAGGTCCAGTTCTGCGCTATAGTGCGAAAAAGCACCGATTCTGACCTTGGAGTGTGCAAAATGGCACGAAAACGCGCGAGCGCCGCCGACAGGAAGGGCGAATTGATCGCCCTGACGAGGATCAGGCTCGATCCGCCCGCCCATATTCCCCTGACCGAAGAAGAAGAGGTGTGGTTTCGAGCCGTGGTCACACACAGATCGCCCGAAGACTGGTCCTCATATGACCTCGTGCAGGTCGCCGAATTGGCCAAACTCGAGACGCTGGGCGAGCAATTGCGTCAGGCTGCCGATCTTTTGGGCTGGGTCGATGCCGGAACTGCCACGCGCAAGGGCGGCCCCAGCCCAGAGGCGCAGATGTTTCACCAGAATTTCGGGCAGCGAATGGTTCTACGCCGGGCCTTGAAGCTGACGAACCCTGCAAATCTGGAAACTTTGCACTCACGCGGTCGAGCGTTCCGTTCAGCGCAAGCAATCGACAGCTACACGAGCGAAGACGCCGACGATGCAGCCCTGCTCGCAGGCGGCGACTAGCCCGCCCGTCGCTTCAAATTGGCAACCTTGTTTCGACACGAGGCCGAGCAATGCCGCGCAGCCGGGCTGCCTGCGACGAAACTCGCGCCGCAGTTGGCACAGGTCAAAGCGTGACGCGGCCCGCTACCTTTCTGGCGACCCCGCTTCGAGAACATCCGGCGCGCTGCGACGAAGTTGTCGGCGGGCCACCCCTGCGCGGCAAGCTGATCGACCGACCTCTGAAATTGCTCGCCGTCGAACCCGATCTGCCAAGCGACTTCAGCGGCCTCGCCATTCGTCAGATACCTGCGCACCCTTTTCAGTTCGAACTCTGAGACAGGCCCGTCAACGGCTCGCCCAGTCACTGCCAAGCCCAGACAAAGCCCGAGATGTGCGAGCCACATTCGCTGCTCTGGCGTCGCGGTGTTTCCTATCACTCCCATGTATCACACTCCCATAAGTGCCTGAAACGACTCATGAATTTCGATTGACTCGATGCTAACTGACAGGCACCATTCCGTCACGCTCGACACTGTTCGAACCAACATCAAGAGGCCCACTGTGACCAACATCCGACGCGCAATTCAGACCTTCGAAAACGATCTCGCCTCTGCGCGTCAGAGGGCCACGAAACTTCTACTTCAAGAGACAGACCATCGCCGGAAAGGCGCGACCACGAAGGCGAATGAAGTTCGCCGTGCCCGCGTTGACATCGCCCGCGAGATTCACACGCTGAACACGACACTCGCGAACGTGCTCGACGAAGGCCGGGCCGACATGCTGCGCTATCTCGCCCGCTGCCTGCGTGACGACGAGACCCCCGAAGGCTACTCTGACGACCTCGTCGATAAGGTGATCGCCCTGCAGCAGGAGCACGACCGCCTAGGAAGCGCCGCAGACGCGCTGGACCGGCAGAAGCTGCAACGGGCAGCCGATGCCCTCGACAACGCCTCACAGGCTCACTTGACGGCGCTGAAGGCCTGTCACACCGACATCGCCCGCGCCGCCGCCCGCATGGCCGAGGCTGATCGCTTCGTGACGCTACAACGCGCCGTGTCCGAGTGTGCCGAGCAATCCCCCGACGCCGATTTAGACAACGACGAAGCGGTTCTCGCGGCAAAGGCCGCCTACCGGGACGCAATCGCACTCCGCAGAAAGGCCACAATCGCATGATCACCGAATTTTCCCGAGACCTGTTCAAAGACCTGCCCGCCGACGATCAACGCCTGATCACGTCGGTCGCAGGCGACCTCGAGACCGACCTGAACGCCGCCTTCGAGGGCAACGAGAAGCGAGGCGTGACCTATGGCGGCCTCGCAAAATGGCTCGTCGCGCTCGCCCGCGATGCGCACATCGCTCGCACCCGAAACCATCAGGCGGCCTTCGGCGCGATTGAGCGCCTGAACGCCCGCATCGACGACCTCGAGGAACGGATGACGGCGAACCGCGCCTTGTCGCATCAGTCGTTCGATGCGGCCCTTGATGACCTGACCGCCGCAATCGAAGGATCAACACAATGACCGACAACAGCCCGCTCGAGCGCCTGACCGCCCTTGCAGAGCGCACAGCGCCGCTACAGCGCCGGAAACAGGCCCCGCAGGTAGTCGAGGTCGAAAACCGCTCTACAGACGCCCTGAAGGCCGCTACACGCCGGATCAAGGCCCTCGAGGCCAAGAATGCCCGGCTGCAGGTTCAGGCCGACAAGAAGACCGCCGCCAAGACGAAACAGAAGTTTCACGGCGACGACCTGTTCGGGCGTGCGGCGCAGGCCGTGTTCCTGAGCCAAGTTCAGCGCCGGAACCTCGATGCCGTGCTGTCGGACCTATACCCGCGCAGCGACGAGGTCGCCTTTCGCACGCAACTCGGGCACCTGTTGAAAAGTCACTCGAGCGGGCACACGACGAGCGCCCCTGACGGCGGCGCAGCTCTTGTCGCCCCGGTGAAGGCGAACATCTTTCGCAACCTGACCGACACGAGCATCTTCGGGCAACTGGCAGCCGCGACCGATCTCAGCTTCGACGGCGCGCAGGTCGGCGACGAGATCGTCTTTCCGTTCCGGCAGGAAGGAACATTGCCCGGCAGTTTCGTCTCGGAAATGAGTTCGATTCCGATTCGGGACGGGCAGTTTTCGGACGTGGCCCTGCGCGCGCACAAAATGGCCGTGATCAGCGTCTTCTCTGAAGAACTGGCACGCAGCGCAATCGAACCGATGCGCGCCGTCCTGAGCCGCAGTATCACGCAGGACACCGCAATCGCCCTAGACGCCGTTCTGCTGTCTAGCGACGACGCGGTGCCCGCCCTGCAGCCTCGCGGCCTGCTGCACGGCCTGACGCCCCTGACGCCCGCCACGGGGGGCACGAAGGTCGAAGACACTGCAGCGGCCCTGCAGGCGCTCGCTGCGGCCCTGATCGGCGCACGGGCGACGAGCATTGCGATCATCATGTCCACCACGACACGCAGCGCCCTGATGTTGCAATCGAACAGCAACGGCGACTTCGTCTGGAAAGACGACCTGATGAACGGCGAGATCGCAGGCATGCGCGTGCTGCATGCGACGACCGTGCCCGACGATCAACTGATCGCCGTCGATCCGAGCAGCCTAGGCTTCGCCTTCGATGACCCGCAGTTCCGCCTGAGCGATCAGGCGACGCTTGTCATGGCGAACGACGCCGACACGACCCCGCCGTTCATGAGCCATAGCAAGCCCGGCGAACCGGCGACGCCCGATCAGGTGCCCGGCGTTGACAACGACGGCAGCATCGAGGTCGGCGACGCACTCGACGGGTCGGCGAAGGTCAAGTCGATGACGCAGCATGCGTCGCTCGCCCTGCGCGCGATCATGCCTGCGGGCTGGCAACAGGTTCACCCCGGCCACGTCGCCTATGTAGAGGGGTTCACGCCGTAATGCCGTTCGACGCCCCAAAAGACGACCGCGAGGATCGCCCCGACGATCCGTTTTTCATGCTGCTCTGGCAGATACTGGGGCGACCGCCGACCGATGCCGACTATCAACAGTTCATGGACAGCATCGCCGCCAAACTGAAGGAACTGCACCCGTGATCGAGTTCTTCGAATCCGACTGCCCCTGCGATGATGACGACCGCGACCTCGCGCGAATCTGGCTACGCCTGACCTTCGAACTGCATCGACCGCCCAGCCGCGAAGAGGTGCAGGACGCGGTTCTCGCTCATGTGCACACGCAGATCGCGGCGCTGCGCGAACAGGGATTTATGCAATGACCGAAGCACAGGCCGACGAAATCAACGCCGCCCTGCGCGAGTTCGCAGACGATGCAGCGAAGACCGCAGAGGCCGACGTGCGGGCGATGATTGGCAACGACGAACCGACCGACACGCAGATCGAGGCCGCGAAGGCTGAACTGCTCGAGCGTCGTCGCGACGAGATGATCATTCTGCGGGCGACGCTGACGGCAAACATGGGGGCCACGCATGGCGAAGTTTGAGATCAAGGGGGCCTTGGAACTCGAAGAGGCTTTGAAAGAAATCGCAGACCCGAAGGAACTGAAGCGCATCGGCCTCGCCTCGTCGTTCAAGGGGGCCGGATACCTGCGCGACAAGACTCGCAAGGCGGTCACGATGAACAACCTCGATGTGCGCGGCAACAAATACAGCATCATGAAACGAATCCGCGCCAAGCGGGCAAAGAAGATCACTAAAGAAGGCGGCTGGCCTAGCTATGTCACGAGCGGCAACCTGACGGGCATGATCGAAAGCCGCGAAGGCCGAAAGCCGCACATGCGCCGGGGATTCCCTGTCGCCGGGTCGCCGTCGATGTCGCGCCCGTTCCTCGAGAAAGCCCGCCGTCAACATGGCCCCGAGGCCGCTCAGAAGATGGTCGATAAAGGCCACGAAGAGATCACGAAATACTGGAAAAAACAGGCTGCGCTGATCACCGCTGCCTCGAAGAAAAAATGAAAAGCGCCGCTCAGGTCTCGACCCCTGAGCGGCGCGAAAACAGCAAACACGGTGAAGGAAGTTGCTGATGACCGAATTGATACATGACCCGCCCACGCCTGACAACGTGATCAGGCTCGATGATTACCGGCCCCGGCGCAGCTTTCACGACTGGTTCATGAGCAGCATCGACGACGACCCGAACGCCGGCATGCTCGATGTCGAGGTCATGGCCGCCTATTGCCGCGACCGGGGCGCACCGCCTGCCGTGACGAAGTGGTTCGAGCAGCAGGTCGCGATACGGGAATCACGCCCCTAACTGAGGCAGACCGAAGCGTCACGGTTCGTTACGAAACGCCGAACCCTCGATGCAGAAAGTTCGACCCCATTTCGTCACAGGCCGGAAACGGGCTTGCCGACAAAGGCGTTGAAAACATTGCATCGAGCGTGACGTTTTGATCGCCCTCAGTTCAGGACAAGTTTCGTAACACACTGATTTAATACGATTTTTCTCTTGCGCATCTCGCTCGCTCGACCCACGTTCGGTTCATCAAAACGCCCTCACACCGCGAAAGGACCGAGGCAATGAACTTTATCAACACGCACCGCAGGCGTGACTACGCCCACAGTGGCGACCTGAAGAAACGCTCTTGGACAGAGTCCATGATCCGCGACTTTCTAGGCGAACCTGACGGCATCATGAAAAACCACTACGCAGGCGGCAGACCCGTTCGCATGTTCCTGATGACGCGCGTCATCGAAGCTGAAACGCAACCCGAATGGCGGCGTCGCGTGAAGCTGGCGAACAAGCGTCGCAGCGCCGCGAAGCTGGCCCGCTGCCCCGCCCTGCGGGTCTGCCCCTGACACGACGGGGCACTGACGAGGTCCAGTAGACCGAAACCCGCATTCGCATTGGAGAATGAAATGAATGCTCTTTTGAGTAGCGCGTCGCCTGACGCGATCAATACCGGCTTGCCTGATGACGGCGAGGCCAGTGTTCTGAAAACCCTGCCGGGGCCTGTGCAGGCCCGCAAAATCCGCACCCGTGACGGCTGCGCCCGGTCAGACCTCGATGTCTACCTGAACAACCCGCATCAGCGGAACACAGACGGGCGCGCAGGGCACGCATCTGCGGCGCACCTTGCCATTCTGCAGCCCCCGCATCTCGAGTTCGATGTCGTGCACTGTATCGCAGACGGCAAAGACTACCTGCTGAACGGGCACACGCGCCGTCAGGTCTGGAACGACGATTTGCAAGATGACCCGGCCCAGAAGCCCGAGTTCGTGAACATCACGGAATGGGAAGCCGAAACGCTCGACGATGTCGTCGCCCTCTACGAGATGTTCGACGCGAGCGAGGCCGTGAAGAACTTGGGCGACGAGGTGTTCGGCACCATGCGCGAGTTGCAGATGATGCCGTCGAGTGCCCTGATTATGGGCGCGGGTTGGCTCGAGGGTGGCCTGCGTATGATCCGCAACCTCGCGCACGGCGAGTTCGGCGTCATCAAGCGGGCAGACTTCAACCTGAAAGCAGCCCTCGACGAGGCCCGAGAAGAGATCGGGATGCTTGATAGCCTGATGTTCGGCGACAAGGTGGAGATCGAAGACTCGACCGGGAAACTGGCGACGAAGAAAACACCGAAGCCGACCGCCGTTGCCGCGACCGTCATGCTGTTCATCCTGATCAGGGACGGGGTCGAGGCGTTGCCGTTCCTCGAGGCCGTGCGCGGGCGACACGGCACCGTCGCAGGTGAAGAGTTCGACCCTGTCTACGGCTGGTATTCGTGGGAAAAGTCGGGGCAGCGGCTGGCCTACCGGAACCGGGCCGATGTCAACGCTGACATGCTGCGGCGCGCTGACTGGCAGGTTTACATCAACTGTTACGAGGCATGGCGGAATGACCTCGACTCGCTCGACGGCTACCCTCACGGGCGCAAGGCGCACATGCAGGCCGTTCTCGACTTCAACCCCTACGCCAAACGTCGCAAGCAGTGACGAGGCTTCAGGGCTGCCCAGAGCCGGGCAGCCCTCAAGACTAGGAGGAAATGTTATGCCAAGTATTCCATGCAAGGACCATCTAGGCACCGAATACCCAAGTCAGAAGGCACGGGCCGAGGCGTGGGGCCTGCCGCTCGACACAGCGCAGGCTAGACTTCGTGGGGGTTGGACGCTGGAACGGGCTTTGACGACGCCAAACAAGGGGACGACTGCCCCCGTGACGTTTCGAGGGGAAAACTACGCTCAGAAGGCGCATGTTTTTTCAAAGTTCGGTATTCATCGGTCTACCGTCAATGGACACGAACGCCGAGGTCTCTCATTTGAAGATGCTGTCGAAGCCGCGATCAAATCCACTAGGCCCCCTGTGTCGTTTCGCGGCGAGCATTACGACTCAAAGACGGAGGTCTACACCAAATTCGGTATTTCTAGCGAACCCGTCCGCCTTTTGATGCGATCCGTCAACTACACTTGGGAGCAGGCATGCGAAGAGGCGATCAAACGGCAGGTGAAAAATCTCGTTTACGTGAACGGCAGACCGTTCATCAACCTAACCCATGTCGCGAACCGCTTCGAAGTCGGTTATGCCGCATTATATCAACGTCTGAAAACCCGCCCTGATGTTCCTATCGAGCAGCACATTCGGGAACTGCGTCAGAAGGCAGGCAAAACCCGGCGAAAGATCGAGCGCCCCCCGGCGATCCTGTTCGGCTGGCGGTTCAACACATGGGGGGCGGCCTTCACGTATTGGCGCGAGCGAGGCCCGTTCGTGAAGTGGCATGATCACAAGGTTCTTTATGACCGGATCGACAGCAGCCCCGAAGGGAACATCGACGCCGTGCTGCTCTACGTGCTCGAGGCTCACATCGAGAAGGGGAACGTCACCGACGATGTCAGGCGAGTTGACGAAGAGGTCGTCGGAAAGCGTTCGCGACCCGTCGAGCGAGTTAACCCGACCGCCTTGTCGCGGTTCCCGAAGATACCCGACCGGCTGAAGTGAAACGAAAAAGGCCCCGCCGTTGAGCGGGGCCTTTTCGTCACCGTCTTCGAGCATGCGCTGATCTGGTGACGTATCCGGCGAACTGGACAAACGCCGGGGAGAACTGTTGCAGCGCCGCTGTTCGTCGAGGCCAGATCAGCGCGCGTCACGCCGAGCATCGGTTACTAGGCCGCGCTACAGGTTCACCTTAACTTGCATCACAATGACATCACAGAGATTTTGCGGTGACTCGCCAAAATCGGCTAAGTCATTGGTGCCCAAGGAGAGACTCGAACTCTCACGCCCGTGAAGGCGGGGGATTTTGAATCCCCTGCGTCTACCATTCCGCCACTTGGGCACGTCCCCTGACCTACCGCCCCGCGCGGCGCAGGTCCAGAGGTAAAACGCGCGGAGTTTGTTGATTTTGCCAAGGACGGTTGACCCGGGCCCGGACACATGGTTACCCCTTCCGCAACAGGCAGGACCGGTCAGGAATTTCACCGCAGATGCTCAGATCGCTATACGACCGTACCATCAGCATGGCCGATCACCCCAATGCACTCTGGGTGTTGGCGCTCGTGGCCTTTGTGGAAAGTTCGTTTTTCCCAATTCCGCCGGATGTCCTGATGATCCCGATGATTCTGGCCCGGCCATCTCGGGCCTGGTTGATTGCCTCGGTGGCGCTGGTGGCCTCGGTTCTTGGCGGCATGCTGGGCTATGCCATCGGCGCCTTCTTCTACGACAGCATCGGCGCGCCGATCCTTGAGGCAATGGGCAAGGGAGAGGCCATGGAAGCCTTTAACACCCGCTTCAACGATTTCGGGTTCTGGGCGGTCCTGACCGCCGGCGTCACGCCCTTCCCCTACAAGGTGATTACGATCATGTCAGGCTGGACCGGCATGCCATTGGGCACGTTCATCGCCACTTCGATTCTGGCCCGGGCATTGCGGTTCTTCGTCGTTGCCGGATTGCTCTGGGGGTTCGGCGACCCAATCCGCGAATTCATTGAAAAGCGGCTTGGCCTCCTGTTCACATTGTTCATCGTGCTGCTGATCGGTGGCTTCGCGGCGGTTCGCTACTTCTGACGGAGCCCTGCAGGGAGATAGGTTTACATGACCAACCGCAAACTGCTTGTCCTCTTGGCGGCCGGCGGATCCGCCGCAATGTTGCTGGGGGCGTGGGGCTTTCAGCATATCGGTGGTCTTGCGCCCTGCAAAATGTGCATCTGGCAGCGATACCCGCATGGGGTGGCCGTCCTGATCGGAATTCTGGCCCTGCTGCTGCCCGGACGGGTCCTGCCCCTGCTGGGTGCGGTTGCTGCGCTTACGACATCGGCCATCGGCTTTTATCACAGCGGTGTGGAACAGGGCTGGTGGGAAGGTCCGAGCACATGCACCTCGGGACCGATCGGTGGGCTGACCCCTGAGCAGCTTATGGAGCAGATCATGTCCGCCCCGCTTGTCCGCTGCGATGACATCCCGTGGGAATTCATTGGCCTGTCGATGGCGACGTGGAACGGGATCATCTCGCTTGCTCTTGCCGGCATCTGGCTAATGGTTGCGCGCCTACCAGAAAAATAAACAGACGCCCCGAGAACGGGGCGCCTGAAGATCAAAATTCAGTGGCTTCAGAAGATGAAGTCGTCCGCGCCGAGGTGAACGCCACCCAGCCCCACAACATAAAGCGCGGACCCGTCTCCGAGTTCGACCGATGTTCCGAGAAGGCCTTCGTTGATGTCCTCTTCGATGGCGTGGAAACCGCCCTCAATCGCGAAGTCCCGAAGGTCGATCTTGTCCTTGCCAACCCCGAAGTCGACGATCGTGTCGAACCCGCTGTTTTTCTCGATCACAAAGGTATCGGCTCCACCATTGCCGAACAGGATGTCATTGCCTTTGCCGCCGTTCAGGATGTCATTGCCACGGCCGCCCAGCAGGTCATCGTTACCTGCCCCGCCATTCAGCACATCCGAACCCCGGGCACCGATCAATACATCGTTCCCTTCATTCCCCGAGAGCTGGTCCATGCCTCTGCCACCATGCAGGAGGTCGTCACCGGTTCCGCCGAAAGCCACGTCTTTGCCATTGCCGGCAAAAATGAGGTCGTCGCCACCGTTGCCATCGATCAAATCGTGATCCCGTCCGGTGATGAACTTTTCTCCACCGTTTCCACCGATGATGAAATCGACATCGTTGCTACCGTTGGATTGCAGCAGATCAGCCGGGAGCAGAACTCCGTCAATACCATGCACGATCCCGTTCGCAGCCTGGATATCGGTCACGATGATATTCGGGTCGGCAATGTCCGGATCCGCGTCCTGAAGCTGGGTACCGTTCACACCCAAAGACCCGCCCTGAAGGGTCGGAATGGTCATCGAAGACAGCACCTGGCTGGCCTGCAGGCTTTCGCCGGCCACGTGATACTGCAGCACCTGAGTCAGCAGCGGGATCGGGTCTCCGCCCCCGAGAAGAGTCAGAGCTTCGACAAGGTATCCCCAAGCTCCTTCTTCGTCCGACTGGCCGTAACCAAGAGCCTGCGCAAGGTTCACAAAAGCCCCGTCAGTCGGTGCAAACGCGGTAACGTCGATCGAACTGTCATCCAGAAGCCCGTCGAGTTTCGCAGTCTCAACAGCCGTGCGCAGGATATCAAAATCGGCAGCGTTCTGATCAAAGCCCGACCCGCTGGCGTTGAGAATGCCCGTGATTGTGGGCGCATCGTTCCCCGGCAGGTCGACCGGCAGCAATACGCGGTCAATCGCGTGAACAACACCGTTGCTGGCCATGTTGTCCGTGCTTACGAGGGTCGGATCAAGGAGGTCGGGTTCGTTGTCCACCAGCGTCGGCAGATCGACCCCGATAGTGGCCATTGACGGGTTCAGCGTCGCCAACTCGGTCGCAGCGGCAACGTCTGCAGCCAGCTGTGTTCCTGGCGAAACGTGATACTGGACGACTTGAAGAAGTAGCTCTGCAGGAACATTGGCAACGAGAAATGCGGTTACGTCGCTGGTGTTGCCCGCGTCACCTGCAAACCCGAGATCCTGAGCGAGTTTTCCAAAAGCTGCGTTGGTCGGAGCGAAGACCGTGGCGTCGGTCGAGTCAGCATCAAGCAGATCAAGCAGTCCGGCGTTTAATTGAGTGTCGAGATAGCTCAGGGCCGAAACGAGAATTGAAAAATCCGGATTGCCGGCAGCGAGTTCTTTGATGGTCTGTGTTCCAGGCATTCACTTTCCTCCTCTGATGGCCGCGACTGTGTCTGCCCGGCGCAATGTGAATGCCGCTGTTACGGAGGAGCTTTGAGGAACAGATCACTATTTTTGTCACCTGCCTGCCGACCGCTTTGGTTGGATGCGCTGGTTTTGGCGCAGGGCTTCGAAACCTCATCTCTCTCAAAAATGAAGTATTTCAATGCCTTATTGCCGTCACAATTCGGCACGGGAAGAATTTCAAAGCAGTTCAGATAATCCGGTTCACTCTTTTGTGACCATGCAAAATGAGGCCGCTGTTCATCCTCTCAGGTCGATTTCTTGGTCGATAGAAGCAGGCTGGTTTCACTGATCTGCACACCGTCATAGGTGCGGATCTTAGCCAGTGCCGTGTCCAGATCCTCCAGTGTTTCCGTTCCCAGCTCCACGATCAGATCCCACCTCCCGTTGGTCGAGTGGATCGCCCGAACCTCCTTGAGCCCCTGTAGCTGACGCGTGATACGCCCAGCACCGCGCCCTTCGATGCCGATCATCATCAGGCCGCGCACCGGATCCTGAAGAACGTCCTCTTTCAAAACTATGGTAAATCCGAGGATGTCTCCGCGCTGCAAGAGGCGCTCTATCCGGGCTCGTACCGTGGTGCGCGACAGGTTCAGTTGCAGAGCGAGATCAGACAGTGACGCACGTGCATTGTGGCGCAACGCCGCGATTAACCGCTCATCCGTTTTGTCCATTTCTCCCTCCGTAATGAATATTCACCGATCATTATGGCCAAAAACGACCCTTCTCTTCAACGCAATTTGTCCAGATCCTGAAAAGAAGCAACAAAAAGGCGGATTTTCGATGTCGACTCAAAACTGCATTCTGATTGGTGCGCCTGTAGACAGCGGCAAACGTCGCCAAGGCTGTCTCATGGGGCCAGACTCCTTTCGAACCGCCGGCTTGGCCGAGGCCCTGTCCGGGCTTGGCCACAAAGTCGAGGATCTTGGCAACCTGACACCTGCAGCCCATGGGCCCGAGCCCGATGATGGTCATCTCTATCAGCCCAGCCGCACGATTGGGTGGACCAACCGGTTGATCCGCACCGCCGAAGAGGCCCTGCCCCGAGGGATTCCCATCTTTCTTGGTGGCGACCATGCCCTGTCGCTGGGCAGTGTCGCCGGCGCCGCCAACCATGCCGCACAGGCCGGGCGCCCGCTTTTCGTACTCTGGTTAGATGCGCACAGTGATTTTCACACGCCCGACACCACCGCGTCGGGAAACCTGCACGGTACACCACTGGGCTACGTAACCGGCCGCCCGGGGTTTGCCGGCTTTCCCCCGATTACCAATCCCGTGCCGCAGGAAAACATCTGCATCCTCGGGCTGCGATCGGTTGACCCCGCCGAACGCGAAGCGCTGCAACGCACGCAGATCGACTTTCACGACATGCGCAAGATCGACGAGACAGGAATCGCCAAACCGCTCGAGGACTTCCTTGCCGGGGTGGCTGCAGCAAACGGTATGCTTCATGTTTCGCTCGATGTGGATTTTCTCGATCCGATGATCGCCCCAGCGGTCGGCACCACGGTTCCCGGCGGTGCTACCATCCGCGAAGGACATCTCGTGATGGAAATGATTTCGGACAGTGGGCTGATGACTTCGCTTGATCTGGTCGAACTCAACCCGTTTCTCGACGAACGCGGACGCACCGCGCAGATGATGGTCGATCTTGCGGCCTCGGCCCTTGGTCGCCGCGTGTTTGACCGTCCCACCAGCGCTTATTCCTGAGGTATTCCGATGAGCACTTTCAAACCCAATGACCTGACCCCATCGGACAAGGCCCTTGTCCCGTTCGTGTCCGTCGACCACATGATGCAGCTAATCCACCGGATCGGCATCGAAACCATGTTGCGGGGACTGGCAGAGTACATCGAGCACGACTTTGCCCGCTGGGAATTGTTCGACAAGACCCCGCGCGTCGCATCGCACTCCGAGGTCGGCGTCATTGAACTCATGCCGACTTCGGATGGCGAAATGTATGGGTTCAAATACGTCAACGGCCACCCCAAGAATACCAGCGAGGGCCTGCAGACAGTGACTGCCTTTGGTCTGCTGGCAGATGTGGATACCGGCTACCCGGTGCTTCTAAGCGAGATGACCCTGCTCACCGCTCTGCGCACGGCCGCAACCTCTGCGATGGTCGCCAAGCATCTTGCTCCGAAAGGCGCGGACACGATGGCAATGATCGGAAACGGGGCTCAGTCCGAGTTCCAGACCCTTGCGATGAAGGCGATCTGCGGACTGAAATCGGTGCGGCTCTTTGATTCCGATCCGGCCGCGACAATCAAATGCGCCCGCAACCTGAAATCTCAGGACATCGACGTTGTCACCTGCGCCAGCCCCGAAGAAGCCATCGAGGGGGCCCAGATCCTGACCACCTGCACCGCCGACAAGCAAAACGCCACCATCCTGAGCGACAATATGGTTGGCAGCGGCGTCCACATCAACGCGATTGGCGGTGACTGTCCGGGCAAGACCGAACTGGCGACCGGAATCCTGCAAAGGTCGGATATCTTCGTCGAATACCCACCGCAGACGCGGATCGAAGGCGAGATTCAGCAACTGGATGCAGATCATCCGGTAACAGAACTGTGGCAGGTGATCACCGGCGCGGTTCCCGGTCGCACATCCCAACAGCAGATCACGCTCTTCGACAGTGTCGGGTTTGCAATCGAGGATTTTTCAGCCCTGCGCTATGTTCGCGATCAGCTGGAAAAAACCGGACTCTATCACGCCCTTGACCTGCTGGCCGACCCGGACAACCCCAGAGATCTCTTCGGCATGCTGCAAAGAGCCGCTCCTGCGGCGGCCCCTTCAGCTGCGTGACGGGCCCGGAACCGGCGTCGGGCAAAACACTGAACAGCTTGATTGTGGTCGACCCCGTGCGATCTGCTTAGGCGTCGAGTTCGGCGTCCCAGTAAAGGAAGTCCATCCAGCTTTCGTGCAGGTGGTTGGGTGGAAACTTGCGGCCGATATTGCGCAGTTCCTCCGCTTGCGGGCGGCGTGGCGGTTTGCGAAGGCTCATCCCCGCACGGCGCAGCGACTTGGACCCTTTGCGCAGGTTGCAAGGTGAACAGGCTGCAACGACGTTTTCCCAACTCGTCACACCGCCAGCGGCACGCGGCACCACGTGATCAAAGGTCAGATCGCCCTTGCCGCCGCAATACTGGCAATGGAATTCATCCCGCAGAAATAAATTAAAGCGCGTGAAGGCCACGCGCTTTCGAGGTTTTACATAGTCTTTGAGAACAACAACCGAAGGTATTCGTATCACGGTGCTCGGGCTGCGAACCACCTCGTCATATTCGGCGACGATGTCCACCCTCTCGAGCCATGCCGCTTTGATCGCCTCCTGCCATGGCCAAAGGGATAGGGGGTAATAGGACAAGGGTCTGTAATCCGCATTCAGCACCAGCGCCGGATGGTGTTTGAGAGCCCCCGGCTCTCTTACGAAATCGCTTCTGAAATCGCCGTCCATTGCAGATTCCCCTTCGTGCCCTGCCTGCCTCTGCCCCCCGAACCTGCCAGGGTTGTCGACACCGGGACGGGAGCCCCGCCCCAGCCTTACAATCAACTATATATCGTGGTTGAACTCTGACAAGCCTTCAATTTCCACTAGATCTCGCGGATTTGTTGATGCCCCTTCCGTGCAACGATGTGTGTAAATCCACAGGCTGCCGCTGATTGCGCATTGCAGCATCTAAGGCTATGGCGGGGCATGACAAGGCTCATCCGTTTCAACAAGCCGTTTGACGTGCTGCCCCAGTTCACTGACCGCGGCAGCGCCGGATCTCCAAGATCTACCCTGTCTGACTATATCGACCTGCCCGGCGTTTACCCGGCCGGACGCCTCGATCGGGACAGCGAGGGGCTGATGCTGCTGACCGATGATGGTCGGCTGCAGGCCCGGATTACCGACCCAAAGCACAAGATGGACAAGAGCTATTGGGTGCAGATCGACGGCATCCCGGAAGAGTCTGCGTTGGAAGTGCTGCGCAGCGGCGTGCCCCTGAAAGACGGCAAGACTCGCCCGGCCAAGGTTCGACGGATATCGGAACCGCCCGTTCTCTGGCCGCGAACGCCCCCGATCCGGGTGCGGAAATCCGTTCCGGATTGCTGGATCGAACTGGTTATTCGCGAAGGCCGCAACCGACAGGTGCGGCGGATGACGGCCGCCGTCGGCCACCCCACTCTTCGCCTGATCCGCTGGCGGATCGGCAACTGGACACTGGACGGTCTGGCCACAGGCGCATGGGACGAAGTGCAACCTCCTGACAGGTCACGCCGCCGCTGATAGGGTATCGGTATGGTCGAAACCGCTCAGATAACCGGCATTCTGGAAGCCGCCCTTTATGCTGGCGATCTCGATGCGGCGGAAGACTTTTATGAGCAGTTGCTCGGGCTCGAGAAAATTCAGCGGGTCGCAAACCGTCGCGTGTTCTTTCGTGCCGGTGCCTCGGTCCTGCTGATCTTCAACCCTGAACTGACCATCAATCCACCGTCCAATCCGCGCCTGCCAGTCCCGCCTCATGGCGGGCATGGGCCGGGGCATGCCTGTCTCACGCTTGACCGCGAGGGTATCACGGCGATGCGCGCCCGGCTCGAGCAGGCGGGCGTCACGATAGACGCCGAGTTCGACTGGCCGAACGGCGCCCGGTCTCTTTATGTACGAGACCCGGCGGGAAACTCGCTGGAATTCGCCGAAAGCCGGCTGTGGCAATAGCCGACAGGGCGACAACAAAGGGCCGCGCAATCATCTGACCCTGTTTCGATTTTACAGGCTGAGTTTGTCTCGCATGAAGGCCAGCGCCACGCTGAGCCCATCCGGCGCGATACCGTGGCCGGTGCCTTTCATCACATGCGCATAGATATCCTCGAATCCCGCCTTCTGAAGCGCGTCAGCGGCTTCGGGCAAGGATTGCGGCGGCACCACATCGTCAACGTCGCCGTGAACCAACAAAATCGGCATCTTGCTGACAACCTCATCCACCAGAAGATCAGGCTCCAGCAGACGGCCCGAGAACGCGACGATCCCGGAAACCGGATCCTCGCGGCGGGGGGCGACGTGCAGGCTCATCATCGTGCCTTGCGAGAATCCGAACAGCACCACCTGCTCAGGCAGCACGTCCTCATCCACTATCAATGCATCAAGAAAGGCGTTGAAATCGTCGACAGCCATTTCCATGCCGCGCCGCGCTTCCTCTTCCGAGGAGCCGTCGATCCACGGAATTGGAAACCATTGATAGCCGAAAGGCATGCCCGGAATGCTTTCGGGCGCATCCGGGGCAACAAACAGAGTGTCGGGCAAATGCTCACCCAAGGGGTCCGCCAGCCCAAGCAGGTCGGCGCCGTTGGCCCCATACCCGTGCACAAAGACTACGACCGAGCGGGTTTGCCCGGAAAGCGGCTCTTTCCGGCCGGCGTTCAATACTCGTGTCATCGGATCCCTTCCCGTTCCTTTGCCACCCGGTAATAGGCCCAGAGCAAACGGGCCGCAACCGACCGCCACGGCGACCATGCCGCGGCCATCTCGCGCAGTTCACGCTCTTTGGGCCGATCAGGCAGATCAAACAGGATCCGCGCCGCTTCCTGCAGGGCCAGATCGCCGGGCGCAAAGACATCCGCGCGGCCGAGGCTGAACATCGCGTAGATCTCGGCGGTCCAAATTCCGATGCCGGGCACCTCAACAAGCGTGGCGATCACGTCTTCGGTCGGAGCATCCCGCAGCGACTTGTAATCGATCCCGGCCTCTGCGAGCGCCCGAGCATAGCGGATTTTCTGGCGGCTGAGCCCAACGGCCCGCAGATCATCGTCGCTGGCCCAACGGATCTTGCGCGGACCTGTCAGACGGGCCGCCCGCATCCGGCCCCAGATCGCGTTGGCCGAGGCAACACTGACCTGCTGACTGACGATGGCGCTGAGCAACTGGTCGAAACCGTCGGGCTTGCGCCGCAACGGCAACGGCCCGGTCTGTTCTAACGCAGCCGCCATTCTGGGGTCGCTACCGGCCAGCCATTCCGCCCCTTCAGCCACGCAGGCGGGTGTTTCGATGATGCGGCCCACGGGCATCGCAACTCTCCGTACTTTGACGCAACGTCACATTCTGGAAACTCAATCCGATCGGAGTTTAAGCCTCTCTCACCCACACGCAACCGGCTTGTGAGTGACCGGATTCACCGATACGGATGCGGCCATGACCCTCTCGAGTCCCATGCCTTCGCCCGCGCAGAGCGACAGCAAAGCCAAACGGAACGTGGCCGTTCTGGTGGCCGCTCAGGCATTCCTTGGCGCCCAGATGCCGATGATCTTCACCATCGGCGGACTGGCCGGGCAATCGCTGGCGGCAAATGCCTGCCTCGCAACGCTGCCGATCTCGCTGATCGTTCTCGGCTCGATGATGGCAGCGACACCTATCTCGGCAATCATGCAGCGCTGGGGGCGTCGAACCGGGTTCTTTATTGGCACGCTGGGCGGTGCGCTCGGCGGTCTGATCGGAGCCTACGGCCTCTACTACGGCTCGTTCTCCCTGTTCCTGCTTGGGAGCTTTTTTACCGGGTTCTATATGAGCGCGCAGGGCTTCTATCGCTTTGCTGCAGCCGATACCGCATCCGATGCGTTCCGGCCCAAGGCGATCTCGTACGTGATGGCGGGCGGACTGGTTTCGGCCGTGCTGGGCCCGCAATTGGTCAAGGCGACCAGCCAGGCCTTTGTGGTTCCGTTCATGGGAACTTATCTGGCCGTGATCGCGATCAACGTGATTGGGGCCTTGTTGTTTTTTCTCATCGACATTCCCCGCCCCACTCCTCCGGCAGAGAACGCCCCGCGTGGTCGCACCCGTTGGGAGCTGATCACGACGCCCCGGATCGCCGTGGCGGTGATTTGCGCCATGGTGTCCTACGCGTTGATGAACCTGGTGATGACATCGACCCCTCTGGCGGTGGTGGGTTGCGGTTTCACCGAAGGCAATGCCGCAGATGTGGTTACCGGCCACGTGCTTGCCATGTTCGCCCCGTCCTTTTTTACCGGACACTTGATCGCCCGGTTCGGGGTCGAAAAGATCGTAGCTTTAGGTCTTGTCATTCTCGCCGCCGCCGGCGCGGTTGCCCTGCAGGGCGTCGATCTGAACAATTTCTTTATTGCTCTGATCCTGCTGGGCGTGGGGTGGAATTTCGGCTTTATCGGCGCAACCACAATGCTGGCAAGCGCGCACAGCCCCGAGGAACGCGGCCGGATGCAGGGCCTGAACGATCTTCTGGTATTTGGTGGCGTCACCTTTGCCTCTCTGGCCAGCGGGGGGCTAATGAACTGTTCCGGTGGCACGCCCGTCGAAGGCTGGACCTCGGTAAACCTCGCCATGGCACCGTTCCTTGTTCTGGCTGGAGGTGCACTGATCTGGCTGACACTGAGGCCAACTGAAACACGCGCCTGACGCTGATCCGTTCGCGTTGTGCCGGCATGCCGGGTTTGCGTAAAACCGGCCCGAACCGGCCTCACCAGCGTCCGGTGAGCGACTGCCAGACCAAACCCGCGTGCGTGTGGAACCGGCTCTGCCCCAACCGCCCATCAGCCACTCGACGCGGATCGTCGATGACCTGCCTGAGGACCGAACTGGCCTGCCAAGCCGTGAGCAACGCGGGCCGGGCCTGGGCTGAGATGAGACGTCTATTGGCTCGCGCAGTTTTCAGCTTGTCCATTGCCGAAGTGGCCAGCGCTCGGACGCCCTCGGGCGTTCCGTCGAACAATGGCACCCGGCCCCGCATCTCTAGTTCAGGAACCGCCCGCAGGAACCCAGCAACACCAGCGGCATATCCGAGGTTGCGCACGGTTGCCTCGTCTGCCTGCCCCAAAGCCTGGGTGCTCACCCACATCAGGGTCGCAGCGCTCTGATCGATGTAGCTGTCGAGATGAGCGGCATCTTCGAACGGATCGCGATAGATATCCCAACGGCGCACGGCCACATAGGCATCGAGCTGGGCCGCCAGAGCCGGTGTCAGAGCCCGGGCCAGCGGGGTTACCACCTCGTGCCGCCGAACCGGACCGGCGGCGGCGATTTCGGCCAGCGCATCGCGCCACCACTGCAGGCGCATCTCGGCGATCATCGCCTCTTGCGTCACCCACGGAGCCCGGGAAACCTCAACATTCATCGCATAGATCGGAAACAGAACCCGCCGGGCTGCAACCGGCGCGGCCATCGTGGCGGAAAACCGATCAGGATCAGCCTTTTCCACCAAGGCCGCGCAGGCGGTCAGGTCCGCGTCGAATGTCACGCGGGCCGTACCAGCAGCAGTGCATAGGCGATCCGGTCAGACGCGGCTTGCCAGAGGTCCGCCTCTCGCTCGTTGAGATCCAGCATCGCTGCCAGATCAGTCCCGGGATTGTCGGCGCGCAACTCTGCGATGCGCTCACGCATCGGCCCATAATATGCCGCCCAGGGCTCGCCGATGATCAGCCTGTGATCGGCAACCGAAAAACCTGCGGCCTCGACCCGCGCCCGGATCCCGTCGAGACCAGTGATCGCCGGATACTCTTCCCAAAATGCCAGCTCAGGCTCGGTCCGTTCTCCCGGCAACATGACGGGTTCGGAAAAGGCCACCCAACCGCCCGGTTTCAACGCCTTGCGCCACAGGTTCAGGCCCTCGGTGATGCCCAGAAAATAGAGCGCCCCGGCAGACCAGATCAGATCGTGCGGTCCGCCCGGATCCGCCATGTCGCCGACCCGGGCCAGCACGCGGTCCCCGAACCGGGCGCATCGGGCCTGTGCCTCTTCGATGAATTGCGGCTGCGCGTCCACGCCGGTTATCCGGGCCTCGGGCAACGCCTCGGCCAGTGTCTCGAGGTCCGCGCCCGGGCCGCATCCGCCGTCAAACACCGACAGCTCGCCCCGCAATCCGGTCTGCTCGAGCGTCCAGATCACATCATCGGGCGACCCCGGTCCTTCCCGTTCCAACCCCTTGTGCACCAAAAAGAAATTGTCCCAGTCCATCACACCGTTGCTCCGTCGCGCAGCAGTTTCCATTGGATCGCCGCCAGCAGCGCCTCGAATGACGCATCGACGATGTTGGCGCTGACCCCGACGGTGGACCAGCTGCGCCCCTGCCCGTCTTCGCTGTCGATGATGACGCGGGTAACCGCTTCGGTTCCACCCTGCGTAATGCGGACCTTGAAATCCACAAGGCGCATGTCACCGAGGATCGCAGAATAGCGCCCCAGATCCTTGACCAGTGCCTTGGCCAATGCGTTGACCGGGCCGCGATCGCTGCCGGTCTCGTCGAGAGATTCGCTGACCGAAAGGCGTTTTTCGCCGTCGACCTTGGCGACCACGACCGCCTCTGACAGGCTGACCATTTTGTTGTACTTGTTCTTGCGGCGCTCAACCGTCACCTTGTATCGCTTGACCTCAAAGAATTCGGGCATCTGGCCCAGCTCCTCGCGGGCAAGCAACTCGAAGCTGGCCTGAGCCGTGTCGTAGGAATAACCCTCGCCCTCGCGCGACTTGATCCGGTCGAGGATGCGGCCAAGGGCGGGATCTCCCTTTGCCACCTCGATCCCCGCGTCGGAAAGTCGCTTGCGCAGGTTCGACTGTCCGGCTTGGTTCGACATTGGGATGACGCGGGTGTTGCCAATCGCTTCGGGCGCCACATGTTCGTAGGTCGAAGGGTCCTTGAGGATGGCGCTGGCATGCAGACCCGCCTTATGCGCAAACGCGGACGCCCCCACATAGGGCGCCTGTTTCATAGGTACCCGGTTCAGTATGTCGTCCAGCATCCGCGAGATCTGGCGCAGCCCGGCGAGCGCCTCCGGTGTGATCCCCGTCTCAAGGCGGCTGGCATAAGGCTCTTTCAGCAGGAGTGTCGGGATCAGCGAGGTCAGGTTTGCATTTCCGCACCGTTCACCGAGCCCGTTGAGGGTGCCTTGAACCTGCCGGGCTCCCGCATCCACGGCAGCCAATGAACAGGCCACTGCATTTTCGGTGTCGTTATGGGTGTGAATTCCCAGACGATCTCCGGGGATCCCTGCGGCGATCACCTCGGAAACGATCCGCCCGACTTCGGCAGGCAGAGCGCCGCCGTTGGTATCGCAGAGCACCACCCACCGCGCTCCGGCATCAAGCGCCGCCTTGCAGACCTGCAGGGCATAGTCGGGATTGTCCTTGTAGCCGTCAAAGAAATGCTCGGCGTCAAACAGAGCCTCGCGGCCTTGCGCAACGATATGCGCCATCGAGGCGGCAACATTTTCAACGTTTTCCTCAAGCGGAATGCCCAGCGCATCGGTCACATGATAGTCATGTGACTTGCCGACAAGACAGACGGTGCCGGTGCCGGCGTTCATAACGGCCGCCAAGACATCATCATTCTCGGCCGACCGGCCCGACCGTTTGGTCATGCCAAAGGCGGTCAGCCGCGCCGTTGTTTTCGGGGCGGCATCGAAGAAAGCGCTGTCGGTCGGGTTGGCGCCGGGCCAGCCGCCCTCGATATAATCGACGCCCAACGCATCGAGCGCCTCGGCGATCTGAACCTTTTCCGCGGTCGAAAACTGAACGCCGTGGGTCTGCTGCCCGTCCCGCAGCGTGGTGTCATAGATAAAGAGGCGTTCCTTGGTCATTCGACCGCCTCCAGCTTGGCAGCATCAAAGCCCGCTCCCGGCACGAGTTCCACACCTGCCTTGCTCATCCGCACTTCCAATCCCGCTGCGACATAACCTGCCTTCAATCGATCCACTTCCGAGAAGTCCTTGGTTTCCATGGCCGTCTTACGCGCTTCGAACAAGCGCGTCTCGTGCTCCGACAGGTCTACATCCCCTTGATCGGATACCCATGCACCCATCTCTTCGGTCAACAGCCCCAGCATCTGCGCGGAGGTCAACAGCCCTGCGGCATCCCCTTCTGCAGCAAACCGGTGCAATTCGGCAATGGCGCCCGCCGTATTGAGGTCATCGGCCAGCGCCGCGATGACAGAGGGGGCCGCGCGGGCAGCGGGCTCGATGCCCGCTGTCAGCGCCCGCCACTTGCGCAGGGTCGTTTCCGCCTCCCGCGCCTTCTTCTCGGTCCAGTCCATCGGCTTGCGATAGTGGGTCGACAGGAACACGAACCTGATCACCTCGCCCGGAACGCCCTGGTCCAGCAAGTCATGCACAGTGAAGAAATTGCCCAACGACTTGGACATCTTCTTGCCCTCGACCTGCAGCATCTCGTTATGCAGCCAGAAACGCGCGAAATCGCCGGTCGGATGCGCGCAGCAGCTTTGAGCGATCTCGTTTTCATGGTGCGGGAACATCAGGTCGTTGCCACCGCCATGGATGTCAAAGCTCTCGCCCAGAAGTTCATGGGCCATGGCCGAGCACTCGATATGCCAGCCCGGCCGACCCCGGCCCCACGGGCTTTCCCAGCCCGGCAGGTCCTCGGATGAGGGTTTCCACAGCACGAAATCCATCGGGTTCCTCTTGTAGGGAGCCACCTCAACACGGGCGCCGGCGATCATGTCGTCAACCGACCGGCCCGACAGCTTGCCATATTTCTCTTTCCAGCTGTCCACGGCGAACAGAACATGGCCCTCGGCGGCATAGGCATGACCCTTTTCGATCAGGGTTTCGATCATCGCGATCATCTGGCCGATATACTGGGTTGCCCGGGGCATGTGGTCGGGCTCGAGCGCGCCGAGCGCCCCCATGTCATCCAAAAACCACTGGGTTGTTTCGGCGGTGATCTCGCCAATCGGCCGTCCGCTCTCGGCCGCACGCGCGTTGATCTTGTCATCCACATCGGTGAAATTGCGCACATATGTGACGTGATCGGACCCATAGACCTCGCGCAATAGGCGATAGAGAACATCAAACACGACAACGGGCCGCGCATTGCCCAGATGCGCCCGATCATAAACCGTCGGGCCACAGACATACATCCGGACATTCGCGTCATCGATCGGAACGAAATCCTCTTTCGTCCTGGTCCGGGTGTTATGCAGCTTGATTGTCGTCATCGGGTCGTTTCCTTGAACAGCAGCGGCTTGCGCGTTGGCGCGGGCTTAGCAACTTGTCTCGGCGATGAAAACGAAAGAAACCGGCCCGCGATAATTTCAGCAGGTAATGCAGCAGGTAATGAGGCGAATGATCCGGTTCATGGCCCGACACCTATCACGCCGCCCGGTTTTCGCCAAGACTTGAGTGACACACCGCTCTGCGGCAAGCTGGCCGGCATGAGCCGCGATCGTATCAATGACATCTGCCGCGCCCTGCCCGGCGCCGAAGTTTCCGACCCTTGGGGCGGAGGCCATGATGCATGGAAAGTTTGCGGCAAGATGTTCGCCTGCATCGGATCCATGGCAGACGGCGTTTCCGTCAAGACGCCCGATGTCGAGACTGCACAGATGCTGATCGAGGCCGGTATCGGCGAAAAGGCCCCCTACTTCCACCGCAGCTGGATCCGGTTGCCGATGGAGACCGAAACGGACGAATTGCGCCATCGCCTGCACAGCTCATACGACATCGTGCGCGGCGCATTGACGAAAAAACTGCAAGCGACATTGCCCGAGCGCAAACGCGATTGACAAAGGCAATCGGCTCTGCGCCTCTCCAAAAATGCAGGTCGGGGAAACTCGGGTAACAGGATAATGAAACTCTCGCATCGCATCACGCACCTGACCGGCGGAGGATCGGACGGATGGGACGTCTTCTACCGGTCCCGTCAGATGATCTCGGACGGTATCGACGTCACAGAGCTGACCATTGGTGAGCATGACATCCGTACGGCCCCGTCGATCCTCGCGACGATGGACGCCGCGGCGCGCGGCGGCCATACCGGCTATGCCTCGGTTCCCGGCATTCCTTCGCTGCGCGACCAGGTCGCCGCCCGGGTTCAGGAGCGGACCGGCGTGTTGACCACACGCGACAATGTGGTGATCACGCCGGGTGGACAAGCCGCGCTCTTTGCGGCCCACGCAGCGGTCTGCGATGCGGGCGATACGGCGCTCTATTTCGATCCCTACTATGCCACGTATCCCGGCACCATCCGTGGCGTTGGCGCAACGGCCCGCGCCGTGCAGGCCCGGGCCGAGAACGCGTTCCAACCCAAAGCCGCAGATGTCGATGCTGCCGCAGAAGATGCCGTGTCACTGCTCATCAACACGCCCAACAACCCTACCGGGGTCGTATACTCCCAAGATACCCTTAAGGAGATTGCGGAGGTTTGCCGCCGAAGAGATCTCTGGCTGATCTCCGATGAGGTTTATGACACGCAGGTCTGGGAAGGCGAACACATCTCACCTCGGGCGTTGCCCGCCATGGCAGACCGCACTTTGGTGGTGGGCTCAATGTCGAAATCCCACGCCATGACCGGGTCACGCTGCGGTTGGATCGTAGGCCCGCAGGAGGCGGTAGAGCACCTGATCAATCTGTCGACCCATACGACCTACGGCGTACCCGGATACATTCAAGATGCTGCAGAATATGCACTGAAACAGGGATGTGATCTCGAACAGGAGATCGCAGCCCCGTTCAGGACCCGCCGCGCCGTTGCCCAACAGATCCTTGCCCGTCAAAATCTGCTGGGCCTCGTGCCAGCGCAGGGCGCGATGTATCTGATGCTGGATGTCAGGGCGACCGGGATGACCGGCGAAGAGTTCGCCAACGCTCTGCTCGACGCCCACCGGATTGCGGTCATGCCCGGTGAAAGCTTTGGACAGGCCGCAACAGGGCATATCCGCGTGGCATTGACCGTGGACGACACGAAATTCGCCGCCGCGATGGAAAAACTATGCGACTTTGCCGCGCAATGCGCGGCCATGCGCAGGACGGCATGAAAAAGAGGCCGGGTTTCCCCGGCCTCTCTGGTTCCACCGTGAGTGGGTTTGGTCAGAACCGGAACGATGCACGCAGGTTGAGCGTATCGGCCTTTGCGTCGCCGGCACCGTTCACATTGCTAAAATCATGGCGCAGAATTTCGCCGCTGAACGACCACTGATCGGTCACTGGAACCCCAAGGCCAAGCCCGTAGAGATACCCGCTTTCGTTGCCCGTCGAGAAATCGGCATTTGCGCCGCCCAGAACCGCATAACCGAGAACCGCGCCGAAATCATACCCAGCCTTGAGTTTCAGGCGGGCCACGTTGTCCAGCTGCGCAGCTCCGTTTCCAAGCGATATGTTGGTGCGGTCATATTCGAACTCGCCACCCAGAACGATGTCTCCGAAATCGTAGTCATAGCCGAGATGAACACCATACGAGGTGTTGTCACCATCCAGAGCACCGGGGCCGTCTGCATCGGTCTGCCCGATCCCGATACCGCCATAGGCACCGGTCCAGTCGCCTGCAATCGCGGGTGTGGTCAACAGAGCCGAGGCCACAAGCGCAGGGGTCAAGAGTTTCATTTCAGTATCTCCTGTTTCCTTGAGTGGCGAGGGGCGCAATCGTCCCTCGCCACAACAAAAACGTGGGAATTGTGGTGTTCACGTTCAAATCACGGATGTGCACTTCCGCCGGAACCTGCCGATACTCGCCCCAAATCGGCAGAAATTAGCGTTCGCTTTCAGGAAACCGGGTCGCAAACAGAACAGATTGACGCAGGGGGCTTGTCAAAATCCCTTAAAAACCGGGACATCCGAGGATAAACCGTGCAAGGCGCATTCAGCAAAGTTGCTCTTGTCTGTCGCACCATCGGGGCAAATCGCGGACGCGCGGCGCGCGGCCGTCCGGGCCTGATCTGAAATCTCCTTTTTTGGACTCTGATCAGAAACCTCCCGATACCGGACTCTCTACATGAACGAAATCTCCCGCTCTTCTTCGCCATCGGCCTCCCGCAGCGGTGGCCGCGCCGCCCGCCGTGCAGCCCGTGCCACGGCCTTGCCCGATCATCTGCGCCCCATTCGCCCCGGCCTTGAAGGCGGGCAATACAATCCGCTGTCGCAGGCAGACATGGAGCGCATACACAATACCGCCCTCGATGCACTGGAACGGATCGGTCTTGCCGACGCGCCAGAGAGCGGGGTCGCCTATCTGATCGCGGCGGGATGCGTACTGGGAGAAGACGGCCGCATCCGGTTTCCCCGGGCGCTGGTCGAGGACACTTTGGCCCGCGCCAACCGCTCGGTTATGCTGTGCAGTCGCGATGGTAAAACCGATCTCGACCTGTCAGGCTCACGCGTCCACTACGGCACAGCCGGTGCGGCCGTTCACATGGTCGACGTGCATGGTCGGGAATACCGCGATTCCACCGTGCAGGATCTGCACGATGCCTCTCGGATCTGCCAGCAGCTCGACAACATCCATTTTGTGCAGCGCCCAATGGTCTGCCGGGATATCCCCGATAATCGCGAGATGGATCTGAATACGATCTATGCCTGTTGCTCAGGCACGTTCAAACATATCGGCACCTCCTTTACCGACCCATCTTACGTCGCGCCGGCCACCGAGATGCTGCACATGATCGCTGGTGGCGAGGACAAGTGGCTCGAACGACCATTTGTGTCGAACTCCAACTGCTTTGTTGTGCCCCCGATGAAATTCGCCACCGAAAGCTGCGAAGTGATGGAGGCCTGCATCAAGGCCGGTATGCCGGTGCTGCTGCTGTCAGCAGGTATGGCCGGGGCAACCGCGCCTTCGACCATCGCCGGGGCCATCGTACAGGCCGTGGCCGAATGCCTTGCCGGATTGGTCTATGTGAACGCGGTGAAGCCGGGTGCGCCAGCGATCTTTGGCACATGGCCATTCGGGCTTGATCTGCGCAGCGGGGCAATGACCGTCGGATCGGGGGAACAGGCCCTGTTGAGCGCTGGATGCGCGCAAATGCACCGGTTCTATGACCTGCCGGGCGGGGCTGCTGCCGGTGCGTCGGATGCCAAGCTGCCTGACATGCAGGCGGGGTGGGAACAGATGTGTTCAAACGTTATGGTCGGGCTCTCTGGGCTCAACATGGTTTATGAGGCCGCCGGAATGCATGCATCTCTGCTGGGGTTCTGCCACGAGTCCCTGATCCTCGGCGATGACCTGATCGGACAGGCCATGCGCTGTGTGCGTGGCATCGAAGTCACCGACGAGACGTTGGCGCTCGACCAGATCGCCGAAGTCTGCCTCGGGGGCAGCGGGCATTACCTCGGCACGGAACAGACGCTTGGCCGGATGCAATCCGATCACGTCTATCCCGCGCTCGGAGATCGCAGCTCACCCAAGGAATGGGCAGAACTGGGTAAACCGGACCTGATCGAAAAGGCGATCGCCCGAAAGGAACAGATCCTGTCCGAGCCATCGCCGGCGCAGTTCGACCCGGCGCTCGACATGGCAATCCGCGAGACCTTCAGGATCCATCTGCCACTCTGAGGCGGTCGGCCGACCGGGCACGGGGTTCTTGTTCGCGTTTCCTGCTAGCGCATCAGGATCCCCTGCCCGGTCGGCAGCGACATGATCATCCTGTCTGCCTTGGCGGCAAACGCGTTCCACGCGGCGTTCTGCTCTTCGTGGCCGGACAGGCCGTAATCATCCAGAACGATGATCCCGCCCGGCGTGATCCGATCCCAGATCGCCTCGATCACACCAATCTCGGCCGACGTGATATTGAGATCGATCGAGATGTAGCTGAGGCTATCGAACGAAACTTCGTCAATCGAACCCGGCAGCAATCCCTGCACCAGCTCCACATTGGGATGCGGCGCGAACTGTTTGCGGGCAAATTCGATGATGTTGGTGTTGGCCGGGTTTCCAGCATACATGTTCTTGTTCATCTTGTGGACACCGGCCATTTCGTTTTCGCTGGCCATGTCAACCGGGATGCCCTCGTAGGTGTCGAACAGAAAGAACTTCTTGCCGCTTTCATCGAACTTGGTGTTTCGCACGATCATCGTCGACAGAAGCCCGGTATTGACTCCGAACTCGGCAAAATCCCCGTCAATCCGCAAGCAGCACTCGGCCGCCCAGAGGCAGACATGAACCCGCCAGCGGATGTCGGGCGTTCCGCCGATCCAATGCGGTTCACTTTCCTTGCAGACCTGCTCCCAACTCTGCTGAAACGCGTCATCATGCAGAAAGGGTATATACTTCTTGCGCACCGCAAGATGATCACCGAAATAATCATACTTGTATGGCGCGCGGGTCAGCGCTCGGCGCAGATAGCGGATTGATGATGTAATCGGGTCCACTTTCGGCCCTCCTGAATGTAATACGCTGCACGCTTGTTTTAGCGCGCCTTGAGAACCTGTTTCAAATAGGCCAGGCGGTCGCGGAAAGCCTCGGAGCCGCTGAACTTCTGACGCACATATGCCAGTTCGCGCCGCCGCAGGTCGGGTGTCACGCCGGCGCTGACCTGCCCGGCATGCAACCGGTTCAGGATCAGCGTATCGGGCAGGATTGCCGGCGGGCCATACTGCAATTCGTAGCGGCGGTAAATTTCCACATCCATCAGCCAGATCAAGTCTTCGTCGAACTCCAGAACCTTGTCACGGCGAGCGGCCAGAACCGACGGGCTGGACACCGTATTCTTGCCGAAATGGATCTGCGGATGCATCCGGGGGATCATCGGCCGCTCGACCGTGGTGCCATCGCGGGTTACGCCCGAACCACACAAGGCCCACGACACGTGAGGATCGGCAAAGCCCGCTGCGATCTTTTCCAGCGCATCGTCCCCGCTCAGCAGATCATCCTGAAACAGCACTTTGACGATATCACCCCGGGCATGGCGGATTGCGTTGTTGCAATTGGCCGATGCCTGCCGCTTGCCTTCACGGAACCACAGGTGCCGAACCGCCATGCCAGCGCCCGCTGCGTCACAGACCTCTTGCACGGCGCTCTCGTCGGATTGATCCGAAACGATCACTTCGAAACTCCGAAAGGTCTGCTTTTTCAGGACATCGAGAGATTCCCTGAGGAAGCGCGCGCCGTCGCCTCCCATGTCATACGCAGGAATGCAAATGCTGAGGTCTGGCAAGCTGCACCCTCCTGCTGTCATCCGATTGAACCGGTTCGGTTATCGGACGAAAAAATGGGGGGCACAAGCCCCCCAGTTTCGCCATCCAAGCTCATCTAGTTTACCGCCCGGTGTTTTTTTGCCTGCGGCCTGGACGTCGTCTGGGGCGAGCGCACCCGCCCCTTGGGAGAGTGGGAAGGACTAGGTCTTTCCGTCCCACCCTGTGACCCGGCAGCCGTCCCCCGCCTGCCGAGCGGACCCTTGATCAGAGGCGCTTACACGCACGATCCCGAGTCCTTCTGTTTCGTCGGGACCAGCCTTCCCCAAGGTTGGCCAGTCCCTACACGCCCTCGGGCGCGATCCTTTGTCAGTGCCCCTCATCTCGCATCGAAATCCGGTTCGAAATTCTGAGATGGGGCCGGCATCAGCTACACCCGCTCGTTGCGCCGCAGGTGTTGCATTTCATGCAGGTGCCGTTGCGCACCAGCGTATAGTTGCCGCATTCGCCGCAGGGGTCGCCCTCATAGCCCTGCATCTTGGCTTTGGTGCGGGCGTCCATGCTGACTGTTCCGGTGGACAATGCGGTGGACTCCACCGCCGCTGCCGAGCCGGTTTCCGGCACCAGCGTCTGCAGTGCCGTGACCGGATCAGCCGCCCCGCTGAGCGCCGTTCCACCCAGCGACTGGCCGCCATTCAGAACCACGAGATCTTGCGGAAGACGCTTGCGAAGATACCCGGTCGAACTGATTTGTTTCAGAACCTCCAAGGACTTGGACGCCGCAGTTTCACTGATCTCGCTGACGTTTGACACGCCTTCCTCTTCACCGCGGCCGATATCGTCAAAGGTCGCGCCTTCGGGCTTTACATGCGCCAGATCGGTGCGGTCGAGATAGGACACTGCCAGCTCGCGGAAGATGTAATCGAGGATCGATGTTGCGTTCTTGATCGAGTCGTTGCCCTGCACCATCCCGGCCGGTTCGAACTTGGTGAACGTGAAGGCGTCAACGAACTCCTCCAGCGGCACGCCATACTGCAGACCAACCGACACTGCGATGGCGAAGTTGTTCATCATCGCCCGGAAGCCAGCGCCTTCCTTGTGCATGTCGATAAAGATTTCGCCCAGGCTTCCGTCGCCGTATTCACCGGTGCGCAGGTACACCTTGTGACCACCGACAATCGCCTTTTGAGTATAGCCCTTGCGGCGCTCCGGCATCTTCTCGCGATGCGACTTGACGACCTCTTTGACCACTACCTTTTCGATGATCTTCTCGGCCAGAACGGTCGCCTTTTCGGCCGGGGTTCCGGTTTCGAGGGTTTCGGCCGCCTCGTCGTCATCCTCGACCAGTGCCGCTGCCAGCGGCTGGCTCAGCTTGGAGCCGTCGCGGTAGAGGGCATTGGCCTTGATGCCGAGGCTCCAGCTCAGTTCGTAGGCTTTCTGGCAATCCTCGATGGTCGCGTCATTGGGCATGTTGATCGTTTTGGAGATCGCGCCCGAGATGAACGACTGCGCTGCGGCCATCATGGTGATATGGCTGTCCACGCTGAGGAACCGCTTGCCCTTCTTGCCGCAGGGATTGGCGCAATCGAAGATGGAGTAGTGCTCCTCGTTCAGGTGCGGCGCACCCTCCAGCGTCATCGTTCCGCAGACGTGGTCATTGGCGGCGTCAATGTCGGCGCGGGTAAATCCGAGGTGACGCAACAGGTCAAAGGTCGGGTCGTTCAGCTTTTCTGCCGGGATGCCCAGCACACCGGTGCAGAACTCCTCGCCCAGCGTCCACTGGTTGAAGACAAAGCGGATATCAAAAGCCGATTCCAGTGCGGCATCGACTTTGGCCAATTCGTTGGGGCCAAACCCGTGACCGGTCAGGGATGTGTGGTTGATCCCCGGCGCGTTACCGATGGTTCCGTGTCCGACTGCATAAGAGACGATTTCTTCGATCTGGGAAGACGAATAACCCAGACCTTCAAGCGCCGACGGCACCGAGCGGTTGATGATCTTGAAATAGCCGCCACCAGCCAGCTTCTTGAACTTCACAAGGGCAAAGTCCGGCTCGATCCCGGTTGTGTCGCAGTCCATCACCAGCCCGATGGTGCCGGTCGGCGCGATCACCGTGGCTTGCGCGTTACGGTAACCGTTCTTTTCGCCGAGGCTCAATGCTTCGTCCCAGGCCGACATGGCCAGATCAATCAGACGGGCATCGGGGCAATTGGCGTGGTCCAGCGGCACCGGCTTGACGCTCAGCTTTTCGTAGCCGTCCGTTGCGCCATAAGCGGCATTGCGATGGTTACGCATGACCCGCAGCATGTGATCGGCGTTGCGGGCATAGCCGTCAAAGGTGCCAAGCTCGCCAGCCACTTCGGCCGAAGTTGCATAGGCCACACCGGTCATGATTGCGGTCAATGCGCCGCAAAGCGCCCTGCCCTCGGCCGAGTCGTAGCCGTAACCCATGTTCATCAGCAGGCCGCCGATATTGGCATAACCAAGCCCCAGCGTGCGGAAATCATAGGACAGCTGCGCGATTTCCTTCGACGGGAACTGCGCCATAGTCACGCTGATCTCGAGCGTCAGGGTCCAGAGCCGCGTCGCATGCATGTAATCCTCAGCCTGGAACTGATCGCCCTTGAGGAAAGTCAGCAGGTTCATAGAGGCGAGGTTGCACGCCGTGTCATCAAGGAACATGTATTCCGAGCACGGGTTGGAGCCGCGGATCTCGCCGTCTTCCGGGCAGGTGTGCCATTCGTTGACGGTGTCGTGGTACTGGATGCCCGGATCGGCACAGGCCCATGCGGCATGGCCAACCTTCTCCCACAGATCGCGCGCCTTGACTGTTTTCGACACCTTGCCGTCGACCCGGTTTATCAGCTCCCAGTCCGCGTCTTTCTCGACCGCCTTGAGGAAGGTGTTGGTCACACGGATCGAGTTGTTCGAGTTCTGTCCCGAGACCGAGCTGTATGCTTCGCTGTCCCAGTCGGTATCATAGGTCGGGAATTCGATGCTGGTGTGACCCTGACGGGCATAATCCAGCACGCGTTTGACATAGGTTTCAGGGATGGCGACTTTCTTGGCCTCACGGACGGCCTGCTTCAGACCACCGTTCTTGGAAAGATCATAGGCGTCCTCCTCGGCGCCGTCCCAGTTGCGGATGGCTGCAAAGATGCCGTTCAGCATCTTTTCGTGCATCTTCGAGCCAGCCACGATGGACGCGACTTTCTGCTCTTCGAGAACCTTCCACTGGATGAAGTCCTCGATATCTGGGTGATCGGCGTCCACGATCACCATCTTCGCTGCCCGACGGGTTGTCCCGCCTGATTTGATCGCACCGGCGGCGCGATCCCCGATTTTCAGAAAGCCCATCAAACCCGAGGACTTGCCACCGCCCGACAGCGCTTCGCCTTCGCCGCGCAAGTGGCTGAAATTGGTGCCGGTTCCCGACCCGTACTTGAACAGGCGGGCCTCACGCACCCAGAGATCCATGATGCCGCCTTCGTTGACCAGATCGTCCTGCACACCCTGGATGAAGCAGGCATGCGGCTGCGGGTGCTCGTAAGAGGATTTCGACTTGGTCAGCTTGCCGGTTTTGTAGTCAACATAGTGGTGACCCTGCGCCGGTCCGTCGATGCCATAGGCCCAGTGCAGACCAGTGTTGAACCACTGAGGGCTGTTCGGGGCGGCCCGCTGGGTAGCCAGCATAAAACGCATTTCGTCGTAATAGGCGCGCGCGTCCTCTTCGGTGGAGAAATAGCCGCCCTTCCAACCCCAATAGGCCCACGCCCCGGCGAGGCGGTCAAACACCTGCTTGGAAGACGTTTCACCGGCAAACTCCACATCGTCGTCGGCAGGAACCGACCGCCACAGAAATTCCGGGACATCCTTTTCGCGCACTTTCTTGAGGCGTGCCGGCACGCCGGCCTTGCGGAAGTATTTCTGGGCGATCACGTCGCTGGCGACCTGGCTCCAGCTTGCGGGGATCTCAATGCCGTCGAGACGAAAGACAATGGTGCCATCTGGATTGCGGATTTCCGAGGTCGCCTCGACAAAATCCAGCTCCGCATATGCGTCCTGCCCTGCCTTCGTGAATTTTCTTTCGATTTTCATCCTGCCGTCTCGCTTTTCAGTTCTATCCCTTGGCCGTGGCGGCCCTCAAAAAGCCCCAGAACAGGCCCAATCGACCCTGCCTGGATTCGAGACAGAAGCCATGCGTCGCAGCCCCTCGCTCCTGGCCGCGCCGTTTGTTCCACCGATGAATTACAAGTGGTGCCCTTCTGTCCCTGCCATCCGCCGCCCTTGGCTGACTACACCATATTTTGTGGCTGCGGAGTTGGTTCACACAATTTGGCGTATCACACCATATCTGGTCAACGGTATTTTTACCCAAAAAACAGATTCTTTTTGGTTGACCTCATATGGGGGGCAAGCCTCGCGTGATTCATCCACAACGCACTCGGATCCGCGGAAACTTAACAACATCGCACAGAGCTTTGAAAAACGGTTGAAATGCAACGCGCCGGATCAATCTTTTGCACAGGGCGTTAACTTTTTGCGGCAGAGCATGCATACAGGAAGCCCCAGACCGCACGGCCCGGCATAGCCGCGCAAAAGTGGAACAACCTGTTGCTTAACGGACAAGGATCTACCTGATGCGCGTCTCTTTAATGTTTCTCATCATGGCGGCGCTCGCAGCGTGTGCGCCACAAGATGTAGGGACCGTCAGCAACAGGGCACGATTCACCGAATACCCTGAAGGCTTGTTTGCAGCGTTTGAAACCGCCTGCTCCGGCCCGGCTCAGAGTTTCTCCCGTCTCGAGCGCGGACTGATCGAGTGCCGGGAATACCTGCCGCCGGAACCGACCGCCGCCATTATCCTTGGATATGATGGCACGCCCGAAAAGTTGCCGCAGCTGGTTATTCGGTTTCAGACCACCGAAGAACGGACTGATACCGATCAGCCCGGCTATGTGGTGGTCAACGACATGTATCTTAACGTACCTCAGAAAACCGGCCCCGATCTGAAGGTTCGGCAACGGGATGACCGCCTGATGCGGATGCTGTCGGATCTGTATCGTCGCGCCGGTGGCGTGCCGGGATAAACCGACCACGCCTAAAGCGCTGGCATCTCGAACACGAACAGGCGCGATTTCTTGCCATCATCGGTCAGGACAAAAAGGCGCCCTGCCTCTTCGTCGAGCGCAATCCCCTCCGCATTGCGGATCGATTTGGTTTTGCCGTCTTTCTCGTACTCGAGCTCAATCGTCGCCACGGTGTTTTCCCGGGGATCGAAGACAAATATCCGGCGGCCCGTGTCGCTCAGCATCCACAACAGCCCCGATGACGCCGACCATGCAAGGCCACTGACATCGAGTTCCTCGTCATTGGCATGGGGGGAAACAAACCCGAGATCCGATTTCAGTTCCAGCGCATCAAGGATTTCATCCAGTCCCGGAGATAGTGTCAGCAGCAACCGGGGTTGCCCTTCGATCGACACATAGACGGCGCCTGTTTCCGGATCCGTCGCGATTCCCTCGGGGCCTTTGTTATCGGGGTTTCCCTCGAGTAGTGGAGAAATCTCTGCGAAGCCGCGCATGGCAGACAGGGGAAGCCTTTCGATCCGGGGCGGATCTTCGGGGTAAAGGACGCTCACCGACCAATCCTGCTCCATGAGCATCAAAACCGCCCCGTCGGGCCGGGCGGTGACGCCCTCGAGGTCGGTTCCAGTTCCCTCGGGCAGACGAAACGCATTCACCAGATCGCCCCCGACCGTCATGAGATGGAGTTTTGCCTCGGCATCGCTCACGGACCACAGATGCCCGTTGATGGACGACATCGACAACCCGGACGGCTCCGAATAGCCTGCCGCTTCGTCGCGGATCTTGAACCTGTCGATCATTAAAAGGTCAGCTGCCAAGGCACCGTTGACCCACAGGGCCAAGACCCCTACCCCCGCACCGCAAATGGCTGAGCGGTTCCTCGAGATCACGCGGGACAATCCGGAATGAGGTGCCGGGTGCTCATTCCATTCGCACTGTTCATGGCAAATATCCTCCTAAGTGTTTGACCCGCGCCATTCTTTCACTAGCCTGACAACAGTGGGAGGCTACGGCAATGCTCAATCGACTGATTATTCTATGCGGCTGTCTGACATTCGGCTTATACGGGCCGGCATCAGCGGACGCCGATGGGCCGGACTTCTTTTCGGTGACCGGCGTCGCCGCGAACGACGTTCTGAACATCCGCTCGGAACCTTCGGCGTCGTCACAAAAAACCGGCCAGATTCCACCCGATGGAAATGGTATTCGAAATCTCGGCTGTACAGGCGGATTGAGCTATGCCGAATGGGAAAAGGCGACCGAATCCGAACGCGAAGCAGCCGCCAAGAAGCGCTGGTGTCAGGTAGAGTACAAAGGTGCCACCGGCTGGGTGGCAGGATGGTTTCTGACGGAGGGTTCCGAGGTCGCACACTCGGACCCGGCCTTTGACTGTTCCAAGGCGTCAGGCGAGGTGGAAACCCGGATCTGCGCTGATCCTTGGCTGGGTCGGCTGGATCGCGAGCTGTCGCGCCTTTATGGTCTGGCTCTGGCCGGAGGCAGTGTTTCGGAGGATCGGCGCGCGGAACTCAAGGCGTATCAGCGCGGATGGATCAAAGGTCGCAACGACTGCTGGAAGGCCGGCGATATCCCCGGATGTATCAGCGCCTCCTACGTGCAACGGATTGCTGAGCTCAGAACCGGATATGCTGACGCCCGGTCGCAAGACGCCAATGGTCTCTCTGCCGGGCCCTTTGCCTATGCCTGCCCCGGATTCGACGCGCTGTTGTCTGTAACCAGCATCGCTGCCGATCCCGCGGCGATCGCAGTTAGATGGCGCGAAAACGAAGTTTCGCTGACACAGGTTCCCGCTGCTTCGGGCAGCCGGTTCGAGGATGCAGCCGGAGAGTTTGTGTTCTGGATGAAGGGCGAAGACGCGCTGTTTTCACGCCCGAACCATTCCGAGCTGAACTGCAAGACAGAGGAAACAGGTTGAAACAGAACCAAGCCCTGATGGCCTTGTTGGCGATTCTGGCATTGCCGGTCGCCGCCACGGCGCAGGTGGACCCGGCAACCCTGCTGGCGGGGTCGACCGACGGAGAGATCGACATTGGACAGGGCTGGATACAGTTTCGCGGCCCGCAGGAACTGGTGAAATTCGTGTTTGCCGTCGTAACCACGGTCGCCCTGACAGGATTGATCGTCTATCATCCGGTCAGGCGAAAATCCCGCAGAACGGTTGCGGATCTGGTGATGCCGCGGCTCTTCTTTCTGTATTCGCTGATTGGAATGGCCGCAGGTTTTCTCGTGGTTCAGCACGGGTCGATCATCGGCTTTGTGATCTTCGGGATCGGTGCCCTGCTGAGATTCCGTTCGAATCTGGATGACCCGGTCGACACGGTCGAGATGATCGTTGTGACAGTGCTAGGTCTTGCCGTTGGCCTTGGGCTGCCGGTCATGGCATTTCTTGTGGCGGTGGTAAGCTGGTGCTTCATCTGGCTGGGCGGCAGGAATGCCGGCGTCGAGATATCACTGAAAGCTGCTGACGAAGCACATTCACTCGAAGCCGCGAACCAGGTCGAACAGATGGCATCTAGTGCCGGATGGAAGCTTATCCGCAAACACCATGTGCCGGGAAAATCCCGCGTGGCGCTGCTTTATGTTACGTCGGGCGGGCTAAGCGATGCCCGGATCGAGTCGATGATATCGGAGTCCGTTCCGGAACATGTCGACCTCAAGATGACGTTGTAATCAGCGGAACAGATCAAGACGTTTCAGCACAGCCTTGGGTGTTCTGACCTCAGCTGGCAGAGATCGCGGATCAACTCGGGTTCTGAAATCAGGTGCCTTATAGGCCTCGACGTCAAAGTGGCCGCTGGCGTCAATGTCGATATGCGTGAAACTATGCGCAGATCTATCCGTTTCGCCGATCAATCGACGGGAACCGCCCCCCAGGCAAGCCTGCGATACATAGGCAACCCCGTCCTTCCAACCCGGGAAATAAGCGTGGTGATGCCCTGACAGATGCAGGACAACCCCGTTCCGGTGATACAGATCTTCGAGACCGGGATCCCCGATGATCTCGCGTTCTCGCTGTTGCGCAAAGGGCCAGAGCGGGAGATGGCTGAAGGTCACCACAGGATTGCCTGTGTCCGACAGGGCGGAAAGCTCCCGCATTTGTGACCCCGTTAATGGCCCAAGCGTAGTTGCATCCAGAGACACAAACGTGATGCCTTCCATTTCAAAGGTATAGAAAAACGGATAGCCGTCGCCATTGACTAAGTTCAAACCGGGCTTTCGGGCACCCCATTCTTGCGCGAAAATCTGTCGTTCCCGCTCGAACCCGCCATAGGCCGAGGCGTCGTGATTGCCGGGTGTGACGGCAAACGGAATCCCGGCCCTTTCCAGCGGATCGCTGACCGCCTTGTGAAACGCCCGCCACATGGCGCGGACCTCTGATTCCGAAAGGTGTGGCTTGCGCTGGCCCGCCACCATGTCTCCGGTCGAGATGACCAGATCCGGTTTCATCTCGATGATACGCGCGACGGCATTGCTGACCCGCGCGTCATACCGCACTGACCCGTAACTGCCGTTGAGATCCGAGATGACAATGACATCAAGCGCCGCGACCATCCGGGCAGGCAGAAGCAGAACCAGCAGCGCCGCCGCCACCTGCAGGCGGTTTCTGCCGAACCTACGGGGCATTGCAATCCAACTGAACCAAGTCTGTGGCGCCAGTTGCAAAGAAGGCCCTGGCATCAAGATCGAAGGCGAGTTCACCGGCAAGGCATGACGTCCTAAGGATGTTTGTCGCAAGGTTGGTGTTCTTGACCACCTGCTGAACCTGCCTACCAGTCAGACCAAGGCTGCTGGTCAGCCATTGATACACCGGCCCCTGCGCCTGAAGATCCGCATCCAGCATGACCAGCTTGCGATAGGTATCGGAATTGAAATGCCGGATCTTCTCCAGCATCTGGGTCGACTTGGCAAAATTGGCATATTCGACCCGCCCGCCGGCGTCATTGTCGTTCAGGTTGGTGCGGCGGATCAGGATTGCATTTTCAGGCACCTCTCCGTCGTCAGGTTCGTGGTGTTTCGCCTTTTTGTGATGCAGCTTGCCGCTCTCGCTCCAGTACCAATAGGGGGTGAAGTCGATATTCCCCACCCTATCCTGCTGGCTGAAAATGAAATCGAGTAAAACGATTTCAGTCAGTTCCTGCATCCAGAACACCATCTGGCGCTCGCTCACATCCGGCCCGAGATCCTTGTTGATCTGACGGTCTTTGCGGCCTTGTTTCAGACCCTCCGTGATCGCATCAGTCAGTCCGGAGGCGGAGCGCAAGGCCAGAAAGGCGGGCGTTTCCTGAAAATCCCGGTTCTGGCCCTTGCCCCAACCCGATTTTCGGGTGCCGTTGATTTCCGATCCGTATCGGTGGCCCGGGCTGTCCAGAATCGTGCCGTAAATCTGCCTGCGATCCTTTGTAAACAGGTCGTCTGTCGGCTTGTAGCTGTCGGGATTTCGGTCAGCCGCGACGAAAGCGCGCCAGCCTTCGTGGTTCATGCGCCCGCCATGGGACCCGCCCGAGATCGACAGTCCGGCCTCGGCAACTTCGGAAAGATGCGCCGCCGCGTCCATGCTGCGCCACACCGCCACCGGAACCTTTACGGTCGTGTCGAGATAGCGTGAAAAATGATAGTATAGCAGCGGCGCGGCCGAAAAGGTTCCGCTGGTCCCTTTCTGGTTCATCGTCGACTTGAACTTGGCAATTCTGTCCTTGGCCAGATTGCCCGCCGATTTGCCTTCCTTGCAGGCGTTCCGTTCAAACCCGGAGCGGTCACCGGCATATGGGCCTTCGGAAATATCATAGATGGCCGTCCCCGGACTGGTGCTCCACGTCTTTGGACACAAGGCAATGCTGGCCGCGTAGAAATCAATACCGCAGTAACCGGCTTCTTGTTCCCGGTCGTGATCGGAATAGGATCCACCGGGGATATCAGAGATCCGGATGCAGCGTTCGGTGACCGCGTTGGGGCTTTGAAAGGTGACCTCCCTGCCGGTTACAGCATCGCCGGCCCAGAGCGTCGATGGTAAAAAACAGAACAGAGCGAGCCATTTACGCGCCATTTCTGAACCTCTCACTTGGGGCAGATCGCTGCCTTTTGGGCATCCGATATATTCAGCGCCGGATCAACCTTGAAGTTGGAGAATTTGGCGTCGATCCACTTGTCGCACCCGCCTGAGCAAGGCGCATTGTTGCGGGCCTTGTTCCAGTAGGATTTTGCACGGTCCTCCGACCACCCGCAGAATTGCACCAAGGCCATCGCCGACAGCGCACCCGAAGAATGCACCCCCCACATGCAGTGCACCAGAACCGGGCCTTTGCCGGGATTCTCGATCACGTTGTGGATGGCCTTCATAACATTGGCAGGCCGCGACGAGCGCGCAGCTTCATAATCGAAACCACCCGCACCACAGCTGGTCTGCCCATAGTCGGTATTCTTGCCGAAATCGGCGTAGAACCCGGCCGAGAACCCTTGGTCACAAAACGCCTTGCGCTGGTTCTGGCTCAACCCGGTGCGTCCCTTGTCGCCGCCCTTGAAGCCGGACCGGTAGAGAACACCGCTCAGGACCGGGCGAAAGAATGAGACCCCGTCCACGCCGCCGCTGCCGCCACGGGAGATCATTTCTTTCTCGCCGGGGCCACCGCTTCGTGCGGTGACATCCGCATTGGCGGCCAGACCGAAGCAAGTTGCGATCAGGCAAATCAGGAGCAAACGCATAACAAATTCCTTCTATCTATAGTTGAGGCGCCCAACCGGAATTGGATCAGGATCGCCCCAGCACCAGAAAACACCGCAAAACACGCGGTGTCACGGTCTTTACTGGCTGTTTGCTTGGCGCATTTTCTCAAGGGCTGCGTCGCACTCTGCCGCGCTGTTGACCACTTCGCCCTCATAGGCCTTGCCGGACATCGCTGCCATGTCGCTGGCCGCACGGTTCAGCACCTGATCAACCTGAGCGGCATCCAGAAGCCCTTCTTCCTGCGCAGCTTTCACGGTTGAACAGATCCCTGCGCTAAGCCCGGCCGCGGCCCCCAGACCGGCGGCGCTTCCCAGCATCATCGAGCTTCCGAAAAACCCAAGGATGACGCCGACAAGGATACCAATAATCAATTTTCCCATAGTCTTCTCCCATTTGTGCATTTGAACGGGCCCCGGGAAACCCAAAACCAGAACCGGCAGCACCCGGCCCCGGATCAACGCCGCTTACGCAGTCGGCGGCAAATCACTGTCATCAAGATCAGGTTGAGCAGCGGTGAAAGCGCGGCCAGAACGGGTTTGGCCGCATCTGGCGCCCCGTCGAGCAACAGATTCCACGGAAGGCCCAAAGGCAGCAGGAACAAGCCAGACAGCGGGTCCTGCTCCTGACCGAACCAGCCGAATGTGCCGACCAGAAACAACAGCAATGCCAGCAGGTAGATTCCGGAAAAGATGGTGATCACAACACGGCACATGATGCAGTGGTCCTGCCCGGTGAATTCCAGTTAGCCTTCGGCGGTGTAATAGACTTCCTGAACGGCGCCCTCGTTTGTTGCCACGCAGGCCCATGGCGCCTGAGCACCGGCGACCTGAACCATGACACTGGTGCCGGCCTCGGACGGTGACACGCTGATCGTGGACACCTCACCCACACCGGTTTGGTTGGCAACGGCGGCAAGGCAGTTGCTTTCGGCGGCCGAAGGCGCCGAGGCCGTGCTGGAACTGTCATCACATGCGGCCAGAATGGCGGCCCCCGCTACCAGAAGCGGCAATGCGCTTAAGTTGTTTTTCATGGTCCCTCCTATCAGGTTTTTTCCGGGTTAGCCGGCCAATTTCGATGTTTCTTCCGTTTTCATCCGGTCAATCTGAAATACCGAACTGCAACATTCCTCGATCCTGTGGGATCACATCGGCCAAATCAAGTTAATGGCCGCAACCACCACAAAGTAGGCAAGAAATCTCTTCCAGCTCCAGGTGTTGCCCTCTTCTTTGCTAACTATACCGCTCGCGTTCAGCGCCAGATTTGTCAGGACCAATGCAACAACAATGACAGCGGCATGTGCCAGATCGAAATGCATGGCGAAGCCTCCTTTTCAGACCAGATCTTGTCCCGGTTTCCGGGCCCGGTTCACTCGATGCCGAAAATGACGTTGAACGACACAGATTGACTGCTGCGATTGATCACCTCGACGACATGGGTGCCATTCTGAAACAGCTGCCCACGATATTCTCTGTCGGTCGGGGTCATGTCCAAAAGAGCGGATCCGTCCGGGTTGAAAATCTGGTAGTCGATCGTTGCGTCGTTGGGCGCCACACGGACATAGAGAAACTGGCCATCCTTTGCGCCCAGCTCATAGCGATGTGAGCTTCCGGGTGTGAGCGATCCGGTCAGTTCCGCCCCGGTTTCCCCTGACTTGAACTTGACGGTTTCCGTATCGGTCGAAGGTTCAGAACTGCTGGCCGATCCCGCTCCGCCATCTTCCACCTTGGTCAGTTCTCCGACACTGCCGTCCTTGTAGGAAATGCACCGCCAGACCGCCCCGGTGGAATCTTCAAGCATCACCAGCGTTCCCGCCTCAGAGTAGCTTTGGCTGATGACACCACCACCCGGCGCCACATCCGGCCCGTTCGCTTCGATGACCGCATCGATGCACGGATCGACATATGTGGTGTCGGACGCAATTGCGGCGTTTGCGCCCAGTGCGAACACAAAAACAGCAACCCCACCGGCTTTGGTTATTGCAGACATGATTTCGCTTCCTCCGATTGCCTTCGATACACGGTAATCCTGAGCCCACTGGAATCAATATCTTCCGCAGGGGAAGGCTGAGAAAAGCGCATCCAGAATGCCCGGACGGTATAGCACCGCTGGCGCAAATCGGATTTCCGCAGGAGTTTTCCCGGGTCTCGAACTGAGGCGCTGGCACCGAGTAAGCACCGTCCCAAACCAGAATGACGCCGCTTGCGCGTTTTCACGCTGATCGATTTGGCAGTTTAGGAAAGTGGTCGGGGCGGCGAGATTCGAACTCACGACCCCCTGTACCCAAAACAGGTGCGCTACCAGACTGCGCCACGCCCCGGACCGTGGCGCCTCCATATCGGGCGCGAACTGATTTGAAAAGCCCAAAGATCACTCTTTGCAGGACCAAACCGCCGGACCGTCCGAAAATGCCGGGTGCCGCAGCTCGGCCCCTTCGGAAATTCCGTAGCGTTGCGCCAGTCCCCCGTTGATCTCGAGCACGGCGAACACGTTCCTGCCTCCGTCGATCGGGGTCAGATCGCCGGGAACCGCCTCGTGATGAACGCGGATCACCCGACCGGTTCGATCGACAAAAATCATATCGAGTGAGATAAGCGTGTTCTTCATCCAGAACGCGACCCGACCGGGCTTTTCGAACACGAACAGCATACCGGATGAGCGCGGCATGCTTTCGCGGAACATCAGACCCTGCGCACGGCTTTCCTGTGTTTCAGCCAATTCGACCGAGAACCGCAGTTCGGTTCCTCCGCTGCGCACCTGCACCACGGCAGGATCGCAGGTGTCTGCGGTCGCCGAAAATGAGAGAAAAATTGAAAAGGCAAAGGCCAGAGCAGCGGCAAAGATCCGCACCGGATCAGCCCTGTTCGGCTTGCATCGCGGCTTCCCATGCCGCGACCTCGGCCGCCATGCGGCCGCGCTTGCCGTCGATTACCCGCATCGCCAGCGCTTCTCCGGGTTGAAGATCCGCCAGACCGGACTGGCGCAGCACTTCGATATGCAGAAACACGTCTTCGGACCGCCCGAAGATATTGGCAAAGCCAAACCCCTTGCCTTTGTCGAACCACTTTACACGCGCCGGCTGCAGCGGTTCGTCGCGGATGCTGTCGGGATCGATTTCGGCAAAATCCGTAAGAACCGGGGTATCATCGCGCTCGGGCGGCTCGATACTGACCACCTCAACGGCCTGCACCCCGCGATCGGTACGGTGGGTGACGATCTCGATCCGGGCGCCATCGGCGACCGAACTCTGACCGAAATTCCGCAAAACGTTCACATGCAGAAGAATATCGGGGCCGCCTTCGTCAGCGACGACAAAGCCGTATCCCTTATTCGGATCGAACCACTTCACCTGGCCGCGAATGTGATACATGCTGTTGAGATCGTCTGCCACGGCCTGTCCGTTGAGGTTTGTGTTTTCCTTACCCTTTGGTGTGCGCGATTTCAGACCCCGAATTCAAGCGAAAAAAGAGCCTTCAAATCAGTCGATTGCATTTCACGTAACGTGAAGTTCATGGGTTGAGGCGGTCGATTTGCCATTCCTCATCCGGCTTTTTGCGGTGCCACTTGAACCTGTCGTGCAACCGAAACGCGCCGTCTGCCCAGAACTCGATCTCGACCGGAGTGATCCTGTAGCCACCCCAAAACGGCGGACGGGACGGGTTGGGACCGTGCTGCGCTGTGACCTTTGCCACCTCTGCCATCAGGGTCGTCCGGCTCGACAGCGGGCGGGATTGCTTCGACGCCCAGGCTCCGAGCCGGCTCTTGAGCGACCGGGAGGCATAATACTCATCGGCCTGCGGCCCCTCTTCGCGGGACACCACTCCGCGAACACGGATTTGTCGACGCAGCGACTTCCAATGCATCACGAATGCGGCCTTGCCAGCCTGGTCAATCTCACCAGCCTTGGCGCTTTCGTAGTTGGTGTAGAAGACAAAGGCGCCATCCTCGATCTCTTTCAATAGAACCATGCGCGCATTGGGAAGCCCGTTCGCGTCTACGGTCGACAACGCGATGGCGTTGGGATCGTTCGGCTCTTCAGTTTCGGCCTCAGCCAGCCAGGACCGCGCGATTTCGAATGGATTGTCACCGGCAAAAATTCCTGTTCTGTCTGTCATCGGTACTTCCCCGGATATTCCATGTCATGAGTATTGCTCCGGTCGGAAAACCGGTCTTTGGCGCGAAACTAGGCCAGCCGCCTCCGACCGACAAGATCACGCGCACTTGATGCGTCCAATTCAATGCCCTAAACCACCAAAAACTCGGAAACAGGCGGAGTGAACGCATGTCTAATCAGTTGATGGCCGGAAAACGTGGCCTGATCATGGGTCTGGCCAACGACAAGTCCATCGCGTGGGGCATCGCCAAGGCGCTTGCAGACGCAGGCGCAGAGCTCGCCTTCTCCTATCAGGGTGAAGCCCTGAAAAAGCGTGTGGATCCGCTGGCCGAGCAACTGGGCAGTGACATTGTCCTGCCCTGCGACGTCGGTGACGAAGCCTCGATTGACGCGCTTTTTGACGGTCTGTCGCAGAAATGGGACAAGCTGGACTTTGTCGTTCACGCCATCGGCTTTTCCGATAAGAACGAACTGCGCGGCCGCTATGTCGACACAAGCCGTGACAACTTCAAACTGACCATGGACATTTCGGTCTATTCCTTCACTGCGGTCATGCAGCGGGCCGAGAAAATGATGTCCGAAGGTGGCAGCGCAGTAACGCTCACCTATTACGGCGCCGAGCAGGTCATGCCACACTACAACGTGATGGGGGTTGCCAAGGCCGCGCTGGAAGCGTCGGTCAAGTATCTGGCCGAGGATCTCGGCAAGGACGGTATCCGCGTGAATGCGATCTCGGCCGGTCCGATCAAGACGCTCGCTGCTTCGGGCATCGGCGATTTTCGCTACATCATGAAGTGGAACGAATACAACTCGCCCCTGCGTCGAAACGTGACCACCGGCGACGTGGGCAACTCGGCCCTGTATCTGCTCAGCGATCTGGGCAGCGGCGTGACCGGGGAAAACCTGCATGTCGACGCTGGTTATCACATCGTTGGCATGAAGGCGGTGGATGCCCCGGATATCGAGAAGGGCTGAGAACATTCCACCTCGGAACCCGAAGCGAAAGCACAGAAAAGGACGACTTTGATGACCGGCAAGGACCGCCTCCCCCACGAAAAGGGCTTTCACATCAGCTGGGACCAGATCCACCGCGACAGCCGCGCGCTGGCCTGGCGTCTGGATGGCCAAGGCCCGGACAGCGGAGCCTGGAGGGCGGTGGTTGCGATCACCCGTGGCGGCATGGCGCCAGCAATGATCGTCAGTCGAGAACTGGACATTCGAACCGTCGATACGATCAGTGTGAAATCCTACCACCATCAGGCGCAGGGCGAGGCCGAAGTGCTGAAATCGCCGGATGCTGAGCTAATGCAGGATGGCGAAGGGATTCTGATCATCGACGATCTGGTCGACAGCGGCAAAACGCTGGAACTGGTGCGCGAGCGTTATCCCAAAGCCCATTTTGCAACGGTTTACGCCAAGCCCAAGGGGCGACCGGTTGTCGACACTTTCATTACCGAAGTGAGCCAGGACACCTGGATCTTTTTTCCGTGGGACATGGCCTTGCAGTATGTCGAGCCCTATCGCGGAACCGACTGAGGCATTGTCATGACCGATCAGTGGATCGGCGTGCTCGCCACTCCCGCAGGCAGCCGCTCCTGGCGCATGTCCGGCAGCGATCCAGTTGCGGAACTGCCGCCCGGCGATCCGCTTCCACCGGACTGGGCCGGGCTGCCGCGTCTCATTTGCGGCGACGATGGCGACGCCCCGCCGACCCGCCCTGTCCCGGTCAAGCCGCTCGACAATGCGCTGTCGGGAGAAGGATCAGAGCGCCGGATTTCCGGGCTCCATCAGGACACACCCCCTGTCCGCTGCTTTGGTGCCGAGACCGCAATTGCCGGTTTCCTGTCGATGAACGCGAACTGGGATGGTGTCGTCTGCCTGCCCGGCCATCGCACGGTCTGGGCCCATGTCAGTGCCGATGAGATCGTGAGCTTCCAGACCTTTGCGACCGGAGAGATTTTGGATCTGCTGATTCGGCATGGTGCAAACGCAGACCGGTTTGACGAACCCCTGAACGAGATCGAATTTCTTGAAGCCGTAGCGGAAACCTTGTCTCGACCTGAGCGGCTGGCGCAGCAACTGGCTGGACTGGATCTGGTCGCGGAGGAATCGGCTCGATCGGTGGCACAGGGCGCGCTGATCGGCGCCGAACTGGCCGCCGCACGGCCTTTCTGGCTTGGGCAACAGATTGCCGTGATCGGTATACCGCCACTGTCCGGGGCCTATGTTTCTGCTTTGAGGGCGCAGGGTGCGCCTGTCGCCGAGGCCGATTCCGACCGGATGACTCTTGCCGGGCTGGCGGAAGCATGGCGCAAACTGCAGGACACTTGAGCCGAAGTCGCTGCTCTGTCAGACAAGACCAAGGCAGAAGGATCGCAATGGCAGGACCGGACGACATTCCATGACCCAAACCCGCACAAGATCCACCTTTGCCCCTCCGGTGATGGAAGCCCGGCGCTGGCTTGAAGGCGTCAGCTTTCCGGACGACCGGCCGCTCATCAATGTCAGTCAGGCTGCTCCGGTGGACCCGCCGCATCCCGACCTGCGCCGCGCCATGGCCGGCGCCGCATTGGAAAACGATGCGGCGCATCTCTACGGCCCGGTTCTGGGTTTGCCGGATCTGCGGGCGGAACTGGCCGGACAGATCTCGCGGCATTACCACGGTCATGTGACGGCCGAACAGGTCGCCATAACGTCAGGATGCAATCAGGCCTTTGCCGCTGCGATTTCTGCCCTAACCACACAAGGAGATGAGGTCATCCTCCCAACTCCTTGGTATTTCAACCACAAAATGTGGCTCGACATGGCGGGTGTTCAGTCCGTTGCCTTACCCACCGACGCCGGGTTGCTCCCGGATCCGGCCCGGGCCGAAGCCCTAATCACCCCGCGCACACGGGCCATTGCGCTGGTCACGCCGAACAATCCCGGCGGCGTGGAATACCCTGCCGATCTGGTTCGCGATTTCCACGACCTTGCGGCGCAGCACGGGCTGCGTTTGCTGCTTGACGAAACCTATCGCGATTTCGACAGCCGCGAAGGTGCACCGCACCCACTCTTTTCGCTGCCCGACTGGGACAGGGTGCTGGTTCATCTCTATTCCTTTTCCAAGGCCTACCGTCTGACCGGACACCGTGTCGGAGCCTTGGCCACCGATCCCGCGTTGCTGGCCGAGGTCGAAAAGTTCCTTGATACAGTCGCGATTTGCCCCAACCAGATCGGGCAACATGCCGCCCTGTGGGGCATGCGCCATCTTCAGGGCTGGCTTGCCGGCGAACGGGCCGAGATCCTTGATCGGCGTGCGGCGATCTCTGATGCGATGCCCGCACTGCGTGCGCAGGGTTGGGAATTGCTCGGATTGGGTGCCTATTTCGCCTATCTCGCGCACCCTTTCGACATGCCATCGGACGAATTGGCCCGGCGGCTGGTGCCCGAGGCGGGTGTCCTGCTGCTGCCCGGAACGATGTTCATGCCCGAAGGCGATGCAGCCGGCAAACGGCAAGTGCGGGTTGCCTTTGCCAATCTCGACCGCGCCGGGATCGAACTGCTGTTTGGTCGGCTTGCCAACCTGCCTTTTTCCTGAAGGTCCCTTCTGATCTTGCCCCCCCCTGCGCCGCAGCGTAGACAGGGCCGCAACAGGGAATACCGGCACTCACCTGCCGAACTGAGGGGGCATCATGGCCGCAGGCGTCAAAACGTTTTCAAGAACCTTTGTCTGGATCCTGATGGGTCTGCTGATTGTCGGCCTAGCCGGCTTTGGCGCAGTCAATATGAGCGGCACGGTGCGCACCGTTGCACAGGTCGGAAACCAGACCGTAAGCGTAGATTCCTATGCCCGCGAAATGCAGCGAGAGCTGCGCGCTATCGAGGCGCAGGCCGGTCAGCCCGTCACGATGGTTCAGGCGCGGGAAATGGGTCTGGACCAGATCGTCCTTGCCCGCCTTGTCGCCCTGGCTTCGATCGACAGCGAGGTCCAGGATCTTGGCATCTCCATCGGTGACGAGAACCTCCAGCAAGAGATCGTCGAGATCCCCGCGTTTCAGGGCCCCGACGGCCAGTTCGACCGCGAGGCCTATGACTTCCAGCTCGAACAGGTGGGGCTGAACGAGGCGGAGTTCGAAGCTGACCTGCGCCGCGAATCTGCGCGCACGCTGGTGCAGGGCGCGGTGTTCGCTGGTGTCGAAATGCCCGATACGCTGTCCGACACGTTGATCGAGTATCTTCTGTCGCGCCGCAGTTTCACCGTCGCGACGCTTGATTCCTCGGCCCTCGAAGCTCCGGTCGCTGCCCCCACCGATACCGAGGTGCAAGCCTTTTACGATGAAAACCCGGACGGCTTTGTGCTGCCGGAAACCAAACGTCTGACTTATGCCCTGCTGTCACCGGAAATGCTGCTGGATCAGGTGGAACTGGACGCAGAAGCCGTGCGCCGCCTCTATGACGAGCGCGAGTCGCAATACAATCAACCCGAACGCCGTCTGATCGAACGCCTCCCCTTTGCCGACGAGGATGCCGCAAACTCGGCCAAAGCCCAGCTTGAGGTCGGCGGCACCACGTTTGAACAATTGGTCAGCGACCGCAGATTGTCGCTTGTTGACGTGGATCTGGGCGATGTCCCGGCTTCGGATCTTGGCGAGGCAGCCGAAGCCGTGTTCGCGGCCGAGATCGGCGATGTGGTCGGCCCGCTGCCGTCATCGCTCGGTCCGGCACTGTTTCGGGTGAACGGAACGCTCGAGGCGCGCGTCACCGCATTTGAAGATGTTGCCGACGAGCTGCGCGACGAACTGGCTGCCGAGCGCGCCCGCCGCCTGATCGAGGCGCAAGCCGAAGATGTGAACGACCTGCTGGCAGGCGGGGCGACGCTGGAGGAATTGGCCGACGAGGTCGAAATGGAGATCGGCCAGATCGACTGGTCCGAAGAGGCGTTTGACGGGATTGCCGCCTATGATGCCTTCCGCAACCGGGCCGCTTCGGTTACTGCCGATGACTTCCCCGAAGTCGATTTCCTCGAAGACGGCTCGATCTTTGCAATACGACTCGAAGAGGTTCTGCCGGAACGCCCGGAACCGCTTGAACAGGCCCGTGACCGGGTTGTGTCGTCCTGGACCCTGGCGGAAACCGACAAAGCCCTGCGGGCGCAGGCCGAGACCATCCTGACCGATCTCGCGGTTTCGGGTGATTTCACGGAAACCGGCCTGCCCTTCCGCGTAGAGAATGGCCTAACCCGAACTGCCTATCTCGAAGGCACACCGGCGGATTTCATGAACCAGATCTTTGAGATGGAACAGGGCGAACTACGCGTGACATCCGGACCCGGCGTGGTGCTGATCGTGCGTCTTGACGAGACCCTGCCGCCTGTCGAAAACGAAGAACTGGCCGCAATGCAAACCGCATTTGGCGAGCAGATGAATCAGGCGCTGGCGCAGAACCTGTTTGACGCCTTTGTGCGCGACGCCCAGACCCGTGCCCGCCCTACCGTGGATCAGCGCGCACTGAACGCGGTTCAGTCGAGCTTCCAGTAACGAGAGCATTTCATGGCCCTGACCCCTGATTTCGAGAGCTTTGCCCGGATCCACGAAGCGGGCGAGAACCAGATCGTCTATACCCGGCTGGCCGCGGATCTCGATACCCCGGTATCGCTGATGCTAAAGCTGACAGGTGCCCGCAAGGACGCCTTTATGCTGGAGTCGGTCACCGGGGGAGAGGTGCGCGGGCGTTACTCGATCATCGGAATGAAACCGGATCTCGTTTGGCGCTGCCGGGGAACGCAATCCGAGCTGAACAGGACCGCCCGCTTCGACGATCAGGCGTTCGAAGCCCAGAGCGGCAACCCGATGGACAACTTGCGGTCGTTGCTGGCCGAGAGCCGCATCAACTTGCCCGACGACCTGCCTCAGGCTGCTGCCGGCCTGTTCGGCTATCTGGGATATGACATGGTTCGGCTGGTCGAGCATCTGCCGGACGTGAACCCTGACCCGCTCGACCTGCCGGACGCTGTGATGATGCGTCCTTCGGTCGTTGCCGTGCTCGATGGGGTCAAGGGGGAGGTCACCGTCGTTTCTCCGGCATGGGTCAGCGACGGCCAATCCGCCAAGGCGGCTTACGCGCAGGCAGCCGAGCGGGTCATGGACGCCGTGCGAGACCTGGAACGGGCCATGCCCGGTGAGAGCCGGGATCTCGGAGACGAAGGAGAGGTCGAGCCACCCGTCTCGAATTTCTCCAAGTCTGGCTATATGGAGGCCGTGGAAAAGGCCAAGGAATACATCCGGGCCGGCGACATCTTCCAAGTGGTTCCGGCACAGCGCTGGACACAGGATTTCCCCCTTCCGCCGTTTTCGCTTTATCGCTCGTTGCGGCGTACCAACCCGTCGCCGTTCATGTTCTACTTCAATTTCGGCGGGTTTCAGGTGGTCGGCGCATCGCCCGAGATCCTTGTTCGGGTTTTCGGCGACGAAGTCACAATCCGCCCGATCGCCGGCACCCGCCCCCGCGGCGCCACCCCCGAGGAAGACCGCGCCCTCGAAGCGGACCTGCTGGCCGACAAGAAAGAACTGGCCGAGCACCTGATGCTGCTGGATCTGGGCCGCAACGACACCGGACGTGTTGCCAAGATCGGCACCGTGCGCCCGACCGAAAAGTTCATCATCGAACGGTATTCCCATGTGATGCACATTGTGTCGAACGTGGTCGGCGAACTGGCCGATGACAAGGACGCACTGGATGCGTTCTTTGCAGGCATGCCGGCAGGCACTGTCTCGGGCGCCCCCAAAGTGCGGGCGATGGAGATCATCGACGAGCTGGAACCGGAAAAGCGCGGCATTTATGGCGGTGGCGTAGGCTATTTCAGTGCCGGAGGCGACATGGATATGTGTATCGCCCTGCGCACCGCGATCGTAAAAGACCGCAAACTGTACATTCAAGCCGGTGGTGGTGTGGTCTACGACAGCGACCCCGAGGCTGAATTCATGGAAACGGTGCACAAATCAAACGCCATCCGTCGCGCCGCGGCCGATGCGGCCCGGTTTACCGGGGACGGCAACACCTGAACAGTCCACGACCGTGTCCAATGGGCGTGTTCGGCTGCTCGATGGGCCGTGATTCGGCAACTGGTCCGGGTAGCGCCCAAGACAATCCGAGCGCTTCATGTTGGTCTGAAGTTAGCTGCTCGAAGTATTATTCTCGATCCGATACCGGATCTGGATGTAGTCGCTCGGACAAACCACCGCGCGCGAGTCAGTTAGCTTCACATCTCGAAGCGTCTTTCCGAACAGAGGCTTACCTTCACCAATCAGAACCGGCATTTGGGTGATCACAATCTCATCCAGCAGCCCAGCCGTGATGAAGGCCTGTATGGTGGAACCGCCATCGACATATGCGCTCTGATGGCCTTCGGCCTCCAGCTTGCCCAGCAGCGCATGCAGATCGCCCGAATACATCTCGACCTTGTTCATCAAGTTGTCCGGTGGCGTTGCAACCGTGTTACTGAGAACGACGATCTTAATGTGTCCATAAGGCCAAGCTTCCGGCGGCAGATCGAAACTGCTGATCTTCTCCATGGTTCTGCGACCCATGATCATGCAGTCGACCGTCCCCAGATAGGTCTCAAAGTCGACATAGCCCTCGCCCATACCAGCCTCGGGTTTGCCCGCGGCTTCCAGCCAGTCAATGCCGCCATCGGCCCGGGCAATAAAGCCATCAGCACTTGCCGCGATATATGCCGAGCATTTCATACCCATCTCCGAGCGTGTTCATGGGGCTCGTGTTTGTGGTTGCGATGCAACTCCAATGAGAACCCTAACCCTGCAAGTCCGAGCGACCGCTCCCCTGCACAGCGGTATTGTACAATATGCGGGCGTGATGCCCCAATTACTGCTGCGTCAGCACCGCCGACACGGGCGCCAGCGTCACACGGTTGGCCCGGTCTTGCAAACCCCAGAGCAACAGCGCCGAGATCGTGTCGGGGCGCACCCGGCCCAGCATAACCACGGCGCCTTCCTGACGTGCCCGGAATGCAGCCTGATCAAGAAAACGGCGCATTACGGTCGGGGTTTGCCCCGCGCCGTCAAAATCGCGGAACACCACGGCCGAGGGAACACCATTCCGGGCTGCCAGTTTCTGCACCGTATTCAGACCGTTATCCTGCGTGATCAGGCCCCGGCCGGTAGACCCGGCAATGGCCGAGACCTGCTCTGCCATTTCACGGTTGCCCTGAATTCCACTTCCGGTGCCCTCCAGCAGGGCGACAGTTTCGGGCATCACGTCCAGCCAGACCGAAAGTGAAACTTCGGCATCCTGCGCGGTGGAGGCGCCCGGCATGTTCAGCATAGCCACCACCTCTTGCCCTGCGGCGCGGTAGCGCGCCATTTTTTCGGCTGCATCCGGGGCAGCGGGATCAACCGCGAAGCTGAGCGGATATGGGAAATCCCTGAGTGCCTCGCCCCCAAGCGCCATATCGTCATCGATGAGAACAATCGCCATCAACGGCTTGTCCTCGGTATTTTCAAAACTCGCAGCGTAGGTCTCCAAAGGCGTGGCGTCGCCGGAGACAACAACTTCGGCTGTCTCGGGTTCTGCCTCGGGCTTGTTGCGTTCGGTCAGCGGCACAACCCTGTTGCCCACTGTCGGCGATGTCGAGCTATCCGCTCCGGAGCCGGCCTGCGGCAACGCCGCCAATTTCGGTGCATCTGCGCCTTCCGAGTCCGGCGTCACCACCGGCGCTTCGTTTCCGGCAGTGACCGAGGATTCAGTCGATGGTTGCGGTGCAGCCTCGGGTGCCGTTTCTTCAGCCACGGCTGTAGGTTCCGTTGTATCGGGGGCCGGATCATCGGTTTCCCTCACCGAAGGTGCGGTTTCGGTATCCGAAGTTTGCGACCCAAAGCCAGTATCGCTGTCACCCAGATCAGGCAGCGCAGGTTGCGCCGGTGTATCGGTGGCCGCCGTCGGTGTCTGTTCTTCCTGCGGAGATTGCGGCAGTCCTGCTTGGTCTCTGGCAGAGACCGGTGTATCTGCGCCGACAGAAACCGATCCGCTCTGCGGTTGATCTCCGGGACCGTCCAGCGCGCCAGTGGCCGGGCCGACACTTGGTTTGTCTCCCGGTTGGGTGTCGGCATCATCCAACGCCGTCAGCGTTTCGTGCTCGCTGTCTTGTGCACCGGGGCCGACAGGGGCCAATTCGACAAGGTCGCCATCGGTTCCGAGATTGGCAACCGGACCACTATCGGTGGGTGCCTCGGTTTCCGTTCCCGTTTGTGGGCCATCCCCGTTTACGATCGGTCGCTGCGGCAGAGGCGACATCAAGGACATCCCTGCCCCGACCACCGCCACGATGGCCGTTCCGACAATCATTCCTCCGACAAACCCACGCATTGTGTTCGTGCCCTCTTACTTGCCTGTCTCTCTGCCAGTCTCCCGGCCGGTCCCTGCGTCAGAGCCGTTGCAGCTTCTGCGCCCGTCCCCGGCCAATCGACCCGGCTCCGCCCTCTGTCAGGAGCGGTCGCCAACCTTCATGCCACGATCGGGCACACGCGCATCAAGCGGCTCTTGACGCTGCCGCGCAACCCTGAACATGTATGTGCCGACACTATAGAGCGGCTGGACCTTCCGCCACCAGCCCCAACTTATGCGAAAAACCCGATGTTGCTGCTGATCGATAACTACGATTCCTTTACCTACAACTTGGTGCATTACCTCGGGGAGCTGGGAACCGAGATGGTCGTCCGTCGCAACGACGCCATCGACGTGCAGGAAGCAATGGCCATGAAGCCCGCCGGGATCCTGCTGAGCCCCGGCCCCTGCGACCCGGATCAAGCCGGGATCTGCCTTGCCCTGACGCAAGCGGCTGCCGAAACCCGCACCCCCTTGATGGGTGTGTGCCTTGGCCATCAGACCATCGGTCAGGCCTTTGGCGGCAAGGTGACACGGTGCCACGAGATCGTTCATGGCAAGATGGGAACGATGCATCACACCGGAACCGGTCTCTTTGCCGGCCTGCCATCGCCTTTTGAAGCCACCCGCTACCACTCGCTGATCGTAGAGCGCGAAACCCTGCCCGACTGCCTCGAGATCACGGCATGGCTCGAGGATGGAACGATCATGGGCCTCCAGCACAAGGAGCTGCCCATGCATGGTGTACAGTTCCACCCTGAGTCCATTGCATCGGAACATGGCCATGCGCTGCTTGAGAATTTTCTGAAAGACATGAAGGTGACCGCATGAGCGAGCGGCTGAAACCCTTGATCGGCGCGGCAGCCGACCGTCCCCTGACACGCGATGAAGCCGAGGATGCCTTTGCCATCCTGTTTGACGGCGAAGCGACACCCAGCCAGATCGGCGGCCTGTTGATGGCGCTGCGGACCCGTGGCGAGACAGTGGACGAGTATGCCGCAGCTGCCGCCGTTATGCGCGCCAAGTGCAATGCGGTGCACGCGCCCGACGGCGCAATCGACATCGTTGGCACGGGCGGTGACGGCAAGGGGACACTGAATATCTCGACCGCAACCGCCTTTGTCGTGGCCGGAGCCGGTGTCGTCGTAGCCAAGCATGGCAATCGGAACCTGAGCTCGAAATCCGGCGCTGCTGATGCGTTGGGGGAGATGGGCATTAACGTGATGGTCGGACCGCAGGTTGTTGAAAAGGCTCTGAAAGAAGTCGGTATCGGCTTTATGATGGCACCCATGCATCACCCGGCGATTGCCCATGTGATGCCAACTCGTCAGGAGCTTGGCACGCGTACGATCTTCAATATTCTCGGACCGCTGACAAATCCGGCCGGTGCAAAACGCCAGCTGACCGGCGCTTTCTCGCGTGACTTGATCCGTCCGATGGCGGAAACCCTTGGCCAGCTTGGCTCGGACCGGGCGTGGCTGGTGCACGGTTCGGACGGAACGGACGAACTGACGATCACCGGCGTCAGCTGGGTAGCGGCGCTCGAGGACGGCACAGTCAAAGAAGTTGAGCTGCATCCCGAGGACGCCGGCCTGCCGGTTCACCCTTTCGAAGACATCCTTGGTGGCACGCCTGCTGAAAACGCCGTGGCTTTCGGGGCATTGCTGGACGGCGCCGCCTCGGCCTATCGTGATGCAGTTCTGCTGAACGCCGCTGCTGCGCTGGTTGTGGCGGACGCGGCGGCGGACCTGCGCGAAGGTGTGGCAATGGCCGCAGAAAGCATCGACAGCGGCAAGGCCCGCGAGAAAATCAGCGCGCTGGCGCGCATCACGCAGGACAATTCATGACCGGAACCATTCTCGACAAGATCAAGGCCTACAAGCTGGAAGAGGTTGCCGCCGACAAGGCCGCCAAGCCATTGGAGGCTTTGGAAACCGAAGCACGCGAGGCGGGCGCTGTCCGTCCCTTTGCCAAGGCTTTGCAAGAGGCTGCGCGGGGCGGCTATGGGTTGATCGCCGAGATCAAGAAGGCCAGCCCGTCCAAAGGGCTCATCCGGCCCGAATTTGACCCGCCAGAGCTGGCGCAAGCCTATGCCGAAGGCGGGGCCACATGTCTTTCGGTGCTGACGGACACACCCAGCTTTCAGGGCGCCAAGGAATACCTGTCCGCCGCCCGCAGTGCCTGCGATCTGCCCGCTCTGCGCAAGGATTTCATGTATGATCCCTATCAGGTTGTCGAGGCGCGCGCCCTCGGCGCAGATTGCATTCTGATCATCATGGCATCGGTTTCCGACACCCAGGCCGCCGAGCTTGAGCAGACGGCCTTTGACTGGGGCATGGATGTGCTGATTGAGGTGCATGACCTCGAAGAACTTGAACGCGCAAACGGCCTGAAAAGCCCTCTTCTGGGGATCAACAACCGCAACCTCAAGACCTTTGAGACCAGTCTGGACACCACCAGAACGCTGGCCAAGCACGCCTCGGCCGAGCGGATTCTGGTATCGGAAAGCGGATTGAACACGCCCGAGGATCTGGCAGACATTGCCCGCTATGGGGCGCGGTGTTTCCTGATTGGCGAAAGCCTAATGCGTCAGGACGACGTAGCGGAGGCGACGAAATCGCTACTGGCCAACCCACTGGTGCCGGGCGCGATGTAAGGAGGCCGACATGCCGCTGACTCATTTCGACACCAAGGGCGACGCCCACATGGTCGACGTCTCGGACAAGGACGTGACCAACCGCATCGCCGTGGCCGAGGGTCACGTAAAGATGGCGCGGGAAACATATGATATCATTGCAGAAGGTCGCGCTAAAAAAGGCGACGTTCTGGCGGTTGCCCGGCTTGCCGGCATCATGGGCGCCAAGAAGACGCCCGACCTGATCCCGCTCTGCCACCCGCTGCCGGTTACCAAAGTTGCCGTCGAATTGACGCTGGACCCAGACCTCCCCGGTGTCAGGATCGAAGGCACGGTCAAAACCACCGGCCAGACCGGTGTTGAAATGGAAGCGCTGACCGCTGTATCCACGGCCGCGCTGACCGTCTATGACATGGCCAAGGCGGTGGACAAGGCGATGGAAATCGGCGGCATCCGGGTGATGCTCAAGGACGGCGGCAAATCAGGGCGCTACGAGGCATGATTTCGGTCGAGGAAGCCCGCGCCCATCTTTTTTCCTTGGTGTCTGCCATCCCGCCGGAAACGGTGCCTTTGTCCGAGGCCGCAGGCCGGGTTCTTGCACAGGACGTGACCGCCGGACGGGACCAACCCCCCTTTGCGGCATCGGCGATGGATGGATACGCGGTCAAGGCCGCCGAAGTCGAGCTTCATGCCATGTTCAAGGTGATCGGCGAAGCCGCTGCTGGCCGTGGCTTTGAGGGCAAGGTCGGTGCCGGTCAGGCCGTGCGAATTTTCACCGGTGCTCCGGTGCCGAGCGGCGCTGATTTTGTTGTTATTCAAGAGGATATCGACCGCCGCGAAGATCTCATCACTATCTCGGCAGATCCGGGAGGACGATCGAATATCCGTCCGGCCGGGGTCGATTTTCGCAGCGGCGACACGGTTGCCGCCCCCCGCCTTCTGAGTCCGGAAGACGTGGCTTTGCTGGCCGCGATGAACATTGCCGACGTTCCGGTGACCCGCAAACCGATCGTGGCCCTGATCTCTACCGGAGACGAATTGGTCATGCCCGGTGAAACACCCGGCCCCGACCAGATCATTGCGTCCAATACTTTTGGCCTCAAGGCGCTGCTTGAACGGGCGGGCGCCCATGTGCGGATGCTGCCGATTGCCCGGGATACCGTTGCTTCCCTGAAAACCGCCTTTGAATTGGCCGGAGGCGCCGACCTGGTGATTACGATCGGTGGGGCCTCGGTCGGCGATCATGACCTTGTCGCTTCGGTTTCAGCCGAGCTTGGAATGGAGCGGTCTTTCTACAAGGTTCGCATGCGGCCCGGCAAACCTCTGATGGCGGGCCGCATGGGTAATGCTGCAATGGTCGGATTGCCGGGCAATCCTGTATCTGCAATGGTTTGCGGTTATATCTTCGTGCTTCCAATGGTCCGGGCCATGCTGGGCCTGCCCAAGACAAGCCCCGCGCCACAGACAGCCCGGCTTGGCAAGGATCTGACAGAAAACGGGCCAAGAGAGCACTATATGCGCGCGATCTTTCGGGATGGCGAAATTTGCGCCCTGTCGGATCAGGACAGCTCTCTTTTAAGCGTTCTGGCACGGGCCAATGCGCTTTTGATCCGCCAGCCCGGCGATCCGGCCCGCATGGCCGGCGAGACCGTTCGCTACATTGCTTTGCCCGACTAAAGCCTTTCCAACCTAAAAACTCGTTAACGATTTGATTACCAAGTTAAATCGCGCAACCCGGTTGCCGGTCCAAGGGCCGGATTCCACCGGAACGTGTTGACACAAAACGAGAACATGCGTAGAACATGGAAAAACGAACGACTTGGCAACAAAACGGCAACAAACACGGCGAGGTGTGAGCAATGCTGACCAGAAAGCAACTTGATCTATTGGAATTCATCCACAAACGGGTTCAGCGCGACGGCGTCCCCCCCAGTTTCGACGAGATGAAAGAGGCGCTGGATTTGCGCTCCAAGTCGGGCATCCATCGACTAATCACCGCATTGGAAGAGCGTGGTTTTATCCGCCGCCTAGCCCATCGGGCGCGGGCAATCGAAATCGTCAAGCTGCCTGAAAGCCTCGGCGGCGATCCTTCCGGGTTTCAACCCCGCGTGATCGAAGGCGACCGTCCGGAAGGTCCGCGACCAGCCAACTTTGAACCGGTCGTGGTGCACGCCGTGGAGCTTCCTGTAATGGGCCGGATCGCCGCGGGTGTGCCGATTGAGGCGATCAGCCAGGTTTCCCACCAGGTTGCGGTACCTGGCGGCATGGTTTCCGGCAGCGGTGAGCATTACGCGCTTGAGGTCAAGGGTGACTCGATGATCGAGGCAGGTATCAACGACGGTGATGTTGTCGTGATCCGGGAAAGCTCGGTCGCTGACAATGGCGATATCGTCGTCGCGCTTGTCGAAGGTCACGAGGCAACGTTGAAGCGCTTTCACCGCAAAGGAAACGCCATCGCTCTGGAAGCGGCCAACCCTGCCTATGAGACCCGCGTTTTCCCCGAAGACAAGGTCAAGGTTCAAGGCCGGCTGGTTGGCCTGATCCGCACCTACTGAGCGTCGATCAATCCGGGGTTCTGCCCTTGCATCAAGACGTGCCGTGCCCGGCCGGGCGCGGCCTTTTTTGTTTTGGGGCTTTCCGAGGGTGCGCAGCGCACGACTTCAATGCGGTCCTGTCAGAAAAACGCAATGGCGTTGCGAAAAGCTGTCGGCTGCAAGCAGCCATGCGGCGGTCGAAGAACGCTCGATCGGGGTTCTTAACGCACCTTGGCGATTGGCACTGGTTGCGGAAAACGGCACCTGCGAGAAATTATCGCTGTTTTTCTCCGGACCACAGTCGGCGGCCGCTCTCATCCAGCGTCGGCGTAACTTTTCCCTTTGCCGAGATCGCAAGACTGCCCGTTTCCCTCAAACGGGTCACGTCAAACAGGGTGCAGGGGCCAAGATCGGGCGCGGGAACCGAAACGACCACAATTCGGCCAGCCCGGCAGCCATCGTAGGATTGCAAAGCGCGCTTGCCAATTACGTGATCCAGTTCCAGACCACCCAGCTGAATGCGCCGCAATTTGCCGGCCTCACCTGGCCACCGGTCGGCCGCCCGTGCCTGATCTGCCGCATCGCCATCATTTTCCAACCAGACCGTCGCGATAAACCCGGCCCCCTTGGGCTTGGACAACGCCCTTCCGTCCTTGGTCATAACTCCAACCAATCCACCGGTATCGGCAACCAGCACAGCCGGTCGTTCGGCCTGCGACCACAGGGCAAGGGCAATGCAGACCGGGGCAAGGCCAAACCAGCGCCACCAACCCCGCCAGAGGATGAGCCAGAGCGCGCCTAGTGCCATCATGGGCAGCACCGAGGCGCCCGGTGACACCACCTGCCCCTGCGCGCCGGGCAAGCCCGAGAACCACTCGGCGACGGCGAGTATCCAGCGAAGCCCCCACCCCATCAGCCCTAGGCCCACGCCCTCGAGACCCAACGGTGTCAGGCACGCCGCAAGCACCGCAGAAGGCACAACCAGAATCCCCATCATCGGAACCGACAGCAGGTTCGCGGGAAGCCCGTAATGAGACATCGTGTTAAAATGTGCTGCCCCGACCGGCCCGGTGGCCGCCCCTGCCACAGCAGAGGAAATCACCACTCCCAGAACGGGGGTCAGCCAGCGCGGCGCGCGCGGCAAACGCGCATCCCGGATCCAGCCGAATACTGCGACAAGCGCAGTTGTGGCGGCAAAGGACATCTGGAATCCCGGGCTCAAGAGGGCCTCGGGTCGCAAAGTCAGAACGATCAATGCAGCCACGGCCACCGCCCGTAGCGACAGTGCCCGGCGATCGACCAGCAATGCCCCCAAGGCAACGGCAACCATGACAAAGGCCCGCTCGGTCGCCACATTGCCACCCGACATCGCCAGATAGCATGCCGCCACCACCAAGGCCCCAACGGCGGCAATCTTGCGTATGGGCCAGCGCAGCGCGACGAAGGGAATGCTTGCGAAGACCAATCGCAGTCCGGCAAAGACGAAACCAACGAGCAACCCCATGTGCAGGCCGGATATGGCAAGCAGATGGGCAAGGTTCGAACTCCGCAGCGCTTCCAATGCCGCTTTGCTAACCCCACTCCGGTCACCGGTGGTGACGGCAGCGGCAAACCCGCCCACATCTCCGGGAAGAACGGAACGAATGCGGGATGAAATCTCCATTCTCAGCGAGAACACCCGTAGCCCGGCAAAGCTGTTTCCCGGGCGTTCAGCGATCAGAAGCGGAACCCGCGTATATCCGACGGCACCCAACTGCCGAAACCACGCATGGCGGCGGAAATCAAAGCCTCCGGGCTCGACAGGTCCTTGCGGTGGCGACAGATGCGCGGTGGTCATCACCCGCGCGCCCGGTTCGGGCGCCGCGCCGCCGCCATGCAGCGAAATCCTGACCCGATCAGGCAGACTATGAGGGCCGACATCCCGCAAGCGCACCCTGTCCAGCGTCACCCGAAGCGCATCCGATGCCGACCGGTCGAGCGCCACCACCCGTCCCTCGACCGGACCATAATAGCGCCAGTCCAGAACCGGAGCGGCCACATGGTGCGCCCGGGCCGAGGCAAGGCAGACCCCTGCCGCCGCCAACGACAGCGCCCAGATCAGCGGAGCCGGCCCGCCCGGCCAGCGCAAGGCAGCCATGGCAGCTACAACCGCTACCAACGCGACGACCCCGAGACTGACCACCGAGGGCTCACCGGGCAGATAGAAATACACTCCGATTCCAATGCCCAGACATACCGGTGCCCAGGGAAAGAGGTATCCCCGTTGCGCCGACAACGCCACGTCAAGCCTTTCCAGAAGTCTCTTGCCTGCCCTCATACTTGCCCACTGCCGCATGGCCCGTTAGACAGGCGCAAACGTATTCCCCCCATGGTTACCAGAAGGTAAAACGCCCTCATGTCCGATCAGGTCGTCACCCGTTTCGCTCCCTCACCAACCGGGTTTCTGCACATTGGCGGTGCCCGGACCGCGCTCTTCAACTGGCTGTATGCGCGCGGTCGCGGCGGTAAATTCCTGCTGCGCATCGAAGACACGGACCGGGAACGATCGACCCCGGAGGCGACCGAAGCGATTCTCAAAGGCATGGACTGGCTGGGCCTTGACCATGATGGCGACGTAATCAGCCAGTTCGAAGGCGCCGACCGTCACGCCGAAGTCGCGCAACAGCTTCTGGCCGAGGGTAAGGCCTACAAGTGTTTCGCCACGCAGGATGAAATCGCCGCCTATCGCGAGCAGGCCCGGGCCGAAGGCAGGTCCACCCTCTATCGCTCGCCTTGGCGGGATGCCGATTCCTCTACCCATCCCGACGCGCCCTACGCCATCCGCATCAAGGCCCCGCAAGAGGGCACGACCGTGATCCGCGATCAGGTGCAGGGCGACGTGAGCATTGGCAACGATCAACTGGACGACATGATCCTGCTGCGCTCGGATGGCACCCCTGTCTATATGCTGGCGGTCGTCGTGGATGATCACGACATGGGCGTGACCCATGTGATCCGCGGCGATGACCACCTCAACAATGCGGCCCGCCAGATGATGATCTATGAGGCGATGGGCTGGGATGTGCCGGTCTGGGCCCATATTCCGCTGATCCACGGACCCGACGGCAAGAAATTGTCGAAGCGCCACGGTGCACTTGGCGCACAGGAATATCAGGCGATGGGATTTCCGGCCGCCGGTATGCGCAACTACCTTGCACGGCTGGGCTGGAGCCACGGCGATGACGAATTCTTCACCGATGAGCAGGCCCGCGCGTGGTTTGATTTCGACGGCATTGGCAAGAGCCCGGCCCGGTTCGACCTGAAAAAGCTCGAAAACCTTTGCGGTCAGCACATTGCCGTGAGCGACGACGCTGCGCTGCGGCAGGAACTCGAAGCCTATCTCGAGGCTGCCGGCGAGACACCGCTGAACCCTGAACAGGCTGCCGGTATCCAGCGTGCGATGTATTGCCTCAAGGAGCGCGCGCGCACATTCCCGGAACTCATTGAAAAGGCAGAATTTGTGCTTGCATCTCGCCCGATCGAACCGGATGCTAAGGCGGCTAAGGCCCTTGCTTCTGTATCCAATGGTATACTGTCAGAATTGACGCCGCATCTGCAAAATGTTAGCTGGACGCGGAATGACCTCGAAGAGTGTCTGAACGCCTTTGCCGAGGACAAGGGCACCAAGTTCGGAAAGCTAGCCGGCCCCATGCGCGCTGCGCTTGCAGGCCGGGCGGTAACGCCTTCGGTGTTTGACATGATGCTGGTTCTGGGGCGCGAAGAGACCCTGGCCCGGCTCCAAGACGTGGCGACTTAAACCCAGCCAGTAACAATCGGGTAACGCCATGCGGTAATAACCTGTTCTGCGCGTCTGCGCGCAGGCGCTGCCCAGCACGGGTCCACCGCCAGAACGGCGGGCACAATAACAAGGCGCCCCGTGCCAGCAAGAGGAAGGGACATCTATGACTGAACCGATGCAAACAGCCACACTCAGCCTGAAGGGCAAAAACTACGAGCTGCCCGTATACTCCCCGACCGAGGGGCCGGATGTCGTGGATATCCGCAAGCTTTATGGTCAGGCAGGCGTGTTCACTTACGACCCGGGCTTTACCTCGACCGCGAGCTGCGAAAGCACCATCACCTATATCGACGGCGAAGCCGGAGTTCTTTTGCATCGCGGCTATCCGATCGACCAGCTGGCCGGGAAATCTCACTATCTCGAAGTGTGTTTCCTGCTGCTCTACGGCTATCTGCCGAGCGCGTCCGAGCTGGAGAAGTTCGAAACCTCGATTACCCGCCACACCATGATCCATGAGCAGATGCACAACTTCTTCCGCGGCTTCCGCCGCGACGCGCATCCGATGGCAACCATGGTCGGCGTCGTTGGCGCCATGTCCGCCTTCTATCACGACTCCACCGATATCTCGGATCCGCACCAGCGCGAGATCGCGTCGCATCGTCTGATCGCCAAGATGCCGACCATCGCGGCCATGGCATACAAATACTCGATCGGCCAGCCCTTTGTGTATCCGCGCAACGACCTCGACTATGCGTCGAGCTTCCTGCACATGTGTTTCTCGGTTCCGGCAGAAAACTATGAGGTAAACCCGATCCTCGCCCGCGCAATGGACCGGATCTTTACCCTTCATGCCGATCACGAACAGAACGCTTCGACCTCGACGGTTCGTCTGGCATCCTCGTCCGGCGCCAACCCGTTTGCCTGTATTGCGGCCGGTATCGCCTGCCTTTGGGGCCCGGCTCATGGCGGCGCAAACCAGGCCTGCCTGGAGATGCTCAAGGAAATCGGCAGCGTCGATCGCATCCCCGAATACATCGCGCGCGCCAAGGACAAGGACGATCCGTTCCGCCTGATGGGCTTTGGTCACCGCGTCTACAAGAACATGGACCCGCGCGCGACGGTCATGAAGCAGTCTGCCGACGAAGTGCTTGAATTGCTCGGCGTCGAGGACAATCCGCTTCTGCAAGTCGCCAAGGAACTTGAGCACATCGCGCTCAACGATCCTTACTTCAAGGAAAAGAAGCTGTTCCCGAACGTCGATTTCTACTCGGGGATCATCCTTGAGGCGATGGGCTTCCCGACCTCGATGTTCACTCCGATCTTTGCCCTGTCGCGGACCGTTGGGTGGATCTCGCAGTGGAAGGAACAACTGTCCGATCCGGCGCACAAGATTGGCCGTCCGCGGCAGCTCTATCTGGGCGAATCCCAGCGCGACTACGTCGATATCGAAAACCGCTGATCGTTCCAAAATATCCAGACAAGACGCCCTGCCTGATCGTGCGGGGCGTTTTGCGTTTCAGGCAAGCTGCCTCGCCTGCTGCCCGATCCTCAGCCGGGCTTGCGCGCTACTAAGTCCACCAAGGCGGACATACCGGAATGCCCGGGCCCTTCGTCGATCTCGGCGTCATAGTCGTCGATGTGCAGGATGTCCCAACCGGCAAAGGCATCGCGCAGCATATCCATCGTATACATGTTGGCCGAATCCGGCGGCCCCCCGGTTCCGTTTTCCACCTGCCGTGGCGCGTAGCCGTGCAGCAGGAGCAACCCGCCGGGCCGCACCGCTTGTGCCATCCACCGAAAGAACTTCGCCCGCAGATCGGGGGGAGCGAACTGAATGAAGATCCCGATCACCGCATCATATTGCTGCGACCAGTCCCAATCTTCGATCCCGGCTTGATGAAAATCTACTTTTGCTCCGGCTGTTGCAGCCAGCTTTCGGGCCTTTTCCAACCCTACACCTGACGCGTCGAACGCTGTGACCTCGTGGCCGAGCAACGCCAGATGAACCGAATTCCGTCCTTCGCCATCTGCCACGCAGAGCACGCGGGATCCCGGCTCCAATCTCACCGCTTCCCGTTTCAGGTAGTCAGCCGGTTCGGTTCCGAACAAGTATCCGGGCTTGGTGTAGCGTTCATCCCACATGACAGATCTCCTCTCCTGAGCACCTTAGCCAACAGGTTTCAAAGGAGCGAGAGCTGGTCACCTGCCTTGGGAGGCACCGCGAAGAGATCGCAGCGCAGTTGCGCCACATTGCGATCCAGCCCCAGCCGCCGTGCTGCCGCGCGGAACCGCTGGGCAACAATTTCGGCATAATGCCCTTCGCCGCGCATTCTGTGCCCCCAGCGCGGATCATAGTCACGCCCGCCATGCATCTCGCGCAATCTGGCCATCACCCGGTCGGCTCGGTCGGGTGCGTGTTCGGCCAGCCAGTCCTGCCAAAGCCTGGACACCTCGCGTGGCAGACGCAACATGATCCAGCTGGCGGCGTCTGCGCCGGCATCACTACAGGCCTGCAAAATCGCCTCAAGCTCATGGTCGGTCAGTGCCGGAACGACGGGTGAAACCATCGCCCGCACTGGGATTCCGGCACCTGTCAGCCGACGGATCACCTTCAGGCGCCGCGCCGGGGATGGGGCGCGAGGTTCCATCCGTCGCGCCAATCCCGCGTCCAGTGTGGTGACCGAAATTCCGACCCGCGCCAGCCCCAATTCGGCCATCGGCGCCAGAATATCGATGTCCCGTTCGATCAGAGCACCCTTGGTGACGATCGCGACCGGGTGGTTGAACTCGGCCAGAACCTGCAGGCAGTCGCGCATGATGCCACGATCTTTCTCTGCAGGCTGGTAGGGGTCGGTGTTGGTGCCGATGGCGACCGGGGCCACCTTGTATCGCCGCGCACTCAACTCCTTTCGCAAAACCGCCGCTGCATTTGGCCGTGCCACCAGTCTTGTCTCAAAGTCGAGACCGGGCGACAGGCCAAGATAGGCATGCGTCGGGCGGGCGAAACAGTAGATGCAGCCGTGTTCGCATCCACGATACGGGTTGATCGAACGGTCAAAGGGCAGATCCGGAGACCGGTTCCATGTGATCAGGCTGCGGGCGCGTTCCTCCCGGACTTCGGTTTGAAATGCGCCCCTGTCCTCCGGCAGATCCCAGCCGTCATCTTCGTCCTGCCGCACCAGATCGAACCGCCCCGTTTCATTGGAAACGGCCCCGCGCGCCTTACGGCGTTCCCGCTCGACGAAGTTTGAGTGATGCATGATGCAAAACTAGAACATAAAGCGAACATTTGCAATCGACCCCATGATCTTCCTGCGAATTTCTCATTATTACTCCGGTAAATTCACGCTTATAGGTCGGTTGCAGATGCACCTATGTCGCAATCGACACAGTCGGTTTTGCTGCAAATGGCGCAAAAGGACTAAAAGCCACCCAGGGGAACTCCTCCCCGTCAGCTGAAGGATAGGCGCAAATGTCGGAAGAAGAAGACATCATCCTCTCGGAACTCGACGACGAGGAACTTGTCCAACAGATGTTCGACGACCTCTATGACGGTCTCAAGGAAGAGATCGAAGAAGGGGTCAACATACTGCTCGAACGTGAATGGCAACCCTACGACATCCTGACCAAGGCACTGGTCGGCGGGATGACGATCGTTGGGGCGGATTTCCGTGACGGCATCCTGTTCGTTCCCGAAGTGCTTCTGGCCGCCAACGCGATGAAAGGTGGCATGGCCATCCTCAAGCCGCTGCTGGCCGAAACCGGTGCCCCACGCGTGGGCAAGATGGTGATCGGAACCGTCAAGGGCGACATTCACGACATCGGCAAGAACCTTGTCGGAATGATGATGGAAGGCGCCGGGTTCGAGATTGTCGATCTGGGCATCAACAATCCCGTCGAAAACTATCTTGAGGCTCTGGAACGCGAAGACGCTGACATCCTTGGCATGTCGGCACTACTGACCACGACCATGCCCTACATGAAGGTGGTAATCGACACGCTGGTCGAACAGGGCAAGCGCGACGACTATATCGTGCTTGTCGGTGGCGCGCCGCTCAACGAGGAATTCGGCAAGGCCATCGGCGCCGACGCCTATTGCCGCGATGCGGCCGTTGCAGTTGAAACCGCCAAGGAGTTCGTGTCGCGCAAGCACAACCGCATGGCGGGCTGACTTCGCCATAAAACGTTTGGTGGGCCCCGCCTCTTCGGGCGGGGCTGTTGCCGTTTCGGGCCAGGCTATTCAGAGAGGTGCAATGTCGGGACAATATCCACCGGATCTGGCCAGAATTCACACCGAGAGCTACGCCGATACCTTTGCGACGGCCTTCGACTGGCTGTCCCGGGAAATCAAGGATGCCCCTGCCCAGGCACGGCTGTTTGATCTGGGCTGCGGGGACGGCGCATGGCTGGCCGCTGCTGCCGATCGGGGAATTCCCGGATCGGGAATCGATCTGTCTGCGGCATTCGTGGAATTGGCCAGAGGGCGTGGGCTCGAAGTCGCGACCGGACGCGCCGCGGAGGCGCAGATCCCCGCTGGTACCAGCGCAATCACTGCGCTTGGTGAAGTTCTGAGCTATGTCGATACAGCAAGCGGACAGGACAGTCTTGAACCGGTCGCGCGGGCGGCCCTGGATCACCTGCCGTCCGGTGGCCGCTTGTTTGCCGATATGATCGGAACCGGAGTCGTGCCTTTTTCCGGTCAGCGCAAAGGGCCTGACTGGAGCATCCGCAGCGAGGTGACCATCACCGCCACCCGGCTCACCCGCCGCATGGAAACCGAGTATCACGGCAACTTCGAAGTGGTCACTCACCATCAGACCCGCCGCGCGCCAGAGCCAACAGCCGACATGCTGCGCGACATGGGCTGGATTTGCGATCTTGCTACGGGTTACGGACCCTGCCCCCTGTTGCAGGGACGATTTGCTATAGTCCTGACGCGACCATGACCCAGACAACTGACAGCGATTTGACAGAAACCGGCCTTGCCCCCACGGGCACGGGACGGATTCTGCTGATCGCCTGTGGCGCATTGGCACGCGAGATTCTGGCCCTGAAAGAACGGCACGGATGGGCGCATATGGACCTGACCTGTCTGCCGGCCATCCTGCACAACGCGCCCGAAAAGATCACTGGCGCCGTATCCGAGGCCGTTGCCCGACACCGTGATGCCTATGACCGGGTGTTCGTGGTCTACGCGGATTGCGGCACCGGAGGACTTCTCAAAAAGGCCTGCGACGCGCTGGGTGTCGACATGGTCGAAGGCCCGCATTGCTATTCCTTCTTCGAGGGCAACGCCGCTTTTGAAGAGCTGAGCGGCGAGGAATTTACCGCGTTCTACCTGACCGATTTTCTTGCCCGGCAGTTCGACGCCTTCATCTGGAAGCCGTTAGGGCTCGACCGGCACCCGGAACTGCGCGAGATGTATTTCGGGCATTACACGAAACTGGTCTATCAATCTCAGCGCGAAGACCCAGACCTGGTTGAGCGCGCCCGCGCCATCGCCGACAGGATGGGGCTGGCCTTTGAACATCGCCACACCGGCTATGGAGATTTGGAAACGACCCTCGGCAAATGGGCTGCCGAAAGGTCCTGATCCTGCCCACAGGCGCTTGTGAATTGCATCAGACTGCACGTGTGGCGCGGTGGGCGCATTGCTCTGTTCAAGCGTTCTCTGCCGCCACTTCGCGGATCCGCGCGATCATTGACCGCAACCCGTTGGAGCGCTGTGCAGAGAGATGATCGTTCAGCTGGAGCCGTTCAAGCTCCGCCCGGGCATCCACTTTTGGCACCTCGGCAACCGGCAATCCGTTGTATAGGGCGCGCAAAACGGCAATCAGGCCGCGCACGATCATCGCGTCGCTGTCGCCGTCGAAACGGAACTGTCCGCCCTCGATCACCGGATGCAGCCAGACCTGACTGGCGCAGCCGTGTACCCGGGTTGCATCCACCTTCAGCGCTTCGTCTAGAGGTTCCATCGCCTTGCCCTGATCGATCACATGGCGGTATCGATCCTCCCAATCCTCAAGGAACTCGAAATCCTCGACAATTTCTTCAAAGGCGGCAGCAGCCATCGGGGAACTCCTGTGTGCGGTCTGTGCCTGACCTATGCCGCCCGACCGCTGCTGTCCAGCCCTGCCCATGCCACCGGCTTGCGGCTTTTCAACCGCTCAGGGATAGGCTAATCCGTTAACCGACAAATGATTGAGAGCGGCTGAGCACATGCGCACCACCCTGACACTTCTACTGACGGCCACTATCGTTCTGGCAGGATGCAGCGACTGGGGTACTTCGCGAGCCAATCCGCGGAACTGGTTCGGATCCAGCACAACCGTTGCACCGGATACGCTGGCCAGCCATAGCAATGCGCTGCTGCCAGAAGAGCGCAAGTCGATCTTTGCCCGTGCAGAAGCTTTGGATTCGAGTGTGCCGATTGCCTCCATTACCGAGTTGCAGGTCGACCCGACCTCAACCGGAGCGATCGTCCGGGCCACCGGCGTGGCCAGCCGCCAAGGCGCTTTCGGTGCGCGACTACGATTGGAACCGCCAGCCGAGGGCGATCCCAGCGGGCTGGTGGTTTACAGTTTCCGGGTGCTTTACCCTGAAGAAGCAACCAACCAGGGCGCCGAGAACACCCGCACCATCACCGCTGCTGTGACCCTGTCCCGGCAGGAGCTTGCCTCTGTACGCACGGTACGTGTCATTGGTCAGGATAATGCCCGCGAGGCCCGTCGCCGGTGAATACATAGCTTCACCTGGTTGAGGGCGACATCAAGATCGCGACTCAACTTACTGAAAAGGCGTAATATAACACGGCGCTGCGCGGGTGTCAGAGCGATACGACCTTGACGTTCTGACCTTTGGCCGCAAGCCCTATCTCGCCCCGGCACAGCCGAAGTGCATCCTCGCCAAAGACCTCGTAGCGCCAGCCGGACAAGGCCGGCACATCCCGCAGGCCGGCGGCGATTGCATCCAGATCCGCGCTAGGGGCAATAAGCTTGGCAGCCACGCCCGCGCTTTCGGTCTTGGCTTTCAGGAGCACCCGCAAAAGATCAGCCAGTGCCGGGTTGACCTGAAGCTTGTCCCGGGACCGGTCAGGTTTCGGCTGCTTGTCTGCCGGACACTCGACCCCGCGCGCGATTGCCTCCAGAATGCCCTCGGCGATCGCGCCCTTGCGCGCCTCGCGCAGCAACAGCCGGGATCCCCCCAGATCGGATTGTGTGCGGGGCTTGGTCGAAGCCAATTCGATCAGGGCATCATCCTTGAACACCCGATTTCGCGGTACGTTGTTGGTTTGGGCATATTCCTCGCGAAACGCCGCGAGCTCCCGAACGATGGCCAGAAACTTGCCCGAGTTGGTTCGTGTCTTGACCCGACGCCAGGCGTCTTCGGGACGAATATTATAAGTTGCGGGGTCGGTCAGAATGCCCAGTTCTTCGCCAACCCAGTGGGCCCGACCGGTCTTTTTCAGATCAGCAGCAAGATATTCGTAGATCTCACGCAGATGAGTGACATCGGCCAGAGCATATGTTTTCTGCGCTTCGCTGAGGGGGCGTCGCGACCAATCCGTAAACCGTGAAGTCTTGTCGAGCGGCTGCTTGCAAATTTTCTTGACCAGAGTTTCATAGCCGACCTGATCTCCGAAACCACACACCATGGCGGCGACCTGAGTGTCGAACAGCGGTTTGGGAAAGACGCCGGACTCGATCCAGAAGATTTCCAGATCCTGACGTGCGGCGTGAAAGACCTTGACCACATCTTCATTCCGGAAAAGGTCCAGAAGCGGCTCAAGCGATATTCCCTTGGCCAGCGGATCGACCAGAACGGCGCTGTCCGGGTCGTCCTGCCCGCCGTCCGCCGGATAGGCCACCTGCACGAGGCACAGCTTGGAGTAATACGTGCGTTCGCGCAGGAATTCCGTATCGACGGTGACATAGGGCTTGTTGCTGGCAGCGGCGCAGAACTCGGCGAGCTCCTGCGTGGTGGTGATGGTTTTCATCGAATACTTTGTCTTTTCTTGTTCTTCTTCAAATACAGCCCGCTTTCCTGCCCCGACATACCGCACATGCGGCAAAGGCGCAGGCCACCCCCCACGGTCAGAGGACCGTAACCCGAAGCCCGGCCGGATGCCAAGACCCGCAAACGGGGTTTAGCCTTCCAGCAAGAGCGGCGTACGGTCCCCGTCGGCAAAACGGCGGAGAACCGCCGGGTAGAGCCGATGCTCCTGCTCCAGCACTCTGGCGGCCAGTTTTTCCGGCGTATCGCCATCCAGTACAGGCACCCGCGCCTGCCCAAGCAGCGGGCCGCCATCCAGCGCCGCCGTCACTTCGTGGACCGAGCAGCCATGCGCAGAGTCGCCCGCCTCGATTGCCCGGGCATGGGTGTTGAGCCCCTTATACTTGGGCAGCAGCGAGGGATGAATGTTCAACATCCGCCCCTGCCAGCGCGAAACGAAATCCTCGGTCAGAACCCGCATGAAACCGGCAAGGCAGATGATATCCGGCCGGGCTTCTTCCAGCGGTTTCGAAAGAAGCGCCTCGAAACCAGCACGGTCACTGCCAAAAGGCCGGTGATCGACGGCCTTTGCCGGAACGCCGCGTTCGGCTGCTTTCTTCAAGCCGCCAGCATTCGGATCGTTCGACAGCACTAGGCAGGGCCGCGCCGGGTGATCGCCGGTCATGCTCTCGAGCAGCTTGACCATGTTCGAGCCGCCGCCCGAAATCAGGATGGCAACGCGTTTGTGGCTCACAGCAAACGGCCTTCGTATCGGATGCCCTCACCGACGGTCACGCGGCCCAACCGGCAGACAGCCTCGCCTTCGGCGACAAGCTGCGCCTCAAGCGACGCGGCCTGATCTGCCGCGCAGATCACAACCATGCCGACACCGCAGTTGAACGTCTTGAGCATTTCGCTTTCAGCGATGCTTCCGGTCGCGGCCATCCATTCAAACACCGGAGGCAGATCCCATGCGCTCAGGTCGACGTCTGCGCCCAACCCGTCTGGCAGGACACGCGGCAGGTTTTCGGTAAGCCCGCCGCCGGTAATGTGCGCCAGCGCGTGCACCCCTCCGGAGCGGATCGCGGCCAGCACCTGCCGCACATAGAGCCGGGTCGGTGTGAGCAATGCGGCACCCAGAGATCCGTCACCCCACGGGCAATCCGCCTCCCAGCCCAGCCCCGAAACCTCAACCAACTTGCGCACCAGCGAAAAACCGTTGGAGTGAACCCCGTCCGAGGCCAGCCCCAGAAGCACGTCGCCCTCCTGCACGCCGGCCGGCAGGGCCGTGCCCCGCTCCATGGCGCCCACGGCGAAGCCGGCAAGATCAAAATCGCCCTCGGGATACATGCCCGGCATTTCCGCAGTCTCGCCACCGATCAGGGCACAGCCCGAGCGAACGCAGCCCTCGGCGATACCCTCGATGATCCGGGCGGCGGTTTCGGTTTCCAGCTTGCCGGTGGCGAAATAGTCGAGGAAAAAAAGCGGTTCCGCCCCCTGGCAGACCAGATCGTTGACGCACATCGCTACAAGATCGATGCCGACGCCGTCGACATGCCCTGTGTCGATGGCGATACGCAGCTTGGTGCCGACACCGTCGGTCGCCCCGACGAGGATCGGATCTGAGTAGCCCGCATCCTTCAGATCGAAAAGAGCGCCAAATCCGCCCAGCCCGCTCATCACTCCGGAACGGTTCGTCCGCTTCGCCGCGGGTTTAATCCGGTCAACGAGCGCATTGCCCGCGTCGATATCCACACCCGCTTCGGCATAGGTCAAACCGCCCTTGCCCGCTGCGTCGCCCTTGGTCATCGGCCCATCCTCTCGATCGCTTGCGCGCGGGTTAGTCCATTGCGCAGTCACTTGCAACATGCCGGGGCACGGTCAGGCTTGACGCCGGGCATCATCGTGATACCCATGCCCTCAGGCGGGCCTGTAGCTCAACGGTTAGAGCAGAGCGCTCATAACGCTTTGGTTGGGGGTTCGAATCCCTCCGGGCCTACCACCGCGCCACACCTCCGGACGTGTCGTTCGCACACCCAGATTTAGCGCTGCGGCCAATCCGCGCCCCTACCGACCGATCACGATATCGGCGCGCAATCCGCCCAGATTTTCGCTTTCTCCCAACCGCAGAACACCGCCATGCGCCCGGGCCGCGTCGGAAGCGATCGCAAGACCAAGACCGACACCGCTTCCCTTGTTCTGGTTGCGGGACGGATCCAGTCTGGCAAAGGGTTTCATCGCTTCGGCGCGCCGATCCGGTGGTATTCCCGGACCATCATCCTCGACCCGGATTCGAAGCGACTTGTCGGTCAGCGTGACCGAAATCTCAGCCTTGTTGCCATAGCGAACGGCATTACCGACAAGGTTTTCCACCGCGCGCCGGAGCGCCACCTTTCGCAGCGGCATCTCACCTTCTCCGCTGGCGGAAACCAACTCCACCGACTTGCCCTCGCGCTGTGCATCCGTTGCTATCCGTGTGACCAGAGCAATCGGATCAACGGGTTCCGGAGGGCTTTCGCTGACACCGCGGGTGAACTCCAGAAACGCATCCAGCAGGCCCTGCATGTCGTCCACATCCTGCAACAACGGCTCGGAATCCTGCTCGTCCAGCATGGCCAGCCCCAGCCGCAGCCGCGTGAGCGGTGTGCGAAGATCATGGCTGACCCCAGACAACATCATGGTGCGCTGTTCGATATGACGTTCGATCCGCGCCCGCATGTCGAGAAAGGCGCTGCCGGCCGCGCGAACCTCGGTTGCCCCGGACGGGGTGTATGGAACCGTCCGCCCCCGCCCAAAAGCCTGCGCAGCATCGGCGAGACGCTTGATCGGCCGAAGCTGGTTGCGCATGTAGAGAAACGAGATCAGCGTCATCAGCAGGCCAAAGAATGCCATCGTCACGATCAGCTGATGCGGGGCTGCCGGAGACAGGCGGCGGCGGTCGAAAACCACTTCGACCGGGCCAAGATCCGTGTCGAGATACAGCCGCGCCACGAGGTTGTCCGGCAGTTCCACCGCCATCGTGTCTTCGATCTGGTTGCGCAGGGTCTGGCGAATTATCCGGCCCGTGTAGTCGATCCAGCGCAGCTGATCCGTCGCCGGAACTTCACCGCTGTTGACGAACCGAACCTGCATCTGCAAGTCAGCCAGAAATGGACGCATCTGGGCCAGCATGCTTTGCTGATCGGCGGCCGAGGCCGTCTGGTTCGCGATCATGTCCAGTTCGCGAACCACGGTCAGCGTCATCTGCTTGGTGACGTCCTCAAGGCTGCTGCGGATAAAGGCAACCGATACGACAAGCTGCAAGGCTACCACCGGCAGAACCAGGATCAGCGCAGCACGGGCATAAAGGCTGCGGGGCATATAATGTTTGAGCCAGCGAAAGGTCATGGGCTAAGCCTAGCGGGCAGGACAGAGGTGAGAAAGAGACATGACCCAGCCCCCCGACGATTTCAACCCGCCCGTGGGCGAGGCGATCCGGCTTTCGGACAATGTGCGCCGGGTTCTTGCGCCGAATCCGTCGCCGATGACATATCGCGGCACCAACACCTATCTGCTTGGGGATCGGGAACTGGCGGTCATCGACCCGGGACCGGACAACGCGGCCCATCTCGAGGCGATCCTTGCCGCGCTTGAACCCGGGCAGAGCATCAGCCACATCCTTGTCACGCACACGCATCTCGATCACTCGCCACTGGCCCGTGCACTGGCCGCACGCACCGAGGCCCCGGTTCTGGCCTATGGCGATGCACAAGCGGGTCGGAGCGCAGTCATGCGGGATCTGGCCGCACAGGGGCTGGCTGGCGGCGGCGAAGGGATCGACACCGCATTCGTTCCTGACATCACTCTTGGCGATGGTGACATCGTCGACGGCGACAGCTGGTCGCTCGAGGTCATTCACACGCCGGGCCATCTCGGGAATCACATTGCGCTTGCCTGTGACGCAAGCTGCTTTACGGCTGATCACGTAATGGGCTGGGCCAGTTCTCTGGTTTCGCCCCCGGATGGCGATCTGACCGATTTCATGGCCTCGTGCAGGACCCTGCGATCGCGGAATTGGGACGTGTTCCACCCGGGCCATGGCGCCCCGATCACGGACCCGGGCGGACGGCTCGACTGGCTTATCGAGCATCGCCTCGCCCGCGAAGCCGCAATTCTCGACCAGCTGTCCGATGGTCCCGCCACGGCCCGCCAACTCGCAGAGCGCATCTATACCGAAACACCCCCTGCCCTCCTGCCAGCCGCCGAACGCAATGTCTTTGCTCATCTGGTGGACCTGACAGGCCGCCACCGGGCCGGCCCAGAATCCGACTTGTCGGCAACAGCCCGGTTTGTCCGGCTTGCGGATTAGGGAGCGGCAAGGCGATCATTTGCGCCCAAAGACGGCAGCGTGGCCTTGCATCGGGTCAGGACGCGAAAGACCGGGACAGCACGCCACCCGCCTTTTTTGACCCGACACGAATTTCGCCACTGGACGCCAGGATTCGGGATTGCTATAGGGCACGAACCGTTCCGGCGTAGCTCAGCGGTAGAGCAGTTGACTGTTAATCAATTGGTCGTAGGTTCGATCCCTACCGCCGGAGCCAAAATCTCTCATAGAAAACAAGAGACTAACAAGCCGCCTTTGAGGGCGGCTTTGGTAGTTTTGCAGTGCCTCTACAACAACTCTGCAACATTCGAGCCTCTTCAGCGGAAATGGGCGGTCACGGAAGTAGCTGCCCGCGCCATGCGATGCACAATCGAAGAGCCGAGCCACAGAGCCTAGTCCTAAATGTCGTCGATCTTCAATATGAAGTGGACGCGTGGCACGCTGAGTGGCGCACGGGACTAGAAGTGGAAGCAGGTCGAGCGTGGATGGGAAACGCAGTTTATCGCGACCTTATACAAGCGCTAGTCATGGTGGACATGGAGCATCTCTTACTAGCCGTTCCGCTCAGCTATAAGTACAAAACTGGAGGTAGGAATGCGGTGAGCCGCGACTATGAGAACACAATTTCAGTCGCCGAAGCGTTGTACGGACATTCGCGGATCAACATGCCATTTTCTCTTTGTGTCATCGGATACTAGCTGCTCGACTTCGGAAGAGAAATTTGGACATGCAGGACCTGAGTTTGTTGCGGAATGTTGTAGAAACTGTTGTTGAGAAGCCCGCGGAAACATCTAAACTCAATAAAATCAACGAGCTATGCCCCTGCTGACAATTGATTGATTATCAAATAGGCAAAGCGAGACGCCTATTCTGCAAACGTCTGCTATCCCTCAGAGCAGACATTAATGGCCTCCGCAGCGGACGGCTGCTCCGAGCCCATTCTGACGAGTGCTGCGCTTTGCATCAACGGTTGTCGACCGCGCATTGCTGACATTGGCCCTCGAAAGGTCGGCTCAAAGTTGACCTTGGCCGAGCTTTCTTTCGCCGCGGCGCAGCTTTACCAGACCGGACATTCGTACATTACGCTGCATTTCCGACGGCTGGAAGTTACATGAGCGGGGCTTTGTTGCACAAATCCTGTGAGGATGGGACTTCCCCTTTCCCCGGACGGATTTAGCCTACGGCTTCTGTGACGGGAATGCCAAGAGCGGTATAGCGGTTGAGGACTGCGACACGGATTTGGATCTCTGCGACCTGCCGATCAAAGTCTCTCGCCATGAGACTTTGCCCCATCAGCTTCACACAGTGCATCTTGGTCTCGACACGGCTTCTTCGGTGGTATCCGCTCCATTGTCGCCAAATGGCGCGGCCCAAGTATCGTGAGGCGTTAACCGCTTCGTTCCGGGCGATGGCTCCGGCGCTGCTGGGTTTCCACGGCTTGGCGTTCTTACGCGGCGGAATGACAGCGTGGGCATTCCGGGCGGCAATCGCGTCATGGCATTTGCGCGTATCATAGGCCCCGTCGCCGGTTACTGATCCGATGTCCTGGTCGTTGGGGATCTGGTTCAGCAACTCAGGCAACATGGGCGCGTCACCGATGTTGCTGCTGGTAACCTCGACCGCTCGAACCTCCAACGTTTCCTCGTCGATCCCTATGTGTATCTTGCGCCAAATGCGTCGTTTGGGACCGCCATGCTTGCGTGCGTTCCATTCGCCTTCACCTTCAGCTTTGATGCCTGTGCTATCAACCAGAAGGTTCAGCGGGCCGGTACTGCCACGATACGACAGGTCCACGTTCAGCGTCCTCTGGCGGCGGCACAGCGTGCTGAAATCGGGAACTGCCCAGTCCAGCCCGACCAACTGCAACAAGCTTTCCACAAAGCCTGTCGTCTGTCGGAGCGGAAGGCCAAACAGCACCTTGATCGTCAGGCAGGTTTGGATCGCAGCATCACTAAAGCTGTGTCGCCGACCGCGCTTGCCGCTCGGTGGCGGAACCCAGACCATATCAGGGTCAAACCAAATCGACAGCGACCCGCGCCGTCTCAACGCCTCATTGTAAGATGACCAATTCCTGGTCTTGTATTTCGTGGGGGCCCAACTGCTCATGACGCACAGCTATCACGCTGGATTCACACAGTGAATCCCTCAACCGATTTGTGCAACAAAGCC